>JANLWW010000005.1:0-58215 GCA_031364805.1 Acidobacteriota bacterium
GCTCGGCGAGGCATGGCTGGTCGGGGTCAAGCAGCGCGACGTAGTTCTTTCCGGGAATGTCGCGGTAGTCCGCAACGACGTAGTCGGATGAGAGATCGATGTGGGTCTCGAGAATCGCGCCACGAGGAATCGTGGAGCGAATGGTCGCCCCGAACAGCATGCCCGGGAACGTCAGGTCGTCGATGTACTTGGCGGCGCCGGTGACCTTGGCGTCACCGTCTTTGCGCCGAACGCTGGTGCCAACCGCGCGACCCACGTCCGCACTCTAGCACCCCCGGCACCATAGGCACACTACGCACCCGGACTAGCCGCCGGCCATGGTTGGAATGACCTCGACCACATCACCATCAGCGATCGGCCGCTGATCCACCGCGTGCAGCAGTAGCTCGTCATTCACGGCGAGGTTGTAGAGCGGGTCGTCCAGCTGCTCGCCGAGGCCTGGCGCCAGGCGTTCGAGCGCGGCGAGCAACTGGCCAACGGTTGAGACGCTTTCGCGCACCACGAGCGAATCGCCGCCAGCGACCGGTTGCAACGCCGCCGGAAAGTTAACGGTCACTGCCAAGCGTGCCCACCAATTCCTTGCGCCAGGCTTCTTCCGGCGCGCCTTCGCTGGTCAGCCGGGAAATCGCGTAGAAGCGAGACAACATCGCGTCGAACTCCTGCCGATCGATGCGCTCGCCCTGGTAAGGCCCGCTCGGATTGGGCTCGTCGAACCAGCGGTCGGGAAGTGTATCGTCTTTGCGGCGCATGCCGAGACGATGATTAATCAGCCGCTCGACGCCCATCACGTTGAGACCGCACTGTTCCAGCTGTTCGTCGGTGAACGCGAGCCCGGTCACGTTGGCGAGCTGTTCGCGGAACTCCGGCATCCCCGGCAGCGAAGGGCTGTTGAACAACTTGGTGGTGAAGCGGCACATGCCGACGGAATCGCCGACCGCGTAGATGTTCTCGCAGGCCCGTACCGCGCGCTCCTTGTCAACGTAGCTGTTGGGCTCGGCGCTCACCGCGCCGCCGTACAGCTCTGACTTGAAGACCGGGTTGTCGTTGATGCGAGCGTTGATCTCAAGGGTCGCGCGATTGCGCAAGTGATCCATCCCGCGCGTGGCGACCGCCAGGCCAAGGGCGAACGCCTTGAGGATGCGCGCGTCGTGCGGATCGCTCTGGCCAAGGCCCTTCACCGCGATCCGATACTGCAAGGCCTCTGCCGGGTAGTGACCCGTCTCCACCGCCCGGGTGCTGTCGGCGAGCGCGGCGCCGAATCCCTCGCGCATCGCCATCTGGAACAGCAGTGTCTCAATGGTCTCGGCGTCGCCCCAGGTCAGGGTGAGGCCGGCGGTGTGCTCGGTGGTGATGATGCCGCGCTGGAAGAGCTCGAAGGCCCAGGCAATCGCCGAACCGGTCGACGCCGTGTCGAGACCCAGATCGTTGCAGATGTTGTTCAGGCGAATCACCGAGGCGACGCTGTCGATGCCCAGGTTGGGACCGAACTTGCCGAGCGTCACGTACTCGGGGCCATCTCCCTTGTCGTACTTGTCGGGCGTCACGCTCTGCAGATCGTTGAGCGGACGGCAGTTTACCGGGCAGCGGAAGCAACCTGCCATCCCCGGCCGATACGGATCGAAGTGCTCCGCGTCGAGGGCGTCGGTCCAGGTCGTCTCCTGGTTGTTCTTGGTCCCCATCGCGCCCAGCAGCCGGCTGGGCTTATAGAGAAACGGCGTGCCGGTCGTCGACAGCGCGTTCTTCACGACCGAGGTCGCCAGCAGCTTCTGGGCAATGTGCCGGTTGTAGGGTTTGTAGGGCTGCGCGGTCTGGAACTCGCGCGTCTGGGCCAGCGTGACGATGGCCTTCAATCGCAGCGCGCCCATCTTCGCGCCCGGGCCGCCACGCGCGTAGATGGCCTTGGGCCCGGCCATGATGCCGCTCGTCAGCACCAGGTTCTCGCCCGCGCGGGTGATATTCACCATCGCCAGGTTGCGCGCCCACTTGCCGCCCAGGTCGCGGGCCACGGCGTCGCGCATGTCGAGGTTGTCCATGCCGACGTACGGCGCGGCATCCTCGAAGGTCACCGCGCCTTCACGGATCATCAGCATGGTCCACGCCGGGGCCTGGCCGTAGAGCACGATGTGGTCGTAGCCGTTCATTCGCAGGAACGACGGAAAGTAGTCGCCGGCGTTGGAGTCAAGCAGCACGCCCGACTCGGGCGACCACGATGTGCAATTGCCACGGGCGGCACTGGGCACCAGGCCGGTCAGCAGACCCGATCCAAAAATCAGCGGAATGCCGGGATCGAGTGGCGTGAGCGACTCGTCCAGCAAACGGTGAAGATAGTACATGTTGGCGCCGCGGCCTCCGAGCACGGTCCGCGTGACCGCCAGCGGCGTGAAGGCCCTGTGCAGGCCGCAACGCTCGAGGTCAACGAACAAGGTGGCGCCTTGCGAGGGGAATTGCGCATCACGCGGCATCTCGTCCAGCAGGCGAGCGACGCGGTCGCGAATGGCCATGGGTCCCAGTATAAAGAGGGCTTAATACCGCTTCAAGACAGCTTATCGCCCTGTTCGCCGCAACACCCGCCGGGCGGGGGTCTCACAGGCGCGCCTCGCGCAGCAGGGTTTCGAGGCATCGACGATGATCGGCTTCGATGGGCAGCCCCTGCACCCGCGCCGCCGCGCGCTCCACATCGTAGACCACGCGATGCACGGCCACGGCTCCGGAGTCGAAGACGGCGAACGCGGCTCTCGGGTCGCCGTCGGTCGGCAACCCGACGCTCCCTGGATTGACGATGGTCGTGCCGCCCACGGTTCGCACGAACTGATCATGGGTATGGCCAACGAGCAGGAACCGGGGGGCGCCCGCATGAGCAATCGCGTCAAGCCACACCTCATCGGCAGCCGCCGTCGCCACGTAACCGAAGAGCGGATCCGTCGGTGAGGCGTGAACCAAAGCGGCGCGGCCAACCCCATCGAGGTCAATCGAGGCCTCCAGCGGCAAGCCAGCCAAGTAATCAAGGTCAGCCGGCGAGAGTCGCGGGCGGAAATATTCGCGCGTCGCCACCGACGGGCCGAGGAACATTGCGGAGCTCCGGCATCCTTCGCCGGTTGCCATCGCGTGGTCATGGTTGCCGCGCACCGCAGTCGTCGCGTGTTCGCGGGCCCACGCGATCACCTCCCCGGGCGCTCCGCCGTAGTCGACGAGGTCGCCAAGCAGCCACACCGCGTCCACGGGCGGCTGCGTGCGCCGCCAGGCCTCAACGGCCAGCAAGGCGTCGATGTTGCCGTGGATGTCCGAGACGACCAGTGCCCTCATCGCAACTCCCGATCGGGCACCGACGATGAAGGCCGGGCGGTGACGCCGATCTGTTCGATCAACTCGACGACCCCGCCTTCCGATCGAAGGGCGTGGAAAGCGGGCCGAACAGCCAGCCACGCCAAGTCCGACGCGCGCACGTCGCGCGCCGCCCGCAACGCCTCGAGTGCGGCGGCGGACCGGCCGAGCCCCGCGTGCACTTGCGCCATGACACCTGGCGACACGTAGCGGGTCTGCGCGAGGACCTGCAACTCGTCGAGAATCGCCTCTGCCCGCGGCCGGTCGTCGGCCACCGCTAACACGTAGCCCATTCCTGCCAGCGTTTCCGACGACCGGCTCGAGAGTTCCACGGCTCGCTCCGCGTGAACCACGGCCTCGGTGAATTGCCCACTCTCGGCCAGCGCCTGCCCCAGGAAGAAGTGCGCCGGTCCGAAATTGCCGTCGAGCGCGATCACCTTGCGGAACACACCGGCGGCCTCGTCGAACCGGCGGTCGAAGAACGCCACCAGCCCGGCGCTGGTGGCGATCGGCAACGACACCGGATCGCTGGCAATGGCCCGGTCGATGGTGCGGCGCGCCTCATCGAACCGGCCGAGCGGAATTAGGCAGTTCAGGGCATACCATTGGAAGCCCGTCGCGTAACCCGGCGCCATCAGGGTTCCCTTCAAGAAGTGGCGCTCCGCATCGCTCCACGCCCATTCGTGCACGGACTCGATGAGCGCGAGCGACACCCATGCCTCCGCCAGTTCCGGTTCGAGCACGAGTGCCCGCATCGCCTGGGCCTTCGCCTTTGGCATCACGTCGTTGGGCGGTTGCAGTCCGTAGATCGCTCGCATCGCAAGCGCGTCGGCAAGACCGGCGTGGGCCTTCGCATATCTGGGATCGGCAGCGATCGCGGCGGTAAAGCACTCGACCGCCAATGCGATGCTGTCGCCGGTACGACGGTTCCAGTGGTAACGGCCCTTCAAGTACGCTGTGTAAGCGGCCGTCACGCCGGTTGCGCTCGGAATGACTGGGGAGTCGGAGAGGGCTGCTTTGGCCGGCTGCAGCAGGCTCACCACGCTTCTGGCGATTTCTTCCTGGACGGCGAAGATGTCGGCCAGCTGCCGGTCAAAGGCCTTGGACCAGATGAGAAAGCCGTCGGCCACGTTCGTGAGCCGGGTGGTCACGCGCAGCCGGTCGTCTGCCGTCCGGACGCTGCCTTCGAGCACGCCTTCGACGTTCAGCGCTTCCCCGGCTTTTCGGACGTCGGTTCCGCGCTCGCGAAACTGGAACGCCGCCGTTCGGGACGCAATCCGCAGGCCCGCGATTCCAGACAGCCCCGTGATGATTTCTTCGGCCATGCCTTCACACAAGTACTCGAGGTCCCGGCCTCGGCTCATGTCGACGAACGGCAGCACCGCGATCGAGGACACCAACGAACTCGACGCGGCCGTCGGTTCGACCAGGCCGGGCTGACGCTGCCGCTCCACATCGGCGAACAACTCCGCCGCCGACGGGTGCCGGCCATCGGGATCGCGGGCCAAGCACCGGCGCAGCAGGCGGCGGACGCCTTCCGGCACGCCGGGATAGGCGTCGAAGCCCGGCCGCCGCTCGTCCAACGTGGCCGCGATCACGTCGATCAAGTTGTTCCCTTCAAAGGCTCGCTTGCCGGTGACCATCTCGTACACCACCGCACCAAACGCAAACACGTCCGCCCGTCCATCGACGGCCTGGCCGCGTGCCTGTTCGGGCGCCATGTAGCCACCCGTCCCGACCACCAGTCCGACCATCGTCGCCATGGTGGTCTCCAACGCCGGCCGGTCCGACAACGCGGCGATGTGGACGACGCCAAAGTCCAGAACCTTGGCCTGGCCGCCGCGCTGGATGAAGACGTTCTCGGGCTTGAAGTCGCGGTGAATGTTGCCCTTCTCGTGCGCCGCGCCGAGCGCGGACGCCAGCTGGGAGGCGAAGGTTAACGCGAGCGGCAACGGGAGCGCGCCGGCTGAAAGCCGTTCTCGCAGAGTCTCGCCCTCCAGCAGTTCCATGACCGCATAGGGCAGGCCGGCCACGTCCCCCACGTCGTAGATGGCAATGATGTTCGGATGGGACAGCGCGGCGACGGCGCGGGTTTCGGTGGCGAATCGGTCCAGCGCCTCTCGACCGGCATCGGGCCGCGAGAGCACCTTGATCGCCACCTCCCGCTGCAGGCGCGAGTCAAAAGCGCGATAGACTTCGCCGACGGCGCCCGCGCCGAGAAGCGATTGGACGCGATACGGACCAATAGACTCGCCTGACTCAAATCTCAACGTTTTGCCGCGGACATTATACGGTTGAACCCCCCTGTAACTCCTTGACAGGTTGCGTTCAATCGACCAAGCTTCGCCTCAGGATGGCCCCCTGTCCCCATGTCAGAATGGTGCTCGTTTGCGGATTCTTCATTGTCACGACCTGCCTGACGGCGGCGGCGCAAACCGGCGCGACGGCCGACATTCGCGGCGTCGTGATCGATGCGCAAGGCGCGGTCATTCAAGGCGGCGCGGTGGTCGCCCGCAGCCTCGCCACTAATCTCAGCCGCAGCACCGTCTCGAATAACAACGGTGAGTATGCCATTCCAGGTCTGCCGCCTGGCGTCTACGAACTGACAGTTGAGGCGGCGGGGTTCACCAGAAGCGTGCGAACGAGCCTCGAACTGAGCGTCGGCCAGGCCGCGACCATCGACGTGACACTGGCCGTCCCGGGCGTGGAGCAGCTCGTTCTTGTCAGCACCAGCCCGCTGCTGGTCGAGGCGACAAAAACCGAGCAGAGCCAGACCATTTCGCCGCTGCATGTCGCCGCGCTCCCTGTGAATGGACGTAATTTTTTTGACTTCTCGCTGCTGACACCCAATGTGTCGCGGGGCCGCGCCAACCTGAACACCCCGCTGGTCGAAGCGGGCATCTCGTTTGCCGGCTTACGCGGACAACTGAACAATGTCTCCGTCGACGGCCTCGACAACAACGACGCCTTCAACGGTTCGACACGGGCGACGATTTCTCAGGAGGCGGTACAGGAATTCCGCGTGGTGAACAACAACTTCACCGCCGATGCGGGACGGGCGATGGGCGGTCTGGTCAACGTGCTGACCAAGTCCGGCGGCAACACGCGTCATGGCAGCGCGTTCGAGTTCGTGCGCGACGCCCGCTTTGACGCGCGCTCGATCCTGACGGCCGGAGGCCAGAGCGACAACCTGCAGCAGCACCAGTTCGGCGGCGTCCTCGGCGGCCCGGTGAGGCGCGATGAGTTGTTCTACTTCGCCAGCTACGAGGGGCAGCGCCGGAGTCAGCGTCCGCAGTATTCGACGTTCGTCCTCTCGAACATCGGCACCATCAACGCGCAGCTGGCGACGCTCGGTTACCGGTCGGAACCGATTGACGTCGTGGAGACGGCCAACAACAACGACCAGATTCTCGGGAAGCTGCACGGGCGGGTCGGGCAGACTTCCCTGACGGTTCGTTACAACATCGCCGATGCCCGAAACCCGAACGCCGGTGTCGGCGGCATCAGCCTGCCCTCCAACGGCCGCACCAATGCCGTACGCGATCAGTCGGGTGTGATCACCGCGGTGACGGTCCTGTCGGCCACCCTGGTCAACGACCTTCGCGCCCAGATGGCGCGGCGGCAGTTCAACAACGCGCCGGTGTCCCGCCAGCCGAATCTGCTCGTCGCCGGACTATTCGTCGCGGGCGACCAGTTCGACCAAATCCGCGAGCGGACTGAACAACGGTTCCAGGCCGCCGACAGCATTACGTGGCTCGGCAACGGTCACACCGTCAAGATCGGTGCCGAACTCAACGTCGTGCACGAGAAGATGAATTTTTTTGCCTTTGGTGGCGGCCGCGTGGTGTTTGCCGGACTACCGGGCTTCTTGAATACCGCCGGCAATCCGGCCGGCTTCAGCGCTGCCACGTTCCAGGTGTCGGTGGGCAACCCAGTCACCACCGTCACCCAGCCAACGGCCGAAGCCTTCGCGCAGGATGAATGGCGGGTGACCTCGCGCCTGAGTCTGAACATCGGCGCGCGATACACCGTCGATCTGCTGCCCGCCGACATGATGGACCGCGACTACAACAATCTGCAGCCACGGGTCGGCGCGGTCTATTCCTTCGGCGCGACGCATGCCACGGTGGTCCGCGCGGGCTACGGCGCGTTCGTCAACACCTTTCCGATTCTGCAGCACATGAACCCGCGCCTGTTCGGCGGCCGCGGCTACCGAGTCGCGCGAAATCAACTGGACGGACAGGTGCCGATTACGTCGATCTCTGGTGCGGCGGCTACCGGTGCCGCCTACGCGTATCTCACCGACGGGACCATTCCCGTCGGCGCGCCGCAGTTCGGCATTCCCGCCAACCGGGAAGCACCCAACGCCTACTCGCAGCAAGCCAGCGTCCAGGTCGAGCGGCAGGTCACCGATCGACTGGCGGTGAGGGTCGGCTACGTGCACACCACCGGCCGCAATCTGAACCGGATTCAGAACATCAACCTGCTGGCGCCAATCGCCGTGCTGCCCTCGGGCAAGGCCGACTTCCAGTTCCGCTCAGCCGATCCCGCGTTCAGCGCCATTACGGAGTACAACAGCAACGGGCACTCGCAATACAACGGCGCCACCGTCACGGTGGAAAAGCGGTTGAGCCGGCGCTTCTCCCTCACGCTCAACTACACCGCATCAAAAGCAATGGACGACACGGTGAACTTCTCGTTCCAGAACTCCGCTGAGAACGAGTTCGAGAAAGATCGCGAATGGGCGAGGTCGGTGGAGCACGTACCGCATCGGTTGACCGCGTTTGGAGTGTGGCAAGGCCCCGATACGGGTGTCCTGCGAGGATTTCAGGTTGCCGGCACCGCGGTCGCCGAGTCGGGCAGGTTCTTCAACGTCACCGTTGGCGCCGACGCCAACCGCGACTTCAACGCGCAAACCGATCGCCCGTTCAATCTCGGCCGCAATACGCTGCAGGGACCCGGCTATTTCAACCTCGACACCCGACTGTCGAGATTCATCCAGGTCCGGGCCGTCCGGCTTGAACTGATGCTCGAAGCCTTCAACCTGCTGAACCGCGTCAATGTGCAGGCGGTCAGCGGCGTATGGGGTTCTGGCGACTCGCCGATCTCAAGCTTCGCCACGCCCAACGCCGTGTTCAACCCCAGGCAACTGCAGCTGGCGGTACGCGGGAGCTTTTGATGTCTCGCCTGCCTCGGGCGAGGGCGTGATTCGTGAAGTGCCCCGCGTGCAGTGCTGCGAATGAGCCGGATGCGACCTTCTGCGATACCTGCGGCGCGGCACTCGACTCCCCCTGCGCGTCGTGCGGCACGCTGGCCAAACCTGGGGCGAAGTTCTGCCGCAAGTGCGGAAAGCCCCTAACCGGTGCCATCCCCCCCGAGCCAGCGGCGGCACTGAACCCGCCAGCGCACCGTCGGTTCAACTCGCCCGAGGAGTACACGCCGAAGTTCCTCGCGGAACGAATCCTGACGTCCCGAGGTGCCCTCGAAGGTGAGCTCAAGCTCGTGACCGTGGTGTTTGCGGACATGAAGGCGTCAATGGAGTTGATCGCCGACCGCAGCCCTGAGGAGGTCCAGCGCATTCTTGACCCGCTGCTGAACCACATGATGGATGCCGTGCACCGCTACGACGGCACGGTCAATCAGGTGATGGGGGACGGCATCATGGCGTTGTTCGGCGCGCCATTGGCGCTCGAGGACCACGCCGTGCGCGCGTGCTACGCCGCCCTTCACATGCAGGAGCTGGCGCGGCAGCACGCCGAAAACGTGCGGCGCCAATTCGGTGTGTCGCTGTTCATCCGCGTGGGCATTAATTCCGGTGAGGTCGTCGTGCGCTCGATCGGCAGCGACCTGCGCATGGACTATAGCGCCGTCGGACAGACGACCCACCTGGCCGCCCGAGTGGAACAGATCGCGCAACCGGGGACGACACTCCTCACATCCAATGTCCTCGATCTGGTCAATGGCTACGTCGAGACTCGATCCCTGGGCGCCATTCCGCTCAAAGGCATGACGCACCCGGTGATCGTGCACGAGCTGGTGGGCGCCGGCAAGGTTCACACGCGGTTCCAGGTCGCCACCGCGCGCGGTCTCAGCCAGTTTGTCGGCCGGGCCCGCGAACTCGACCAAATGCACGCCGCGCTGGAGGCCACCCTGAGCGGTCACGGCCGAATCGTCGCCGTCTCGGGCGAGCCCGGCATCGGCAAGTCCCGCCTCTTCTACGAGTTCACGCGATCGGCGGTGTTGACCGACTGGCTGGTCCTGCAGACGGACTCGTTCTCGCACGGCCGGTCCGTCCCGTATCTGCCGGTCATCAACCTCCTGAAGTCGTACTTCAAGATCGACGATCGTGACGGGCCCGAAGCCATCCGGTCGACGCTCGCCACCAGGCTGCAGGCGCTCGATCCGAGCCTCGCGACGGCGCTGCCCCTGCTGGCGACGCTCCTCGATGTCGCCAGCGAAGGTGACGCCGACGCGCCGGCGCTCGATCCCATGCAACGTCGGCGCCTGCTGCCAGACGCGGTCAAGCGCCTCCTGTTTCGCGAAAGTCAACTGCGGCCCGTGCTCCTGGTGTTCGAAAATCTCCACTGGATCGATTCCGAGAGCCAGGCGTTTCTCGACCGGCTCGTCGATAGCCTGCCCGGCGCGCGCATCCTTGTGCTCGTGAACTTCCGGCCGGATTACCGGCACGACTGGAGTCAACGCGGCTATTACACGCAGCTGCAAATCCATCCGTTGTCGGCCGAGAGTGCCGACGAACTGCTCGACACCTTGCTCGGCGTGGATGCCGGCCTGGCCCCGCTCAAACGGCTGCTGATCGAACGTACGGAAGGCAATCCGTTCTTTCTGGAGGAAACCGTCCGCACGCTGATCGAGACGGGCGCGATCGTCGGCGAGCGTCAGTCGCGGCGGCTGGCCACGCCGCTCCGCGATATTCAGGTGCCGGCCTCGGTCCAGACCGTGCTGGCCGAGCGCATCGACCGCCTGTCCTCCGATGGCAAGCGCCTGTTGCAATGCGCGGCCGTCGTGGGTCGCAATATCCCGTTGTCCCTGCTCCAGGTGGTCGCCGACTTGCAGGAAGAGAATCTCCACCGGGAACTGGCACAGCTACAAACCGGCGAGTTCGTGTACGAGGCGGCACTGTTTCCCGAGGTCGAGTACACCTTCAAGCACGCCCTGACGCAAAGCGTCGCGTATCGGAGCCTGCTCGAGGAGAGCCGGCGCACAATGCACGGCCGGATCTTCGAGGCGATCGAGGCGAGCACCGCCGAGCGCTTCGCCGATCGGGTCGAAGAACTCGGCCATCACGCGCTGCTCGGTCAGCGATGGGATCGGGCCGCCCATTATCTCCATCAGGCTGGACTGCGATCGCTGGCTCGGTCGGGCTACAACGACGCGGCATCCCGCTTCGAACAGGCGCTGACAGCGGTGGCGCGCCTGCCCGAAGACACCGGGCGGATCCGTCAACGACTCGACATCCTGTTGCAACTGCGAGACGCGTTGCTGCCGCTTGGTGAGTACGAGCGCGGTCGCGAGCACCTTCGGGAAGCCGAACAGCTCGCGCACGCCCTCAAGGACGATCGGCAGCTTGGCTGGATTGCCTGCTACCTCACCAACTACTCCTGGCTGACCGCCGACCACGAGCCCGGACTTAAGTCTGGACGCCGGGCGTTGACGCTCGGCCAATCGACCAACGATGTCGGACTCCAAATCGCTGCGCGCATGCGCTTGGCGCAGATTCACTACGCGCTCGGCGAGTGTCCGGAAGCGGTCGGACTGGCCGGCGAAATCCTCGCGACCCTGGACGAGACACAGCTGCGCGAGCGTTTCAGCCTGCCAGGACCGGCCTCAATCTGGGCCCGCGCGTGGTCGGCGTTGTCGCTCGCCGACGTCGGGGAGTTTGCGCGGGCCGAAGCGATCGCTCAAGAAGCCCTCGCACTGGCTGAATCGGCCGAGCACAGCTACAGTATTTTGTTCGGCTTGAGCACCCTGGGATTGGTGTGGCTGCAGCAAGGCGATGCGGATCGGGCCATTCCGCTGTTTGAGCGCGCGTATCAGATTTGTGAGTCATGCAGTTTTTCGAGCGCCACCGCCTGGAGCGCCGCGGCGCTCAGCGCCGGCTTCGTCGCGGTCGGCCGGGCCGGCGAAACGCGACAAGCGCTCGAAACCGCCATCACGCAGTCCGCGGACAAACACATCCTCTGGCATCACTCGACCGCCGTTGCGGCGCTGGCCAATGAAATGCTGGCGGCCGGCGACGGCGATGCCGCCATCAAACAGGCTACCGAGGCAGTGCGGTTGGCGCGCCTGCGTGGAGAACGGTCGGTCGAGGCGATGGCCCTCTGCATCCTCGGCGCTGCGCTGGATCGGCGAGGCCGGCTCGTGGAGGCCAAGGACACGTTCGACGCGGCCCTGTCGCTGACCGTGGCCGGCGTCTTGCGCCCTCGGCAGGCACACTGCCAGTTGGCGCGTGGATCGATCCTCCGCCGAACAGGCCAACCCGACGCCGCGCACGCTGCCCTCACGGCCGCGAGCATCCTGTGTCGCACTTTGGGCATGACCAATCTGATTCCACAGATCGAAGCCGAGCTGCGGGCTCTCGCAGAAGGACGCCGCGCCTCGTGACGCGGTCATTGGAGGAGAAAAGATGTACGACATTATCGTAGTTGGCGGCGGCATCATGGGCTTGGCGGCCGCGTACTACTCGTCGCTGACGGGCGCCAAGGTCATGCTGATTGAGGGTGGCGCCCTGTTCAACGATCAGCAAAGCTCCCATGGTGAATCACGCTTCTTCCGCGTGATGTACGCCGACGAGAATCTCGCCAAGCTGGTCCTCCAAGCCGATCCACTATGGATGCGCCTGCAGGATGCCTCTGGCCGTATCCTCCGCCATATCCAAGGCGTGCTGTTTCTCGGCGACCCGAACGGCAACGTCACGCCGGAGGGCGACTTGAAACTTTGCATGGAGGTGATGACGAAGCTCGGACTGCCATTCCAGACTTACGAGGGTTCCGCGCTGCTGCAGAAATTCCCGGTGTGGAAGAATCTGCCCAATCCGACGCTTGGTGTGTTTCAGCCCAACGGCGGTCCGATCTACGCGGCGCGCACTCTGGCCGCGTTGGCGGTGCTCGGCTGGCAGAACGGCGTCGTGCTGCGCGAACGTGACCGCGTGATCAACATCGAACCAGGTGCCACCCCCGATAAGCCCGTCACCATTCGCACCCACGCCGGCGCTTCCTTCTCGGCTCCCAAGGTGATCCTGACGCCCGGCGCATGGACCAACGAGCTGCTCGCCCGGCTGGGCATTCAACTGAACCTGACGATTTGGGAGATGACCCTGGCGTACTACGCCGTGACGAGCGGCGCGCAGGACCTCCCGCTGTGGTTCTACTTCGGCAAACCGCAGCCTGACGGGAACCAGGGAACCTTCTACAGCGTGCCGCCTCTCGCAACACCCGGACAGATCAAGATGTCGACGGATTTTACGTTCCACCAGTTTGACTCGCCGCTCAAGGCCACCGGTAAACCAGACCCAAAAATCCTCGGCTTCCTCGAACAGTTCGCCCGCACCTACCTGAACGGGATTTCGCCAACCACGATTCCCGGGTCTGCCGATACGTGCTTTTTCGTCATGCCGCCGGACCAGGACTTCATTCTCGACCTGCTGCCCGGACACCCGAACATCTCGATCTTCACCGGCGAATCGGGGCAGGCGTTCAAGTTCGGCCCGCTGGTCGGCACGATCCTCTCGCAACTGGCGACCAAGGGCTCGACAACCTACGACATTTCCAGGTTCAAGATCACGCGTCCGGGAATCATCAAGGGTCAACCCGCCTGAACACGCAAGCGACCGTGACGCGACCGCCGTCGGCCACGGCCGGCGGATGGTGGCGCGAAGCCGACTCCCAGGCCCGGCTGGTGCTCGTGGCAGCATCGGCCGGGTGGATGCTTGATGCCTTCGTGGTCATGCTGTTCGCCATGCTGCTCGCCACCCTCATCCCGGCGCTGCAACTGACCACACAGCAGGCGGGCATTCTGGTATCGGTGCCGTTGTTGACATCGGCACTCGGCGGACTGGCCTTCGGCGTCGTCGCCGACCGGTACGGCCGGGTGCGAGCCCTGGTCGGCAGCATCCTCGTGTTTTCGATCTTCACGGGGCTTTCGGCGCTGGCCGGCACGTTCTGGCAACTGGTCGTGCTGCGCGCCTGCGTCGGTCTCGGTATGGGCGGCGAGTGGGCGTGCGGGGCGTCGCTGGTTTCTGAAACCTGGCCCGCCGCTCACCGCGGCAAGGCGATGGGCTTCATGCAGAGCACGTGGGCGATTGGCTATGGCCTGGCCGCGCTCATCACCGCATTGGTGTTGCCGCTCTGGGGATGGCGTGCGGTACTCGCGTGCGGTCTGTTGCCCGTCGCGATCGCGCCGTGGATCGTGTGGCGAATTTACGAACCGCCGCCGGCCAGCGGACGCCGCGAAGACTGGCGCCTGGCCGATATCTTCCGCGGCCGGCTCGGGCGGCTGACCGCGGCGATCACGGCCATGAACGCCTGCACGCTGTTCGGCTGGTGGGGCATGAACGCGTGGGTGCCCGCCTATCTGTCACTGCCGCCCGATCGGGGCGGCATCGGCATGAGCACCGGGATGATGACGTCCGCGATTGTGACGATGCAAGTCGGCACCTGGCTTGGTTTTGTGTTGTTCGGGTACGCCAGCGATCGCTTCGGATTGAAGCGCACCTACGTGACCTACGTGCTGACCGCCGCGGCGCTGCTGCCGCTCTATTCCGTCATTTCCAGTCCGGCACTGCTCGTGGTGCTCGGGCCGGTGGTCGCGTTTTTTGGCACCGGGTATTTCAGTGGCTTCGGTGTGCTGACCTCCCGGATCTATCCACGACGCATCCGTGCGACGGGTCAGGGGTTCACCTACAACACCGGCCGCATGGCGAGCGCGGCCGCGCCATTCGCCGTCGGATCCCTGGCCAGTGGCGGTGGCTTCGGGTTGGCGTTTGGGCTGACCGGTATCGCCTTTCTGCTGGCTGCCTGCACGTGGTTTTGGATTCCCGGTCTGGCCATCGCCGATGTCGGTGATGACTTAGTCGCCGACGGGGCCGCGGCGCCGGCGACCTCGTCGTAACACTCGGAGCCGGGTGGGCGATGACTCCCACCCAGACAGCCGCCAGTTTCGATCAGGAATTGGACTTGCAGATCAGCGGGTAATTCGCCACCCCTCGGAATGCCTTCAGGCCGAAGGGAGCATCCTGTAGCACCGACTCTGCCGTGCAGAACGCTCCCTCGACCCACGCCTGATCGAAGGAATAACACGATCCGATGACGTACGTGCGATACCGCTGCTCGTGCAGGATCGATTGATAGGGTGCGCGGATTTTGTCCATGACCTGACAGATGTTGTAGTGAGCCGCCCAGCCGTGGTACCCGCCGCCGTACGGGTTCTGTCCCCAGTCCTGGTAGTAAACGGCAATCGGCGCCGGCAACTTCGTCACATCCGCGCCATGCGCCTCGGCGAGCTGCTTCATCAACATCCTGGCCATTGGCGAGTTGACCGGAACCTCTGTCGGGCCATGCAGCGGTTGATCATTCAGCGACGGCGCCTCCGTCAGATCCTGGTTCGTTTCCAGCACCCTCCAGAAATCGGAGTAATTCTCGTCGTCATAACTGGCGAGCAG
Source organism: Acidobacteriota bacterium (assembly GCA_031364805.1). GTDB lineage: Bacteria > Acidobacteriota > Vicinamibacteria > Vicinamibacterales > UBA2999 > 12-FULL-67-14b. Next base: position 14,999 of record JANLWW010000005.1, read on the forward strand.
GACGTAGGGCCCGCCGGTGACGCCGGGACCACCGGGAACGTTGTTTCCGAAATAGTAGATTTGGCGCAGCGGCAGGTCGGTGATCGTCGGGCCGCCGACCCACTGGCCTGGCGGCACCGATGTGTCTCCCGGATTGGTCAGACACGGCGTGTACGCGCACTGCGAGGTGTCGGTCCACCACGGCGAGGCGAACACCATGATCAGTTTGATCGCGGGCTGATCGATGGACGACTGGATGAAGTACTTCACCGCCGGTTGGTTCAGCATGTAGCTCGAAGCGCAATCACGGGCGATCAGCTCGAGCGACTTGCGCGGCATCGCCAGGAAGAGGTAGTCGGCATTGACTACTTGCTGTCCGCCGACACTTCGAGAGAACACGCACGAGGTTTGGCCGTTCGGCAGCTCCGTGAGACGGGTCGCGTTGTAGTCGTAGAAAATGCCGGAACCCGGATATCTCGATGCCAGGAATTCGACCGCGTTGGCGAGTTTCGTGAACAGTTGACCGTAGCCGCCATCGAGCCTGCAGTAGCTCGAGCCGGAACCATAGTCGTTGTTGGCCTGCATGGCGTCGGCCGAATTCCAGTTGATGACGTTGGAGGTGTAGCCGGCGCCGTCCGCCGCATAGTCGAAACCCTCGTCGTCGAACTGATCGTAGAGCAGATTCCAATAGCCGATGTTTTGAACCTTGGTACCCGCAGGGAACACTGGGGTGCCGTACGCGGGAGGCACGGTTCCCGACGCGAAATACTTACACCAGGCCGCCCGGTCCGCGTTATTGGAACCCAGGGGGTGTGGAGGGCTTCCAACCATTGGCGTAAAGGCTCCTGCGATCGATCCCAGCAAAGAGTCCGACGTCAATGGCGCCGGAACCTTGTTTTGGCTGACGAAATTCATGAATTCGGGGGAGAACTTGTAGGGCAGCTGCGCGAGGTCTTGCGGCGTCATCAGACTGTTCTCGAACACGTTGGTCCCGCGCAGGTAGTACATGCGACCGGTATTGTTCGGCGGATCCCCTGCCGTGGCTGATTCAAGAAACGGCACCACCAGGTCCTGCAGCCCGAGCTCCAGGATCATGTTCTGCACCAGCACGTGGCCTTCCTTGATCGGCGGCTTCGGGCCCGTGGGTTTGCTCCAGTACGCCTGATCCACGGCAAACCGCATTCCGCCGAATTCGGCGTACAGGCCGTCCGCGCTGATCGACTTCGGAAAAGTATAGGAAAGAATTCGGCCGCCTGGGCGTGTCCCGGCCTCATACAACTTCACGGTATCGCCGGGGCGCAAGGTACTGCCCGTCAGCAAACGATACGCCGTGTAGAGCCCCGACGCGCCCGCACCGATGACCACGTAGTTCGCCATGCTCGCTCTCCTGTTTGAAGGCCGACCGACCGTGCGAATCCAGGCGCGGTTCGCAAGGCACATCTTAGAGGCCCGGCAGGTCCGGACCAAGCAGGATCTCAGCCAGAAGGCATAGAATCCCTGGATGCGAAATCTCCTCTTCGCGCTGACCGGAGCCTTCCTCATCATGACCACCTCGTCCGCTCAACAGATTCAGCCCGGCGATCGCCCGTCAGGCAACCTTCGCGGAACCCGCTCGCCGGCCGTCGGACGGCACGGGATGATCGCGACGAGCCAGTCGCTGGCATCGGCCGCCGGACTCAAGGTGCTGCAGGACGGTGGCAATGCGATCGATGCCGCCGTGACGGCGGCCGCGGTGCTCGCGGTGATCGAGCCGAGCATGAATGGGATTGGCGGCGATCTGCTGGCAATCGTTTACGACGCGAAGACGAAGAAAGTCTACGGACTCGATTCCACCGGCCGCTCGGCATACGCAGCGACTCCGGAAGAGTTTGCCAAGCGAGGCCTGAAAGAAATGCCCGGTAACGGGCCGCTGACCGTCGATGTGCCCGGCGTGGTCGAAGGCTGGCACCAACTGTTGACTCGCTTCGGCACCATCTCGATCGCCAAGGCACTGGCGCCGGCCATCGCCTACGCGCGCGACGGGTTCCCGGTCGCCGAACTGATGGCCAACGAGTGGACGGCTAACGAGAAGCTGTTGGCGCGCGATCCGGCGACCGCCGCCACTTTCCTGCCGGCCGGCAAGCCGATGGCGCAGGGCGACATTTTCGCGAACCCGCGGCTGGCGCGCAGCCTCGAGGCGATCGCCAAAGACGGGCGCGACGCGTTCTACAAGGGTGCGATCGCACGCGCGATTGTCGCCGACCTCAAGGCCCGCAATGGCCTGCTCGAGATGCGTGACTTCGCCGACCACAAGGCCGATTGGGTTGATCCGATTGGCGTGAACTACCGCGGCTACGAGGTGATGGAAATGCCGCCGAGCACGCAGGGCTTCGTGGCGCTCGAGATGTTGAACATCATGGAGGGCTTCGACATCAAGGCGCTGGGGCACAACTCGGCCGACTACCTGCACGTGGTGACCGAGGCAAAGCGGATTGCCTTTGCTGATCGCGGCGCCTACCTGGCCGATCGCGATCACATGTCGAAGGATATTTTGAAGACGCTGCTCTCGAAGGAGTACGCGACCACCCGCCGCAAGGAGATCGACATGTCCAAGGCGGCCAAGAGTTACGCGGCGGGAACGCCAGCGGGCGCCGGGCGGCCGACGCAGGACTTTGCCGGCCGCGATCACGGCGACACCATTTACATGACCGCCGCCGACAGCCAGGGCAATGTGGTGTCGTTCATCCAGTCGTTGTTCGGATCGTTCGGCGCCGGTTTCGTCGCCGGCGAGACCGGCATCACCCTCCACAATCGCGGCTCGGGCTTCGTGCTCACGCCGGGGCACCCGAACCAGATTGGCCCGCACAAGCGTCCCCTGCACACCCTGGTGCCCGCGATGATTATGAAAGACAGCAAGCCGTGGGTCGCCTTCGGCGTGATGGGCGGCGACAACCAGGCGCAGGCCCACGCGCAGGTGGTCGCCAACTTCGTGGACTTCGGCATGCACGTGCAGGAAGCCGGCGACGCAGCGCGCATGCGCCACATGGGCAGCCGCCTGGCACTCGAGAGCGGCATTGGCGCCGACGTGCGCAAGGCGCTCGAGGCGAAAGGCCACACGGTTTCCGACGGCCGCGGGCAAATGGGTGGCTATCAGGCGATCGTGATCGATCCAAGAACCGGCGTCATGCTGGGCGGTTCGGACTTGCGTAAGGACGGTTTAGCGATAGGGTGGTGAGTATGAATTTCTCAAAACTTGCAATTGCGGTAGCGCTGGTGGCTTCGATCGCCTGCGGAAAATCCGAAGCGGAGAAACAGGCCGAGCAGGCGGCGGAAGACATCAAGAAGGCTGCTGAAGCGGTCACGCAGGCCCAACAGCAGGGTGGTGATACCGCCAAGGGTATGGCTGACATGGCGAAGGCCATGCAAGGCATGGCCGCTGCCATTGGCGGCGGCGGCGCCGACGGTAAGCCGGTCGAACCGGTCGCCACCGACGTGCTCAAGGGCACGCTGCCGGCCATTGCGGGATGGACGATGACAGCGCCGCGCGCCGAACGCATGACTTCGCCAATTGCCTACTCGCAGGTTGAAACCGAGTACAAAAAGGGCGATGCGGAAATCGAGATGAAGCTGGTCGATACCGGCTACGCGCAGATGTTGATTGCGCCATGGTCGATGTTCCTGGCGTCGGGCTACAGCCGGGAAACCGGCGACGGCTACGAGAAGTCGATCAACGTCGGCGGCAACCCCGGCTTCGAGAAGTTCGACAACAGCTCGAAGCGCGGCGAATTGAACATTTTCGCTGGCAAGCGATTCATGGTGACGATCGAAGGCCGCGACCTGGCCGACACCAAGGTCTTGCACGAGTTCGCCTCGCAGGTGGACTTCTCGAAAATCGCCGGCCTACAGGCGAAACCCGGCTCGTAGCGGGTCGTCGCCGTCGATCAGGAACGTGTGCTCGCCGGTGATCCATGCCGAGCCTTCAATCTCGGGCACGATCGCCGGCCGATCCCCGACCTCAACCCGCTCCAGCACCCGCCCGTGGAATGTCGTGCCGACGATACTCTCATGCACGAACGGCACTTCGTCCAGCAACAGCCCCATGTCGTTGAGCACGGCCATGACGGCCGCGGTGCCAGTGCCACAAGGCGAGCGATCGACCTCCGCATCGGCGAATATCGTCACGTTGCGCAGGTGCGCGTCGGGCAACTGGGCGGGCGCGGTGAAAATGGTGCCGTAGATGCCTTCCAGGCCGGTGTCGAGCGGGTGGACCACCCGGCGCAGCTTCTCCACTTCACGGGCGATCGCCATGCCGAGCTTGCGCAGCTCAGGCAGGTGCGCTGCGTCAATCGGCACGCCGGCGGCTTCGGCATCGACAATCGCGTAGAAGGCGCCGCCAAAGGCGATGTCGACCGGGATCTTTCGGCTGCCAACCGTCACCAGCAGGGACGGTTCGAACACAAACGACGGCACGTTGCGGAACGCGACCGACTCGACGTGGACGGCGTCGCCCCGATAGGTGACATTCGCGCGCGCGTCGACCCGGCCGGCCGGGGTGTCGTAGCGCAGCGCGACGGTCGGCGGCTTGTCCTCTTGTCGCGACCAGATCAGCCCGCGTTCAATCGCGATGGTGGTGACGGCAATGATGCCGTGACCGCACATCGTGCTCCAGCCCTCGTTGTGCATGAACAGGATGCCGGCATGTCCGTCGCGCGTCACCGGCTCGGTCAACAGCGCGCCGTACATGTCGGTGTGGCCGCGCGGTTCGAGCATGATCGACTTGCGCAGGTGGTCGAGGCGCTTCATGGCCCATGCGCGCTTCTCGAGCATGGTGCGACCCTCGGGGCTTGGCAATCCCTCGATCACCAGCCGCAGGGGCTCGCCGGCCGTGTGTGAGTCGATGGTCTTGATGGGATGAATCATGCGCTGGCCCTGAGGATACACTCTCACCAACAGGCATGCGCGCGTTCTACTCGGATCACTTCATCCTGCCACTGCCGGACGGACACAAGTTCCCGATGGCCAAGTACTCGCGGCTGCGCGAGCGAATTCTCGCCGACGGCATCATCACGCCGGAGCAGCTGCACGAAGCACCGGCCGCCGCCTGGGACGACCTGCGGCTGGTTCACGACCCGGCCTACGTCGAGGCCGTCGCCAACGGCACGCTGCCGGCAGACGTCCAGCGGCGCATTGGCTTCCCGTGGTCTCCGCAAATGGTCGAGCGTTCGCGCCGGTCGGTCGGCGCGACGATTGCCGCTGCTCACGCGGCGCTCGATGACGGCACGGCCGCAAACCTGGCCGGCGGCACGCATCACGCGTTCGCGGATCGCGGTGAGGGCTTCTGCGTGTTCAACGATGTTGCCGTCGCCGCCCGCGTGCTGCAGCGCGACCAGCACGCCCGGCGCATTGCCATCGTCGATCTCGATGTGCACCAGGGCAACGGCACCGCCGCAATCTTCGCCGGCGACCCGTCGGTGTTCACGTTCTCGATGCACGGCGCCCAGAACTTCCCGTTCCGAAAGGAGGTCAGCGATCTTGACGTCGCCCTCAACGACGGCACGGCCGACGCCGAGTACCTCGATTTGCTGCAGGCCCATTTGCCGGCAGTGTTGAACGGGCAGCAGCCCGATTTCGTCTTCTATCTTGCCGGCGCCGATCCGTATGAAGGGGATCGGCTGGGCCGCCTCAAGATGACCATCGACGGCCTGCGCCGGCGCGACGAGATCGTCATTGGCGGGTGCCGCCGCGCCGGACTGCCGCTTGCCATCTCGATGAGCGGCGGCTACGCTCCCGACATCGACGCCATCGTCACCATTCACACCAACACGATCCGGTCTGCCGTTCGGTGCCTGATCAGTGTCTAATCGGTGGCCATGGCCCAACACTTTCGCCTCCTGACCGAACAGCAAGTCCAGTCCCTGTTGCCCATGGCCGACCTGATCCCGGCCATGGAAGCGGCGCTCGCACGCTTCTCCGCAGGTGAGGTGCTGCAGCCCGTGCGGTCGGTGCTGATCGTTGGCCCGACCAAGGCGTACTTCGGCTTGATGCCGGCCTACGTGCCGACACCGGGCAGCCTCGGCGCCAAGCTGGTGACGGTGTTTGCCGATAACCCATCGAAGGGATTGACCTCGCATCTGGCGACCATCCTGCTGCTGGATCCCGAGACCGGGTCGCTGCGAGCCCTGATGGACGGTCGCTACATCACCGAGGCGCGCACCGCCGCGGTCTCGGCTGTCTCAGCGCGGTTCCTCGCCAGGCGCGACGCCTCGACCCTGGCCATCATTGGCACCGGCGTCCAGGCCCGAAGCCACCTCGAAGCATTCGCCGAAGTGCGGCAACTGAAAGAGGTCCGCGTGTGGTCGCCCAGGGCCGCGAACCGCGAGCGCTTCGTCGGCGAGATGACGGGCCACGTGCCGGTCCCGGTGCGTGCCACCGACACGGCCGAGGCCGCCGTCCGCGGCGCCGATCTCATCGTGCTCGTCACCGCGTCCCCGACCCCGGTGATTCAGAGCGAGTGGGTCGGCGCCGGCGCGCACGTCGTGTCGGTGGGCGCCTGCCGCCCGGAACAGCGCGAGATGGATCCGGCGCTCGTCGCGCGCGCTCGGCTCTATGTCGATTCGCGTGCGGCGGCAGTCGTCGAGTCTGGCGATGTGGTGTTGGGCATGGCCGACGGTTTGTTCACGGCCGGACACATTCGTGGCGAGCTCGGCGAAGTGGTGCTCGGGCGAGCCGAGGGCCGTCGCGGCGACCGTGACATCACCATCTTCAAGTCTCTCGGCATGGCTGTCGAAGACGTGGTCGCGGCAGACCTGGTACTGCGGCGCGCCATCGAAACCGGCGCGGGAACGGAGTTGACGCTATGACCGACATGGGCGACGCACCTCCCAAACGACGGCGTACATGGATCTGGGTTGTCGTCGGCATCTTCGCGTCTATGTTTGTTGCGGCGATTGGCAGTTCGGTGTTCATTGCCTACTGGCTTGGCAATCACATGGAGATTGTCGAGACGCCGGTCGGCGACGCGACTTCACGCTTCGATGCAGTGAGGGCCAAATTTCCCGGCCAACAGCCGCTACTGGAATTCAGAGACGGCGAAACGCTGACCAACTCCGGCGGTCCCAAGCCTGCTGCGACCGTCAAGCTGACCACCCTGCACATTCTCGCGTTCGACGAGAGCGAAGGGAGCGAAGGCCGGATGGTGAGCGTGGACGTGCCGTTCTGGCTGCTGAGGCTGAAGTCGGGGCCGATTGCCTTCAGCTCTTACGCCAGCGGCTTCGACGACAGCCGCGTCAGCCTGAGCGTCGAGGACATCGAGCGACGCGGGCCAGGGATTGTGCTCGATATTACTGAACCGAACGAAGGACGCGTACTGATCTGGGCAGAATAAAGGTGGGTACGGGTGCGTACCGTGCGAAGAGTGCCATGGAAATCAGACGTCACTCTGCCCACAAGTGCGGGACCGGTACCAGCCAGAGCCGGTCGCCGAACGGCACCACCTGATCGCCGCTGTAGAGCAGGACACCAGCACGAAATCGCTTGCCGAGTTGATCCCGCAAACTCTGGAGCGCCACGAAGTCTGATCGACCTATCGCGACGCTCGCCTTGACTTCGATACCGGCCACCAATCCGTCACTCCGTTCGAGCACAACATCGACTTCCGATCCGGCAGCGGTGCGGAAATGGTGCAACGTCGCGTGGGAGTCGCTCCAGGACAACTGTTTCCGGAGTTCGCCGACGACGAAGGTCTCCAGCAGGCGACCGAGGAGGGCCCGGTCCGAGGCGAGTCCGCGCGCATCGGCGCCGACGAGGTGGCAGGCGAGCCCGACGTCCACCACGTGCAACTTAGGCGCCTTGACCAGGCGCTTTCCCACGTTCGGTGACCACGCCGGAAGCCGATGCACAAGAAACACGGACTCCAGCAAAGTCAAGTAGCGGGTCAAGGTCGTATGAGGCAAAGCGGCGTCACGCCCAATGTCCGCCAGGTTCAGCAAACCGGACGCGCGGGCGGCCAACAGCCGGAGCAGGTTAGGCAGGGCATGCAGGCCATCGACCCTCGCGAGATCGCGCACGTCGCGCTGCAGGATGGTGGAGATGTACGACGCGAACCACGCCGTCCGGCGGGCGTCGACCTTTCGCTGAATCGCCTCGGGGTATCCACCTCGCACCAGCCGGGCCGCCAGGTCCTCCGTTGTGACGGTCGAGCGTCGTTTCGCGATGGCACCGTCGAACAGCCTGTTGACGAAGCCCTCGCAATGGCCAGCGACTTCGCCCGCTGACAGCGGATAGAGGGGAATGATCTGCATCCGCCCGGCCAGAGATTCAGCCAAACGTGGGAGGGTCATGACGTTGGCCGATCCGGTGAGGAGGAAACGGCCCGGTGTGCGCTTGCGGTCCACCGCCAGCTTGATCGCCGGAAACAAGGCGGGGGCCCGCTGGATCTCATCGATCACGACGGCGCCGGACAATGATTGAATGAAGCCGGGCGCGTCGGCCGCCGCCAGCGCGAGCGTGGCGGCATCGTCGAGCGTGAAATACTGCGCGCCAGTGTCCGTTGCCACTGCCTGGGCCAGCGTCGTTTTGCCTGTTTGCCGTGCGCCGTTGAGCAGAATGACGGGCGTGTCGGCTAGTGCCTGCCTGACGGCAGTCTCGACATTCCTCCTGATCATGGTGATATATTCACCATTTCGTGGTGAATTTACAAGCCCACGATCCACCCACCTTGCCGACGAGCGGGATTCCATGGGTGACGAGAAGACCACAGATATTTCACTGCTATAATCCGCGCCATTACGCCCTTGGACCCCCTACCCGGAGCGGCTGTCTCCCATTACAAGATCATCGAGCAGATCGGTGCCGGGGGCATGGGGGTGGTGTACCTCGCCGAGGACGAGCGGCTGCATCGCAAGGTCGCCCTCAAGTTCATTAGTCCCGCGTCCGCGGGAGACGCGGTAGCGCAGCGACGTTTGCTCCGCGAGGCCCAGGCCGCCAGCGCGCTCGACAACCCCAACATCGCGACGGTCTATGAGGTCGGGGACTTCGGGGGCCAGTTCTTCATCGCGATGGCGTACTACCAGGGAGAAACGCTGAAGGCGCGTATCGAGCGTGGCACGCTTTCCATGGCCGAGGTCGCCACGATTGGCGGACACATCGCCGACGGGCTCACCGCGGCGCACGCGGCTGGCGTCACCCATCGGGATCTCAAGCCTGCCAACGTCTTCCTGACGTCGTCCGGGCAGGTGAAGATTCTCGACTTCGGGCTGGCCAAGGTGGAGACCGCGAGTGCCGATACCGCTTCGGGTGTCACGCAGACCGGGACCACGCTCGGCACGCTGTCTTACATGGCACCGGAGCAGGCGCGTGGCGCGCACGTGGATCAGCGGGCGGATGTCTGGGCCCTGGGAGTGCTGATCTTCGAGATGTGCACGGGGCGGCTCCCTTTCCGCGGTGACACCGCGACCGCAATTCTTCTGGCCCTGGCCACCGATGCGGTGCCGCCGCTGCAGACGCTGCGGCGCGATGCCCCTCCCGAGTTCGCCAGGCTCGTCGAGCGCGCCCTCGTGAAGGACCCCGAGCGTCGCAGGTTGACCGCTGGTGAGGCGTCCCAAGCGATCGCGACGTATCGCGAAAAGACCGCGACCCCGGCCACACCGTCGCGTTGGCGAGTGTTCCGACGGCCGATCGTGGCGATTCCCGCGGCGGCAGCGCTCGTGGCCGTTGTCGCCGGCGCGGCGATTCTGGGACGAGAGCTCGCCAACCAGCGCTGGGCGAAGTACACCGCGTTGCCCGAGATCACTCGCCTGGCCGAGCAGCTGGACTTCATTGCGGCCGTGGACCTCGCCAACCAGGCCGAGCCGTGGCTCGCAGGCGACCCGGACCTCGCGGCGCTGTGGCCACGGATTTCGAGGACGGTCACGCTCGACATCGATCCACCCGGAACGGAGATCTCATACACGCGATACGGTAGTGACGAGCCATGGCGCCTCGTCGGCCCGGCGCCAATCAAGGACGCCCGCTTGCCCGCGGGGTTGTTGCGCCTCAAGGCCGAGAAGGCGGGGTTTGATTCGGCCGAGGATGTGTTGGGGGCCGGCGCTGTTTCGTCCTTCGCGCTCACGGAATCGGGCAAGGCGCCGGAAGGCATGGTGCGGGCAGCACCGGTGCGCGGGCCGTATTCGATTTACGTCTTTGGTCTCGAGACGCCGCGCGTCAGGTTCGACGGCTTCTGGGTCGATCGCCATGAGGTGACCAACCGCCAGTTCAAGACGTTCGTTGATTCGGGTGGCTACAAGCGTAGCGAGTGGTGGGAGCATCCCTTTCTCAAGGATGGCAAGTCGTTGACGTTCGACCAGGCCGTCCCGCTATTCGTCGACGCCACGGGCCGCCCGGGGCCGGCCACCTGGGAGTTGGGAACCTACCCATCAGGCAGCGCGGATCTTCCTGTGACCGGCGTCAGTTGGCACGAGGCCGCCGCCTATGCGGCCTTCAAGGGTCACGCGCTCCCCACGGCGTATCACTGGTACTGGGTCGCCGCGCAAGGTCTGACCGGGTTCGTGATTCCCTTCGGGAACTTCAACGCCGCTGCCCCCGTGGCCGCCGCCGAAACTCGAGCCCTCCACCGCTTTGGCGCGTATGGGCTGGCCGGCAACGTGAAGGAGTGGACGTTCAACGCTGCGCCCGGCGATCGTCGCTACACGCTGGGTGGCGGGTGGAACGAGCCGCCGTACATGTTCCGGGATACCGACGCCCGCTCGTCCTTCGACCGCGGAGCGAACATGGGGTTCCGGACCGTGAAGTACGACGAGGGCGACATGTCTGTGGCGTCGGTGAGCGGCATCCTGATACCGCCGTCGCGCAGCTACGCGACGGAGAAGCCAGTGAGCGATGCCGTCTTCGAGGCGTACCGGCGATTGTACTCGTACGACAGCGCGGAGCTGAACCCGAAGGTCGAGTCGGTTGACGACTCACACCCCGACTGGCGGCTCGAGCGGGTCACGTTCGCCGCGGCGTATGGGCAGGAGCGCGTGACCATGTACTTGTATCTGCCGAAGCAAGGCCAGGCACCGTATCAGACGGTGCTGTACATGCCAGGGTCGCCTGCCTGGGACACCCACACGCCCTTCGTCCAAGCGAATCCACTGTTCTCGTTCCTGGTCAGAAGCGGACGCGCTGTCGCGTTTCCGATCTACAAAGGGTCTTACGAGCGATCCAACAACGAGTACGACGGCGGCGACAAGCTGAAGTCCACGAGTCTTTGGCGAGACTACGTGATCTACTTCTCTAAAGACATCCGCCGGACCGTTGACTACCTCGCGACGCGGACCGACGTTGATTCGCAAAAGCTAGGCTTTTTCGGCTTCAGCCGTGGAGCCGCTTTGTCGCCGATGATGCTCGTGCCGGAACCGCGCATCAAGGCCGCGGCACTCTGGATTAATGGTTTGTATCTCGAGCAAATCGCGGCGGAAGTCGACGCGATTAACTTCGCGCCGCGGGTGACGATTCCCGTGCTCCAGTTGAACGGACGGTACGACTACAACTTCCCTGAGGAGAGTTCGTCGATTCCGTTCTTCAACGCCCTTGGGACTCCCGCCGATCGCAGGCGCCGGGTGGCGTACGACACGGGTCACAATCTCCCGTTGAACGAGGCGTACCGCGAAACGCTCGACTGGCTCGACCGCCACCTGGGCCCTCCGCGCTGAATCGCCACCTCAGACGTGCAAAAACTTTCGCATCCGCGCCAGGAACGTCTGCCTGGCTTCGGGCACCGCGGCGGCGGCCGCCGACGCGCGGGCTTCGTCCAGGCCGCTGCGTCGCGCCGTGACGACGCTGGAGATGTGATCGAGCAGTGCCGGGTCGGCCATCGCCAGCTCGCGGAAATCCGCCGCTGAAATCTCCAGCGCCTGCACATCGTCAAGGGCGCGCACGGTGGCGGTGCGGCGATCGCCCGTCAGCATCGACATCTCGCCGAAGAACCCGCCCGCGGGTATCACAGCCACTTCTCGTCCCGACGGTTCGAGCGTCACCCGAGCGCGACCAGTCATCAGGACGAACATCGAGTCGCCCTCGGCGCCCTCGCGAACCATCGCCTCGCCGGCGGCGAACAAGTGATGCCGGGCCGCCGTCGCCAGGTGATTCCGCGCTTCCGGGGTCTGCGTCGCAAACAAGTCGACGGAGCCAAGCCGATCGGCCGCCGCCGTCACGTGCGCTTCAGCACGCAGCGGCTCTTCCTGCCGTTCGTACTGAATCTGAATCGGGAACGGGATCTCAATGTTGTAGCGGCGGAACGTGTACCAGATGTTCGTGCGCACCTGGTCGCGGGCGAGTCGATCGGTCGCATAGTCTTCAATCCAGAACAGCGCGAGGTAGTCGATTGAAGAGCCGCCGAATGCCTTGATCACCACTTGCGGTTCCGGCGTACGCATGGCCAGCGGCGCATTCGCCACCGCTTCCTGCACGGCGCGCTTCACCTCGTTGGGCGGCGTGGAGTAGCTGGCACCCACCTCGACCTCGACGCGCGTTGGGGTCGTCGGCTCAGAGAAATTCAGGACTGGTTCCTTGCCGATCACGCTGTTGGGAACCACGAGGAACTGCCCGGCCTTGGTCCGTAGCTTGGTGGCACGCCAGGTGACCTCGTGGACCTGGCCCTCGCGATCACCGATCTGAATCCAGTGACCGACGCGAAACGGCTTCTCGATCTGGATTGCCAGCCCCGCAAACAGGTTGCCCAGGGTGTCCTGCAGCGCGAAGCCAAGGACCACGGCGCCGACCGCTGAAGTGGTGAGTAACTGCTCGCGCAGCAACACCGTGCCGATCGCCACGAACAAGCCGATCACCGCGGCGTCCTGGACGATGCCCGGAAAACGATCGTTAGGGCGATCGTCGCGCCACTTGTTGGCGACGAGGGCGACCACCGCGTTGACGATCGCCAGCACCAGCACGAGCCTGGCGATCGCCGACAGCAGTTCGAGATCGCCCAGCCCCTGCCGGACCGCCAGTTCGAGCAGGACGTAACCGATCAGCAGCCAGCCCGAAAACAGCAGCCGGCCGCGAACGTAGCGGCCTACGGCAGGCCTCCGTCTTTCTTGAACGCCGCAATGTCAGCCGCCACCAGCTTCACCGGCACCACCTTCGGGTTCGAGCCGCCCTGCGAGTCTTTCTCCGGATCGACACCTCGCGCGCCGCCCGAGGCGGTGACCTGGGCCGACTTCTTCTCGCCACCACCGGTTGGCAGCATGCGGCTCAAGCCGAAGCCGCGCTTCTTCTCTTCGGGCTTGGCCTCTTCCTTCTTTTCCGGGGTCTTGGCGACTTCGGCCTGCTTGTCGCCGCCACCCGCCAAGCCAGCTGCGCCAGGATCGACCGTCGCAATGGCGGTGACCGGCACCGGCTTGTAGGTGATGTTCTTGGCGAAGCGCGGCTGCACGGTGGCGGTCGCCGTCAGCTTCTTCGCGGCGATCAGCTTGGTGATGCGGTCGAGGCGATCCGCCATCTCCGGATGCGAGGCAAACAGCCCGCGCTTTTCCTTCGACGCCTGATTGCGGTCCTTGAGCGTGGTGAGAAAGCCGACCAGGCCGCTCGGCGCATAGCCAATCTTGTTGGCCAGCGTCACGCCCATCTCGTCCGATTCGTTTTCCTCAGCACGGCCAAACCCGCGCTCGACGATGTTGTCGTAGGTGGCGGTGACGGCGCGCTTCATGAGGGCAGACGAGCCAGACAGCGTTTCGGCGGCGCCCATCTGCACCGCCTTGCTCTTCTGGATGGCGCGGATGGTGTGCTTCTCGGTGACGTGGATGATCTCGTGCCCGAGCACACCGGCCAGTTCGGCCTCGTTCTTGATCAACGCCAACGCACCGCGCGTGATGTGCACGTAGCCGCCAGGCGCGGCAAACGCGTTCACGCCGTCGGTGTCGAGCACGACGAAGGTCCACGGCAGCGCGGGACGCGTGCTGCCGTGCGCGAGCGCCGTGCCGACCAGCGCGAGGTAGCGATGCACGGCCGCGTCCTGCACGACGCCGTAGCGGGTGCGGATGCGCTCGCTGACCGCGGCGCCCAGCTCCGCCTCTTCGGCGTCGGTCATCTGCAGATCGCGGACATCATTTGCCTTCTTGGCAATCGACATGCCCTTGCCGATCTGTCCGAGCTGCCTTCCGCCTTCGCCTTCGGCTACGGCGCGACTCGGCCCCGGCTCAGTCGAGCGGGCCTCGGCCAGTCCAGCCGACACACAAGCCAACGCCACCCCAAGAATTACTGTCCGCATCATGGTGTCTTGACCTCAAAAATCGCGACCGGTTTGCTCTTGCCTTTCACGATGACATCACCGAGGGGACGGATATCATACCGCCCTTTGAGACGGGTCCGGGTGGCGTCGCTGATGATGATTCGGGTGCCGTAATCCTTGTTCAACGACTCGAGCCTGGCGCCCAGGTTCACCGCGTCGCCGATCACCGTGTAGCTCATGATCGTCTCGGAGCCGATGTTGCCGGCCACCATCTCGCCGGTGTTGATGCCGATGCCGATGTCGAGCACCGGACGGCCCTGGCTCTGCCAGTCGGCGTTCAGTTCGTTAAGGGCGGTCGTCATCGCCAACGCGGTCTGCACCGCGTGCTCTGCATGGTCCTCGTCGTCAAGCGGCGCCCCGAACAGCGCCATCACCATGTCGCCCACGAACTTGTCGACGGTACCGCGATGGTCGAACACCACCTGTACCATCCGTGAAAAGTACTCGTTCAACTGCCCGACCACCTCTTCAGGCGTGCCCTTCTCTGACATAGCGGTGAAACCGCGCACATCGGAAAACAACACCGTCATGGTCCGCCGCGCGCCGCCCAACGCCGCCAGCGACGGATCGGCGACCAGCTGGTCGAAGACGTCCTTCGAGACATAGCGTGAGAACAGCTTCTTGACGATGCGCTTCTCACGCCCTTCGACGACGTACTTCCAGGCTAGATCGCCGACAAACGCGAACACGATTGCGAGGGCTGGCATCGTGATCGGGATCCATGTGCCACGCGCGAAGAACGCTAATGCCTGCCAGACCAGCAGCGACGCCAGGGCTGCGGCCGCGGCGCCGGTGAGCCACGCGTTGAGATACAGGCCGGCGATGCCGACGCCGGCGGCGCCGCCAAGCGCGAGCACAGCCGTGAGCCACGCCGGCGATGGCCCGATCGAACGATTGGCCAGCAGCCCATCGATCACGTTGGCGTGCACTTCAGGGCCGGCGATCGCGCCCTGCGGAAAGGGCGTGGTAAAAGCTTCTCGCAGTCCTTCACCGGTGCCGCCGACCACGACGATCCGATCCTTGAAGAGCGCGGGATCAAGCGCCGGCTTCTGCCCTTCGATCACTTCTTGTTGCGCGCGGAACAGATCGTAGAAGGAGTAGTAGCTGAACGTCGGCTGGCCATGGGGATTCTCGGCCGGGCCGCGCCACGGCACCAGCGCCGCGCACTGGCCGTTGTCCTGGATGACCGCAGGCACGGCGTTGACGCCGGCCGCCATCGTCGTGGCCAGCGACAGCGACGGAATCGATCGCTGGCCCACTTGCACCACAGGAGCGACACGGCGGACCGGGCCGTCGGAATCGAGGATGAACAGCGTGTGGCCGATGGCGCGTGACGCCTGCGCCAGTGCCGGGAAGGGCGGCGTTACGCGCGGGCGCGTCGCCACACACGGCGTCGCCGGTACACTCACGTTGAGAGCAGGCGCATCGAGATTCTCGGCCAGGGCGCGAGACGCGTCGATCAGCTCTGCGCTTGACGCTTCGGCAACGTGCACCACGTTGCCGGCCTTGCGGGTCGAGTCGACGAGCGCGGCGTCTGATTCCTCGCCGGTCCACTCGCTGTCGCCAACCATGAACTTGCGGAGGTCGCGCTCGGCAAACAGGATGTCGTAGGCAATCACCTTCGCGCCGGCGGCGGCCAGGTAGTCGATCACGGTGGCGTGCACCAGGCGCGGCCACGGCCAGCGGCCGACCAGCGGCTCCATGCGGCGCAGGCTGTCGTTGTCGATCAAGACAAGCGAAATGCCGTCGGCGGGCGCCGCTGGCCGCGCGGTGGCGGCGACGCGCAGGTCGTAGGTCTTCAACTCGATGGTCTGCACGAACGGCAGCAGGCTGAAGGCGCCGGCGAGAGCCGCCGCGGCCGTGCCGATGCCCAGCAGCGAGAGACCACGGGCGCGGCGATCTGATTGAGGAAGTGCGATTCGCATAGTCTACGCGAGGGTCGCTGCGGTCCGCCGGCCGGTGAGGAGACCAAGCTTGGCCGTGCGGACGGGTCCAATGTGGGATACTTGCGTCGTGAGCGTCCGCGACAATCTCGAGTGCCGCCTGTTCAAGAGCGCCGGGGATCAGGAGCGCGAGGACGAACGGTACTGGCGTTCGCAATCTCCTGCCGATCGCGTGGCAATGATGTGGCAACTGACACTGGACGCCTGGGCTTTCACGGGGGACCGCGTTGCTGAATCCAGACTTCCGCGACATATTGTCAGCGTTCATCGACCATCGCGTTGAATTCCTGGTGGTCGGCGGCTACGCGATGGCTGCGCATCGCCTCCCCAGGGCCACCAAGGACCTCGACCTATGGGTCAGGCCCGAAGCCGAGAACGCCGCGCGTGTGCTCGAGGCGCTCGATGCTTTCGGAGCCCCACGGCACGGACTAATTGCGGAAGATCTCGCTTCGGCAGGTACGATTTACCAGGTCGGCGTTCCGCCTCACCGCGTCGATGTCATCACCACGGTTGACGGCGTCCAGTTCTCGGATGCATGGGCTGACCGCGTGCAAGTCGACATCGACGGCCTGCTCATTCCGGTCATCGGCCGTGCGCACTTGATTACCAACAAGCGAACAGTTGGTCGGCCGCAGGACCTGGTCGATGCCGACCTGTTGGAGTCCGCCTAGTCGACCCGCCCCCAGTCGCCCGCAGCGCCGATAATGCCGCTGTCTCATCCATGGCGCTGCCTGTCGAACGCATCGCGCGCTTCGAGCGCGAGTCTCCCGCGCCTGGGTGCGGTTTCGAGGCTCACGGTTTGAGCCCGTTCATCCAGTTGAGGACCACGACGATCGTGGCTTTGCCGGGCGCGCCGCTGTCGCCGCGCCACCTCGGCGCATTGCCGCCACCGCTCGACACCACCCACTTGCCCCCGCCGGGCGAGGTCGATTGCACGAGCACTTCAGCCGCCCCGGACTCGGTGGAGGTGTACGCCAACCATCGGCCGTCGGGTGAGAACTGTGCGTGGGCCTCCGCAAACGACGACTGCAGCAGCGGGGACGCCTGGCGGCTTCCAGACAGCCCCAGTTGCCAGACATCGTTGTCCGTCTTCAATCCGGCCTGGCCAAAGAGAATGAAGCGCCCGTCCGCGCTCCAGTCGAGAGCGGTGACCGACCGGGTGCCGGTCTGTTCCAACAGCCGTTCCTCCGCGCCGCTGGTGTTGACGGCTTTGACATAGATGCCAGGCTTGCCGTCGCGGATCGATGAATACGCCACACGGCTGCCGTCAGGGGACCAGACCGGAGTGGCGTTTTCCTGTGTGGCATCGAACGTCAATCTGGATGGCGTGCCCCGCGCGAGGTCCATCAACCAGATGTCGCCGCCATCGCCATCGTGTCGATGCACCGCAACGTGGCGGCCGTCCGGTGAAAGACTCACGCCCCGATACTGGCCCTCCGGCCCCACCGCGCCGGCAGCCTTGCCGGCACGATCCACCCAGGTCAGCCGGAAACCGGTCAGACTGGATCGCGCCAAGTGACTCCAGCCATCGACTTCGTCTTTCTCCGGCCCAGCGACCGAAGCGCCGTGGTGTCGTCAGGGATGAGCGCTTCCTTCTTCTTGCGGCTCCATCGTTTCAGTTGATGTTCTCGGGCGGTCGCACTTGCAACCGAGGCGTGCTGCTCGGCGGTAGAGATCCTCGGTGTGGCCGACGTACAGCGTGTCGTCAACACACCGGAGGATGTAAGTGAAGGGCATTCGACGACGATGCCATCGTCGTCCATGAGCAAGCCTTTCGGCTTGCCGTAGGCAAGCTGGAAGGCGCGTCGAATGGTACCGCTACGGGGATTCGAACCCCGGTGTCCAGACTGAGAATCTGGCGTCCTGACCCCTAGACGATAGCGGCACTAGGGACTACGAACCTCCGATATTACTTGCGGGAAGCCGCAGGGGTCAACTTGCGGAGTTGCCCTGAGTGAGCGCGGAGGCGGCGCACCCTGTCGCATCGAACGGGACCCGCCCTGAGCGAGACCCATTGCCGCGGCACTGGGTCTCGTCGAACGGGTGAGATAATGGCTGCATGCCGTCCGTTCGTCTCTTCACTGGCCTGGTCTTGCTCGCTGGATCGCTCGCATGTGGGGGATCGAAGCCCGCACCTCCGCCAGCCGCAACCGGCCCGGCCGTCGACCCGGCAACCGCTGGGGCGGTTAGCGTCATGGTCAGCTTTGAGGGCGTGCCGCCGGCGCCGGCTATGATGCGCCTCGATGGCGACCCGAAATGCGTGGCCGAGAACGGCGCCGGCGAGCGGGCCGACGAAAGCATCCTGCTCGGCGACGGATCCGCGCTCCAGAACGTCTTCGTCTACGTCAAGGACGGCCTGACCGGCCACTCGTTCCCAATCCCGACCGAGCCCGTGCTGCTCGACCAGGACAAGTGCCGTTACACGCCGCGCGTGCTCGGTGTCCGGGTTGGCCAGCCCCTCGCCATTCGCAATAGCGACCCGCTGCTGCATAACGTGCGCGCCGACGGCAAGATCAACCAGCCCTTCAACATGTCGACGCCGCTCGAAGGTGTCAGCTTCAACCGCACCTTTGCCACCCGCGAGGTGATGGTCGACTTCAGGTGCGACGTGCACGCGTGGATGCGCGCGTTCGTCGGCGTGCTGGAACACCCCTATTTCGGCACCTCAGGCCGGGACGGCCGCGTCGCCCTCAACAACCTGCCACCGGGCAGCTACACGATTGAAGCATGGCACGAGCAGTTGGGCGTGAAGACGCAACAGGTGACCGTCGGTCCGAAAGAATCGAAAGAAGTGGCTTTTGCCTTCGCGCGCCAGTGACTTCGTCGCGCTGACCAAGCCGCGGCTGAATTTCCTGGTCCTGCTGACGACGGCGGCGGCCTATTCGCTCGGAGCCGGACCGGATTCGACGCTGGCCAGCTTTGCGCACACGCTGCTCGGCACGTTCCTGGTGGCCGGCGGCGCCTCGGCGCTCAATCAGGTATGGGAGCGCGACACCGATCGCCTGATGCGCCGCACGCGCATGCGCCCGCTGGCCGACCTGCGGATGCAACCTGCGGTCGGCATTATCTTCGGCCTCATTCTCACCTTCGCGGGCGCGGCCGAACTTGCCTATTTTCTCAACGGGCTCACCGCCGGCGTGGCGATCTTCACGGCGGCCAGCTACCTGCTGTGCTACACGCCGCTGAAGACGCGGACGTCGCTATCGACGATCGTCGGCGCGCTGCCGGGTGCGCTGCCGGCGGTGATTGGCTGGGCCGCCGCCACCAATACCATCTCCATCGAAGGCTGGGTCCTGTTCGGCATCGTCTTTATGTGGCAGATGCCGCACTTTCTCGCCATTGCGTGGATGTATCGCGACGAGTACGCGCGGGCCGGCATGCCGCTGCTGCCAGTGATCGAGCCCGACGGGCGCTCGACGGGCCGGCAGTCGGTGATCTACACCGCAGCCCTCATTCCCATGAGCCTGATGCCCTCGGTGGTCGGCCTCGCCAGCCCGAGGTACTTATTCCAGGCCATCGCGATCGGCGCGGTATTGATGTTGCTCAGTGTGGAGTTCTCAAACAAGCGGACGATCGAGGCGGCGAGGCGGCTGTTCTTCGGCTCGATACTGTACCTGCCGATTCTCTGGGCGCTCCTCGTTTTCGACCATCGCACCCTTTAACGTGACAGCCCTCGAAGTTACCGACCTCAAGCATCGCTACGGCGAACGCGAGTCATTGCGCGGACTCAGCTTCTCGGTGGCTTCCGGCGATCTGTTCGCCCTGCTCGGCCCCAACGGGGGCGGCAAGACCACGCTGTTTAAGATCATCAGTACGTTGATGGCACCGACATCCGGGGCAGTCGAAGTATTTGGCATCGACGTGGCCCGGGAACCAGCCGAGGCGCGGCGGCGGCTGGGCGTGGTGTTTCAGTCGGCGGCGGTCGATCCGTGGCTGACGGTGCTGGAAAATCTTCGCCACCACGGCTACTTGTATGGCCTGTCGGGCGCACCGCTCGCGCGCAGCATCGAGCGCGCCCTCGAACGCTTTGGCCTGACGCCGCGCGCGGACGATCGCGTCGGCACGCTCAGCGGCGGCCTGCGCCGGCGGGTAGAACTGGCGAAAGTCCTGTTGCCGGAGCCGCCCTTGCTGGTGTTGGACGAGCCCAGCAGCGGCCTCGACCCCACCGCGCGCCGCGAACTGCTGCAGGAGTTGCGCCGGCTGTGCGAGGACGCCGGCACCACCATCGTCCTGACCACACACCTGATCGAAGAGGCCGCGGTCGCGGATCGCGTCGGCATTCTTCATGAAGGCCAGCTGGTGGCGATTGGCGCGCCCGGCGACCTGGTCTCGAACGTGCCTGCGGGCCAGCCGACGCTGGCGGATGTGTTCGTGCACCACACGGGGACGAGGCTGTCGTCGTGACATCAAGACACGGCGGAACCAAAGTTCCGCCCGCCTGGCACCCGAAATGATTCTTGCCATCTACTCTCTATGGCTGCGCGACGTGCTTCGCTTCTTGCGCCAGCCAAGCCGCATCGTCGGCGCACTGCTGACGCCGGTGATCTTCTGGTTTGTGATTGGTTCTGGTCTTGGCTCGTCTTTTCAGACGGCCACGGGCGAAGCTGGATTTCTGCCGTACTATTTTCCCGGCTCGTTGGCGTTGATCGTGCTCTTCACCGCGATTTTCTCGACCATCTCCATCATCGAAGACCGCCAGGAGGGTTTTCTCCAGGGCGTACTGGCTTCGCCGGCACCGCGCGCGGCGATCGTGCTCGGCAAGGCGCTCGGCAGCACGACGCTGGCGGTCCTCAACGGGCTGGTGTTCCTGTTATTGCTGCCGTTCTCCGGGTTGACGCCGAGCACTGGTGGCGTCGCCGGGGCGATTATCTGCGTGGCCCTGCTCGGCCTGGCATTAAGCGGTCTGGGGATCATGATTGCCTGGCCGCTGCGGTCGACGCAGGGCTTTCACGCCATCATGAACGTGGCACTGGTGCCCATGTGGCTGCTCTCGGGAGCGCTGTTCCCCGCCAGTGGCGCATCGGGCTGGGTCCAGGCCCTGATGCGCGTCAACCCGCTCACCCCAGCGGTGGATGTGCTGCGGGCCTTTCTCACCGGCGTGCCGGCGACCAATCTCATGTCCGCAGCGGTCACCGTCGCGGTGTTCGCTCTCATCACGTTGTCGATCAGCACTTTGCTTGTGAGCCGCCCATCCCAATGACCGTCACCGACCTCCCGGCCCTGAATGCCACGCTCAATGCCACCTCGTTCGTCCTGCTCACGACCGGCTGGTTCCTGATCAAGAGTGGCCGGCGGCAGGCGCACAAATGGTGCATGATCGCGGCGCTGGTGGTGTCGGCGCTGTTCCTGACCTCGTACGTGATCTATCACCTCAACGTTGGCTCGGTGCCGTTCCAGGGCACGGGCTGGATCCGCACCGTCTACTTTGCCGTGCTGATTCCTCACGTCATCCTGGCCGCGGCGATCGTGCCGATGATCCTGATTACTGTGTCGCGAGGGCTGACGAACAAGTTCGACAAGCACAAGAAAATCGCGAAGATTACGCTGCCGCTGTGGCTCTATGTGTCAGTGACCGGCGTGATCGTCTACGTGATGCTGTATCAGATGTAGAGGGCGGGCCACTTCGTGGCCCGTAGGGCTTGGGCTTCGCCCATCGTAGGGCTCGGCGCTTCGCGCCTCGTCGGGTGGTTGGGGAGAGGGTTCCCCACGAGCGCCGGAAGGCGCGAGCCCCACGATGGGCGAAGCCCGAGCCCTACGAGCGCCCGAAGGCGCGAGTCCCAGGAGGCGGCGACAGCCGCCGACCCTCAGTAGCCCATCGCATAGCCCGTTCGTCGCGGATCCGCGCCGGCCGTCATCGTTCCCGTCCTCGCGTCCACGCGAATCACCTGCATGTGCCCCAGGCTGCCCCACCCGGGCAACACCTCCACCACATGGCCCATGGCCCTGAGCGCCTCGATCGTCTTCGCGGCCACGCGGCCCTCGATGTTGATCTTGATGGCGGCACCTGGCTTGTAGAAGTTCGGTTCGGCATCCAGCACGAGCCGCGGCGCCTCGATCGCCGCCTGCACCGGCATCTCAAAATCGACCAGGTTGAGCAGCACCTGGAACTGCGTCTGGCCTATCGTCTCGCCGCCGGGCGTGCCGAACACGAAGGCCAGCGCGCCGTTCTTGAGGACGACGACCGGCGAGTTATTGAGCACCGGAATCTTGCCGGCGCCAACATAGTTGACGTCAGTGGGATACGGCGAGGTCGAGCCCAGGCGCATGCCGTTGTTCAGCAACAGTCCCGTGTTGCCGACCACCACGTTGCTGCCGAACAGCCCGCCGAGCGTCGGCGTGCAGCCGACGGCGTTGCCGAATCGATCGACGATCGAGAACGACGTGGTGTGCTGCTCCGGATCGTAGTCATCCGCGAACGCGCGACCGGCCGCCCGCGGCATGGTCGGCGAGGCGCCGGCCGGTGCGCCTGCCTCGGGGTAGCCGATCGCGCGCGCCGGATTGAACAACGTCCGCCGAGCGGTGGCGAAGTCGCGCGACAGCAGGCCCAGCGTCGGCACAGTCACGAACGCGGGATCGGCCACATAACGATAGATGTCGGCCTTCGAGATCTTGATCGACTCAATCACCGCATGCAGGGTGGCCGGCGATCCCGGACCCGCGGCCTTGAGGTCGATCGGCTCGATCAGGTTAGCGGCCATCAACACTTCGAAGCCACCGCGCGAGGTAGCGGGATTGCTATAGACCTCGTGACCGCGGTAGGTGGTGCGCAGCGGTTCGGTCCACTTCGGAGTGTAGGCCGCCAGATCGGCGGCGGTCAGCACCCCGCCATTCGCCTTGAAGAAGCGATCAAACTCCTGCGCGATGTCGCCCTTGTAGAACCGATCGAAGGCGGCCTGGATGGCGGCCGAGCGCGTCGCGCCCTTCGCTTTCGCCTGTTGCTCCGCCTCGACCAGCTTGCGCAGCGTCGCCGCGTAGTCGGGATTCCGCATCAGTTCGCCCGCCTTGATCGGCTCGCCGTTGGGCAGGAAAATCTTCGCCGTCGTCGGATACTTCGCCAGGTTGCTGCGCCCACGCGCAATCGACTGCGCCAGCATCGGATCGATCGGGTAGCCGTGCTCGGCGTATTCGATCGCCGCAGCGAACACGTCGGCAATGCTCATGGTGCCGAAACGCTCGAGCAGATACAGGTAGCCGCCCAGATTGCCAGGGACGATGCCCGCCTTCATGCCGGCGTTCAGCAACTCCGGTGTCATTTCTGACGGCATCAGGCCCTTCGGAGCCGCACCTGCCATCGACAGCGACCACACCTTGCCGGTGCCCTTGTGGAACACCGTCATGAAGCCGTTGCCGCCGATGCCGTTCATCTCGGGCTCGCCGAGCGCGGCCATCGCGCCGACAGCAGCAGCGGCGTCGAAGGCATTGCCCCCCTTCAGCAGGATCTGGAGGCCGGCAGACGAGGCAATTGGATGCCCGGTCGTCACCAGGCCATTGCGGCCGGCGACCGCGGGTCGCGTCATCGCAGGACGGCTCGAAGCCGGCGCCTCGGCTGCTTGCTGCTGGCCAATCACCAGCGCACCGCCAGCAGCAAGACCGAACGCCAATACCAGGGCCGAGGCTCGCAGCGTCATGGGACTCTCCTCTGAGGTCAACAGGTGTGCAGAGCGCGAACGCCTTACCAGGTCAGCTTGGTGCCCAGTTGGACCTGCCGAGGCGCGAATGTGCTGGTGATGGTCCCGAACGTGGCGAGGCTGCGATTTGCATTCGGAGCCTGGAAGTTCACGCGGTTCAGCAAGTTGAAGGTCTCGACGCGGAGCTCGATGCGAGCGGTGCCTGGCAAGGCTACCTGCTTCACGGCGGCCAAGTCGAACTGCCAGAACCCACGGCCACGCACACTGTTACGTTCGGCGTTTCCGAAAGGCTGGCTCGGGTCCGTCGGCACGGAAACGCACGATCTGTTGAACCAGTTGGTGAGCGTCCGTTCGCCCGCCGGGGCGTAGGGGTCGCAGGAGACGTTCGGTCGGTAGTTATTCGCGCCGCGCCAGGAGTCGCGAATGCTCGAGACGCTGAAGGCCGCGGACGGCGTATAGGTGAGATTGACCTGCTCACCAGGCGTGACGGTGTTGACGCCGGAGAGCTGCCAGCCGCCGAGCACGCGATCGAGCAATGGCGACATCGCGCTTCCCCACCGTTGCCCGCGACCGACTGGCACCGACCAGATGAAGCTGGTGGTGTTGTTGTACGGCTGGTGATAGCCGCTCAGCCCCCATTCCGCGTCGAGATTGGTGATGTCCTGCGGCGCAGGTGAGGCACCCGATGCAAACTCCAGCGACTGCGAGCTGTTGTCCCTGGCCCTCGACAGGCTCAACGAGTTCAGCACCCGCACCGCACTGCCCATGCGCCACTCGAATTTCGTCTGCAAGCCGTGGTACTTGGCCTCGCCACCGTTGAAGATGTAGGTGATATCGCCATAACCGGCGACCGGGCGCTGCCGTTGGGCCAGGGGAATCGTGCCAGCCGCGTTGTTCGCCGCCGCCTGATTGTAATTGCCGATCATCGCGAGATCGTTGCTCCGGTTGCCGACGTAGGCGACATCGATCAACATGCCGGGACCGAACTCACGTGCGTAGGAGACGAACCAACTCTGCGTACGGGCCGACACGAAGTCGCGCGGCTGGTAGAGCACGTTGGTCGTGCGGGGATCAAATCTCGACGGGTCGGTCATCCCTGCGGGAAACCCTGCTTCTGCCGGCAGGAAGCCGGGATCCGCGGGCGTCTGCGGGACGACCGCCACGATGGTCTGCGGCGGGTTGTAGCTCAGCACATCGGCCGAACCGGTGCGGTTGAAATGCGTGTAGCTCACGCCGTATCCGCCGCGAATGGCGGTCTTGGCGAACGGCGTATAAGCGAACCCGAGTCGCGGCGCGAAGTTGTTCCGATCCGGATCCACCAGATAGCGATCCTCATCAGACGCCAGGATCATCGTCTTCGTGGTCGGATCGAAGTTCGACGCGTTGTTGTCCCGCTCATAGAACGGCGTGGCGTATTCGTAGCGGAGTCCGACGTTCAGCGTCAGCTGATCGTTGACGCGGATGTCGTCCTGCACGTAGGGGAAGTGCAGATTGCGTCGGAGGTTGGCGATCACAACGTTCGTGAGGTCGTACTGGGAGCGCAGGCCGAACATGAAGTCGCTGATGTTGTACAAGTTATTGGCCGCAGCACCGGCCGGCCGTGTGAACTGCCCGGCGTAGGTGTTGCTGCCGTACAGCGGGTTGATGTCCTGTACCTCCTGTGCCATGTGGATGAACTCGTAGCCGACTTTGAACGACTGCCGGCCACGCAGCCACGTGTAATTCACCTTGGGATTCCAGGTCGAGGGGAACTGCCACTGTGGGCTCGCGGTACCGCGGCCCCAACTGGTGTAGCCGGCGATAATCTGACTCGGCAGGCCGCCGGCCACGCGCTCGTCGTCTGGCAGACCGCTGATGCCATAAGCCGACAGGGCGCTCTCGGTGCCGAGGTTTGCCTGCCCTGACCATCCGCGCAGACGCGACCAGCCCAGCCGCACCTCCAGCACCGACTGCGCGCTTGGCACATAAGTGGCGCCGAGAGCGAGTTGCCGGGTTTTGGCGTAGTTGATCCCGGCGCCGGGACCGGTGGGGAGCTGTAACGCCGTTTCGCTGTTGGTGTCCGCATTCCGCCAGCTAAATCGGCCGAACAGGCGGAGCCGTTCGGAGGCCTGCAGATCGAGCTTGCCGCCTGCCTTGTTTTGCGGGTTGGTGGCAAATCGCTGTACCGAATAGTTATTCGCGGTGCCGGCCACATTGGGGTCCGGCAGATCGCCGAGCACTTTTCGGGCGAAGGCCGTCATCGGCAGCTGTGTGCCGGCCGGATAAACGACGCCGGTACGCGGGTCGCGGACATCGATCGCAAAAACGCCGCGCCGCTGTGCGGCGGTCGGGATCGTCGCGAAGCTGACGCCACCGGTCTGCTGGCGCAGCCCTTCGTAGTCGGCAAAGAAGAACATGCGGTTGCGCAGAATCGGGCCGCCGAGCACGCCGCCGAACTGGTTGTACTCGAGTGTTGCCTTCTGTCCGCCGGGAGGCGCGAAATAGGTGCTCGCGTTCAGCGCGGTATTGCGGAAGAACTCCCACGCCCCGCCGCGCAGTTGATTCGTTCCGCTCCGGTAGGCGACGTTCATCGTCGCGCCAGCCGAGTGGCCGTACTCGGCGCTATGGTTGTTGGTGATGAGCTGCACTTCAGCGACCGCATCGGGCGGTGGCTGCATGATCTGGTTCGAGAATCCCTGATTGCTCGTGGCGTAGGCGTTGTTGTCGAGACCATCGAGCATGAAGTTGTTCATGGTGCTGCGCAGGCCGTTGACGTTGAACGATCCCTCGCGCCCCGCAGAGATCGACGAGCGACGCACGCCCGTGGACAGCAGCGCCAGGCTTGAATACGAACGTCCATTCAGCGGCAGTTGCTGAATTTGGACCGTCGACAGCACCTGGCTGCGTTGGCTGTTGTCGGTCTGCACCAGGTTGGCCTCCGCGGTGACCTTGATCTCCTCTTGCAACGAGCCCACTTCAAGTTGGAGATCGGCGCGCACCCTCGCGCCGACCTCGACACGAAGGTTGTCGAGAAGCGCGATCGAGAATCCTTGCCGCTCCGCTGAAACGAGGTAGATCCCTGCCCGCGTCGACACGAACTCGTAGTTGCCGTCGCTATTCGAGGTGCGATTCACGGAGACGCCGGTTTCAGCATTCGTCAACGTGACCTTGGCGCCGGAGACGGACCCGCCAGACTTGTCTTTGACGGTGCCGACAACGGTGCCGGTGTCGAACTGTGCGGATGCGGATGGTATTCCTACGGCGCCCAGGAACATGAGAGTGAGTGCAACGACGCCCAATCGAACTCTGCTCATCAGGAACCCTCTATCACTCGGGCAGTTTCGTGCGAAGCTCGCGGATTGGGGCAACCTATACCACGCCAAGTTGTTCAGCCTGTAAACGTTTGTAACTACCGCCGTTCCCGTAAATTCCAGATCGGGCACCGAGTGGCGGCAACACGCATGCGTAATAGCACGTTGGAACCAATGTTTCTGCGCGGGCGTCTGACCTTACGATGTGTATTCGGCTGGTCATGGCTGTCGCCTTTGCGCTTTCAGCCTGGCCGACCATGGCGCAGACGCCCGCGCTCCAAACCATCTCCGGGACCGTCGTTGATGCCGGCACACGCGCACCCATCCCCAACGCCAAACTCTCGGCCGACCAGTCCGACGCGACCACCGATGCGGCAGGCCGCTTCACTCTCGCCACGGCGGTCGGACGCACCACCGTGCTGGTCGAAGCCGCGGGCTACTTCGCACTGGCAACCGAACTGGACGTCACAGCCGCCGGCATCACGGGTGCGGAACTCGCGTTGGCCCGCGACACCGGGTTCGCCACCACGGTGGCCGTGACCGCGCCGCCGCCGGCCGCCGCGCCCGCGCCGGCACGCGTGGCGCCGGTCGAAGTGCTGCGCACGCCGGGCGCGCTCGACAACGTCTATCGCACGCTGCAAACCCTGCCGGGTGTCGCGGCGACCGAGGAGTTTGGCAGCCGTCTCGCCGTGCGCGGCGGATCGCCTGATCAGAACCTGACCGTGATGGACGGCGTCGAGATTCACGATCCGTACCGGCTGTTCGGGCTGACCAGCGCCTTTAACCCCGAAACGATTCAGCGCTTCGAACTCTCGACCGGCGGCTTCAGCGCGCAGTACGGCGATCGTCTGTCGTCACTGCTGGTGGTGGAGAACCGCGACGGAACGCGAACCGAGGCGTTCGGCGGGTCGGCATCGCTCAGCATCACGGATGCGAACCTGGTCGTCGAAGGACGGCTGCCGGGCAAGGCGGTTGGGTCGTGGCTCGTCACCGGACGCCGCACGTACTACGATCTCGTCGCCTCACGCATTACCAACCAGGAATTCCCGGCCTTCGGCGATTTGCAGGGCAAGGGCGTGTGGGAACCTTCGCCCGGCCGTAAGGTCACGTTGTTCGGCTTGCGCAGCCGGCAGGCTGCCGCGATTGAGATTGACGAAGACGATGCGCGGGGAGAGTTCCAGGACGACACCGAGAACGACCTGGCATGGGCGCGGTTCGATACCTCGCTGGGCAGCAAAGGGCAGTCACACAGCGTGGTCGCCTACTCCGATACGCGATCGACCTTCGGGGTCGATGCCAGCTTCGAGAATACCAGCCAGCGATCGAACGCGCCGCTCGAAGAGAGCTTCGGCACCGCCAACGTCGTGTTTGAACGCGCCCTGTCGGTGAAAGACATCTCGGCGCGGCAGGAGTTTGCCTGGGCGCTCGGCACCCATGTGCTCGAGGCAGGCGCTGAAGCGCATCGGCTGTCAACGGCTCTGCGTTTCGAGATCACCGGCGATCGCAATCCTGGCGCCGCCAACGGTTCGAGCGTGCAGGGCGGTGCCGGGCTGCCCGATCTGCTGCTGTCAGCGCAGCAATCCACGCGCGCAGGCGCATGGGTGCAGGACTCCTTCCCGGTCGGTTCCCGCGGCTCGCTGCAAGCGGGCCTGAGGTGGGATGGCCCTGGCACGACCGGCGAGTCGCTGTTCTCGCCCCGGCTGTCGGCCTCGTTTCGGCTGGCCGGCGCGACTCGCCTGCGGGCGGCGGCTGGCCGTTACACGCAGAGCCCGGGATACGAGAAGCTGGCGCAAAGCGATTACGTGCTCGACTTCACCGATGACAATCTCGCCAGGCTTCGCAGCGAGCGGGCAACGCAAGCATCTGCGGGTGTCGAGCACGATCTGCCTGGTGGTGCCGGGTTGCGGGTCGAGGGCTACTACAAGCGCTTCACCGACTTGCTGATTGGCCAGCTCGAAACCGAACCGGCGCGCCTCGCTCGCGTATCGCGCTATGACTTTCCGGCCGCCTTGCAGTCGAGCATTCCGGTCGATCCGCTGATCACCACGATGCCGAGTAACGACGGACGCGGACGGGCATACGGTTTCGACGTGTTCCTGTCGCGGACGGGTGCCCCGGCCGGCTCGCGCGTCACCGGCTGGGCGAGTTATACGTGGGGCAAGACCACCCGCGATGCCTATGGCCGGCGCTACGACTTCGAGTACGACCGGCGGCATGCCTTCACCACGGTGGCAGGCTATCGCTTCACGCCGCGGTGGGAGCTGGCGTCGACCATCCGGGTCGCCTCGGGGTTTCCCCGGACGGCTCCGCTCGGCGTACGCGTGGCGGCAATCGAGGACGCGCTCGATCGCGATGGCGACGGCGTGACCGGCGAACTACTGCCAGCCCGCGATGACGCGGGTCTGCTGATCTACGCGGTGAACTTCGGCGGTGCCGCCAACTTGAACCAGGCGAGGCTACCGGTGTTCGCGCGCGTTGACATGAGGGCGACCTGGCGGCCGCGCGGCGCCGCTGGACGCTGGGAGTTCTACGCCGAGATCATCAACCTGCTGAACCGCAAGAACGCCGGTGCGTTCGAGCCTCGCCTCGATTACGATTCGACCGCAGATCGGCCGCGCATTGTCGAAGAACGCGACCAGTCGATTCCCCGGTTGCCAACAGTGGGTATCCGCTTCAGGTTCTGATTCAAGTAGCGAGCCTCACCGATACAGCAAATACTTCGCCCGCAAGCGCCGCCACCGCGCCTCATCGTCCGCCCACTTCGCCGCCACAACCGCCGGGTCGTCACCGCGCTTCACCCGCTCGAGGCTGTCGCGCGATCCCACTAGTAGATGGGTATTCGCCAGCTCATACCGGTCTCCGAACAGCTTGAATAACGCGCCGGCAATCTCGAGGCCGACGCGCACCGGTTGCAGCGTCGCGCGATTCGTGATCACCATGAACACACCCTGGCAGACTTCCTTGGCGTACTTGCTGGAAGTTGGTGTGAAACTCACAGGATAGAAGCGAATGCCGGCCAGCTTCCGCGCATTGAGGGTCGCGGCGAGGCGCGGGCCATCGATCCACGGCGCACCGAACTGTTCGAAGGGTTGATCGGTACCGCGGCCGACCGAAATATTCGAATACTCGATTGAACCGACGCCCGGATAGAGCGTCGCTTGGTTCAGGTTGCGCATGTTGGGCGACGGATTCACCCACGCCAGCCCGGTCTCGTCGTACCAGAGGTCGCGACGCCAGTTTTCAGCCTGCACCACTGCCAGGTTGACGCCGATCTTTCTCTCCTCGTTCAGTAACCGCGCCATCTCCCCCATCGTCAGGCCATGTCGCACGGGCATCTGGTGGTAGGTGATGAGCGCGTCGCCGGTGGCGTCGAGATTGGAACCCTCGATCTGCCATCCGTTGATCGGGTTGGGGCGATCGAGCACCACCACCGCGATCTTCCGTTTGGCGGCCTCCTCCATCACCAGCCCCATGGTGGCGTAATAGGTGTAGAAGCGGACACCGACATCCTGCAGGTCGATCACGATCGTGTCGAGGCCCTGCAACATGGCTTCGGTTGGCCGGCGCGTCGCGCCGTAGAGCGAGTGGATCGGCAGGCCGGTCTTCTCGTCACGAGACGAGGGCACCTCGGTGTCGAGAATGCCGCGGATGCCGTGCTCAGGACTGAACAGCGCAACCAGCTGCACGCCCGCGGCGCCGTGAATCAAGTCGATCGTGGTGGAGCCGGTCATCGATCGGCCCGTGTGGTTGGTGACGAGGCCGACCTTCTTGCCTTTGAGCTGGGCGAAGTCGTCGCGAGCCAGGACGTCGATGCCGGCAAGCACCTGAGGGCTTGGGGCTTGCTTGCCCACGGTAGCCGTCGGCGGCGAAGGCGGGAGGTTTGAGGGACGAGCACCGGTCAGGGCGGCGGCAGCAACCGTGGCGATGCGGCTGCGTAGCGCGCCAACATCGCCGACACCGTCCGGATGCAGGCGGCTCGAAAGGAAGATCACGTACGACTTCGATGCCGGATCGATCCAGATGCTGGTGCCGGTGAAGCCGGTGTGACCGTACGAGCCAATGGGAAACAGATCGCCACGGTTCGACGAGAACGACGTGTCGATGTCCCAGCCCAGGCCGCGAGTGCCGGCGTTGGACGGCATCTGTACCGGCGTAATCATGCGCGCGACTGTGGCCGACGACAGCACGCGCACACCGTTAAGTTCCCCGCCGTTGATCAGCATGCTGGCAAAGCGCTGCAAGTCGCGAGCGGTGCTGAACAGGCCCGCATGTCCGGCAACGCCGCCCATGCGCCGCGCCGTCGGGTCGTGTACCACGCCGCGCAGTGGCGGCGCGTCGGGCCGCTTGCACGGCCACGCATCCTGGTCGGCGCAGCGCTCGGTCGGCGCAATGCGCGGGCGCAGCGAGGCCGCCGGCAAGAACCCCGTGTCGCGCATCCCGAGCGGCTCGAACACCGTGCGGCGCAGATAGGCGTCAAGGGACTGGCCCGTCACGCGCGTCACAATGTCGCCGAGCAGGAAAAAGTTGATGTCGCTGTAGACGAACTGATCGCCTGGCGCGGCGGTCGGCACTTCATCCACGGCGAGCGCGATCGCCGCGTCGTAGCCGGTCCACGGGTGCAGGTCGACATCGGGACGAAGTCCCGAGACGTGCGTCAGCAGGTGACGCACGGTGATGCCGCCCTTGCCGTAACGGTCGAAGCCCGGAACGAATGAGGCCACCGGGTCGTTGAGGCGCACCCGCCCCTGCTCGATCAAAGTCATTACCGCCGTGGTGGTGGCTACGACCTTCGTCAACGACGCGACGTCGAAAACAGTATCTAAGGTCATCGGCTCCTGAGATGGCACCGTCGCCCGGAACCCATACGACTTTTCGAACATCGTCTGATTGCCGCGGCCAATTAGCACAACCGCCCCCGGGGCAGCTTTACCAGCGAGGGCCGCGGCGACCAGATCGTCAATTCGGGCAAACTGGCTCTGATTAGGGGCAGAAACGGCAGGTTTCGGCGCAGAACCAGCCTGTTGAGCGAGCGGCGCATCCATCGTCAGGACAGCCAGGGCGAGGGCCAGTAGCGTGAAACGCATCGGGCTAATATACTGACTCGGTTGTGGTTCTTTACAGGGAGAAGCTAGCAATGCGTGACTTGAAGACATTCGTTTCGGCGGCGGCCGTGGTTGTTGCTCTGATGGTCTCGGCCCTCCCGGCCGCGGCGCAGACCGGCCGGGTCGGTGGCACCATCAAAGACCCGCAGGGCGCGCCCCTGAAGGGGGCCACGATTACCGCGGAGAACCCGGCAGCCTCACCTTCGTCTTTCACGGCGACGACGGACGACAAGGGCCGCTACTCGATCATCGGCCTCAAGACCGGGCCGTGGAAAATCACCGCTGTCGCGCCCGGGTTCGCGCCCTCGTCTGGTACGGTGCCGGTCCGATCGCTCGGCGCGCCGATGCCGCCGGTTGACTTCGTGCTGGCACCCGGCGCTACCGGCCCGGCCGGCGCGCTCGCGGGCGTCAACACCAAGGAGCTCCAGGCTGAACTACAGAAGGCCATGGACGCCGCCAACGCCGGCCAGCACGACGCGGCGATTACCGCCTACCAGGCGATTCTCACCAAGACCCCGGCACTGACGATGATCAACGGGCAGATTGCCCAGGTCCAGCGTCTGCAGAAGAAGTACGACGAGGCCATTGCGTCGTATCAGAAAGTGCTCGCCGCCGACCCAAACAACGACAAGTCGAAGATCGAAATCGGCATGACCTATCTCGAGAAGGGCGACTTTGCCAACGCCGAGAAGTCACTGCTCGAAGTCGCTTCGTCCACCAGCGCCAGCCGTGAGGTGTTCTACAACCTCGGCGAAGTGAAGTTCGCCAAGGCCGAGACCGACGAGGCCGTGAAGTACTACCAGCGCGCGGTCGACATGGACGGCACCTGGGGCAAGCCGCTCTTCAAGATCGGCCTGGCCAAGCTGCAGAAGGCCGACATGGCCGGCGCACTCGAGATCATGGAGAAGGTGATCGCGGTCGATCCCAACTCGCCGGAGGCCGCGCAGGCCAAGGGGCTAATCGCGCAACTCAAGAAGGGCTAAGGCCCTTTGCGCTTCTCGGCTTCGCCGATGAGCTGATCGATATTGGGGTAAGAAGGCTCGATGCTTCGGGCCTTCTTCCACATCTCCACCGCGTCGGCAAATCGTCCCTGCCTTGCCGAGATCACACCCTTCACCACCCACGGAAATGCGTAGTTCGGCTCGACGATGGTCGCCTTGTCAAGGGCCGCGACCGCCGCACTGGCGTTGCCTCTTTCCGCCTCGAGCCAGCCCTTGGCGGCGTGGTTTGACGCGATGTCCGGGAACGTGTCGAGGCTGAGGATGTACTCCTCCTGCGCCTTGCGGAGGGCGTCGCCGACGTTGCCGGGCAACTGAACGATACCGAACGCCACCAGGACTTCGGCCGCGCGGGCGCGCACGATGCGCGACTGATCGGCCAGCCGGGCGACCACG
The DNA here is from genome assembly GCA_031364805.1 of Acidobacteriota bacterium. Lineage (GTDB taxonomy): Bacteria > Acidobacteriota > Vicinamibacteria > Vicinamibacterales > UBA2999 > 12-FULL-67-14b. The sequence goes on from JANLWW010000005.1 coordinate 48,580, forward strand.
GGCGCCAGGGTACGCTCGCGGTCGCCGATCACGCCCAGCGCCTTCAGGGCCGCCGCGCGCACGACCGGTTCGGGATCATCGGCAGCGCCAATCAGCGCGTTGATAATCGCCGGCGTCACTTGGGGGCTCGGCGGCTTGGGGGCTTGGGGGCTTGGGGGGGGCGGAGCAGTTGGAGCAGGTTGCGCTCCCATCCGTCCGGCAAACGAGGTCTGGGTTTGCATCGACGCGCTGCGCTGCGTGCCATCAGACCGGCCCTCGGACACTAGCCGCGCGATGAATTCCGCCGCGCTGGCGCGAACCAGCAGGCCTTGCGAACGATCCACCGCCAGCCTGGCCAGGCCAGGCAACGTGGCCTCGTCTCCGGAGCCGGCGCGGTACATCGTATCGGCGAACGTCACCGACTTGCCGCGCCGCTCGGCATCCCCCCACCAGTCGTTCATCTGCCGCGTGGCCCACTCGGGCGAGCGGTCGTCATGGCACGTCGTGCACGCGTTGGGAATGCCGAAGCGCGCGGTATTCTCGGGCACCGGCGCCTGGAAGGTGTGATCGCGCTTGCGGATGAGCAGGCGCCAATTGACGTCGCTCATGTGGCAATTGATGCAGCGGCTGCCTTCCGATTGCGGCGCATGGAACGTGTGCTTCGCGAGACCATCGCCGGCGAATGCCGTGGGCGCCTCTTTCGCGAGGATGAAGGCGGGCAGTTTCGCGCTGGGAGTATCGCGTTTCGGCGTCGAATGACACTGCGTGCACAGCTCATCGCCCTTGCGGCCATCGTGGATGTCGACCTTGAGCGAGGCCTCGAACTTCGAGCCGTGCGACAGGTGGCAGCTGGCGCATGAAATGGCGCCCGCCTGGAAGCAGCCACTCATCGTCAGGGCCTGCGGGCGGTTGAAGCGATTGGGCCGGCCGTCGGGCCAGAACTCGCCCTGGTGATCGTTGGCGGGGATCGGCTGGCTGATGAGAAAAGGCAATGCGTAGTCGGCGTAGGAATCGCCGGCCTTGAAGCCCACGAACACGTTGGTCTTGTTACCGTGGCAGTAGGCGCAGGTGTCGAAGGTGCGCTTCGGCGCCGAGCTTCGCGTCGACAGGATCTTGAGCGTGTCGCTTAACTGCCGGTTCTTGTCGCTCGTGTCGTAGGCCGGCTTGAGCGCCGGGTTCTTCTCCCACGCTTCCATCAGCGTGTTGTGCTCGCGACCGGGGCCATGACACGCTTCGCAGCCTATCCCCATCTCGGTCCACGACGAGTTGTAGCGTTTCGCCGCCACGTCGTAGCCCTGGACGATGTTCGTCGCGTGGCAGTTGAAACAGTTGGCATTCCAGATCTGCCGGATGTCGTGCGCGCCGTCGGGAATCGGCGTGATTTCCTTCCAGTCCATCCAGCGCTTGTGCTCGATGTGCCAGAAGATCGGCAGCACGTAAATGTTGCCGCCAGGCAGCATCGCGAGATAGCCCTGGTAGCGTTTGGCACCCAGCGTGTAGTCGATCGAAAATGTTTCGGGCGCGGCCCGGCCGAACGTCACCGTCACGAACGGCTTGCCGTTCCTGCGCCCGAAGGTGTAAGCGCGATCGTGATCCGCAAACGTCGTGCCCTCGCTGAAGTCGCCGAGCACGGTCGCCTCGGCGATTGGCTTGGTCATCTTGACGTGCAGCGAGTCTTTCCACTGCGCGTGTTCCTTGGCGTGGCAGCGCTCGCAGGACGCAGAGCCTCGGTAATCGGACTGGCTCTGTGGCGGTGCCTGCGCACCGTAGCCTTCGGCGAAGGTGGGCCCACCATAGCCACGGGAGGCATCCACGGTGGCGACAGTGGGGGCCGCACGCACCACCAGTGTCAGCAGCAGAATGGTCGCCGCAACGCACACAAGGCGGGTCCCGAGAGTCATGTGGAATCATTATCCACCGTCGCTCGGCAACCCTTGCGAGCTATGGTGGATGCCCCGCCAGAACCTTCGCGGGGCAAAAAAAAGGGCCCTTAAACAAGGGCCCTTGGAGCCAGCGGCCTAGTCAGCCTGACTCAAACTTCCACCTTCGCCTTCAGGCTTCGGCGGACAAGCAAATGACTCCTGTGGGGGACGTCAAACTTTCACCCGGTGTAGAGCAAGCGCCGTGCCGGGCCGAGGGTTCCGCCAACAGTGACGAAATGGGCCAAAACTCGATGGTGGTCCTGGCGAGCGTGTGACGAATCCAAGGGATTGAAAGTCGGGCCTTCGGGTGCATGGATCCCGAGGCCGGATCGCGTGATTGGGTTGACTTGGCAATCTAGCGGTTCACAATGCGGAACGGATCGCCCAGAGATCCGGAAAAACCGGCGTCATCAGCGTAGTGATCAGGTAGTGGGCGCCGGCCGAGCCCCCGGTGCCAACCTTGACGCCGATCGTCCGCTGCACCATCTTGACGTGGCGATAACGCCACTCCTGGATGCCTTCATCAAGATCAACCAACCTCTCGCACATCTCCGCACGCATGGGGTCGCGGCGATATACCTCGATCAGCGTGGCCTGTAGTTCTTCCGAGGCTTCCACCTTCGTGGTGACGTCGCGCGCCAGCTGCGCCGGCGGAACGGCATAGCCCTGGCACGACAGGTAGCGCAGGAACGCATCCCACAGCGTGCCCTGCGCGAAGCGCTGCTGCAGCGCCGAGTGCGCGCGGCTGCCGGCAGGAAAGCGATCGACAGCCGGACGCGATTTCTGGCCGAGCACGAACTCGAGTTGCCGGAACTGATCGGATTGAAAACCGCTGGCCGCCTCGAGCCGCGTTCGGAACGACTGGAACTCGAGCGGCGTCATGGTTTCGAGAATGTCGAGTTGCGCGACCATCACCTTGAGGATGGTCAGGATGCGCTTGAGCGAATGCTGCGCGCGGAATGGCTCCCCGCCATCGAGTAGCGCAATCACGTGATCCACTTCGTGAAGCACTTGCTTGAACCAGAGTTCGTAGACCTGGTGAATGACGATGAAGAGCATCTCGTCGTGCTCGGGCCCCTCGGAACGCGGGCGCTGCAGGGCAAGCAGTTCGTCAACCGCGAGGTAGCTCCCGTAGGTCACCGCTTCATCGGCCATGGGCAACAGCTTACGAGGTTCTGAAGGGTTCACAACCTTTCAGAACCAAAAAAAAGGGCGGGGGGCGCCGGCGTAGCGCCCTCCCGCCTAACGACTCCCCCACAGGAGTCGAGCTCGTCGAACTAGAAGATGAAGCGGAAGCCGACGCGCGCCGTACGGGGCGCGAGAATGGCTGCCGGCTTCTGGTAGCTGAGGCCAGTCGCGCGGGTGATCGTTTCCGACGCCGAGCTGTTGGTCAGGTTGAACGCATCGAAATACGCCCGGAAGCGCATGCGGCTGGTCAGGTTGAAGTTACGCTCCGCGCGGACGTCAAACACCCAGATGTTGTCTTCGCGGTTGGCGTTCATCGGTTCGGCATACGCGACGCCGCCGTTGCCAGACGAGGTCACCGTCAGGCCGAGAGCGGCCGGCGCGGTGATCGACAGGGTGCGGGCGTAGTTGGCGCCCGACTGGTGACGCAGCACCGGCGAGAGGCGGATGCCGAGCGGCGCATCGTAGGAACCCGATGCCTTGAAGTTCCACAGCGTGCGGTCTTCAACACCGGGGTTGTTCGGGTTGCGGACCGGACCGTTCGGGAAGTCCGACGTCTGCGTAAACCCGTATCCCATCGACGCCGACCACTTGTTGCCGTAGCGCTTGTTCATCGAGACCTCGTAGGTCTTGTAGCGCGCGTACTGGTCGACGTTCTGGACGATCTGGGTGTTGGGGAAGGCGGCGGCGTTTCCGTTGGGCATCCCGAAGAACGTCAGGGTGCGATCGTCGCTCGTGCCGGTGCGGCCATCGACGCCGATGTCCGTGTACGAGTAGGGCACGGTGAACGCCGAGGGGCCGCGGAGCGGCTGATAGGTCGCGATCAGGTCGTCTTCGGTCTTGTAGACGAACCCGGCGCGCATGCCCATCGTATCGCTCAACTGGCGCTCGATCCACGCGCTGGCTTCGTGCGTGTAGGGAGCCTTGATGTTGGGGTCGACGCCAATGCTGCCGACCAGCGAAGCCGACGTCTGTGCGCCTTCTTCACCGGCCTGCCAGCGGCGATCGCCGTTGATGTCGTTCCACTGGTAGGTCGCCTGCTTGCCGGCGGTGTTGGGGTTGCCGCTGCCGCCGACGCCGGCGCCGGGGTTGTGCCAGTAGAGGCCGTAGTTGCCCTTCAGCACGGTCTTGCCGTCACCGGTCAGATCGAACGTCACGCCAATGCGCGGCGCGACCTGGCTCCAGGTGAAAAAGGTTTGCTCGGCGAACGTCCGGGCGACCACTTGGTTGGCCAGTGCGGGGAACCGGGGCGCCCACTGCGCGAGCGAACCAGGGAGCTGTTCCTGATCGGGTATCCAGCCTTTGTAGCGATCGTAACGGACGCCTGCGTTGACGGTCGCCCGGCCTACCGCCCACGTGTCGTTGAGGAACAGGCCCATGTGATCAAGATTGGCCTTTGCGGTGAGCGCGTCGTGCGCGCTCAGCTTGCCGGCGTCGGTGGCCGTCGGGAACGTGAAGCTCACCGTGTTCGAAACGCCATTGGTGTAGACGTGATCGATGTTGCCGCCGTACTGCTGCAGGTAGCCTTCCCACGAACGCTCCTTCAGCAGCTCGGCGCCCGCCTTGAAGGTGTGGCTGCCCTTCGCGGTGTCGAGAAAGTAAGTGCTCGCCAGGTTGTACTGCTTGCGATCGCGATCCAACTGCCAAATCTGGTTGGCGCCTTCGACCACCGAGCGACCGCTGTCGCGCCAAGAGAAGTCGGCGCTCGAGTTCGAAATCAGCGGGAAGTAGTAACCGAAGTCGCCGTAGCGCGCTTCCAGATACACCTTGTCGCTGATCGTGCTGTTCCACTCACCCTTGTAGACCCAGCTGCCTGAATCCTGCGCGTTGGTCTGCTCCGGAGAGGTGTAGGTGTAGGCGCCGAACGGCAGGCGGTTGGGCTGTTCTTTCTGGCCCCACTGGTAGTAGCCAATCAGCTTGTTCTTCTGGTTCACCTGATACGTGAGCTTGCCGACGGGGTTCCACAGCTTGGTGTTGAAGGTGCTGTCGAACGTGAACTGGGGCTGCTTGACCGCGTTGAACTGCTGACGGTAAGTGCCGAAGACCCACATCTTGTCCTTGAAAATCGGGCCACCGAGGTTGATGTCCTGGTCGTAGTACTTGGTGATTTCGTTGCTGTGCTCGCGGATCGGCGAGTTATTGAACGCCGTCGGCACGATGTATTCCGCCGGGATGTTCGCGCCCTGCAGCGAGTTGTTGTACCAGTCGACGTGATACTCGCCCTGGAAGGAGTTGCTGCCCGAGCGGGCGATGAACTGCGACTGCACGCCGGGATTCGGCATCTCCGCCGACTGGCCTGACGTGCCGATGAACGCTTCTTCGAGCGAGGCGTAATCGAAGTAGAAGCCGGCGCCGCCGGTGCCTTCCGTGGTGTTGATGCCTTCAATCAGGACGCGGACCTGGCCGGTCATGCCGTAGGCCGTGTAGCCGGTCTGCGTACCGGCGCGGTTGCCGCCGACGTCAATGCGGCCCATCTGCACCGAGGGGGTCACCGCGAGCAGCGCCCACATGTCGCGCCCGTTCGGCAGCGACTGCAACTGCTCCATCTTGAAGTTCTGCTGGATGCGGGTCGTGCTGGTGTCGATCACCGGCGACGCGCCGCTCACCGTGACCGTCTCCTGCAGCGTCGCCAGCGCAAGCTCGACGTTCACCTGCGCGGTGAAGCCGAGGCCAATGGCAATGGCGTCGCGCTTGAACGTGTTGAAGCCCGCCAGCTCGTAGCTCACCGAATAGGTGCCCGGAGGCACCGCCGGAAAGCGGTAATTGCCCGTCTCCGACGTCACCGTCGTCTGGGGCTGAATCAGTGCGGGGCTGGTCGCCGTCACAGTGACACCGGGCAACACCGCGCCCTGCGCGTCGGTGACACGACCCTGGATCGTGCCGGTGCTGCTCGCACCGCCACCCTGAGCAAACACCGGCGCGCTAATCGATAGCGTAACTAACAGGGCCATCAGGCCCGTAGTCCAACGCGTCATATAACTCTCCATCCTTGTAGGGGCTCACGAAACGCAAACATCGTGCAACCGAACGACAAAACGACCAATCAGGACACAGCCGTGGCGAAACCACGACGGACCTGCGACTTAGAAGTAACTGTGAACAATACCGTAGGTTAGGGACGGGATGCAAACCAGGGGGTCGAACGATCGTTCAACCGTGACGGGTGAGGAACAACCGGAATAAAGGGGCTAGCTGGCGAATCGCGTAATCAGCAAGCCGGCGAAGACCGCGCCGGCACCGGCCATTTGGTTCGCCGACACCGGCTCGGCAAGCCACACCGCGGCCACGACCATAGCCACGACCGGGGTCAAGTAGCTGTAAACGGACGTGCGCGACCCACCCAGCTTCTTGAGACCCGTGTACCAGATGAAGTACGACAGGTTCAGCGCGAGCAGCGCCGACGCCAGCATCAGCGCCCAGCTCAGGCCGGAAATCTTCGCCCACTCGACAGCGATGAGAATGGGGATCATCGTTACCACGTAGATCGCCGCCCCCACCGAGAAGGTCAGACCGATCACCGTGAGCGCCGAATGCCGGCGAAGAATCGGTTGCGATGCGACCGAGTACACCGACCAGCAGACCACAGCGGCAATCATCAGCGCGTCACCGACCAGCGATTGCGACGACATGTCCACGCCGTGGCCAACCACGAGATACAGGCCGATGAGGGCCATGACGACACCCGCCCAGCGCACTGGCTTGATCCGTTCGTGGCCGGCGAGCGCTGACAGCAGCGCGATCACGATCGGCGAGCAGCCGACAATCAGCGACCCGTTCGCCACGCTGGTCCGCCGCACGCCGCCGACGAAACACAACTGATAGAGGAACGTGCCGACGACGCCAAGAAACACCAGCTGCCACCAGTCGCTGCGGGTCAGCGGCGCGCGCTGCCGCTCGCTGTCACGATTGAACCAGAGGACGCCCAGGAACACGGCGCTGCCGACCAGCAGCCGCATGGCGTTGAACGGAATCTCCGGGAAGTCGCGCAGCGCCACCTTGACCACCGAGAAGTTGCTGCCCCAGATCAGGACCATCAGGAGCAGCGCCGCGTCCAGCAGGGTGAGGGCCACGGGGTTCGCTCTTAGCTATTGGCTGTTCGCCGTGTTGATCGGAAAAACAAAACGGGGGCGAGCCGTTCGGCGCGCCCCCGTCACGAAACTCGAAGCTCGGACGCCGAGTTGCAGCTTCTCTACCCGCCGAAGGGCTTGAGGAAGAACAGAATCAGCGAGATCAGCAGCACGTAAATGACCAGCGACTCGATTAGCACGAGACCGAGAATCAGCGAACCGCGAATTTCGCCGGCGGCGCCGGGGTTGCGCGCAATGGCTTCAGCGGCCGAGGCCACAGCCTTGCCCTGACCGAGCGCAGCGCCGAACGCGGCGATGGCCAGCGCGAAACCGGCGGTGATGATCGACCACTGGACCAACCCGGAATTGGCCGCGCTAGCGGCAGCTTCCTGGGCATAGACCGGTGAGGCCAGACCGAGGACGACGAACCCGAACATCAACGACAGCACAAACCGACTTGTTCTCACGGAAAACGCCTCCATCTCAGACTTCTCACCGCTTCTACGGCAACGGCGACGCCTAGCGACGTCACACCTACCAGCATGGCCACCGGGTCGAGCTGCAAACGCACCATCATACCGTAGGCTGCGAGAGCCAGCATAGCATGCCTTGTGAAAAACTTCACTAAGTGGAAACGCGTGGTTTTTCTTGGGTTTTCGCCGCCAGTTCGAAGGCCGACCAAGGCATCGACACTACCCGCGATCGCCCAGAACGACAGTGCGATCAGTAGTCCGCCGCCAATCACACCGAGCGGCGCCGACAGGTTGCGGAACCACACTGCGGCCAACAGAGCCAGCACCACGCAAACCACCGCCATGTCCCGGCCGATGCGGGCGATCACTTCTTGTTGGCTAGCTGCATGACGCGATACACGTTGAGGATGCCGGCCGCAAGGCCAAGGAAGAAGCCGAGGAACGAGAGCCAGGGCTTGGTGCCGAGCAAACCGTCGAGCCAGTAACCCCCGCCAAAGCCCAGCACCAGGGCGAACACGAACGACATCCCGATCGTACTGAGCTGCCCGATGAGCTGCCAGGTCGTTGGGGAAGTGGGCGCCATGCGTTCAGTCTACGGCCAAACCTTCGCCGGGAGCCTCGACAGGGCCTGCCGCGCCGAAGCACGCACTGCGAAGGCGGGTATACTGGCCCTTAGCTGCCCGATGCGCCTCGGCCGCAGTTCGGTGAGGAAAATGAGTCGACACCCGATCGTTCGTCTCGTGGCCGGGGGCGCCTTCGCCCTTGTCATTTCAGTTGCCTTGCTTGCGCAGTCCGCAGAGCGCGTGCTCTACGTCAGCGTGTGGGACGACAACACCCGCGCGCCAATCACTGGTCTTGGCACCGACGCTTTCAACGTGCTCGAAGATGGCGCACGCCGCGAAGTGCTGCGTGTTGCGCCCGCCACATCACCGATGTCGGTGGCCATTCTCGTCGACAACTCGCAAGGTGCGACACCAACGATTGCCGACCTGCGCAAGGCGCTGACCGGCTTCGTCAAGTCGCTCGACGGCATTGGCCCGGTCGCGATCGTCGGCATGGCCGACCGGCCCACGATCCTGCGCGACTACACCACCGACCAGACGCAACTGCTCGCCGGCGTGCAGCGGGTGTTTGCCATGCCGGATTCAGGCGCGACCCTGCTTGATGCGGTCGTTGAAGTGAGCCAGGGCCTCGCCAAGCGCGACACCGACCGCGCGGCCATGGTGATTGTCACCACCGAGAACCGCGAGTATAGCAACCGCCACTACAAGGACGTGCTCGACGCGCTCGCCAAGGGCGGCGCGATGATGCATGCGCTCGTGCTGACCGGTCCCGGCGGCTCGCAGCTGAACGACGAGGCGCGTAACCGCGCCTCGGTGCTCGACCTCGGCCCGAAGGCCAGCGGCGGCACTCGCGTTGACGTGCTCACCAGCCAGGCCTTCGACGTCAAGCTGCAGGAACTGGCCGCGATTCTGAAGAGCCAGCACCGGGTGGTCTACGCGCGGCCGCAAACGCTGATCCCACCCGAAAAAATCGAAGTGTCGGCTACCAAGCGGGGCCAGACGGCCAGCGGCGGCCCGGCGCGAGGCCAGGCAGTCAGGTAGGCGATGCGCGACCTGCTCCGGCCGGCCATCGTCGTCGCGGTGATCGTTTCCGCTGCGCTGGTGCCGCATCACGCGCGCGCATTCGCGCAGGTGGCGGCCGCGCCGGCGGGCCAGGACAAGAGCCAGGTGTTCCGGGCCGGCGTCGAGATGGTGTCACTGAACGTCACCGTGCTCGACAGCCACGGCCGCTACGTCACCGACCTGGCGCAAGACGACTTCGGCGTGTTCGAGGACGGCGCCAAGCAGGAACTGACCTACTTCAATCGCACCAACCTGCCGATTGCCCCGTCGCTGCTGAACTATTCGAGCGCGATCATGGAGCAGCGGTTGGAGAACGCACAGTAAGCGGCGGTTGGCTTTGCGCTCAAGATTCTCCAGCAGGACCTGGCGCAGGTCGTTGACTTCG
>JANLWW010000121.1:0-7774 GCA_031364805.1 Acidobacteriota bacterium
TTCGCGAAAGAGGCGGTCGAGCGGGAGTACCTGTTGTTCTTCGAGCATGAGCCGTCGATGGCGGCCGGGTACCTGCGCGAGAAGGACGGGAAGCGTTTCGTCGAGAGAGTGATCTGAACCGCGAATAGCGAATGACGTATAGCGAATGACGAATGACGAATAGCATCAAGATTGGCATTATCGGCGGCAGCGGCCTGTACGACATGGCCGAACTGACCGATCGAGAAGAGCAAATCCTGTCGACGCCGTTTGGCGAACCGTCGGGCCCGTACGTGGTCGCGACCTTGCGGGGCAAGCGCGTGGCGTTTCTGGCGCGCCATGGCGCCGGTCACCGCCTGACGCCGACCGAGTTGAACTACCGCGCCAACATCTTCGGCATGAAAATGCTGGGCGTCGAGTGGATTATGTCGGCGAGCGCGGTTGGCAGCCTTCAGGAGCAGTACCGTCCCATGGACCTGGTGTTTCCCGACCAGTTCATCGACCGGACGCGCGGGCGCATCAGCACGTTCTTTGGCAACGGCCTGGTCGCGCACGTCGGCTTCGCGCATCCGCTGAGCCATCACCTGTCGGCCTTGGCGGCCGAGTGTGCCGCCGAAGTCGGTGCGCGCGTTCACCGTGGCGGGACTTACGTCTGCATGGAGGGGCCGCAGTTCTCCACGCTGGCCGAGTCGCGGCTCTACCGGTCGTGGCACGCCGATATCATCGGCATGACCAACCTACAGGAAGCCAAGCTGGCACGCGAGGCAGAGATCGCGTACTCGACGATGGCGTTGGTGACCGATTACGACTGCTGGCATCCCGATCACGACTCCGTGACCGTTGAGATGATCATCAACAACCTGACCCACAACGCGAAGACTGCGCAGCAGGTGATTGCGCGGGTGGTGGAGCGGCTCGACGTTGACACCCGCGACCCCGCCCACAGTGCGCTGGCCACCGCCATTATCACCAGGCCCGACGCCATTCCAGCAGCGACCCGGCGCGATCTTGCGCCGCTCATTGGCAAATACGTGAAATAGCGCTATTCGCTGTTCGCCCTTCGCTATTCAGAGCGAAGCGAATCGCGAATCGCGAACCGCGAATGGCGAATAGCGAACAACGAATTCGCGAAAGGCGACTATGAAACTGATTGTGACCGGTTCGATCGCGTTCGACTACCTGATGTCGTTCCCCGGCAAGTTCACCGAGCACTTCCTGCCCGAGCACATGCATCGCGTGTCGCTCAGCTTCCTGGTTGACTCGATGGACAAGCGCCGCGGCGGCTGTGGCCCGAACATCGCCTATACGCTGGCGCTGCTTGGCGAGCGCCCGTACCTGATGGCGACGGCGGGGCAGGACGTCACCGATTACAAGGCGTGGATGGAGGCGGCGAAGATCGATACGTCGTTGCTGAAGGTCATCGAAGGCAAGTTCTGCGCGTCGTTCTTCTGCAGCACGGATCAGGCCAGCAACCAGATTGCCTCGTTCTACACCGGAGCCATGGCCAACGCCGGCGAGTTGTCGTTCCGCACCGTGCCCGGCATGGCTGACGGCCTGGTGATCATTTCGCCAAATGATCCCGGCGCGATGGTTCAGTACGCCGAAGAGTGCGCAGCAATGGGTATCAAGTACATCTGGGATCCGGGCCAACAGTGCGCGCGCATGGAGGGCGACCAGCTCGCCAGCGGCGTCAAGGGCGCGTTCATGGTGATCTGCAACGACTACGAGTTCGAGCTGATTCGCCAGAAGACCGGCATGGGCGAGGCCGAGATCCTGGCCCACGTGCCGCTGCTGGTGATCACCAAGGGCGAGAAGGGTTGCTCGATTCACACCGGCGACGGCGTCACTGATGTGCCGGCGGTGACACCCCATCGCCTTGAGGATCCCACCGGCGTGGGCGATGCGTTCCGCGGCGGCTTCATGAAGGGCCTGGCGATGGGGGTGGCGTTCCCGATCTGCGCACAGCTGGGCTCGGTGGCGGCGACCTATGCCCTCGAGCACCTCGGCGGCACCTCACATGCGTATACTTGGAAAGAGTTCTCGTCGCGTTACGAACAGCACTTCGGAACCCTGCAGGCATAACACCATGATTCGTTCCGTTATCGTTGCCACCAGCGCAGTCCTCGCCATGTCGGTTGGCGTCTCTGTCCTCAACGGGCAGGCGCCGCAGAAGACCACCAACAGCGCCGTCTACACGACGGTGCAGGCCGATCGCGGCAAGGTGGTGTTCGGCGAGAAGTGCACCACTTGTCACGACCCGGCGCGCTTCACTGGCGCGCCCTTCTTCGAGGCGTTCGACGGCAAGGCGCTGAAGGAAGTGTGGGACATCGCCAGCGGGACAATGCCCGAAGATAATCCCGGCAGCCTGAAGCCGCAGGAGTACGGCGACATCATCGCGTATTTCCTTCAGCTGAACGCCTTCCCGACCGGCGCGATCGAGTTGCCCGGCGACGCCGGCGCGATGGCGAACATCAAGATCGAGAAGCCGATGAAATCCGGCGCCGCCAGCCCCGTGGCTGGCGTGCCGGTGGCCGCCACCAAGTCGGTGAAGACCGGCGTCTATACCGCCGCCCAGGCCGATCGGGGACAAGCTCTCTATCGCAGCAAGTGCGCAAGCTGTCACGCGCCCAATCGCTTTACCGACGACCTCTTCTACACGAGCTTCGCCGGCAAGCCCCTGTGGGAGATGTTCGACGTCATCAGCGACACCATGCCGGAAGACAACCCGGGCAGCATGAAGCCCGAGGAGTACATCGACGTGATGGCCTACCTGTTGAAGTTGAATAACTTTCCCACCGGCAACAGCGAGTTGCCGGCAGGGAAGGCCGCGCTGAGCGCGATTCTGATGGAGAAACCTTAAGACGAGAGGCCGGCCGCGACCTTGGCGCGGGCGGCCGCTGTAATTCTTGAATACTTCGCCTGCATCAGCAGGTACTCGGTCTGCAGCAGGCGGACCTGCGCGTCGTTCAGCTCTGCTGACGTGATGACGCCGTTCTCGTACGACACCTGCGCGATCGACACGCTCTCGCGCGCCAGTTCCAGCGCTTTCTCCTGCGTCGCCACCACTTCCGCAGACGACTCCAACGCCGTCCACGCCGACTCGAGTTCAAGCCGCGCGTTGTCGGTGGCGTAGCGCAGCCCGTGCTCGGCCTGGCGCATCTGCGACTGGGCAATACCACGGCGGGCGGCAGCGCCTGGCGCCGCGAACAGCGGCACGTTGAGGCTCAAGCCGAAGGTGTAGCTCTGGTTGTCGCGCGACAGGAAGTTGTTCAGCCCGTCCTGCTGGTACTGCATGTTGCCCGTGAAGGACAGGCTGGGCTTCCATTCGCCCTGCGCCAGGTTCGATGCGTATTCCGCCGCCTGACGCCGGGCGGAGTAGGCCTGGAGGTCGGGTCGCTTGGGCAATTCGGTATCGAGAACCGAGCGCGCCTGGCCCACCACCGGCTCGTCGAGCGAGCCTTCGAGCTTCAGGACCTGGGTCTGCGGCATGGACAGCACCCCGCGCAGCGCCTGCAGCGAGGTGTCCACCTGGGCCTTGGCCTGAATGCGGCGGGCCTTCGCGTTGGCAAGCTCGACTTCGGCCTGCAGCACGTCGAGCCGTGCCACCGTTCCTCCCTCGAAGCGCGCCCTTGCCAGTTCGAGCTGGCGCGCGGTGAGGCGCACCTGCTCGTCGGCCACAGCGACGCCGCGTTCGTTCATCAGCGCCGCGTAGAACGTCTCGACCACGCGGTATTCAATCTCCTGGCGCGTGCGATCCAGTTCCAGCTTCGAGGCGTCCAGCGACGAGGTGGTGATGCCGTAGGCGCTGTTCAACCGACCGCCGGTGTAGATCGGCTGGTTGATGAAGAGCTGCATACTGTTCTCGCGGCTGAACGCCGCCTGGAACGTCTGCTCCTCCGGCCCAAACACGCCGGCGGGAATGCGAATGACCGGGAATCGCTGCGACGGCAGGTAGTTGTAACCCAGGCTGACCTGCGGCAGGAAGTTGGTTTTCGATTCCTGCACGCGGGCCTGCGTCTCGACCACGCGCTCTTTCGCGACCTTCAGGCCTTCGTTGGCCGAGAGGGCGCGCTCGAGCGCCTGGTTGAAGCTCAGGGTGACTGCACCGGTCTGCGGCTGTCCACCGGTGCCCCGTGCAAACGCGCTCGTCGCCGACAGCAGCCAGCCGACCATGGCCACCAGCAGCACGACGCCGGCCACTCGCACCGCCTGCGGCACGCTGGCCGTCGGTTCGGCACGCCACGACTTGACGCGCGCGACCATGCGGGCGAGCAGCAGGTAGGCGACTGGCACCACCACCAGGGTCAGCAGCGTTGAGGTGATCAAGCCGCCGATGGTGGCAATCGAGATCGGCGCGCGGAAGTCGCTGCCTTCGCCGCGGCCCATCGCCGACGGCAACATGCCCAGAATCATCGCGATGGTCGTCATCAGGATCGGCCGCAGGCGAATCGGCCCGGCCTTGAGAATGGCGTCCTTCACGTTCATGCCATCCTTCACATACTGGTTGGTCAGGTCCACCAGCAGGATGGCGTTCTTCGTCACCAGGCCCATCAGCATCACCACGCCAATCATGGCGGGCATGCCGAGGTTCTTGCCGGTGAGCAGGATGGCGAGCAGCGCGCCGACCAACGCCAGCGGCAGTGAAATCATGATCAGGAACGGTTCGAGGAACGACTCGAACTGCGACGCCAGCACAATGTAGATGAAGGCGATCGCGAGCAACAGCGCCAGGCCCATGGCCGCGGCCGACTCCTGCATCATCTCGACGTCACCGGCGAAGCCCCATTCGAAGCCCGGCGGCATGGCGACGCCGGCCATCACCCTCGAGACATCGGCGGTCACGTCCCCGAGCGGCCGATCGCCGAGCTCGATGCCGATCTTGGCCTGGCGGACGCGCTGTTCGCGGTCGATGCTGGTCGGGCCGACTTCCGGTTCGAGGCGCACGATGTCGCGCGCTCGCACGACGGCGCCGGTCTGCGAGTAGAGCGGCGTGCGAGCGATCGCCTCGAAGTCGTTGCGAAACTCCGGTGCGAGGCGCACGCGGATGTCGTATTCCTTGTCGTCTTCACGCAGGCGCGTGGGCACGATGCCCTCGACCATGCCGCGCAACTGCCTGGCCACCGTGCCGACATCGAAGCCAAGGTCTGCCGCCAGCTCGCGATTGACCCGCGCCGCCATCTCGGGCTGGCCGGTTTCGAGCGAGCTATCGACGTCGACGGCGCCGGGCACGGCCTTGACCTTGGCAACGATCTCCTCGTTCAGGCGCTGGAGTGCCAGCATGTCGTCACCGCGCACGAAGACGTTCAGCGGCGCCTCGGCGGGCGCGCCCTGCATGAACTCGGGATCGGCCACCGTCATCTTGAGCATGGGGATGGCCTTGAGGCGGGTCCGCATGTCGTCCTTGAGCGCCAGCAGGCCGCGCTCGCGCTCGTGCTTCTTGCCAGCCTTGACGCGTAGCGCCGCCTTCAGCGGATTGCCCTCGACGCCCACCGTCGCGAAGATCTGGCGCACCTCGGGCATTGCCTTGACGGCCTTCTCGACATCAGCGACGTACGCCACGGTCTGCTCGAACGACGTTCCCGGCGGCACTTCGACGTTCACGACGAACTCGCCGCGGTCTTCCACCGGCACGAACTCGGTGCCGATGATCCCGAGCGTGGCCATGCTGCCAAAGAACACCAGGGCCGCCGTGGCGACGACCGTCCAGGGACGTTCCACGGCCCAGTCGAGCAGCCGGTGGTAGCGCTGGTCAATGCGGTCATAGAAGTGGCCCCAGCGTTCGAGGAAGCGGCCGGTGGCCGTGCGGGTGCGCTCTTCGAGTGGAATGAACCGCACGAAGCGCGACGACAGCATGGGGTCGAGCGTAAACGCGACCAGCAGTGAGATCGAGACAGCGAACGCAATGGTCAGCGCGAACGACTTGAAGAACTGGCCGACCAGGCCGGTCATGAAGCCGACCGGCAGGAACACCGCCAGGATGGTAAAGGTGGTCGCCATCACGGCGAGGCCAATCTCCGAGGTGCCGCGCTGTGCCGCGGTCATCGGATCCTCACCCATCTCCATGTGGCGATAGATGTTCTCGCGCACCACCACCGCATCATCAATCAGGATGCCGATCACGAGTGACAGCGCCATCAGCGTCATCATGTTGATGGTGAAGCCGACGAGATACATGAAGAAGAACGTGGCGATCACCGAGGTCGGCAGCGCCAGCGCGGTGATCAGCGTCGAGCGCCAGTCGCGCATGAACACGAAGATCACCAGCACGGCCATGAGGCCGCCGAAGATGATGTGGCCGCGCACGTCGCTGACGTTTTCCTTGATGGCTTCGGCGTCGGTATGCACGGTCTTGATTTGCAGCTGCGGGAACGCCGGGCTGGCCTTGGCGAGCGCGGCATCGATCTTGTTCTGCACGTCTACCGTGTTGGCGCCCGACTGCTTGCGCACCGAGAACGACACGGCATCGGCGCCGTCAAGACGGGTCGTCGACAGGCGATCCTCGTAGCCATCGACCACGGTGCCGACATCCTTCACGCGGACCGTTGAACCGCCGGCGGACCGCAAGATCACGTTCTCGATCTCTGATGCCGATTCGTACTGACCCTGCGTGCGAAGCGACACGGCCTTGCCGTCGCGCTTGATCTGGCCGCCGGGGACGTCGAGGTTGTCGGCGGCAAGCTTGGCCGCGACTTCGGTCAGCGGCAGGTTCAGCGCCTCAAGGCGCCGCGGGTCGAGGTCAACCTGCAGCTCGCGCACCTCGCCGCCGTTGACCTCGACGGCGGCTACGCCATCGATTTGGCCGAGGAGCGGTTTCAGGTCATCCTCGACCATTCGCCGGGTGACGTCTGAAGGCAGGTCGGAACCGACCGCGTAGGTGGCAATCGGCAAGGCGGCGACGTCGAAGCGCTGGATCGTCGGGTCCTTGATCTGCTCGGGCAGGCGTTCGCGAATGGCGGCGACTTTCTCGCGGACCTCTGCGGCCGCGGCCTGCGGGTCCACCTCGAGGCGCAGCTCGACGCCAACCCGCGAGAACCCCTCGGTCGAGGTCGAGACGACGCGCTTGACGCCGGCAATGCCGGCCACGGCATCTTCGATTGGCCTGGTAACCAGCGTTTCGACTTCCTCTGGTCCCGCGCCGGGGTAAACCACCGACACGTTGACGAACGGGAAGTTCACCTCCGGGAAGAGGTCAATGCCGAGGCGCGTCATAGAGACCGCGCCCAGCACCATGAGGCTGACGATGACCATCGTCGCGAAGACGGGTCTCTTAATTGAGGTATCGGAGATCCACATGATTGGCTATTCGGTATTCGCTTTTCAGTTCGTTATTCAGTGGTCGCTATCGCGTGACGGCAATGCCGCGGACTTTCGACCCGGCGGGGATCTGCCGGCGCGCATCGGCCATCACGGTGTCGCCGGCCGCCAGGCCGCTCACGATTTGCACGCGGGTACCGTCCGACAGGCCTTCGGTGACGACGACCGTCGAGACGATGTCGCCCTGTATCTTCTGCACGATGCGCTTGCCGTCCCTGGTCATGACGGCCTCCTTGGGCACGAGCACCGCGTTGGCGACCGTCGATTCGGTGATGCGCGCGGTGGCATACATGCCTGACAGCAACCCGCGATTGCTGTTCGGCACGCGCACGTCGACCATGAAGTGGCGGTTGCGTTCATCTACTTCGGGGGCGATGGCGGCCAGTTGGCCTTCGAATGCCTGCCCCGGCTTGGCCTGAACCGAGACGAGGGCTTTGAGGCCCACTCGCAGGCGGCCGGCCTCGAGTTCAGACACGCCGGC
>JANLWW010000019.1:0-4583 GCA_031364805.1 Acidobacteriota bacterium
GTCGTCGTACTCATCTGGCTCACGCGGCGGCGGATGGGGTGAGTATCGCGCCAATCCATATGGCCGCCCACGCCAGCCGGCGGCTGGTTATCGTGCCGGCCGGCAAGACGATGATGCCAAGGTCCCGACGCAGAACTTCAATTACGAGGAAGAAGACCAGACGCCGGGCCTGCGCCCCGGCGCGCGCGTGAAGCACGCGCAGTTCGGCTCGGGCACCGTGGTGAGCGTCGAGGACCTGGAGGACGACCAAAAGCTGGTCGTTCGCTTCAACTCGGTGGGAACGAAGACGCTGCGCGCGAAATACGCAAAGCTGGAACGAGCCTAACTCTGCAATAATCCTCGTTTTGGCCCTCACTCCCGGCTCGCGTCTCGGCGTCTACGAAATCCTCGCGTCCATCGGTGCCGGCGGCATGGGCGAAGTCTACCGGGCTCGTGATACGCGGCCCGAGCTGGCGCGCGAAGTCGCCATCAAGATTCTTCCGGGCGCGGCCACCGACCCTGAACGCCGCCGCCGTTTCGAGCTCGAAGCGCGGACGACCGGCGCGCTGAACCACCCCAACATCCTCGCCATCTACGACGTTGGTATTCTCGACGACACGCTCTATCTCGTCGAAGAACTGCTCGATGGCACAACGCTCCGCGATCCGCTGGAACACGGCGCGCTGCCGCCGCGCAAGGCGGTTGAGTATGCACGCGCGATCGCGCAGGGCCTCGCGGCCGCGCACGCCAAGGGCATCACGCACCGCGATCTCA
Organism: Acidobacteriota bacterium; assembly: GCA_031364805.1. Classification (GTDB taxonomy): domain Bacteria; phylum Acidobacteriota; class Vicinamibacteria; order Vicinamibacterales; family UBA2999; genus 12-FULL-67-14b. Next base: position 754 of record JANLWW010000019.1, read on the forward strand.
AGCCCGAGAACGTGATGCTCACCGCCGACGGGCGCGTGAAGATTCTCGATTTCGGCCTGGCCAAGCTGAACGAGACGGTCGCGGACCCACAGTCGGTGACCCGCGTACACCAGACCGACCCCGGCACCGTGCTCGGGACCATGGCGTACATGTCGCCCGAGCAGGTCCGCGGCCAGGCGGTCGATCACCGCTCCGACATCTTCAGCCTCGGCGTGGTCCTCTACGAGATGCTGGCGGGCGCACGGCCGTTTGGCGGCGCGACGTCGCCCGACACGCAGGCGGCGATTCTCAACGCCGAGCCGGCGGATCTGCCGACCGGCGAGCGCGCGATTCCACTCGCGCTCGATCGCGTCGTTAGGCGCTGCCTCGAGAAACGGCCCGAGCAGCGGTTTCAGTCGGCCAGCGACCTCGCGTTCGCGCTCGAGGCGCTGTCTTCGCTGTCGTCTTCGTCCTCGGCCCCGGTCGCCGAGCAGATGGCGGCGTCGCCGCAGCGACGCATCTGGGATCGTGCCGGGTGGGCCGTCGCTGCCATCGTCACCATCGCGGCCATCGGGTTCGCAGTGGTCGGGCGCCGGGCGGCGCCTGAGGAGGTGGACCCCGTGTCCATCCACTTCACCCAGGGCATCGTGGTTACGGGCGCCGCAACCACGCTGTCGTCTTCGCCGTTTCCAGACCTGTCTCCGGATGGCCGGCATCTCGCCTATGCGGCACCGAGGGTGCAGGGCGAAAGTGCCGTCCTCTGGATCCGCTCTTTCGACTCCCTGGACGCCAGGGCCATCGAAGGCACGGATGGCGCGACCTACCCCTTCTGGTCTCCTGACTCCCGCTCGGTGGCGTTCTTCGCCTCTGGCAAGCTGAAGGTGGTCTCGCTGGACGGGTCGCGGCTTCGCGACGTGTGCGACGTACCCCAGGGCCACGGGGGCACGTGGAATGCTGACGATGTCGTGCTCGTCAGCGCTCAGTCGAACCCGGACATCGTCCGGGTGTCCGCAAACGGAGGCCAGCCGGTGGCGATCACCACACCTGACACGGCGCGGGGCGAGCGCACGCACGGTCTTCCGTCCTTCTTGCCGGGCGGCCGCCGATTCTTGTACTTGAGCCAAACGACCGAGGGCTCTGCGGTCATGGTGGCGCCGCTCGACGGCGGACCGGCTGTGCGACTCGTGGAGTCGACCTCAGGCGCCCAGTACTCCAATGGCCACTTGCTTTACGTGAACGGCTCGACCCTCGTGGCGCAGACCTTTGACCCAGACACGCTTCAACTCGGCGCCGAAGCGGTCCCTCTCGTCCCCAACGTGAAGAATGAACCGCAGCGTGGCACCGCGGCGTTCTCGGCCTCGGCCGCCGGCACGCTGGCCTACATGACAGGAACGGCATTGTCCTTTGAGATGTCGTGGTTCGACCGCGCAGGTCGCAAAGGGGCATCGGTGGGCGATCCTGGCCCCTGGGTCCAGATGGCGCTCTCCCCGGACAACCGGCAACTCGCCGTGCAGCGGGACAACACGTCGGTGAGCGACATCTGGCTGTTCGACCTCGTCCGCTCGGTCTCGTCCAAGTTCACCACCGACGGCGGCAACAACGGACCCGTGTGGTCGCCGGACGGAAAGGAGCTCGCTTTCCGCAACAACCGGAGGACCGTGAACGAAGTATTCCGCAAGCCGCTCGGCGGCGGCGACGCGGTGGCGTGGAAGGGGGTGCCCGCCGAACGGCTCGAGGACTGGTCACGGGATGGGCGCTACCTCCTGATGGGCCGAAGCTCCGGCGGCCAGTTGGCCGTGCCGCTGACAGGTGAGCCCACACCGATTGTCGTGGATGCGTCCTCCACGAACGCCGATGAGGCGCAGTTCTCACCGGATGGCCGCTGGATCGTTTTCTTCTCCTCGCTCTCGGGTCGTGGCGAGATCTACCTGCAACCGTTTCCGAGTCCTGGTGAGCGGGTCACCGTATCCTCTGGCGGTGGCGTCCAGCCGAAGTGGCGCGCGGACGGGAAGGAGCTGTTTTATCTCTCGCCCGAAGGCACGATGATGTCGGTCGAGGTGCGGCCAGGAGCGACGCTCGACATCGGCACGCCGAGGCCGCTGTTCAGGACCAGGCTCCGCCCGGCCGGCAACATTGATCAGTACGTCACCAACTGGACGACGCTGCTGAAGAAATAGAATGGCCCTCACCCCCGGCACACGTCTCGGCGTCTACGAACACAGCACCCATCGGCGAAGGCGGAATGGGCCAGGTGTGGCGCGCCACCGACACCACGCTCGGCCGCCAGGTCGCCATCAAGATCCTGCTGATGCGTTCGCCGCGGGTCCCGAGCGCTTAGCGCGCTTCGAGCGTGAGGCCAAAACGCTGGCCTCGCTCAATCATCCCCACATCGCCGCGCTGAATTGGCGGCCTGAGCCGAAGTAGTAGAAGTCCTTCCGCGCCACAAACCATCTAGTATCACTGTGATACTATGGTGGTGTGCCACGGAAGCTTCGTGATCTCATCCACGAACTCGTGCGCGCGGACTTCGTCGATCGCGGCGGCAAGGGCAGCCACCGGAACTTTCTGCATCCGTCTGGCCAGCGAGTCACGCTCTCGGGCCGCCCGGGCGACGACGCGAAGCGGTATCAGGAACAGGAAGTCGCGTTACGGCTGGCCGCCGCCCGGGCGGCCAAGGGAGACCAGAAATGAAGCCGCGTAAGAAGGCGTCAGCGCGCGACTACCTGCGGGTTGTCGAGTGGAGCGCAGAGGATGGGTGCTTTGTCGGCAGCGCCCCGCCGCTGATTGGCCGGTGTTGCCACGGTGCGACGGAGGCGGGCGTTCTCAAGCAGTTGAAGCGCATCGTGGACGAGTGGATCCGCCTGGCGGATCGGGACGGCGTGAGTCTGCCCGCGCCGGAGCAGTCGGCCAGCTACAGCGGGCGGTTCCTGTTGCGCGTGCCAGCACCCGTGCATCAGGCGCTGGCGCTCAAGGCTCGGGCCGCCGGGAAGAGCCTGAACGCTTATTGCGCAGAGAAGCTGGCGACGTTGTAGGGAGCGCGGTCGGCCAACCAGGCTCGCTCCGCCCATATAATCACCACGCTTGGCTCTGACACCCGGTTCCCGCCTCGGCTCGTACGAGATCGTCTCCCTGCTCGGCGAAGGTGGAATGGGCCAGGTGTGGCGCGCCACCGACACGACGCTCGGTCGCCAGGTCGCCATCAAGATCCTGCCCGATGCATTCGCCGCCGATCCCGATCGGCTGGCGAGGTTCGAGCGCGAGGCCAAGACGCTGGCGTCACTGAACCACCCACACATCGCCGCCATTCATGGCTTCGAGAAGTCGGCCGGCATGCAGGCCCTCGTGATGGAGCTGGTCGAGGGCGAGGACCTGTCGCAGCGTATCGCGCGCGGTGCGATTCCGAGCGACGAGGCGTTGCCGATTGCGAAGCAGATCGCGGAAGCGCTGGAAGCCGCGCACGAGCAGGGGATCATCCATCGCGATCTCAAGCCCGCAAACATCAAGATACGCGCGGACGGCACGGTGAAGGTGCTGGATTTCGGTCTCGCGAAGGCCATGGACGCCGTGCCAGGAGGGCGGGACTTCAGTCCCGCCGGCCATCTCGCCGATTCGCCGACGATCACCACCCCAGCGATGACCCAGATGGGCATGATCCTCGGCACCGCCGCCTACATGGCGCCCGAGCAGGCCAAGGGGAAGGCGGTCGACAAGCGCGCCGACATCTGGGCCTTTGGCGTGGTGCTCTACGAGATGGTGACCGGTCAGCGACTGTTCAGCGCCGAGACCATTCCCGAGACCCTCGCCCACGTGATGACGCGCGAGATCGATCTGGGCGCACTGCCGGCGACGAC
>JANLWW010000028.1:0-7172 GCA_031364805.1 Acidobacteriota bacterium
CGCCAATCCGTGCGTACATGGCCTGACCAGGGACGGCAAGATTGTGCGCTTTGCGCGTAACAACGTGATCCTCAACGGCGAGCGGAACGGCTTCAGCGGAGACTTCCGCAATCGCGAGTTCGCCGGGGCGACGTTCAGTCCCGATGGCCGCTGGTTGTTCCTGAACATTCAGACGCCGGGCTTCACGGTGGCCATTACCGGTCCATGGGAGCGGGGCATTCTTTAGGGCTCGCGGCTACGCCGCTCGTGGGGCTCGGCGCTGCGCGCCGTCGTGGGAGTAGCTCGCTGCGCTCACTTCCTGGGGCTCGCTTCGCTCGTAGGGACGCCTTTCCACACGAGGTCTGTAGGACCGAGCCCAACGAAGGCGCGGAGCGCCGAGCCCGACGAGCACACGTAGCGAGCGAGCCCACGAAGCAGTAACATTCAGCCCAATGTCGCGCACTCGCGGGCTGGCCGCGCTCGTCGTCCTCTACATCGTACTTGCCCACCTGATTCCCGCGCCGGCCACCATCACGCCGCAAGGCTGGCGGCAAACGGCGATCTTCATCACCGTAATCGCGGGCATGGTCACCGAACCGCTGCCCGCGTCCGCCTTGGTGCTGATCGGGCTCACCGCCATGGCCGCCAACGGCATCCCGATGCGCGAGGTGCTCGGCGGGTTTGCGCAACCGTCCGTATGGCTGGTGATCATCGCCATGCTAATCGCCAAGGTGATGCTCGATTGCGGCCTGGCGCGGCGCATTGCCTTGCTGTTCGTTCGCGCGGTCGGGCGCACGTCGCTGGGCGTGGCCTACGCACTGCAGATGACCGACGTCACGCTCGCCTCTGGTGTGCCCTCGATCACCGCCCGCAGCGCCGGCATGGTGCTGCCGATTGCCCGCAGCATCGCCGAGCTGTTCGATTCACGACCTGGCCCGACCGCCAGTCGCCTTGGCGCGTTCCTGATCACCGCCATGTATCAGGGCTCCGCGGTGGCGTGCGCCATGTTTCTCACTGGCCAGGCCAGCAACCTGCTCGGCGCCGACCTGGCATTGAAGCTGGCCAACGTCGAAGTCACGTGGGCCAGTTGGTTTGTCGCGGCGATTGTCCCGGGACTGCTGTCATGCGCGGTGGTGCCGTGGATCGCCTATCGCATGCTCACGCCCGAGGTCACCAGCACACCCGAAGCACCGCTGTTCGCGGCCGCGGAGCTGAAGAAGATGGGTCCGCTCAGCCGAGACGAGTGGGTCACCTTGCTGGTGTTTTGTGGCGTCGGGCTGATGTGGATCACCTCGGCGTGGCATCGCCTCGACGTCACGTTCGTCGCCATGGTCGGGATTGGCACATTGCTCGCCTCGGGCACGCTGACCTGGCAGGCAGCGGCGGGCGAACGGTCCGCGTGGGACGTGTTCGTCTGGTACGGCGGCATGCTGCGCATGGGCGAGCTGCTCAACAACACCGGCTCGACGCGTGTGCTCGCCGAGAACGTCGCCGGCTTGTTCGTCGGCATTCCCTGGGCGGTGGTGCTGGTCGGCATCCTGATAATCTACTTCTACGCACACTACTTCTTCGCCAGCATCACCGCGCACATGCTTGCGATGTTCCCGCCTTTCGTCGCCGTGCTCATCGGCATCGGGGTGCCACCGCCGCTGGCGGTCTACAGCCTGTTGTGCACCGCCAACCTCACCGCCGGCCTAACCCATTACGGCACGACGACAGGACCGATCCTGTTTGGGGTCGGTTACGTGACTCGCAGCGAGTGGTGGCGGGTCGGCTTCGTCACGTCGGTGGCCAACATCGTGATCTGGATCACGGCCGGCGCGGCGTGGTGGAAGTGGCTGGGATTCTGGTAGGGCGCGCGACTTGGGCGCGTAGGGCTCGCCGCTGCGCGGCGCGTAGGGGTCGCTCGCTACGCTCGCATCCTGGGGCTCGCTTCGCTCGTGGGGAAGGCCTTTCCCCTACGAGCGGCAACGCCGCGAGCCCTACGAAGGCGGCAAAGCCGCCGAGCCCCACCGCGCCCGAAGGGCGCGGCCCTCCCTAGGCCGCGAGCACGCCCGCGACCCGCGCAGCCTCCGTGGGCTTGGCGAGCAGGTCGTACAACAACTCCCGGTTGAAGCGCTGTTCGTGAATGAAGTGGACGAACGCGCCGGTCATCACCAGCGGCATGATCGGCAAGCCGAGAATGCCGCCGAAGGTGCAAGCGTAGCCGCGCCAGTCGGTCGGCTGCCTGGCGGCGGTCGTGACGCCTTCGGTCAAGAAGTTACCGGCAAAGCGCCACATGTCCGAGAGCATCGTCCGGTGGCCACCGTGGTCGCCGCCGGCAGTCGCCCGTCCTGCGCGCAGGCCAGCCATGAACTCCTCACGCGTGCGGGCGCCGGGGACTTCGGTCCAGGTCAAGCCGATGCCGCGACCCGTGTGCGAATCGCCGCCGCCAAGCAAGTGCTTGCCGGTGGCCTGCGCCAGGCAAATGGCCGTGCGGTTCTGCGATGGCAGGCGCGTGCCGTTGATCACCTCGAGGCCATCGACCCAGGGAAGAATGGCGGCGAGATGACCGGCGGTCAGCGGGCCGTTGATGCCCGACGCCACATGGTTCAGCGAGGTGTAGATCCCCTGCGCGCTGAGATAGGGCATCAGCTGCCGGACATCGTGCCGCAGTCGCTGAATTTCCTCGTGTTGCACCGGGTTGATATCAAGAACGTTGAGGTGAACGCACAGGTCCACATCCGTGAACTCTGCCGTCACCTCGCAGCCCACCAGCACATCTGGCCGGTGAGCAATCTCGAGCGCGCCGCTGATTTGGTCGTGATCGGTCACGGTGACCAGATCCATCCCGCGACGCCTGGCTGTGTCATACACGCTCTCGGGCGTGTTGTAACACTCGCGCATGAAGTGGTTGAAAGGAAACACGCTCGCGCGGCCGGAGTGGAATGTGTGGACGTGTGTGTCGAGCTTCACTCGGTCACCTCGCTTTCCTGCAAGGCAGAATGCCCTAATCCCGTAACGATTCTGTGGCTTACGGTTGTCGATAGCGCAAAATCTAGGGGCGAACGTCGAGGTGGACCGTATCCTTTGGGCGGTGATGAAGAAGTTCCGACACAAAGTTGCGGACGTAGAGCCGGAACACCGCGCCCTTCCCCATCGCGTTGTAGCGACGCGCCGAGGTGTAGAGAAAACAGTCGTAGCGCAGTTCAACCCGACCCACTCGATGCAGGCGCCGGCCGACATTGGTGTCTTCGCCGTGAAACTCAATCGAGGTGTCGAAGCCACCGATGCGTTCGAGCGCGTCGCGCCTCACCGCAAAGTTGCCGCCGTAGAACACCACGCCAATCCGCAACACGTACTTCACCAGCACATGAGTGGCCGGCCCAAGTGTGAAGTCATACGCGCGCAATAGCGCCCGGCCCACCCAGTCCCAGTCGTAGAAGCGATAGTTGCCGGACATCGCGATCAAGTCCGGATCGCCGGCGAATCGGCGTTCGATCCGTTCCAGCCAGGTTCGCGGCGCGCGGCAATCGGCATCGACATACACCAACACGTCGCCTTTTGCTTCCTGACGCGCGCGCTCGCGCGCGATCACCAGGCCCTTTCGCGGTTCGTCAACCACGCGCACGCCGGCGACCTGGCGGGCGACAGTGCCCGTGCGGTCGGAGCTCGCGTTGTCGATCACGATGATTTCGTCGGGGGGCCGGCTCTGCGACAGCAAGGACTGCAGGCACGGCACGAGGTAGTGCTCTTCGTTGTAGGCGCAGACGATGACGCTGATGGTCACTCTGGGCGGTCAGCTTACGCGGCCGGCATGACAGGCCGATCACGCCGGCGTGACGCGTCCGTAACAACCGCAAGCCGACGCTAATCGCCGAATCTGGCGGGTTGGTAACCCAGAATTAACGTCACCGTCACTGGTCGGAAACCTACGGTGGTTACCGTGAGCATGCCCCTCATGCAGGTAAAGGAACGTAAGATGCAACAGAACAGCTTGGCTCGCGCCGACCACGGCACTCCCTCATCCCGCCCTCGGGTCGCCGGCGCACCCGGTCCCAACGACAAGACCCGCGTGCTGGTGGTCGAAGACGAGAAGGATATCTCGGGACTGATCAAGCACACGCTCGAACGCGGCGGCGACGCGATTGTCGACATCGCAGCCAGCGGAGACCAGGCCCTGAAGCTGGCCAGCGAACAGCAGGTCGACTTGATCATCCTCGACCTCAACTTGCCGGTGCTCGGCGGCCTGGAAGTGTGCCGCCTGCTTCGTACCCGCCCGGCCACGGCCAAGACGCCGATCATCATGCTCACCGCTCGTAGCAGTGAGAGCGACCGCGTGGTCGGCCTTGATGCCGGCGCGGACGACTACGTCACCAAACCATTCAGCCCGCGCGAACTCTCGGCGCGTGTGCGCGCAGTCCTGCGCCGCGGCCGTCCGGAAGAGGTGGGGCCACCGCCCATCTATCGCGGCGAACACCTGGTCGCCGATTTCGACGCCGTCGCGATCGCCGTGGATGGCGTCGCTGTGCGCTTGACCCGCCGCGAGTTCGAATTGCTCCGCCACCTGGTCGAGAATCGCAATCGAGTGCTTTCGCGCGATCGGCTGCTGGAGCGGGTCTGGGGTTACGACCGCATGATCGAAACCCGATCGGTAGACGTCCACGTTGGCCGCCTGCGCGGCAAGCTCGGCGCCGCTGGCAAGCAGATTGAGACAGTCGTGGGGTTGGGTTACCGGTTTATTGAGGTCGAGAAATAGACAGTGGAGTGAGAGGAAAGAAGAATAACGAAACGTTCGTTATTCTTCGTGCGTGATTCGTTATTGCACTTCCGACCAGCCCTTGGTTCTGAGGTCATCTAGTGCGATCGTGATCGAGCGCTTGGCGCGCTCGACGCGGTGCCAGTCCTGATAGTGCGCCTGGCGAACCAATTGGCTGTCTCGCTCCTCGCGCACTTCCCATCCATCGTCGGTCGCCACTATCGAGTAGCGGCGAGTCTTATCTTCAAGCTGAAGAGTCTTGGTAAAGGCGTTCATCGCCCGCTCATCCTGTCCCAGCCCAGCATTCGGCGGGTGTAAATTCTTAGCGACAAGTTTTCGGTCAATTGAGATAACGTGCTGACAAATCAAGGCTTAACGCGCACACCGAGCGTCTGACGCCGCGTTCGCAGCACGACCGTAGTGCCGCCCTGCCGGGGTTCCCCGTCAACGTGGAAGGCAATGTTGTAGTCCGAAGAAATGTCGGCGGCGGCGGCGGTTCGCATCAGCAGTTTCTCGTCGGCTCGCAGCGTGCCGTTGAAGAAGGCCGGGATGCGCGACGCAATACTGAGCACCGACTGCGGCTTCACCACCACCACATCAATCTCGCCATCGTCGAGTCGCGCGTGCGGAGCGATTTGCGCGCCGTTTCCGTACTGGCGTGAATTGGCCAGTGCGATGAACATGGCCGCCGTGGCAATCGGCGCTCCTCCAGCGCCATTCAGGGGCGTGATCGAGTAGTGGCGGGCGACGTAGGTCGGCAACTCACGGAAGGTCGCAATCACATACCCGAGCAGGCCGCGCCGGGCGCCGGTGGCGGCCATTCGAATCGCGATGTTGGCATCGAAGCCAATGCCGGCAACATTGAAGAACAGTGAGCCGTCGAGTTCGCCGCCATCAATCATGCGGGTGGCCCCCGACGCGGCGACCTCGAAGGCCGCAGCCGCATCGAGCGGCACGCCGAGGTCTCGCGCCAGGCCGTTTCCCGATCCTCCAGGAATGATTGCCATCGCCGTTGACGTGCCGGCGAGCGCCGCGCCCACACCGTTCACGGTGCCGTCTCCGCCCCAGGCCGCAACCAGCTGGTGTCCGGCTCGGACGGCGGTCTCAGCGAATTTTTGCGCGTCCTCCGGTCCGGTGGTGATCAGAACGTCAGCCTCAAACCCGCCGCGGGCCAACACGTCTTTCGCTAACCGGGTGCAGGCGTCGAGTGTGCTCCGGCGGCCAGGACCGGCAATCGGATTGATGACGACCGTGGCTTTCATCAGGGAGCGAGCGCCCGAAGCGCTCGCGGTGGCAGGAGCCACCGCAACGTACCGGGACCGCCGGGCGTCGCACCGTCCACGTCGATGGCGCAGATCGCACCCTTCTTGAACTGAACAGTGCCGCGTGCACCAAGCAGCCGTGCGGCCAGTTCGCCGAGGTCTGGTTCGTGCCCGACGATGGCGAGCCGGCGATGCCGCTTGGCGTGGGTCTTAATCGCCTCGACCACGGCTTGGTATCGCCCTCCGGGCGCCAGCGCTTCGACCTCGGTCATGGCGGGCTTGGGCTTGAGGCCGGCGGCGAGCAGCGTGGCGGTGTCTCGTGCACGCACGAGCGGACTGGTCAGCACGAAGTCGATGACCACACCCAACTCGATCAGGCCGGGCACGGCGGACGCGAACTTCTTGACGCCCGCGGGCGTCAGCGGCCGGAGGCGGTCGTCGGGGTATTTCGGTCCGCGCTCGGCGGCCAGGCCGTGGCGCACGAGGTACAGCTCGATGGTAGCGGCCATGGATGTCCGAGCGGCTAAGCGGCAGTCGAGCGGGATTGCCCGGCGGCGACGATCACGGCATCGCACAGCTTCAACAAGGCCGGGCGCGCGTGCATGTAAGTGGCATGCCCTTCGCGGCATTCGTCTTCGAGCACGCGAATCAGCGAGTCGAGTTCAGCCATGCCCCGCCGGTTGCGGGCCGATAGCGTCGCCTGGACGGCGCGGGTGCGCTCGATCAGGCTTTCGAGGTCGTGCATGCGACCGAGCAGGTCTTGTTGGGTCTTCAGCCGGTTCAGGTGGAGCCGCGATCGCGAGCGTGTGAGCTCGCGCTGAATCTCGAGCGTGTAGCGTAACTTCTTTGCCTCGATGCGCACGCGATGCAGCCGCTCGGCCAGGTAGATGCCGCCGGCGCGTTCGATCGCGGCCCGTAGCCGTTGGGCGCGCTTACCTGACTGTGCGACGGCCTCGGCAACAGTATTGGCCGAGGACCCGTTGTGCGACTCGGGCGCCACGACGTCGACCAGGCGCTTGCGCAACTTCTCCAGCCGCGACGGAGTGATCTCCGCCAGCATGTCGCTGCGCCGTTTCAGGCGTTCGGCGACCACCGCTTCACGCACAAGCTCGATGGCCATCGTCGATGCGGCCCCGCGCCGTTCGAACTCGGCGAGCAACAACAGCACGACGTCGAGCTCGCGCACGGGGCCG
>JANLWW010000047.1:0-1975 GCA_031364805.1 Acidobacteriota bacterium
GCAACTGCGGATAGTCGCGGCGGATGCACAAGTCGACCAGTTGTTTCAGCAATGCCACGTCGCCGCGCGATGGCGGCAGCTCGAAATTGCCGAAACGCAGGAACGATGGCGCGTCGGTTGGCCTCACTAACGCTCGGCAGGAAGATCGCATCATCGAAGTCGAACACGATGGGCGGACACCCGGGCATTGACAGCAGCCACTCGACCAAAGCCGGGCCGACCGGCAGGAGCTCGCGATAGATGAAGAGGACGTCGTACTGCGGCACGCGGTGCAGCGCCCACAGGTGCCTCACGGCGAGCCCGGCGAACACCGCCGACTTGCGAGCCAGGTGTCCAGGCTTATAGACAAAACGAAAGAACTCGGTCGTGAACAGCGTCTTGAGCGTGACGTCAAAGCCGTGCTGTTCGAGATATGGGATGTAGTGCGCGATGCGAAACCGGCAGCCCGCGCCTTCCTCGGGAATCGGCGACAGGGCGAGCACGCGGATTCTGCGGTCGCTCACTCGTGCCTCTCCGACGCCGGCCCCAGCCATGACAGGCCGATTGCCGCGGCGCCAAACGCCATCACCATGCCTGGAACGATCAACCACCAGCCGCCGACCGGCGACGTGGTGGACGCGAGCGCGAGGTGCGTGACCGCGGCCGTCATCGCAACGCAGCCGATCGCTCGCATGCGCCGAACCGAATCAAGTGAAGCCCATGGGAGTGCCGCCAACCGCCACGCCTGGCGGGCACGGGATTCGGGCGTAGCCCTGGTCAGTACGCGATCGACCGCGCCGATCACGCGGCCCGGGACGCTGTGATCCAGTGCGTCCCATAACCTGGGCGGATCAGCGGCGATCGGCGCCGTCACCCGCTGCAGCCGCGCCTCCGCGGCCCGCAAGTTCAGCCCGAGAAATTTGACGATGGTCACGGTTTGGGTGCTGCCGGGGTCGGAAGCGGTGGAACCGCTGCGACCGTGCCGGTCATGACGTAGCGCGGGGAATAGAACTGGAGACCACCGCCGACGCGGAGTACCTGGCCGCCGTACTGCCAGCCGATCAGCGAGGGAAATGCCGGCACGCGAATCGTGAACATCAGCCTGGCCGCTGACGGCGGCGCCAGCATCGTTGCGCCCGCGGCGAAAGGATTCTGCGAAACGCCGAGATCGAGGTCACCGGCTTTTGCCAGTGATGCGGCGTCTTCCCCAGGCGCTACGCGAACCGAGATTTCGATCATCGTCGGTGCAACCGGTGGCTGCACATCGGTGATGAGAAACGGCTGGCGGCCTTCGTTACCAGGCAGCGTGAGATAGACCCCAGGTCCGACCGCCGGGCCGGTGGTCGAGCGGCATTCGCCGAGGCCGGCGCTGTTTTGCTCGACGCTGCAGAACACTTGCAGCAGGGCGGGTATCCGCACGGTCTTCTCGACCGGAATCTCTACCGAGTGATCGCCAGTGACGATTCGTGCGATATCGTCGGCGGGTGGCGCCACGGCAAGAATCTTGGCCGCCGTCGGAAAGTCGTAGCCAACCCGGTACGACGCCACCTGTCCCGGCTTCACTCCAGTGAGAAACCCTGCTACGTGGACGCTGGTAAGCGGGAGGGCTGGCGGCGCAATCGTGATCGCCTTCGGCAGGCGCGACCGCTCTTGCGCAAAGTCGTAGAGCACGACGTCGTACTGGCCAGGCGGAATATCCGCAAAGGTGATCTCGGCCTTGGTCGGATCCTGGAACAGGAAACTACGGGTCTGATTTTCATCGAACGAGATGCGCATGTACGGCCGCAGATTCTCGCCACGCACGATCACCCTCATATTGCGATCGAGCTGCATGACTGCCGGCTCGACGGCCGTTAGCCGGGGCACCGGCACCCGGAAGAGCGCATAGGCGCCATAGCCCAGCGGGATCAAGCCGAGGAGAACAATTGCCAGCGCAAGGTCCAGCAGGTTGTAGCGCCCGAAGATTCGACCGTGATCGTCCACTACAGGCATGGAA
>JANLWW010000083.1:0-19737 GCA_031364805.1 Acidobacteriota bacterium
GCGTCACGCGTGACTCGATCACTGAGCCTTCCAGCTTCAGCGGCAGATCCGCCAGGCGAAGGTTCAGGAGCTCTTCGTCGGGGAGCTCGGCCCAGTCGGGAGGCGCCGCCGTGCTGGGCATTGGGGGCTCTAGTTGGTGCGCTCGGCAGGACTCGAACCTGCGACCCCCGGCTTCGAAGGCCGATGCTCTATCCAGTTGAGCTACGAGCGCACGCGGAACCTATTATGTCTCACGACCTCTTCAGTTTGTCGGCGAACGACTTCTCGAGCTTCTTGACCTTCGGCATCGCCACCGCCGCCACGTACGGCTGGTTGGGGTTCCTCGCGACGAATCCCTGGTGGTATTCCTCGGCATCGAAGAACTGCTCGAGCGGCTCGAGGGTGGTGACAATCGGCTGGTCGAAGACCCTGGCGTCCTTGAGTTGCTGGATGTAGGCGGCTGAGACGCGTTCCTGATGCTCGCTGTCGTAGAAGATGGCCGAGCGGTACTGCGTCCCCATGTCGTTGCCCTGGCGATTCAGCTGCGTCGGATCGTGGGCGACGGCGAAGAACACCTTCAGGATCTGGCCAAGCGTAATGCGCCCCGAGTCGTAGCGCACGCGGATCACCTCGGCGTGGTCGGTCATGCCGCTGCAGACACTCTTGTAGTCTGCGGTTTCGGCGGTGCCGCCGGCATAGCCGGACACCACGCTGATCACGCCGTCGAGCTTGGCGAACACCGCTTCGGTGCACCAGAAGCAGCCGCCGCCGAGCACCACCGCCTGTGGCGCGCCGGTCGGATCGGCGGGGGCATCAACTGCCGGATCGGGAAACTGGTCCGCCGGAACGCCAGCATCACCACCGAATAAGTCACTGAGTTTCATCACTCGATTGTAGCTTGCGCCGACCACCAACCCCGAGCACCAGCACGGCCAGGGCGACGACTAGCAGAGTGGCCGACAACGGCCGTGACACGAACACCATCCAGTCGCCCTGGCTGATGGACAAGGCTCGCCGCAAGTGTTGCTCGGCAGCCGGGCCAAGGATCAGGCCGATCATCACCGGCGCGACCGGCGCGCCGATGTGGCGGAGGAGGTAGCCCACCATGCCGATTGCGGCGACCAGCACCAGGTCGCCGGCAGAGCGGTGCACGCTGAAGGCGCCGAGCGACGCCATAACCAGGATGCCCCCGTACAACCACGGACGCGGAATCGACAGCAGCTTCACCCACAGCCCGACGAGCGGCAGGTTGAGCACCAGCAACATGGCGTTGCCGACGTACAGGCTCGCGATCACGCCCCACACGAGCTTTGGTTCGTGCTCGAAGAGCAGCGGACCCGGTTGCAGCCCGAACTGTTGAAAGGCGGCGAGCAGCACCGCCGCCGTGGCCGAGGTGGGCAGTCCCAGCGTGAGTAGCGGCACCAGCGTGCCGGCAGCCGACGCGTTGTTCGCGGCCTCGGGGCCAGCCACGGCTTCGATCGCGCCATGACCAAACTCGTCGGGTGCCGCCGCGAGCCGCTTCTCGATTGCGTAAGACATCAGTGTCGGCAGTTCGGCGCCACCGGCGGGCAACGCGCCCATGGGAAAACCGATCACCGTGCCGCGCAGCCACGGTTTCCACGAGCGCCGCCACTCTTCCCGGGTCATCCACAGGGAACCGCGCACTGGCAGAACCTGGTCCTCGTCTGGGCCGCGACTGACCACCCACAAGGTTTCGCCAATCGCGAACAGGCCAATGGCGACGATCACCGGGTCGATGCCGTCCAGCAAATATCGGATGCCGAAGGTGAAGCGCGCCTGTCCGCTCAAGCCGTCGATGCCAACGCTGCCGAGCGCGAGTCCCAGCATCAGGCTGACCCATCCCGCCAATCGAGAGCCCACGCCGCCGAGCAGCGTGGTCACCATCACGAACGCGAGCACCATCAACGAGAAGTACTCGGCCGAGCCGAATGCCAGCGCCATGCGCACCATCAACGGCGCCGCCAGGCTGAGCGCGAGCGTCGCCAGCGTGCCGGCGACGAACGAGCCAATGGCCGCCGTGGCGAGGGCCGCGCCGGCACGGCCGTTGCGCGCCATCTGGTGGCCATCAATGGCCGTGACGATCGTGGCGCTTTCGCCCGGTGTGTTGAGCAGGATCGAGGTGGTCGATCCCCCGTACATCGCGCCGTAGTAAATGCCGGCGAACATGATCAGCGCCGCGGTGGGATCCAGGCCGTAAGTCACCGGCAGTAGCAGCGCCACGGTCAGCGCGGGTCCAATGCCGGGCAGCACGCCAACGGCCGTGCCGAGAGTCACTCCCGCCAATCCCCACAGGAGGTTGAGGGGTTGCAGGGCGACCACGAATCCGGCCCACAGGTCCGACATCACGGCAGCGCCACACCCAGGCCGGTCGTGAACATTACGTAGATGACGATGGCGAACAGTGTGCCTACGGCAAGGTCTTTCGCCACCACGACGGCGGAGGGGCGAACGCCGCGCCACGCGGTCGCCGTCACGCTAAACAAGAACGTCGATGACACGATGAAGCCGGCGCCGACCATCAGGGCGGGCTGCGCCAGCAGCGCTATGGCGAGCACCGCGGCCATTCGCGTCCCGGGCGCCATGGTGGGAACGCGTGACGGGCGTCCACGCGCACGGGAGATCGCAAGACCGGCTGCCAGCATTCCGAAGATCGCGACCGTGATGTTTGGCACGGTGGTTGGTGTCACAACCACGGCGAAGCGCGCGGGGCCCGCAGCGTCGGTCGCCGCCAGCCGCTGCAACACCGCCTCGACGCGCGACTGCTCGGCCAGCAGGAACTGGCGGAAGTCGGCGCCGGCGAGGAACAAATCATCCCAGCCGTTCTGCGCCAATGCGTGCTTCCATGCCGCGCTGTTCGCCATTCGTGTCACGCGCGCGACCAGCGCATCGTGTTCCGCGTCCGACAGGCCCGGGGGCGCGACGATGGCCCGCCAGTTGGCGAGGTCGAGTGGCACACCCGATTCACGCAGAGTCGGCGCCGGGATCGATGCGATGCGTTCCGCCGCGGAAATGGCCAGCGGGCGCAACTGCCCGGCCGCGATCTGGCCCGCAAACTCGCCGTATCCGCTGACCGCGGCGGTAACCTGTCCGCCGAGCACCGCGGCCAACGCCGCGCCGCCACCCGAGAACGCGATGTAGTTCACGCGTGAGGCCGGCAGTCCGACTTGCTCGGCGAGCAGCCGCACCAGCAGATCGTCCGTGCCTCCGGCGGAGCCGCCGCCCCATGACACCGAGCCAGGGTCCTGCTTGAACACAGTCAGCAAGTCGCCCAGGCTCTGATGGGGACTCGCGGCGGGGACGACGATCACTTCGGTTTCGCCGGTCAGGCGCGCGATCGGCGTGGCATCCGACAACGACACCGGCGACGCGTTGGTGATGACGCCACTGACCATCACGAGGCCGGTGACCAGCAGCGCGTCGGGATTGCCGCGCTCCGATTGCACGAACCTGGCGAGCCCGATCGTACCGGCGGCGCCGGGAATGTTGTCCACTTGCACGATCGTGCCGGGTTCAATCTCCGCCATCACCCGCTGGATCACGCGAGCGGTCTGGTCCCATCCCCCGCCCGGTGCGGCCGGGGCGATGATGACCAGTGGCGCGGTGGCTTGAAGCGTCGCGGTGACGAACAAAAGTGCCACGATGCCGCGGAGGATCACGCCGTGATTCTATCCGGGTAGATCGCTTGTGCGGATTACGGTGACAACCGGCTGCGCGCCCAGTTCTGGCCGGCGCGCGTGTAGAGCAGACGATCGTGCAGCCGGCTCGTGCGGCCCTGCCAGAACTCGATGCGTTCGGGCATCACGCGGTAGCCGCCCCAGAACGGCGGCAGTGGCACGACTTGGCCGGCGTGTTGGGCCGATAGTTCCGCGTATCTCGTCTCGAGTGCGGCGCGGTCCGCGACCGGCGTGCTCTGTGCGGAAGCCCAGGCGCCGACCTGGCTTTCGAACGGCCGAGAGTGGAAGTACTGCTCCGATTCGCCGGTCGAGACCTTCGTGACCGATCCCGTGATGCGCACCTGCCGCTCTAGTTCCACCCAGAAGAACAGCAGGCAGGCGCGCGGGGTCGCGGCCAGCTCGCGGCCTTTCGCGCTTTCGTAGTTGGTGAAGAACACGAATCCGTGCTCGTCGAATCCCTTCAGCAGCACAATGCGCGCCGCCGGGTCGCCGGCCGGCGAGACCGTCGCCAGCGTCATCGCATTCACATCGAGTAATTGCGCGCTGACGGCTTCGTCAAACCACGACCCAAACTGGTGAATGGGATCGGGGTCGGCCTGGTCTTCGCTGAGGGCCCGGCTGGCGTAGTCTCGTCTCAGGTCGGCGATGGCGCTCATGACGGTGGTTTCACTTTCTCCAGGATTTCCACCCAGATGCCGAGGAACCGCGAGTCCTTCGACGCGGGATCGAACTGTTGCGGCGAGAATCCATTGTCGGTGGAAATCGTCAGCGGGATCACGCCGCCGGCGACCACGGGTAATTCGACTTCCGCGGCCTGGCCGGGCACCAACGCGAGCCGGCGCCGCCAACCGAAAGTAGTGATAGTGGCGTTGTTGGCCTGGCTGCCACCGTGAATGCGCAGGATGACAGGCGTCGTGCGTTCCGGCGCGCTGGCCACCGTGACATCGGCCGAACTCCGGCCGATGGTCCAGAAGCCGTTGGGCTCCGGATACATCTGCTCATGGTGAAAGTAGCACATCACATCCCCGTAGGCGGCCGCCGACAATACCTCGTGTACGCGCGGACGCGCACCGACGTCAACCACGGTCGTCGGTGTGATGGTGATCGACGCGATCGCGCGCTCCATTTCCAGTGGCCCGCGAAAGCCGACGAAGCCGGCGTCGAGGGCCAGCCAGAGGCTGGTATGCCAGGTCTCGCCCGCCTGGGGCTGCAGCGACCAGGTCTGCAGCGGCGGACCTGCGCGCCCCACCTGCAGGGCCAACGGCGTGGGCTGCGCCGGTATCAAATCGCCAAAGGTGACATCGATGCCGTAGGTGCCAGCCGGCAGTGAGAACCGGCCGTTGTGGATCACGCGAATCGGCTGAGAGTCGACGCGTTGTCCCGGCTTGACGCTGAGCCGCACCTCGGGCAGTAGCGCGGCGGCGTCGACCTTGCGCAGCGGATCGAACATCACCGCGGCCGGTCTCACGCGGGCGTCGAAGCCGTCGAGCGTCGCGAGGCGCGATCGCGCGCCCAGGTCCACTTGCGGCATCGGCGCTCCGGCCGGTAATAACGGGAAGGTCACCGACACAATCAGCAGTGCCACCGCGAGCGTCGCCACGGCGATCAACGCCGCCATGCCGGGCGTGGTGGTCCGCTGGCGCGACAAAAACCAGCCGGCCCCGCCGGCCACCGCGATCCACCACAATGTGTGCGCCCAGGCCACGGGGGCTGCGTGCAGGATGAACGTGGGCGCCAGTGTCCACAGTGCCCACCGGGGCGACCAGAACTCGAGCAACGCCGAAGTGCCGTCGCGGCCGTTGTTAATCAGCAGGCCGTCTTGCGCGACTGCGAGGGTGATGGCGATGCCGACGCTGATCCACAGCAGCAAGTGCTGGCCGGCCCGACGTGCCGATCCCGTGGGTGCCGATCGAAACGCACTCGCGATGGGCACCGCGAGCAACAGCAACCCTGACGCCAGCGGCCGTGCCGGCGCCGACGTGCCGCCCCACCAAATGCGGAAGGCGCCCACGGTCACCAGAAGTGCGCCGAAGACCAGCGCAATCTCAATCGCGACGCGCTTGGTGTCACCACCGGTGCGCCACATGTGGTACATGCCGGTGGCGGCGAGTACGTAGACCGGCGCAAACGCCAGCAGCCCGTATTCCTGATCAAAGAAGAGGCCTGGCACACCAAAGAACAAGTTGAGCGGCGAGGTCTGGACGAGTGCCCCGTAAGGGGCCGTTGGCAACGGAATACCCCAAATGGCGTAGAAGAACGCCAGCCAGCCGGCCAGCGACAGCGCGTACGGAGCGGCAACGGCCCAGACTTTCGGATTGCGTAAAAGTGAGCGTAGAAGTGAAGCAGGTTCACTTTTGAGACGTCCCACAGCCACCAGCACGAGTACAGCCGACATCGGCGCGTACTTGGTGCTGAGCCACGGCAGGCTGGCGCAGGCCACGCCGACCGCCAGCCAGCGTCCGATGCTGCCGCGAGCCGGATTGGTGCGCACGGTCGTGACCAGGGCGATCATCACCGCCAGCGCCGCCGGGATCTCGGGATACACCGTGAAGGTGTTGAACAGAAACGGTGCCGAGCACGCAATCGCGGCCCACGCGAAGGTCGCGGCTCCCGCGGTGTTGACCGTGCCCATGGTCCACCACCACGCCATGGCGGCGGCGGTGGCCGCCATCAGGATCAGCACCAGCACCACGGCCCGGTAACCGCCGGCGCCGTAGACCGGCGCCATCATGACGGCCAGACCGACCGGGTGAATGGAGTAGATCTCGTCGTCGGCGCCGCGCGTCAGGTAGTGCGGCTCGAGTTCGCCATGGAAATATTCCTGGTAGTCGCCACGCCTGTGGTTGTTCTCAATCTTCAGGTCGCCGTCGCGCCACAGGCTTTGCGCGATCACCAGGTAGTGGGGCTCGTCTCCCGACGGAAACAGCGGCGTACCCGTCAGCCGGGCGCCGGCGATCGCCCCCAGCGACGCGGTGGCAATCCAGATCGCGAACGTCACGCGCCACAGTGACCAGCGCTCGAGCCAGCGCGGCCTGATCAGGCGGCCTTGCCACAGGGTCCACAGCTGGAGTCCGGCGACACTCAGCCAGACCACGGCGCCAAGCGGGCCGGCCAATGCCTGGAACACCGGCCAGCGATCCGGAACCACCGGAAGGAACGGCACGATCAGGATGACCAGCGCGAACAGCGGCAACACCAGTTCGCTAAGCCGTGGCCGCCGATTGGTAGTCGTGCCGCGCGGCGCGTTCAGGTGATCGATGCCGACCAGGACCAACGCCGCCAGGCAGATAAACCCCAGCAGCGCCTGCCACGGCGGAAGCATGGCGAAGCGCATCACTCCGGCCGTCGTCACCGTCTGATCAAGCACGCCGCGCGTGACATAGAGGGCCGCGCCCGTGATCACACATGCGATCGTGGGCCACACAAAGGCGAAGCTCGACATCCGTCAGTGATTCTACATAGGATTCCGACATGAGCAGGTGGATGAAACGGTCATTTGCGGTGGCGTGCGTGGCTGGCGCGCTCAGCGCGTGTCAGTCGACGCCGCGGACGGTCGAGGCGCCAGCGCCCGCGGCGGCGGCCGGCTTCGACGTACTCGTCACCGGCGGTCGCATTGTCGACGGCACGGGCTCACCGTGGTACCTCGGCGACGTGGGCATCACCGGCGACCGCATCACCGCAATCGGCCAGCTGCAGGGCCGCGAGGCCAAAACCCGGATCGATGCCACCAACCTGGTGGTCGCGCCCGGGTTCATCGACATGCTCGGCCAGTCGGAGTTCAACGTGCTGGTGGATGGCCGCGCCGCCAGCAAGATCACCCAGGGCATTACTACCGAGATCACCGGCGAACACCAATCGATCGCGCCGCTCAACGACGCGATGGCAGAGGCCAGGCAAGCCGAGTTCGCACGGCACAACCTCACGCTCGACTTCAGGACCCTCGCGCAATACTTCACTCGCCTCGAGGGGAACCGGCCGGCGATCAATCTTGGCACCTTCGTCGGCGCCGGCGGCGTGCGGAACCACGTGATCGGCATGACCGAGCGCGCGGCCACAGCCGGCGAACTCGAGGAGATGCGCACGCTGGTCGATGCCGCGATGCGGGACGGTGCACTCGGTGTCAGCACGTCGTTGCAATACGTGCCGGGCCGCTACGCCTCGACGGACGAGATCGTCGAGCTGGCGAAGGTCGCCCGCCGGTACGGCGGCATTTACATCACGCACCAGCGGTCCGAGTCTGGCCAGATCATCCCGTCATTGAACGAAGCCTTCGCGGTCGCTGAGCGCGCCGGCCTTCCAGCGGAGGTCTGGCATTTGAAGACGGCCTACCGCGCCAACTGGGGCCGCATGCCGGAGATCCTCGCGCACTTCGCCGCGGCGAGGGCGCGCGGCCTCGACGTGACCGCCAACATGTACCCGTACGATCGAGCATCGAATGGCCTCGACGCCTGCCTGCCATTGTGGGTGCGCGAAGGTGGCACCAGCGACATGCTGGCGCGCCTCAAGGACCCGGCGCTGCGCGCGCGCATCAAGCTCGAGATGGACGATCCCAACGTCAAGGAGTGGGAGAACCAGTGGTACGGATCCGGCGGCGGCGCCGGCGTGCTGATTTCGACGGTGGTTGACCCGGCGCTGCGCCAGTGGGAGGGCAAGGACCTCGTCGCGATCGGCAAGGAGATGGGCAAGGACCCGCGCGATGCCGCGATGGATCTGGTGATTGCCGATCAGGGCCGGACCGACGTCATCATCTCGATCATGCGCGAAGACGATGTCCGGCTCGCGTTGTCGAATCCCATGATCTCGATCGGCACCGACTCGGGCGCGCGGGCCGAGGACGGCCCCTTCTCGGCATCGAAGTCGCATCCGCGCGCGTGGGGCTCGTTTCCGCGCGTGCTTGGCAAGTACGTTCGAGACGAGCATCTGCTCACGCTCGAAGACGCGGTGCGCCGCTTCACCTCGCGACCAGCGGCCCGGGTCGGCATTTCCGATCGCGGCTTGCTGAAGACCGGCATGAAGGCCGACCTCACCATTTTCGATCCCGCGACCATCCGCGACGTCTCGACGTTTGTTGATCCGACCCACTACTCGGTCGGCATTCCGCACGTGCTGGTGAACGGCAAGGCGGTGGTCTCGAACGGCAAGATCACGGCGGAGCGGCCGGGCCAGCCGATTCGCGGGCCGGGCTACCAAGGCCGGCGGTGAGCAATCCGGTGAAGCAAGCCGCTGCCAGGTGTTGCCGCGAACCGGGCGAGGCATAATCAGCGTCTGCATGTCGGTGTTCCAGGCAAAGCCATCCACGCTCTCCATTTCGGCTGTCTTGTCGGGCCTGTCGGCCGCGCTCGACATCACCGAGGGACACCCCCGCGGCCATGCCGCGCGCACGTGCCTGATTGTCATGCGCATTGCCGGCGCCCTGCGGCTGTCGTCCGATGACGCCTCCGACCTGTTCTATGCGGCGTTGTTGAAGGACGCCGGCTGCTCGGCGAACGCCGAGCGCGTCTACCAGATGTTCGGCGGCCCTGATGAACATGAAACCAAGCGCGCGGTGTGGCTGCGCGACTGGCGCAAGCTCGATCAGAAAGTGCGCTACGCGCTGGAGTGGGTCGAGCCTGAAGGCGACTTCCTGGCGCGCCTGCGGCAGTTCATGCGCCTCGCCGCGATCGGCCCGAAGGCCGAGCGCGAGCTGTTCGAAATCCGTTGCGCGCGCAGCGCCGCGATTGCCCGTGCCCTGGGCATGTCGGAAGCCACGGCCCAGGCCGTGCAATCCATGGACGAGCATTGGGATGGCGGCGGTCACCCAGAGGGCCGTCGCGGTGAAGGCATTCCCATCGCCGCCCGCATCATTGGCCTGGCGCAGGTGGTGGAGATTTTCTGGGGTGTCGCCGGCCCCGATCGCGCACTAGAGATGACCATGCAGCGGCGCGGCCGCTGGTTCGACCCCGAACTAGTGGATTGCCTTCAGGCCATCTCCAGTCCCGCGCTGTGGGCGTCGCTCGAATCGGCCGACCTGAACGCCACGGTGGCGGCCGCCGAACCGGCCGAACGTGCCATCGACGTCAGCGACGAACGCCTCGATCAAATCGCCACCGCGTTCGCGTGGGTGATTGACGCGAAATCGAGCTTCACCTTCGAGCACTCCGATCGCGTGTCGTCGATCGCGCTTGCCATGTCGGACCGCTTGGGCTTCACGGCGGTGCAGCAAACTCGCCTGCGGCGCGCCGCACTGCTGCACGACATTGGCAAGCTGGCCGTGCCCAACGCCATTCTCGACAAGCCCGGCAAGCTCACCCCCGCCGAATGGACCATCGTCAAGCAGCACCCGGCCCACACGCTCAACGTGTTGCGGCAAGTGCCGATCTTCGAGGAGCTGGCCGAAGACGCGGCGAACCATCACGAACGTCTCGATGGCCGCGGCTACTTTCGCGGCCTGACGGCGGAGCAGCTGACACCGACGGCGCGCGTGCTGGCGGTGGCCGACGTCGCCGACGCCTTGATGAGCGCCCGCCCGTATCGCGAGGCGATGCCAATCGACGAAGTGCTGGCCTTGATCCAGAAAGGCCGCGCCACCGAGTTTTGCCCCCAATGCGTGGACGCGCTGGCCGCCTCGCTCAATTCAGCCGCTGCCTAGCCCTGTTCGAAACCCCGCGACCCACGACCGCGCCAGCAGTAAGGTTCTCCGCATGCGTATCGGCATCGATTTGGGCGGCACGAAGATCGAGGGTGTGGCCTTGGCTGGCGATGGCCACGTGCTGCAGCGCCGGCGCATCGCCGCGCCACGCGACAACTACGAAGACTCCGTCCGTGCCCTCGTCGCCCTCGTCACGTCCCTTGAGCACGACACGGGCGAGAGCGGTACGGTGGGTGTCGGCATTCCCGGCGCCATTTCCCCAGCCACCGGCCGGATCAAGAACGCCAATTCAACCTGGTTGATCGGCAATCCGCTCGCCGATGATCTCTCGCGCGCGCTTGCGCGACCCGTTCGCCTGGCCAACGACGCGAATTGCTTTGCGCTTTCGGAAGCCACCGACGGCGCTGGGGCCGGCGCGGGCATCGTGTTCGGCGTGATTATCGGTACTGGCACCGGCGGGGGCGTGGTCGTCAACGGGACGGTCCTCGTTGGGGCCAACGCCATTAGTGGTGAGTGGGGCCACAACCCGCTGCCCTCGGCCAAGGACGATGAGCGCCCAGGCCCGCTGTGTTATTGCGGACGCAGCGGTTGCATTGAGACGTTCTTGTCGGGTCCTGCGCTGAGCCGCGATTACGCGGCAGGCGGCGGCGAGCAGGTGAGCGCCGTCGAGGTGGCGACCCGCGCCGCGCAAGGTGAGCCGCGCGCCGAGGCGGCGATGGCGCGGTATGAGGGGCGCTTTGCGCGTGCGATTGCCAGCATCATCAACGTGCTCGACCCCGACGTGATCGTGCTTGGCGGCGGGTTGTCGAACATCGAGCGGCTCTACGCACAGGTGCCGGCGCAGTGGTCTCCGTTTGTCTTTTCCGATCGCGTCGCGACCCGGCTCGTCCGCGCCAAGCACGGTGACGCTAGCGGCGTGCGCGGCGCGGCATGGCTGTGGCCGCAGGAGCGAAGCGAGCTACCGGAGCCGCGGTAGCGGCGACCCTCATTAGTCCGCGCGTTTTTTGGTACAATCCTGTCATGAAGCTTCGCATTGCATTCCTGGCTCTCGCCACCGTTTGGACGGCAACCATCACCACCTCATCGCTTGGCGCGCAAGCAGCTGCGGCGCCTGGCGCGCGCACGGTGTGGGATGGCGTTTTCACCGACGCCCAGGCTGAGCGCGGCGCGGCCGTCTACAAGTCCGCCTGCTCTGAATGCCATGGCGCCGACCTCGCCGGTGACGGTTTCGCGCCGGCGCTGACGGGCGCTGAATTCGCCGGCAACTGGAACGAACTGTCGGTGGGCGACTTGTTCGAGCGCATTCGCATTTCGATGCCGCCGACCGGTCCCGCAACCGTGACGCCGGCCCAGAAGGCCGACATCGTCGCGCACGTGCTGCAGTTCAACAAGTACCCGGCCGGCAAGACCGAGCTCGACAGCAAGACAGAGGTTTTGAAGCTCATCAAGATCGAGATGAAGAAATAGTCCGCGCTCGGAAAAAGGTGAGGCGGACTCTCGTCCACCCCACCTTCTACTCACGTTAAGGGCAGTACACCGCGACGACGGTTCCGGTCCCCGGCTTGCCGGGACTCGGCCCGTATCCAGGCTGCACGTTGACCACCACGATGCTGGTCGTATTACCCGAGATGACGGTGCCGGATTTGCTGATCGCGCTCGAGACGAGCACCCCCATGTACGCCGGAACCGTGTCTGTCGGCGGCGGACTGTTGCCATCGCTTGTGCTCCACGGCACGGCGCATTGCGCCGGCGGAGTGGTGTTCGGCAGCGTGACGGTTGCCGCGAAGCCCTTGAAGGCCGACGGCGCGGCCCCACCGGAAATCACGTTGTCCTTGGTCCAAGTGTTGCCCCACCACGTTACGGCACCGGCGGCACTGTTATCACCGACGACAAAGGCGCCGCGGCTCGGGAAGGCAAACACGATCGCCGTGTCCGCATCAGACGACGGCAGGTAGTAGGCATCGCCCGTGAACGTGGCGGTGATCGGCAACGAGCCGAGCGCGCCACTGACCGCGATCGTGCAACTGGCCACGCCGCTCACGTTGGTTACTCCGCTGCACGCCTGGGCGCCAAGGGTGAAGTTGACGGTGCGGCCGACGACCGGCGGCGAATCATCCTCCCGCAACGTGCCCGAGAGCGTGGCCGTTGCACCGTTCAGAATCACGGTGGGGCCGGTGTAGTCGAGCACGGTGGTTTCCTTCGTCACGGTAATTTCCACCGTGCCGCTCACCGGGGCATTGTGACCGTCGTTGGCGGTGAAGGTCGCGACGTACACGCCAGGCACTACCGTCAGCAATCCGCTAATCGTCGCGGTGCGATTACCGTGGTCAGTCAGGGTGAGTGACGCCGGCAAGCCGCTGGCGCTCAGCGTAATCACGTCGGCAACGTCCGGATCGGTGGCACTGATGCCGAAGCTCAACGCGTCACTGTAGACGCCGGTTTGCGGACCGGGCAGCACCAGCACCGGCGGTGAGTTCAACTTGAGCGCGAACGCAACCTGATCCGAGAGCCCGCCAGCGTCGGTGGCCTTCACATAGACCAGTCCGCTGACCGCACCGGTCTGAGTATCGGGCCGAGGCTTCATGAGGAATCGCAGTGTAGTCACCTGGGAAGTCGTGCGTCCCGAGCACGCCATTGACGCCGAGCGAGCTGCCGGTGGAGGTCAGCTGGATCTCCTGGCTCGACATGTCGGTGGCATGCGCAATCTCATTTCGGAAATGCACGATGACCGTGTCGCCGACTTTCAACCGGAACTCGGGGCCGGGAATCGTGCCATTGAAGGTCAGCACGCTGACGTCGGCGCCGGGTCGCCCTTGGTCAAGGCGACCCAGCCGCTGAAGCCGAACGGCATCGGCGCGATGACGCCGTCGATCGCGACGGTCACATCCGCCCTGGGCACGTTGACCTTCAGCACATTGCCCTTGAAGTCGCCGGTCCTGCCGAGCGTCCTGAGCACGCCGGCGTAGTCCGCCGGCATGTCTTGCGCCAGAGCAGGGCTGACCAGGCCGAGCAGACCGACCACCATCCACGCGAGTGCCTTGTTCGTCATGGCTTGATGCTAGTGCAGATGCGCGGTTAAGCTCGCTGGCCGCGGCCGCGGCGCATCATCACGCTTCGAAATGTCGCGCTGGCCAACCATCGCCGCAAGCGGTTGCGCCTTCAGGCTCGTTTGCGGCGACCCCGACAAAATCCGTGAATCGGGGGACCCTGCGTAGCGGTGTAGTATCTGGCAGCCGCCACCATGGACTCTCCCCGCATCGCACGACGCTCCGTCTTGCAAGGCGCCACCGGACTTTTCGTCGCGTGGATGACACCGGTGCTCTCCGCCACACAAGGCCAGCCAGCCGCCCGCCCCGCCAAGGGCGACCTGCTCGTCAAAGTCGGTGACGCCTCGCTCACTCCGCTCACACCGGACGACATCCCACCGGCAACGCCGATCATGGCGTGGCCGATGGCAGCGGCGGATCGGGTGGCGCGCAGTGGGTCGCGCCTCAACCGCGTGGTGCTGGTACGGCTTGATCCCGACGCGCTCGCCGCGACCACCAGGCCACTGGCCGCCGGCGGTATCGTCGCCTACTCCGCCATCTGCACGCACTCGGGCTGCGACGTTGGCAGCTGGATTGCGGATCAACAACAACTCCACTGCGAGTGCCACGAGTCGAGATTCGACCCCAGGGACGGCGCGCGCGTCACCGACGGACCGGCACCGCGCAGCCTCCCGGCGCTGCCGCTGGCGATCGTCGACGGACGCCTCATTGTTGCGCGCCCGTTCACCACGCGTCCCGGCTTCACGGAAGGGTAACGACATGAAGATCGCCTTCGCCACGCCGCTAGCCGTACTCGCCGTGGCCGCGACGATGACCCTCGGTGCGCAGCGGCAGGCTGCGCTTCCACCGTCGCCTCCCCAGATGCCGATGCCAGCCCTGCTGCAGGCGTATCAACCCGTCACCGCCGAGCGCTTGCTGCACCCGGGCGACGGCGAGTGGCTGATGATCCGGCGCACTTACGACGGCTGGGGCTACAGTCCGCTCGCGCAGATCACCACCGCGAACGTCGCGCGCCTGCAGCCGCTGTGGGTGTTCGCCACCGGCGCCGTCAATGGCCACGAGGCGCCGCCCCTCGTCAATGACGGCGTGATGTTCGTCTCCACCCCTGGCAACCAGGTGATTGCCGTCGATGCCCGGTCCGGCAACCTGTTGTGGCGCTACAAGCGGCCACCGGTCGAAGATGCCGTCGTGCTGCACCCGACCACGAGGGGCGTGGCGCTGTTCGGCGACAAGGTGTTCCTGGCCGCCAACGAAGCGGTGCTGGTGGCACTCGATGCCCGAACCGGCAAGGAAGTCTGGACCGCGAGCGTGGGCGACAACCAGAGCGGCTACTACATGTCGCTGGCGCCGATGGTGGCCGAAGGCAAGGTGATGATCGGCGCGTCAGGCGGCGAGTTGGGGATTCGCGGCTTCGTGGCCGCCTATGACGCCAACACGGGCGCGCTCGCGTGGAAGACCTACACCGTTCCCGCGCCCGGCGAGCGCGGCAGCGAGACCTGGCCCAAGGGTGACCAGTGGAAGACGGGCGGCGCGCCCGTGTGGGTCACCGGCAACTTCGATCCCGCCACGCACCTGTCGTTCTGGGGCACCGGCAACGGCGGGCCGTGGATGGGCGATCAGCGGCCCGGCGACAATCTGTTCACCGCCTCCACCGTCGCCATCGACGTGCGCACCGGCCGCATCGTCGGTCACCACCAATACCACCCGAACGACTCGTGGGACTGGGACGAGGTGTCGCCGCCCATTTTGGTGGACTACCAGCGCAACGGCCGCACCATCACGGGCCTGATCGACGTGGCGCGCAACGGCTACCTGTGGTTCCTTGAGCGCAGCGACAGCGCGATCCGGTTCGTTGAAGGCAAGCCTTACGTGAAGCAGACCGTGTTCAGGAGTCTCGACCCGAAGACCGGGCGCCCCGACGTAGACCCGGCCCGCAAGCCCGCCACGGGCGTCAAGGCCGAGAACATCTGCCCCTCCCACTGGGGCGGCAAGAACTGGCCGCCGATTTCGTTCAGCCCGCAAACGCGGATGATCTACATCCCGGTCAACGAGAACCTCTGCGACACCATGACCGGCGTGGAGGTGGAGTACGAACCGGGCAGCCGCTTCATCGGCGGCACGAGCAGCTTGATGCTGGCGCCCGGGGCGGACCACGTGGGCGAAGTGCAGGCGTGGAATGTGGACACGGGCCTGCGGGTGTGGACGCACATCTACCGCAACTCGGTGAACTGGGGATCGATGCTCGCCACGGGCGGCGGGCTCGTCTTCAGCGGCGGCACCAGCGACCGCAAGCTCCACGCGTTTGACGCGGCGAGCGGGAAGCTGTTGTGGGAGTTCCCCACCAGTTCCGGCATCCTCGGCCCGCCCTCGTCATTCACGATCGACGGCAAGCAGTACATCGCCGTCCAGTCGGGCTGGGGGGTGGACTCTCGCAGTATGCAAAGCCGGCTCAATACACTGACACGGGGGGGCTACCCGGAGGTGCCGGAGGGCGGCGCCATCTGGGTGTTTGGACTGCCATGACCATTACTTCTGCCTTTCACGCCAAGAGCACGGCACTCGAAGTCGTCCGCGACCTTCACCTCGAGGGCCGGCATGCGCTCGTCACGGGCGGAGCGTCAGGCCTCGGCCTCGAGACTTCGCGCGCGCTGGTCGCCGCAGGCGCCTCGGTGACCCTCGCGGTGCGCAATCTGGAACAGGGACAGCAGGCCGCGGCACGGTTTCGAGCAGAGTATCCTGACGCCGATGTTTCGGTGGCCCAGCTCGACCTGAGCGACCTGGACAGCGCGCGGCGATGCGCCGCGGACTGGCTCGCTACGGGCCAGCCCATGGACATCCTCATCAACAACGCGGCCATCATGGCCTGCCCGTTGACGCGCAACACGCGCGGCTGGGAGGCGCAATTTGCCACGAATCATCTCGGGCATTTCGTGCTGACGACCGCGCTGCTCCCGGCGTTGCGCACGGCCGCGGCGCGGCACGGCGATGCCCGGGTTGTGGCGCTCAGCTCATCGGGACACAAGATGGCGGGCGTCGACTTCGCCGACATCCACTTTGAACGCCGCGAGTACAACAAATGGACCGCCTACGGTCAGGCCAAGAGCGCCAACGCGTTGTTTTCGCTGGGGCTGCACCTTCGGGAGACGGCCAACGGCATCACCGCCAATGCCGTACATCCTGGCGGCATCATGACGGGCCTGCAGAAATTTCTCCCGCTCGAAGAAATGCGCGCGCTCGGATGGCTTAAAGCCGACGACACGCCGCTGGATATTTTCAAGACGCCGTCACAAGGCGCTGCGACAAGTGTCTGGGCGGCGACGGCGCCCGAGCTGAAGGGACACGGCGGCCGGTATCTGGAAGACTGCGCTGAGGGTTTGCCGACCGAGCCCGGGAACCGGATCTCCGGCTACAAGCCTTACATCATGGACGCCGATGCCGCACGGCGGCTCTGGGACGTGTCCGAGGCCTTGACGCGAGACGCCTAGGGGTTCTTTCGCCACCATGGGTTGCCCAGGTTGGTGAACGGCCCCCCGTCCACCGAGATGCTGGCCGCCACGCGATAGGCGAGCGGCGACATCAGGCGCAACGTGTTTTTCAGGCGAATGGTCTTGCCGCCGTATGTGAACGGCGCGCTCTCGAAGTGCAGGTTGTAGATTCCGCCGAGGTCCCCACCCACCGGACCAAACTCCAGCCGGCCATGCCCGCGTGAATCGGTGATCTGCCGCGCGAGCGTCTTGTTCTCGCGGTGATACGCAATCAGTTCGCGGATAGTGAATGCGCCCGCCGGCCCCTGACCCTCGGTTACCGCTTCGTAGAAGCGGCCGTCCACCTTCTTGTAAACCGTCGTGCCGGTGTAGTCACCCGCCGGCGCGAGCGCGGTTTCGGGCAGCGACCACTCGAACGTCCACTTGCCGACGAAGTAGGCGTCGAAATCGAGCAGGGGTACTTCGTCGCCGGTCTGCGTCGCGCGGCCCAGCGTGGGCATCTGGCCCTTGGGCACTTCCTGTGCGCCGAGCGCGGACGCCGCGAGTGCGATTGCCAACGCGGACAAAGTCAACTGTCGTCTCATGTGGTGTATCCTCACCGCCGGAGAGTATATGCGACGTACACTGGTCTCTTCACTCGCTGTCCTGATGCTGTTGGTGTCCGCGTCGGCGCGCGCACAAGGTGATGGTGGCTACAAGCTCGTGCCCAACTGGCCGAAGCTGCCCCCTGGAGAATTTTTTGGATTGAAGAATGCGCCGCCGCCGCCCGCGGCGCGCGACGCGCAGGCGGCCGCGCGCCGCGCGACCGGACAAACCGCCGCCCGCCCGGTGGGACAGGGGCCGACCAATCAGCCCGGCATTTCGGGTGTCGCGATCGATACGCAGGATCGCATCTACGTGTTCAACCGTGGCGCCAAGCCGATCATGGTGTTCGATACCGCCGGCAACCTCGTGATGGCCGGTGGCGACCAGGAACTCAACGGCAAGAAACTCGACCCCAACTGGCAGCACTCGGGTGCGGTCGATTGGGAAGGCAATGTCTACATGATCGAGCGCGATGCCCATCGGATCGTGAAGCTGAGCCCGAAGCTGGATAAGTTCCTGCTGCAGCTCGGCACCACGGGCGAGAAGGGCAACGACGCGACGCACTTCGACCTGCCCTCGGGCGTAGCCGTGCTCAAGAACGGGAACATCGTCATCACCGACGGCTACGGCAATAATCGTGTCGCCATGTTCGACAAGGCCGGCAAGTTCATCAAGCAGGTCGGCAAGGGTAAGGGCGGTCCTGAGGACAAGGGGAACGGCCCGGGTGAGTGGGTGTTGCCGCATAAGCTCGCGCTCGACGCGCAAGAGAACATGTACATCATCGACCGCGAGGGACATCGCCTGCAGGTCTACGACAAGAACCTGAGCTATTTGCGCGAGATCAAGGTCGAAGGCTGGAACCCGTGGGACATCGCCATTTCGCGCAAGGGTGATGACGGCTTCGCGTTCATAGCCGATCACGCGCTCGAGCGCGTGCACAAGCTGTCGTTGAAGGACGGCAAGCTGGTCGCCACCTGGGGCAAGCAGGGCCTCGGCCCCGGCGAGTTCGACTGGGTTCACGGCATCGTCGTCGACTCAAAGGGCGCCGTGTATGCGGCCGACACTTATGGCCAGCGGATCCAGAAGTTCGTTCCGTGAAAGTCAACCTGCTTCACTTTTACTCGCTTTTACGTAATCCGTAAGAGCGTCCAGTAGATCCCGATCGCGGCAATCGACAACGAGGCTGGTATGACCACACGGTGGCGATACCAGCTTCGTGTCAGGAATGGCCATACCACCAGCATCGCGCCCGCAATAACTGTCAGCTGTCCGCCTTCCACGCCCAGGTTGAAGGTCAGCAGCCCGGTCAGGAACTCACCGCGCGGCAACCCGAGTTCTCGCAACACGCCTGCAAACCCGAGCCCGTGTAGCAAACCAAACATGAACACCAGTGCAAGCCGCCACGGCTTCAATTCCCGCGTCACCAGGTTCTCGATCGCAACGTAGGCGATCGAAAGAGCGATCAGCGGTTCGACGATGCGGGAAGAGAGAGAGACGAGGCCGTAGATCGACAGTCCGAGCGTGATCGAGTGCGCGACCGTGAATGCCGTCACCTGCAGCAGCATGGTCTTCAGCCGCGGGCTCAAGAGGAAGATGCCCAGCACGAACAGGATGTGGTCGAGGCCCTTCGGCAGGATGTGCGTGTAGCCGAGGACAAGATACTGCGTCGCGATCTCCCAGCGCGTCGGCCGTGGAAAGCTACCCGTCAGGTCGATGATGCCGCTCCAATTCGTGCCGGTGATCCACTCGACGGTGGAAGAGCCGTCGGCTTGTCGAATCTCCAGCGGGTACGGATCGGCGACGATGCCGTACAGCCAGCGCAGCGTCGAGGCGCCTCGCGGCATGCGTCCCGTGAGTCTAAACGTGGCTAGCGAATCTGGTGGTGACGCGGGCGGCGGCAGGTACCCAACCGACTCGGCGCGGACCTCATGCCCGTCCACGAACAGGACGATGCGATCGGCGAAGACGTCGCCGAGTTGCGCGAGTCGCGTGTCGCGATGGTTGGCCGTGGGGTTCGCGGGCACGGTGCCGCCGGCGAACGTCTCGAGTCGCATCAGCATCCACAACGGATCGTTGGCCACCTCGAGCACGAAGCGGCCATCGCCAGCGAACGTGAGCACCACGCGGGTCCGCTCCGCTTCGTGAGCGGCGGGGCGTGCGCTCGCCAGGGCGGTAACAATCGCCACGACGGCGAGGCAACGAAAGCGGAACACGTCGGCTATCATAGCCACCGTCATGAGCCCGTATCCGATTCTCGTGCTGTCACTGGCGCTCGGCGCACAAGCGCCGGCGGCCAACAAGGTTGAGATTGTCAGCGT
>JANLWW010000131.1:0-2436 GCA_031364805.1 Acidobacteriota bacterium
CCTGGCCGGCGTTGTCACTCAGCATGGGTGCGGGGCGCGGGCAGGCGCTGAAAACTCACGTCGAGAGTATCGTCCGCAGGCCGCGCGCCAATAGCGTGGCGGCCCTGAATTTACCTCGGCCGCAGTGACATTTCGTTTACAGCGGCGTGTCAGGCTCAAACCATGTCCCTCAGCCTTGACGCGATTGCCGAAATCAGCCGAACCGTTGCCTTGGAGCATGGGCAAACCATCCAGATAGCGGGTGTCAGCGCGACTGAAGGGGGCGGCGATCGGTCTGAAATCCTGGTCACGCTCAACGGCTGCCATGAAGGCCCGTGCCGCCTGTTGCTCAATGTCGACCGGGCCGATGTCCAGGAGTTCGAGTCCTCGCTACGGGCTCAATTGATGGAAGCCCTCACGAAACACGCCAGTCAGTAGGCCAGGCAACGGTTGGCAGGCGGATGTAACATCGGTGTGACTTTCGTGTGAGATACTTCCGGCGTGCGATTCCGCCTCATTCCCCGCGAAGAGAAGTTTTTCGGCGACTTCATCACCCTGGCCGACCGCATCGTGACGGGCGCGACGCTGCTGGAACGGATGCTGGCATCCGACCCGCCCGCCTGGGACATGGCCCTGCAGATTAAGCAGGTCGAGACCGAATGCGACGCCCTCACGCACGGCATCATCCAGCGCCTGAACTCCACTTTCGTAGTGCCGATCGACCGCGAAGATATTCACGCCTTGGCGAAATCCCTTGACGACGTGATGGACGCAATCGACGCAGCGGCCGCCGTGACGCGGCGCTACCGCATGGCGTCGTTGCGCTACGGCGCCCGCGAACTGGCGTCGCTGACGTGGCAGTCGGCTATGCAGGTGAAGGTGGCGGTCGAAGCGCTCGAACGCAAAATCGGTGTTCACGATCTCGCAGTGGAAGTGAATCGCCTCGAAAACGCCGCCGACGATGTCCACGACGAGGCGCTGCGGCGGCTGTTTGAAGAAGAGAAAGACGCCATCACCGTGATCAAGTGGAAGGAAGTGCTCGACCTGCTCGAAGAAGCCACCGACCGCTGCGAAGACTGCGCCAACGTGCTAGAAGGCGTCGTCGTCAAGCACGGGTAGCACTGCAGTGGAACTCGCCCTCGTCATTCTCGTCATCGCCGTGGCGTTGATTTTCGATTACATCAACGGCTTTCATGACGCCGCCAATTCGATCGCCACCGTGGTTTCGACCCGGGTATTGCGACCGGGTCAGGCCGTGGTGTGGGCGGCCTTCTTCAATTTCGTCGCGGCTTTCGTGTTCGGCACCGCGGTCGCGAAGACCGTCGGTTCGGGAATGGTGGATATCGCGATTGTCACCACCTCCGTCATCCTGGCCGGATTGATCGGGGCGATCGTGTGGGACCTGATTACCTGGTATTACGGCCTACCTACCAGCTCGTCGCACGCGCTGATCGGCGGCTATGCCGGCGCCGCGGTCGCCAAGGCTGGCACCTCGGCCCTGATCCCCGCCGGCTGGACGAAGACGCTGACCTTCATCATGCTCGCGCCCGGCATCGGTTTCGCGCTCGGGTTCGCCTTCATGATTGCCATCTACTGGATCTGCCGCAACATGGCTCCGTCGCGCGTCAACCGCCACTTCCGCAAGCTGCAACTCTTGTCGGCGGCTGCCTACAGTCTCGGCCACGGCGGCAACGACGCGCAGAAGACCATGGGCATCATTGCCGGTGCGTTATATGCCGGCGGGTTCCTGACTGAATTCGTGATTCCGTTCTGGGTGGTGATGGCTGCGCATGCGGCAATCTCCCTGGGCACGCTCGCCGGTGGCTGGCGCATCATTCACACCATGGGCTCGAAGATCACGCGCCTGCAGCCGGTGGGTGGTTTCGCCGCGGAGACGGCTGGAGCGGTGTCACTGTTCACCGCGACTGCGCTCGGTGTGCCGGTCAGCACGACTCACACCATTACCGGTGCGATCATCGGCGTTGGCTCGACGCGCCGGCTATCGGCGGTGCGATGGGGCATTGCCAGTCAGATCGTGTGGGCGTGGGTCTTGACGATTCCGGCGTCGGCCGCCATTGCCGCCACCACCTTCTATCTACTGCACGCCATCGGTCTGCCCTGAGCGGGGATTGCCGCTACCATTTGCCCCCGATCGGGAGGTGGATGGTAAAGAGCGCACCGCCAGCCGCCTGGTTTTCTACCACTACTTCACCTCCGAGCACTTGCACGAGGTGTTTGACGATTGACAGCCCAAGGCCGGTTCCACCTGGGCGCGCGCGCGACTTGTCCACCCGATAAAAACGCTCGAAGACTCGCCCGAGATCGTCGGGCGCAATGCCGTGGCCGGTGTCGCCCACGCTCAGCTGGAAGCGGCCGCCCACCACCGCGGCGACGACCTCGATGGCGCCACCGGCGGGGGTGTAGTTGACGGCGTTCTCCACCAGGTTTCTGACGACG
>JANLWW010000175.1:0-50110 GCA_031364805.1 Acidobacteriota bacterium
GAAGTTCGTTGAGCGCGAAGGGCCGATGCCGGCCTTTGATGCCACGGTCGCGGCGAACCTGCGACGGTCTACCGCACACCTCATTCTCACGAGCGTTGACATGGACTGCCGGTTGGCCAACGCCCACACCGTGATCAGCGAGGCGCAGGCCGCAGGACGCATGGTGAGCCTGTTGCACCTGGTGATTGCTGCGGCCAGTCGCGCGTTGCCGTCGTTTCCGCGGCTGACGAGTTTCGCGTGGGAGGGCTCGCTCTACCGCCACACGGCGATCGACATTGCCTTCGTGGCACGCGCGGCCGACGGCAGATTATTCACGCCGGTGCTGCGCGGCGTGAAGGGGTTGTCGGTGGCCGAGATCGCCAAGGCGTCGCAGGCAGCGGCGTTGCGCGCCATGCGCGGCACCGCCAAGGCCGAGGATTTCGAGGGCGCGGCCTTCACGATCTCGCAAGTACCGGTGCCCGGCACCACTCGTGTCGCAGCGTTGCCCAGCTTCGGCCAATCGGCGATTCTCGGCGTCTCGGCCGAACGGCTGTCGGTCGAGTGGCTGGATGGCGCCGCGGCCGCGCAACCGGTGGTGACGCTGACGCTCAGCTACGACCACGCCCTTTGCGACGGCGTGTATGGTGCGATGTTCCTCGCCGCGCTGGTCAAGGATCTGGAGGCCCGGCAGTCGTGAGCGCGCCTGTGACAGCTGGTAGCCCGGTCCGCCTGGCGCGGTGCGATCGCGCCTCGAGCGCCGCGGATCGCTACGCGTTGCTGTTCGGCATTCGACTGTTCGAGCAATCGCTGCTGGACCTGTTTTCGACGGGAGTGCTGGCCGGGACGACGCACACCTGCCTCGGACAGGAGACGGTCGCGGTAGGCGTGGTGTCGGCGATCGATCGCGCTTGCGACATCGTCTTTAGCAACCACCGCGGCCACGGGCATTTCCTCGCCTATTGCGGCGAGGTCGAGCGGCTCTACCTCGAGATTCTCGGAAAGACGGGCGGGGTGTGCGGCGGGCGCGGCGGCAGCCAGCATCTCTTTCTCGACAACTTCTATTCCAACGGCATCCAGGGCGGCATCGTCCCGGTCGCCACCGGGATGGCGCTGGCGGAGAAACAGCGGGGTTCGGGCGCAGTGGCCGTCGTGTTTCTTGGCGACGGCACGCTCGGCGAAGGCGTCGTCTACGAGGCGTTTAACATCGCCGCGCTGTGGCAGCTGCCGGTGGTGTTCGTGATCGAGCACAACGGCTACGCGCAGAGCACGCCGTCGGCGCTGCAGATCGCCGGTGAGGTGGCGGCGCGTCCACGAGCGTTCGGCATTTCGACCCGGGAGTGCCGCTCAACGGCAGTCGATGAGATCGCACGCCACTGTGCGCAGGCCGTCGATGCGGCCCGGGCCGGCGGCGGCCCGCAGTGCCTGATCTGCTACACCTACCGATTGGGTCCGCACAGCAAGGGCGACGACACCCGGCCGGGGCAGGAACTGAGCGAGGCTTGGTTGCGCGATCCGCTGAAGACGGCGCGGGCGGTACTCGACGAGACCACTGCCGCTGCCATTGAACGGCGCGTTGGCGCGGAGATCCTGGCCGCACGCATCCGTGCGCTTGAGGCCACGGCGTAGATGCCGACCGTGCTCGAAGCGATCAACCAGGGCCTTCACGCGATGATGGCGGAAGATGCGCGCGTGGTGATCCTCGGCGAGGACATTCTCGACCCGTACGGCGGCGCGTTCAAGGTCACCAGGGGATTGTCATCGGCGTTTCCCGATCGGGTCTTGACGACGCCGATTTCCGAGGCCGCCATCGTCGGCGTGGCGTCGGGGTTGGCACTGCGCGGGCTGCGGCCAGTCGCCGAGATCATGTTTGGGGACTTTTTGTTCCTGGCCGGCGACCAGCTGACAAATCACGCCGCAAAGTTTCAGTGGATGTTCAACGACCAAGTGCGGGTGCCGCTGGTCGTCCGGGCGCCGATGGGGGCACGGCGCGGCTACGGCCCGACGCATAGCCAGTCGATCGAGAAGCATTTCATGGGGGTGCCCGGCCTGTGGGTGGTGGCGCCGCACATCCTCGGCGACCCCGGGGGCCTCTTGCGGCAAGCCACCCTCGAATGTGACGCACCGGTCGTATTCATAGAAAGCAAGACCTGCTATGGGCGACCGCTGATCAGCGAGGTGGCGGGCATGACCGTTACGGAGATCGCCGATCACGTCTCACCGTTTCCCACGGTCCTGTTGCGTCATGATCGGGCCGCTGATGCCGACGGGCTGATGTGGTGCTACGGCGGCATGGTGCCGCACTGCCTCGAGGCGATTCGGCACTTGTTCGACGCCGAGGGGCTGGCCATCGATCTTGCGGTGACGAGCCAGTTGTCGCCGGTGCCGGCGTCGCATATTGCGCGCGTGGTTGACGAGTGTCACTCCGCGCTCGTGGTCTATGCGGAGGAGGCCAGCGCAGAGCACGGCTGGTCGGCGGAAATTCTTGCCCAGGTGCAGGACCGGGTGTCCGGATCGGGGCGCGCCGCCCGTCACGTGCGCATCGGCGGCGCGCACACGCCGATTCCGAGCGGCCGCGCCCTCGAGGCCGCGACCGTGCCGGGCGCGCGCGACATCATCGCGCGCGTGCTGGACTGTTTCTGATGACTCGCCGCAACCTGATCTTTGCCGTGCAGGCGATGGTCACCATGGCGCTGCTGGTCATGCTGTTTCGCCGCTTTGACTGGGAAAAATTCGGCGAGGTGCTGCGCCAGATGTCGCTGTGGTTCTACGCCGGCTCATTGCTCGCGCTCGCGTTCGGGCAACTGCTGTACGCCTTTCGATGGCGGATGGTGCTGTCGGGCATGGGCATCGAAGTGCCGTACCGAGAGGTGCTCCGCCAGTATTTCATCGGTATCTTCTTCAGCAACTTGATGCCGACCGCGGTTGGCGGCGACGCCGCGAAAATCTATTACCTCGGCCAGCGGTCGGGCTACGTGCCGATCGGCGCGTCAGTCTTTGTCGATCGCTTTCTGGGGTTCCTGTGGCTGGCCACGATCGGCGCGGTGCTCGCATGGGTAGTGGCCGCCAGTTCGCCGGTGCTGGTCCTCAATCGGCAGCTGCTCTCGCTGTTGGCGCTGGCATTCGTGTCGGCGGTGCTGGTCGCGTGGCTGGTGCCGGTTGAGCGCATCCTGCCGCGCTTGATACCGGCGCGGTGGGGCGGCTGGACCAGCGGCGTGGGCGAGTTCGTGACGCTGGTGCGCGACGGCGCCTGCCGGCCGCTGACCTTCCTCACGTCCGGTGCGGTGGTGGTTGGCTACGCGTGGCTGATCACGATGGTCTATCAACAGCATTTCTCAGCGAGCGGCCTCGCGGCCGTGGCGACCTTGCCGGTGATGCTGGTGATTGTGAGCATGTCGATCTTCGTCAATGTGCCGATCTCGGTCAACGGCATCGGCCTGCGCGAGCAACTGCACGTGTTGCTGTTCACGGCCCTCGGCATCCCAAAAGAGGTGGCGGTCACGATTTCGCTCTTGTTGTTCTCCCACACACTGGTGCTGAGCCTGGTCGGCGGCGGCCTGTGGCTGAAGACCCCGCGGGCCGTGGTGGCATGAGCGAAGTCGTCATCCATACGCGCGACCTGACGAAGGTTTACCGGCTCTACGCCAGTCCCCGCTACCGCTTCCTCGACATGTTCGGGCTGCTACGGCACAACACGGGCGCGTACACGGAGCATGCCGCCCTCGACGGGGTCAGCCTCGACATTCGCCGGGGCGAGAAGGTGGCGTTCATCGGCCGCAACGGCGCCGGCAAGAGCACGTTGCTGAAGCTGTTGACCGGGGTGATCGAGCCGACGACGGGGGTGTTGGACGTCAAGGGCAAGGCCCACGCCCTGCTGCAGATTGGGTCAGGATTTCATCCCGATTTCACGGGCCGCGAGAACGTCTACGCCTACCTGGCGCAACTCGGTATCACGGGTGCTGAGGCCGATCGCCGGTTCGCGGAAATCGTCGAGTTTGCCGAGTTGGAGGAGTACATCGGGCAGCCGGTGAAGACGTATTCCAGCGGCATGGCGGTGCGCTTGATGTTCTCGACCTCAACCGCGATCACTCCCGATCTGCTCGTCCTCGACGAAGTACTCGGGGTCGGCGACGCCTATTTCGCGCACAAGAGCTACAACCGCATTCGCGAGCTCTGCGATCGGCAGGGCACGACGTTGTTGCTGGTGACCCACGACATCTACTCG
The DNA here is from genome assembly GCA_031364805.1 of Acidobacteriota bacterium. Lineage (GTDB taxonomy): Bacteria > Acidobacteriota > Vicinamibacteria > Vicinamibacterales > UBA2999 > 12-FULL-67-14b. Next base: position 4,202 of record JANLWW010000175.1, read on the forward strand.
GCAGTCAGCATCTGTGAACGCGTGGTCTGGATCGACCGTGGGCGCGTCCTCATGGACGGCGATGGCGCCGCGGTCGTGAATGCCTACGAAGACTCCGTACGCGTGCAAGAGGAACAGCGGCTGCGGCTGAAGGCCGAGCAGCGGTCGCGAGCGATCGCACAGGACCTTGCTGCCAGTCAATGCGTGATCGAGATTCGGGCGGGCGACTCTTCGCCGCAGCCGTGTCCCGCCTATTTCAGCCGCATCACCCTGCTCGAAGACGGCCAGCCGCTCGGCTCGCTCCCGGTGGGCGCCGACGCCGAATCGGCGAACGCGGCCCTCCAGATCGAAGGGACCAATTGGGGAGTTGCCGGGATGTGGCAGGGCCGGACCGCTCGAGCACTGCTGAACTATGGGTCGTCGTTTCACAAGGTGGCCGGAACAGTTGCCGTTCCGCGGGGCGCGGCAGCGCTCGATCCACGCCGGCTGAGTGTGGCCATCGACTACTGGACTGATCAAGCATGTGTCCTGGTGGTGCGCTGCTTCGTGGACGGCCGGGAAACCGACCTCGGGTCGATTCCTGCGGCGGCCGGCCGCTGGGCCACCGTCGTGGCGGTAGCGCCGGTGGTCGAAGCCGCCCAACCGCCGGTGCTGGTGACGTCGGCCGGCCGTCAAGGATCCGGTGCCATCATCGTCGACTCCGTGCGGCCAATGAATGAGGCGCAGGTCGAGACGTATGCCTTCAGGCACGGCGAGCCGTTCGAGCTGCAGATGGCTTACCGCATCAATCAGCCTGGCTTGCGCGAGCGCGCCCAGGTCCTGGTGGCGTTTCACCGCGACGGCGTCCACGATGTGATGCGAACCATCCATCGCGACTTTCTGTTCGACGAGCAGCAACAGTCGCAGGGCACCATCGTGCTGCGCTTCCCGCGGCTGCCCCTCGCCAACGGGACGTACTCGATCACGGTCATGGTCGCGCGCGAGTCCTATTACGACGAAGAGCAGACGGTGTACTTCTCGATCAACCCTGGCGTCTACACTTGTCTGACACGCCTGTTCGACATCACTGTTGACCGCGGCGGCATCGTCGGCAGTGGAACCAACGTCGTGGCCGATGGAGATTGGAGCCTCCGGGCATGACGGGTTTGATTGACCGCTGGCGGAAGCATTGGCGGCCGGCTCCTGCTGCACCCTCACAAAGTGTGGCGCTAGAGCCCGCAGTAGTGCCCGTCGCGCCGGCGCCAGAAGTGTTGGAACTCGACATGGCGGCGACGTTGACGGTGGCATTTCCCGCCGAGTATCCGCTGGCTGCCCGCATCACCGACGCCGTCCTCGCGCCATTAGGGCAAACCGACCTGGCCAGCCTCGCGCGTCACTCGCCCTCGCTCAAGGGCTTCGAATGGTCGTACTACCTGCGCTGTAGTGCCTGCCGCGTGGTCCGCGTGCAGCATGCCCTTGCGCTTCATGTGCCACCTGGCGGCCGCGTACTCGACGTCGGTTCGTACTTCGGCAACTTCAGCCTTGCGGCGCGGGCGATGGGATTTGCCGTCGAAGCCGTGGATGGCTACGTCGCGTACGACAAGGCACTGGCTCCGTGGGAAGCCTTGCAGCGCGAAGCCGGCATTGTCGTCCACGACTTCGCCAATACCGGCTACGACCTCGCCACGTTGGGGCGCGACCAGTTCGACGCGGTGATTTGCGCCGGCGTGGTCGAGCACATTCCCCACACGCCCCGGATGTTGTTGGAAACAGTGACGTCCGTCCTGCGGCCAGGCGGCGTGCTCATCCTGGATACACCCAACCTCGCCTACCTCTACAAGCGACTGGCGTTGCTCGAGGGCCAGAGCATATTTGCACCGATCGCTCAGCAGTACTACACCGAGCTGCCATTCGAAGGGCATCACCGCGAGTACACCGTCCCCGAGGTCAACTGGATGCTGCAGGCAGTGGGGCACGCGGTCGTCTCCATCGAGACCTTCAACTACAGCGTCTTTGGCCAGCCTCGATTGTCTGGCGATGCCCTGCAGTACCACCGCGAGATGGAGGCCGATCCATCTTTGCGGGAACTCATCCTGGCTGTGTCCCGGCGTGCCTGAGCGCAGCGACGGGCCTCGACCATGCGGCTGACCAACGCCGTGCGGTTGTCAGCGCCACTCCAGTGGACAACATGAAGAACCGTGAACCATTTGTCGATGCGAGCGACGACTCGATCGTTGCGAGCCTGGCGATCTTTGCGCGAGAGCTGCTGCGTCGTGGGTCGCGACAGCTGCTGACGGGTAACGGCATTCCCGAACGGCGCGTGACGGAGCCGCTGCCGGTGTCGCGGGCGGCTGCCGCCGACTTCGTGCGGATGATCCAGTTGTGGGTTGCGGATCGAGCCGGCGTGCCGGTCTCCGCGCCACCGCGCCCGTGTCCGGCCTGCCGCTCGGAAGCAAGCGACTTCCAGTTTCTCAGCTTCGATCTCTATCCCTATCACTCCTGCCGGACCTGCGGGACGTGGTTTGTGCCTCAGGTCATCGACGACGGCGTGTTCGAGGCGTACTACGCGCGAGTGCCCGAAGCGAGGCGCATCTCCGAAGCGATGATGGCGGGCCGCGACGAGCGCACGCGAGACAGCGACCGCGTCCGGTTCGGCCACTACTTCGAGCTGCTGAAGCCGCTGATCGGTGACGCGGCGCCGCGCTATCTGGACATTGGGTGCGGCGTCGGGCATTCGGTGGAGCTGGCATCGGAGCTTGGCTGGGCCGCGCGAGGCGAAGAGCTAAGCGACGTCGCCGTCGCGACGGCTCAGGCGAAGGGCCGCAACGTCGGCCATCCCGGCACCAGCCAGCCCGGCGCAACCTACGACGTCGTCTCGATGTTCGAGGCGTTGGAACACATCACCGATCCCGACCAGGTGCTGGCGGACGCCATTCGCGCGCTGGCGCCGCTGGGGATCGTCGTTATCACCGTGCCCAACCGATCGAGTTTCGAAGTGTCGGTGCTGCGCGAACGCTGTTTCCACGTGTTCGGCGGCTACGAGCACGTGGGGCACATCAACTTGTTCGATCCGCGAGGCCTGAGCGCCCTGCTCGAACGGCACGGTCTGTCGTTGATGTTTACCGACGGACAGTTCGGCAGCGACCTGGCGCAGATCTTCTCGCACCTGACGACGAACGGGCAGTCGGTGCTGAGCGTGATCGAAAAAGGCCAGATGGAGTTCGTCGTTCCGGAGGCCGCATACACGCTACTCAACAACCTCGGACCTGCGTCGGCCTGCCTGGAACGAGCGTTGAAGCGGTCGCCCATTCTGATCGCATTGGCATGCCGGACGGCGGCGCGGCCGCAGCTGGCGCCGGTGTTTGCCACGCTCGAGCAGCAATGGCGCGACGAGGTCGAGGCCACGCTGGCCGCCGAGGGGCAGGCGCTGGCGGCCTGTGAGGATGACTACAAGGCCACCGTCGCCGCCATGCAGGCCGAGATTCAACTTCGCGAGGAAATGAACCGTACGCTCGAAACGCACCTTCAGGCAGAGATTCAGAAGCGGGATCGGCTGCTTGAAGAACTGCAGGACAGGTTCAATCGGAGCGTCGGTGCACGGATGCGATCGTTGATTCGATCCGTGATGCGTCGATGATGTGGCCGTTCGCAACAGCAGGTTAGCTTTCTATGTGTGGAATAGTCGGACTCTTTAAGCCGGTCGGCACCCCGGTGTCCCGTGAAGGCGACGTGGCCAGGATGAGGGACCGCATGTCGCACCGCGGCCCCGACGGCGAGGGTCTCTGGACCTCACCCGACCGGCGCTGTGTTCTCGGTCATCGGCGGCTGTCGATCATCGACTTGTCCACAGCTGCCAACCAGCCGATGTTGAACCGCTCCGGAACGGTGGCGGTGGCCTTCAATGGCGAGATCTACAACCACGCCGACGTGCGGCGAGAGCTGGCAGCGCTCGGCAAATACCAATGGACGACCGATCACTCCGATACCGAGGTGCTGCTGCACGCCTACGAGGAGTGGGGACTCGAGTGCACCAAGCGCTTCTATGGCATGTTCGCCGTGATCATCTACGACGGGCGCGACAGCGCCCGGCCGGTGGTGCACTTGATCCGGGATCGGGTCGGCGTGAAGCCCCTGTATTTCACCAAGACCGCCGCTGGTGAATGGATGTTCGCCTCGGAAATCCGCGCGCTGCTGGCGCATCCGGACGTCTCGGCGGAGATGGACCGGACGGCGTTCTGGCACTACCTCACCTTTATCGTCACGCCTGCGCCAATGACGCTGTTCCGCGGCATCTTCAAGATGCCCGCCGGTCACACCATCACGATCGATCATGCCGGCAAGGCCACGGCGAGTCAGTGGTGGGACTGCCGCCCATCCGCCGCCGACCTGTACTCCGAGCGCGACCTCAGCGAGCCCGAGGCGGTGGGCGAGCTGACCCGGTTGCTGAAGCATTCGATCGCCCGCCGGATGGTGTCGGATGTGCCGTTTGGCGTGCTGCTTTCGGGCGGTGTCGACTCGTCGCTCAACGTGGCCCTGATGAGCGAGCTGATGACGCGGCCCGTCACCACCTTCACCATCGGCTACGAAGGGAAGGAAGACTACAACGAGTTCCAGTTCGCCAGGCGCGTCAGCAAGCGATACCACACCGATCACCACGAGACGCTGATTAGCCGTCAGGAGGCACAGGATTTCCTGCCGTTGCTGGTCCGCCTGCAGGACGAGCCAATCGCGGACAACGTCTGCATCCCGCTCTACTTCCTCTCGCGGCTGGTGAAGCAGTCGGGCACCACGGTGGTGCAGGTGGGCGAGGGCGCCGACGAAAACTTCCTCGGCTATTGGTGGTGTGAGCACTACCGGCAGAAGTACGAGCAGGTTTACCAGCCGCTCCGCGGTGCGGGGTGGTGGCACCAGCTCAGGATGCGCGCCCAGGTGTCCGCGCCCGGCGCCACCCTCGAGGATCGCGACATCGTCAATCGCGCCAGGGCAGGACAGGAACTCTTCTGGGGCGGCGCCGCCTGCTGGTGGGGGGAGATGCGCCAGCGTCTGACGCCCGATGCCAGCGCCTTCGCGGGGGCGATTGACTGTCCCGTCGCCGGCTTGATGCCGACGTCGCACGAGGCGCTGGACAGCCACGAGGTCGTCCGCCACTACCTGGGCAAACTCGACGGCACGCTGCGGGAGCCCGAGGTGCTGCAGAAGATTCCCTATATGGAGATGAAACTGCGACTGCCCGAGCACCTGCTGATGCGCGTGGACAAGCTGACCATGGCGCATTCGATTGAGGCGCGCGTCCCATTCCTCGATCACGACGTGGTGGAGTTCGCGACTCGGTTGCCGCCGTCGTACAAGCTGAAGGACGGCGTTGGCAAGGCCCTCCTGAAGAAGGCGGCGGAACCGTATCTCGATCACGACCTGGTGTACCGCAAGAAGCAGGGGTTCGGCGCGCCGATGGATGAGTGGTTCCAGGAAGGCGACTTCGGTCCGAGATGCCTGGCGGCCTTCAAGCGATCGCAGCTGGCGCAGGAGGGTTTCTTCGACAATGACTATTTCATCGACTTGCTGAAGGGGCAGATGGCCGGCCGTGGCGGCTACAGTTTCCAGTTGTGGACCGTCATGAATGCCGTGTTGTGGCACGCGTCGTGGATCGAAGGGCGGGAAGACTGCCTGTGAGCAATGAGAAACCCATGAAGGTCGAGTTCTACCGACACAACCTCGAGGAAGCCGACATCGCCCGGCTGGTCGAGGTCTGCCGCGGCGTGTTCCTGACGACCGGACAAGACGTCAGTCGCTTCGAACAGGCATTCGCCGATTATCTTGGTGTCGGTCATGCCGTGGGCGTGACCAGCTGCACCGCCGGCTTGCACGTTGCCCTGCTCGCGCTGGAGATCGGCCCCGGCGACGAGGTCATCACGACGCCGATGACGTTTGCCGCGACCTCGAACACGGTGCTCTACACCGGCGCCACGCCGGTATTTGTCGACGTCGAGCCCGACACCGGATTGATCAGCGTGGACGAGGTCGAACGGGCGATCACCGCGAAGACCAAGGCCATCATGCCGGTGCATCTATACGGTCAGATGGCCGACATGCGAGCGCTCAGGGCGGTCGCGGATCGGGCCGGCCTCAAGTTGATCGAAGACTGCGCGCACGCGATTGAATGCGAGCGCGACGGCGCCCGCCCGGGCCAGCTGGCCGATGCGGCCAGCTTCAGCTTTTACGCGACCAAGAACATCACCAGCGGCGAAGGCGGAGCGGTGGCGACCAACTCCCCCGAACTCGACCGGCGGATGCGCCTGCTCCGGCAGCACGGCATGTCGGCGAGCGCGGCCGATCGCTACACGGGCACCTACCGACATTGGGACCTCGAGTTGCTCGGCTGGAAGTACAACATGAACAACCTGCAGGCCGCCCTGCTGGCGGGCCAGCTCGATCGCATCGCCGACTTGTGGGCGCGGCGCGAGGCGATTTGCCAGCGCTACGAGACCGGCTTTAGCGGTGTCGAAGGATTGCGATTTCCGATCGTCCTGCCCGGGTCGCGCTCGGCGCGCCACCTGTTTACGATCTGGGTCGAGCCCAAGAGCCGCGACGCGGTGCTGGCGGACCTGCAGGCGCGCGGGGTCGGCGTCGCGGTCAACTATCGCGCCGTGCACCTCCTGAGCTACTACCAGGAACGCTTCGGATTGCCTCGTGGCTCGTTCCCGGTCGCCGAACTAATCGGCGACTCCACCATCACGCTGCCGCTGTATCCCAAGTTGACCGACGTTGAAATTGACTACGTAATCGACAGCGTGACGGCGTCACTGGCCAGCGTCGCCCGCACATGACCGCCTCCCTTCCGGGCCCGATTGCTTCGCTGATCCGTGACGAACAGGCGCGGTCGAAGGACACGTTCGTCAGGGTGGTCGATCTCGATACGTACCTGACGAAGCTCGCGGCGAATGCCGAGGTGCTATCCGACGCCGGCGACGGCCGCTGCCGCGGTTTCATTGCGTTCTACTGCAACAACCGGTCGTCCCGCCAGGCGTTCATCACCCTGGTCCTCGTCGATCCGCGCGACCGCGGCACCGGGTTGGGGCGGACGCTGATGGCCGGCGCCCTCGCGATCGTCAAGCAGCGCGGTTTCACATCCTGTCGCATCGAAGTTGCGAAGACCAACGAGCCGGCCTATCGGCTGTATCTCTCCCAGGGCTTCCAGGTGATCGAAGACCGCGCCGACACTTACCTGCTGGAGACAGGCGTCTGATGTTCAGGTGGCGAAAGCTGGGCAAGGTGTTCGACCCGGCGGCGATTAGCGGCGTGCCGTGGATGCAGGCCTTCGCCCAGGCGCCGGCGACCCTGGTCTGCGATGATTTCGTGCGCGTCTATTTCTCCTGCCGGCCGCCTGCCGACAGCCGCGGGCAATTCGTCAGCCATGCCGCCTTTGTCGATCTCAGCCGAGCGAATCTCTTCACCCAGCTGGCGGTCTCGCGCCAGCCGGTGATGCCGCTCGGCGGACGCGGCACGTTCGATGAGTTCGGCACATACCCGACGTCGGTCGTCCGCGACGGCGACGAAGTGCGCGCCTATTACGGCGGCTGGACCCGCTGCGCCTCGGTCCCGTTCGACGTCGCCATCGGCTGCGCGATCAGCCGCGATGGCGGGGCGACGTTCGCCAAACTCGGTGCCGGGCCAGTGCTGGCGGCAGATCTCCAGGAGCCGTTCGTGATCAGCGGCCCAAAGATCCGCCGGTTCGCAGGGCGGTGGTACCTGTGGTACATCGCCGGCACCAAGTGGCTCCCCAGCGAGGGTCGGCCCGAACCCGTCTACCGGATCCGGATGGCCACGTCCGATGACGGACTCGAGTGGCAGCGTGATGGCCGCGAGATTATTGCACCGCGGCTGGAGGCCGACGAATGCCAGGCGAGCCCGGACGTCATCTACGCCAACGGCCGGTACCACATGTTTTTTTGCTATCGCTACAGTCTTGGCTATCGCGGCCGCGAGAAGGGCTATCGGATTGGCTACGCGAGTTCAGCGGATCTGCACCACTGGGTGCGCGACGACGCCAAGGCTGGTATTGACGTCGCCGACGATGGCTGGGATGCCGAGATGATTAGTTACCCCCACGTCTTCGACTTCGATGGCAAGACCTACATGTTCTATCTCGGCAACCAGGTCGGCCGGCACGGCTTCGGGCTGGCCGAACTCGAAGGCGTGCTGTCGTGAACTGGCGCAAGCAGGGCTTGCTGTTCCAGCCGCAGCAGTACGACTTGCCGAATGGCTGCACCGACTATGCCCAGTCACCCCAGGCCCTGGTGTTCGACGACTTCGTGCGGATCTATTTTTCCACCCGCAGCCGCGACGTCACGGGACAGTTCCTCAGCCACATCGCTTATGTGGATGTTGACCGCCGCCTGCAACAGATCATCGGCACCTCCAAGGCGACGGTAATCCCGCTCGGTGGACTCGGGTGCTTCGACGAGCATGGCATCTTCCCGATCAACATCGTCAGGCACGAGGGGAAGATCTACGCTTACACCTGTGGCTGGAGCCGGCGCGTGTCCGTGCCCGTGGAGACGGCGATTGGCCTCGCCATGAGCCTCGATGGTGGTCGAACCTTCGAGCGAGTGGGCCCAGGGCCGATCATGGCGCCGACGCCGGACGAACCGTTCCTGGTCGGCGACCCGTTCGTGCTCGTGCAGGGGGGCCGGTGGCACATGTGGTACATCTTCGGGACGCGCTGGGTCGACAGTCCCACCGAACCGGGCCCGGCGCGGGTCTACAAGATTGCGTACGCCAGTTCCGTTGACGGCGTGTCATGGCGTCGCGCCGGCACACCGATCGTCGCCGACGTGCTCGGCGGCGATGAATGCCAGGCCTTGCCCACGGTGTTCGAACACGACGGCCGCTGGCACATGTACTTCTGCTATCGGCAGGCGACTGACTTCCGCAGCAACACCAGCCGCGGCTACCGTCTCGGCTACGCCTGGTCGGCTGACCTGCGTGAGTGGGTGAGGGACGACCAAGCGGCGGGCATCGCGGTCTCGGACTCCGGCTGGGATGCCGAGATGCTCTGTTATCCTCATGTATTCTGGTGTGGCGATCAGGCCTACATGCTTTACAACGGGAACGCATTCGGCCGGCATGGGTTTGGCGTTGCCGTGATGGAGCGTTAGATGGAATCAGCGAGCCGGAACTACGATCGCGAGTCGCAGGATGCGCTTGGGCACAAGTACGCCTACACCTTCGATCTCGACGTCATGCACCCGTTCATGCTGCGGTCGTTCGCGCCGTTCTTCGTGCCCGGCAGCGCCCTGGAACTGGGCAGCTTTCGCGGCGACTTCACCAGGCGGCTGGCAGCTCATTTCAGCGATATCACGTGCGTCGAGGCGTCGCCCGAGGCGGTGTCCGCGGCCCGCACGGCGCTCGGCAGCGCGATCAGTTTCGTTGAAGGCACCTTCGAGACGGTCGCACTCGGCCGGACCTTCGACAATATCGTGCTGACCCACGTCCTCGAGCACCTGGACGATCCGGTCGGCGTGCTGACCCGGGTCAACCGGGAGTGGCTGTCTGCGTCGGGCCGCTTGTTCCTGGTGTGTCCCAACGCCAATGCCGCCTCGCGGCAAATCGCGGTGCGCATGGGCTTGATCACCCACCATGCCGCGATCACCCCAGCCGAGCGCGAGCACGGCCACCGCATCACCTACTCTCTCGACACGCTCGAGCGCGATGCCTCGGCCGCAGGCTTGCGGGTCGTCCACCGCTCCGGCATTTTCTTCAAGGCGCTCGCCAATTTTCAGTGGGACCGGCTCCTCGCGACCGACATCATCTCGGCCGAGTATCTCGACGGCTGCTACCAACTGGGTCACCTTTACCCCGATCTCTGCTCGAGCATCTATCTGGTGTGCGAGAAGGGCCCGTCGTAGGTGAGGACCTAGCGGCGTGACGGTCGGAATCATGCAACCGTATTTCCTCCCATACATCGGCTACTGGCAGCTGTTGGCGGCAGTGGATCGCTTCGTGATTTACGACAACATCCAGTACACGAAGAAGGGGTGGATCAACCGGAATCGGTTCCTGCGGAATGGCACCGACGCGTTCTTTACCCTCCCGCTGAAGAAGGGGTCGGATTACCTGACCGTGGTGGAACGGTTGATTGCGGACGACTTCGACCCGGATCGGATGCTCGAGCAGCTCGCCGCCAGCTATCGCAAGGCGCCCAGTTTTGCCGCGGTGTTCCCGGTCCTCGAGGCGATCGTCCGGTGCGGACGCAGAAACCTGTTCGAGTACCTGCACCACGGCATCCAGGTGACCGCCGACTACCTCGACATCCACACGCCGATCGTGGTGTCGTCGGCGGTTGGCATCGATCATGGCCTGAAGGGCGAGCGCAAGGTGGTGGCGCTGTGCGGCGCACTCGAGGCCACACAATACGTGAACTTGCCAGGGGGGCGGGCGCTGTATTCCCCGGCCGCGTTCGCCGACCACGGCATAGCACTCCGCTTCATCCAATCGCGTCCGATCGTTTACCGCCAGTACGATGCCCCGTTCATGCCGAGCCTCTCAATCCTGGATGTGATGATGTTCAACTCCAGGGACGAGGTCCGCGACATGGTGGCGGCGTACGACCTGGTGTCATGATGTCTCCCGAGGTGCAGCTGCCGTGATCACAGCGTTTGCCGAGCCCATCTACGTCACCCGCCCGCTGCTGCCGCCGCTCGACGCTCTGCACGCCAGGCTCGCGGAGGTGTGGGAGGCGCGGTGGCTGACCAACGACGGTCAGCAGCACGTGCGGTTGACGCAGGCGATCGCGCGGTATCTGGCGGTGCCGAACGTCTCGCTTTTCAACAACGGCACCATTGCCCTGCTCGCCGCGGTGCGGGCGCTCGGCATGCGCGGGGAAGTGATTACGACACCCTTCACGTTTCCCGCGACCCCGCATGCCATCAGCTGGAGCGGCGCGACGCCGGTGTTCTGCGATATCGATCCCGAGACCATGACCCTCGACCCGGCCAGGGTCGAGGAGCTGATCACGCCGAGGACCACGGGGATTCTTGCGGTGCACGTCTACGGCATCCCGTGCGCGGTCACGGCCTTGCAGGCGATCGCCAATCGCCGCGGCCTCAAGATCGTCTACGACGCGGCGCACGCCTTCGGCACCAAGATTGACGGCGTTGGTATCGGTAATTTCGGCGATGCGTCGATGTTCAGCTTTCACGCCACGAAACTGTTTCACACCGCCGAGGGGGGAGCGCTGACCTGCCCGAAGGCAGACAGCAAGACGGCGTTCGATCACCTCAAGAACTTCGGCATCCTCAACCAGGAAGAAGTCGACGTCGTCGGCATCAACGGCAAGATGAACGAGCTGCAAGCCGCCCTCGGCCTGGCCGTTCTCGACTGCGTCGAGGAAGAGGTTGCGCGCCGGAAGATAATTATCGCGCGCTACCGCGAGCAACTGGCGAATCTCGCTGGCCTGACGCTGATGCCTGAGCCAGTCGGTGTCGAAAGCAGTTGCCAGTATTTTGTCGTGCGGATCGACGCCGACGGCTTCGGCGTTTCGCGCGATGTCGTGTTCGATACGCTCAAGAACTACAACGTCCTTGCCCGCAAGTACTTTTATCCACTGTGCACCGATTACGCCTGCTACAGTGACCTGCCGTCGGCCGCCATCGGCCGGCTGCCGGTGGCGCACGCGGTCGTCGACCAGGTGCTGTGCCTGCCGCTGTATGGCACGCTGGCACTGTCGGCGGTCGACACGATCTGCGCGATCATTCGCGACATCCAGGCGACCGCATGAGCGCGGCCCAGACCATCTCGTTCGTGATTCCGGTCTACCGCAACGAGCGGGCGGTCACGCTCACTTATCAGAAGATCCTGGGCGCCCTCGCCAACGACCTGTCGGCCTACGACTACGAGTTCGTATTCGTGGACGATGGCTCCGACGACGGGTCGCTGGCGGAACTGCTGCGGATCCGCGAACAGGACCCGAAGGTGCGGGTGATTTCGTTCACGCGTAACTTCGGCCAGATGGCTGCGATTCTCGCCGGATTGAAGGGGGCGACCGGCGATCTGGTCCTGCACCTGTCGGCCGACTTGCAGGATCCGGTGGAACTGATTCCGCGCATGGTCCGCGACTTCGAGGCGGGTTCGGAGCTGGTAATCGGGCACCGTGCCGAGCGCGAAGACAAGTGGAGTTCGCGGCTGACCTCCCGGCTGTTTTACCGCATTGTTCGCCTGTCGTTTCCGCAGATGCCCGCCGGCGGGTTCGACTACGTCTTGATGGCGCGCCGGGTCGTCGATTCGTTCAACAGCATCGAGGTACGGAACCGCTTCTTCCAGGGCGACTTACTGTGGATGGGCTACCAGACGACCTTCATTCCCTACACCCGTGCAAAGCGGACCATCGGCCGCTCGCAGTACACCTTTGCCAAGCGGCTGAAGAACTCGCTCGATGCCATCCTGGACTCGTCGTACCTGCCCATCCGCTTCATCAGCGTGGCCGGCGCGGCCACCGCGTTTACGGGCTTCCTGTACGCCGCCAACATTGCCTACACCTACTTCCGGCATGGCACGCCCTTCACCGGATGGGCGCCGATCATGATCCTGCTGCTTGGCATCGGCGGCGTCCTGATGGTGATGCTGGGAATCATCGGCGAGTACGTGTGGCGCATCTACGATGAAGTCAAGAAGAAGCCGAACTACATCGTGCGAGAGAAGTACTGACCGTGACCGGTGCGCCGTTTCAGGAGATTGACGGGATTCGCTGTTACGCCCCCGCCCTGGCCCGTGACTTCGCCGATTACCCCAGCGGCGGTTTCGACGTCACCGCCGAAGTGGAAGCGCGCAGCTTCTGGTGTCGCACCCGCAACCGGGTGTTGACCGATGTCGTCGGCAGGTTCGCCGGCCGCGAGCGTCCACTCGACATGCTCGAGATCGGCTGTGGGATTGGCGGCGTGATCGGCGCCCTGCGTCAGCTTCCCAACCTGCGCCTGACCGGCTCGGAGATCTACATCCAGGGCTTGCAGTATGCGCGCGCGAAGATGCCTGACGTCGAGTTCATTCAGCTCGACGCCACCGACATCCCCTTCAAGGCGGCGTTTGATGTCGTCGGCGCGTTCGACGTGCTCGAACACATTGACCAGGACGAACTGGTGATGACCGAGGTGCGGGAGACCCTGCGGCCGGGCGGCCTGTTCATCATCACGGTGCCGCAATACCAATGGATGTGGGGGACCCTCGACGAGCTGGTGCATCACAAGCGCCGCTACAGCCGCCGCCAGCTGGTCGAGCGGCTCGATCGCGCCGGGTTCGAGGTGGTCTACGTGACCTCGTTCGTCACCCTGCTGTTTCCGTTCATGTTGGCCTCCCGCCTGTTCGATCGCGGCCGCGGCGCACCCGCCGAGTCAACTGCTGACTTTGCGACCCGGGTCGACCTGCCGCGGCCGTTGAACGCCGCATTTGACCGGATCATGAAACTGGACGAAGCGTTGCTCCACCGGGGCTGGAGCCTGCCGTTTGGCGGTTCTCTCCTCGCCGTGGCGCGGCGCCGCTCTGCTACTAAGTGAACCCATCTTCGACGTCGCTGGCAAGGCGAGTGCTGACCCATTCGCGCTTGGTTGACCTGGCGATCGCGCTTGTCCTGTTGGGCGGCTCGGGCGCGTGGGCGACGAGGTTCTGGAATGCCTGGACCGCCAACGGCGGCCAGCCGGTGTTTTACCAAGGCTACTTTGAGCCTGCCGTGATGGTGGCTTGTGGCAAGGGGTTCGGGGTCGCCGAATCCGTCCGACCGGCAGCCCTTGCTGACTTCCTCAGCCTGAAACGCGACGCGATCACTTGCGCCGATCTGCCCTCCGACTTGCAAGTCGGCCGCAAAGGCCTTTACCAGGGCGCCTGGATTTACCTGCAGACGACGGTGGGATGGGCGTGGTGGCTGTTGGGAATCTCGTGGAGCGGCATGGGCCCGCTGTTCGGGATGCTGTTCGGCATCGTCATCGTCCTGGCGTATGGAATCTGCCGGCTGGGCATGGGGCGGCCGGTGGCAGTCCTGTGCGCCGTGGGTCTGGCCACTTCCTACATCCACCTGACCAACCTGCCGCACCTTCGCGATTACGCCAAGGCGCCATTCACGCTGGCGCTGGTCTTCATCCTCGGCGTCCTGGTCACCCGCCCCGTTCGCCGCAATCTGCTGCTCGCCTTGGCGGTGGCCTATGGCGCAGTTCTCGGCATTGGCTACGGGTTCAGGACCGACTTCCTCGTCAACGTCCCGGTGTTCGTGCTGGCGGTGTTTGCGTTTGTCGACGGCGGCCTGACCAAGAACCTGGTACTGAAAACGTCGGCGGCGGCGGTGTTTGCCGCCACCTTTGTGCTGGTCAGCTGGCCGGCCGCATCGACGGTCTACCAACAGGGCGGCTGCCAATGGCATGTCTCGCTGCTGGGGCTGCAGGCGCCGTTTGACGACGCCCTGCATGTGGCGCGGGCGCCCTACGATTTCGGATACGCGTATTCGGACGGCTATATCGCACAGACTGTCTACGGGTATGGCGCCCGCATGGACCCGTCCGCGGCCGCGTTACAGTTCTGCTCGCACGAATACGATGTGCAGAGCGGCCGCCTGTTGCGAGCGATCGTCCTGGCATTTCCTGCCGACTTGATCACCCGCGCCTATGCCTCGGTCTTGCAGGTCGCGGAGTTGCCGTTCCTGTCGTGGGCCAGCCCGCTGCCTGGATGGGCTACGAGCCTCTACGAGATGCGCGAAGCCGTGCTTCGTCCACGGATCGGATGGGGAGTCTATTTAGGCGCGGCCTCGCTCCTGATGGTGAGTCTCTGCAGTGTGCGCCTGGGATTGTTCCTGCTGTTCTTTGTGGCGTACTTCGGCGGCTATCCCGCGATTCAGTTTCAGGAACGGCACCATTTTCATCTCGAATTCATCACCTGGTGGGCGGCGGGTTTTGTCGTGCATCAGGCCATCGCCAAGAGCTGGTTGCTGGGGAAGGACGTGCCGGCCTGGGCGCCGGCGGTGGGTTCGGTGGCCCGGGCAGCCGCATTCTCGGCGCTGACGGTCGCCGTCATCGTCGTCTCGCTGATCGTCGCGCGCCGCTACCAACATGGGCGCGCCGTAGCGTTGCTCGGTTCGTACGTCGACGCAGCCAAGACCCCTCTTGATGTTCCGAGCGGCGCCCTGCAGGGAATTGCGCCGCGCGAATGGCCGCAGTTGCTCGAGGTTGATCTCGACCAGGCGCGATGCGGCCGGAATCCCTCCGTGACTTTTCGCTATGCCGCCGGAGTGATGAATAGCGACCTGTCGCGGACCGTCACGATCGACCGGTTGACTCGCACGAGCGGAGTGACGCGGATCTTCCAGCCGGTGTTTGAGAACTACCTCGGACTGGAAGTCTCCGATCGGCGAGACGGATGCCTCGCCGGTGCCTTTCGCGTGCTGTCGCCAGAGCCGCTGCCGGTCTTGCTGGGAGCCACGTTGCCTCCTGGCTGGCAATCGTCGCCCTTGTATCAACGTCTGGCCGACTGGGAAAGCGACCCGACACTGCCGCCGTTTGTGCCACTGCCGGCGCTCTCGACATGGACCACCGTTTCGGCGCGGCCGGTATCGGTGAACCTGTTCGGGTCGGGGACGATTGTCGGCGACCAGTCGACATCCGGTTATCAAGCGACCAGTCCGGTAGTGGCCGCACCCGCCGGTGCGCGAGTCTTTGTGCGGCTATCGCTCAGCGCCTCGCGCGGGCGGGTCTGTGTCGGCGCGCTCAACGGCACGACCGCGGCCTGGCTCGCCCCGGCCGTCCCGCCGAACAACGAGATGAGCTTCATGATCGACGAGACCGCGGGTTTCATGGTGGCCATCGCCAACTGCAACCCGGTCGAGACCGTGACCCCGAGCCGGTTCCGGATTGGGTCGGCGTCGTACGCGATCGAGTAACGGGCACGTGGCGGCACCGCGCATCACCATTACTGGCAAGTGACCACTCCTCACAACTGGCGAATCGACGGCGCGATTGTGCTGGCGTTGTGTCTCGCATCGGGCGTCTGGGGAACAGGCTTCTGGAACGGTTGGACGGCACGTGGCGGGCAACCAGTGTTTTACCAGCCGTACTTCGAACCGGCCGTCATGATTGCGTGCGGGCGCGGGTTCGTGATCTCGAGACATCAGCCCAAGCCGCTCGAAGATTTTCTCTTCCTCCGCACCGACCGTTTCGATTGCGCCGACCTGCCGGCCGATCTCGAACTCGACCCCGAGCACGTCTACCAGGGAGCCTGGCTGTATCTCGAAACCACCGTGGGTTGGGCATGGCGCTTGTTAGGCATCTCGTGGAGCGGCATGGGCCCGCTGTTCGGCCTGCTGTTTGCGCTGTCGATTGGACTGGCCTACGGCATCTTCCGGCTCGCACTGAGGTGGCCTTTCGCCTTGATGGCAGCTGGCGCGCTGGCGATCTCGTCGATGCACCTGCTCAACCTGCCGCACCTGAGGGACTACGCCAAGACGCCGTTCACCCTGGCGCTGGTGCTGGTGCTCGGCCTGCTGGTGACGAGGCCGTGGCGCGCGAAGGCGCTATTGCTCCTGGCCGCGCTCTACGGCTTGGTCCTCGGGGTTGGCTATGGATTCCGGACCGACTTCTTGATCTCCGTGCCGATCCTGCCGATCGTGGTGTTCTGTTTTCTCGACGGTCCCCTTTTGGGCCGGCTGCCGCTCAAGGCGGCCGCCACTGCGATTTTCCTCGCCACCTTCACGGTGGTCAGCTGGCCGATCACGTCGGCGGTCTACGAGAAAGGGGGCTGCCAGTGGCACGTCGCCCTCCTGGGACTGCAGTCGCCGTTTGATCCGCACCTGAGGATCGAACCGGGTCCGTACGATTTCGGGCACGCCTACTCCGACGCTTACATCGATCGAACCGTCAACGGCTATCGGTGGCGAATGACGCCATCAGCGGCGGCTCTTACATTCTGTTCTCGAGAGTACGACGGCGTGAGTGGCCAATACCTGCAGACCATAGCCACCACTTTTCCAGCCGACCTGCTGGCCCGATCCTATGCGTCGGTTCTCCAAATCGTCGAATTGCCATTCCGTAATTTCCTGGCTCCGATGGCCGACTGGTTCACGCCGATCTACCACGTTCGGTCGTGGGTGTTGCGGCCGGACCATCGCTGGGGCTTCTGGTTTGCGGCCCTGGCGATCTGGGTTACCGCGGCGGCGCACTTGAGGCTGGCTGCGGTCCTGCTGTTCCTGCTGGTCTACTTTGGCGGCTACCCGGCCATTCAATTTCAAGAGCGGCACTACTTTCATCTCGAGTTCATGGGCTGGTGGGCCATCGCGTTTGTGTCGCAGAGCGTGGTGACCGCGCCGGGCGCGATCCGCCGGTACTGGCCCGACTGGCCGACCTTCGCGCGCGCCGCGGTTCGATCGGCGCTGGTTCTTGCCGCCGTGGCGGTTGGCGCGGGCCTGGTCCTGGTGACGGCTCGTTGGTATCAGGGCCGCCAGGTCGCGCGACTGCTCGATGCATACCTGGCCGCGCCAAAGCTCGCGGTTGACCCGCCGCTCGGGCCCTTGCCGGTGCTGCCAGCGGCCGAATGGCCCCAGTTGCTCGAAGTGTCGGTGAACCGCGCCGGATGTGGCGACAGCGGCACGCTCACGTTCCGTTACGACAAGGTTGATGTGAACCAGGATTTCACGCGCACCATCGCCCTGGACCACGGATCCGGCGTCGATGGCACGACGACCATCTTCATGCCGGTGTTCGAACGCTATAGCGGGCTGGAAGCATCGGGCGGCGAGCGATGCGTCACCACGGTTCGGCGGATCAATGACCTCAAGCCGTTTCCCCTGCTGCTGGGGGCGATATTACCGCCCGGCTGGCAATCGCGGCCGCTCTATCAGCGGCTGGCGGACTGGGAAGTCACTCGCCGGCAGGCGACACCTGCGCGGTCGAATCCGAAATGAGTCAACCGCCACTGGCGAACGACACGCCGAGCCGCTCGACCGGCGCGCCCGGATGGCGCCTCGACTTGATCGTCGCGCTGGTCGTGTTGTTGGTGTCGGGCACCTGGGCCACGCAGTTCTGGAAGACCTGGAAAGGGCAGGGCAACGAACCCGAGTTCTATCAGTCGTATTTTGAGCCGGCCGTGATGGTGGCCTGTGGCAAGGGTTTCGTCACGTCGAATCCCCAGCCCGCCGCGCTCGGCGACTTCCTCTCGCGCCGCCGCGACTCGTTCGACTGTCGCGAACTGCCGGCCGATCTCGTCGTTGGACGCGAAGCGCTCGTCACCGAAGCATGGACCTACTTACAGCGGACGGTCGGCTGGTCGTGGCGTGTCCTCGGCATCTCCTGGAGCGGCATGGGCCCGCTCTTCGGGCTCTTCTTCGGGGCGGTGAACGCGTTGGTTTATGCCATCGCTCGGCTGGGCATGGGGCGCGTGCTGGCCGCGCTCTGTGCGATCGCGATCGCGACGTCCCCCCTGCACCTGGCCAACCTGCCCCACCTTCGCGACTATTCAAAGGCGCCATTTACCCTGGCGCTCATCGTGATTCTCGGCATTATGGTGACGACACCCGTCAGCCGAAGGAGGTTGCTCGCGCTGGCCACGGCGTACGGCGCTGTCCTTGGTGTGGGCTACGGGTTCCGTACCGACCTTCTCATCAACCTGCCACTGATCGTCGCGGTGCTGTTCGTGTTTCTGCCAGGCCGGCTGACGGCCAACCTGCCGCTGAAAGCCGCGGCGACCGCCGTGTTCGTCGCGACCTTCGCCATGGTCAGCTGGCCGATTACCTCGGCGGTCTACCAGAAGGGCGGTTGCCAGTGGCACGTCGCCCTGCTCGGCATGCAGTCCCCCTTCGATGGCCCGCTGCGAATCGCTTCCGCGCCCTATGACTTCGGCTATCGCTACGAAGATGGTTTTGTCATTCGCGGAGTGCAAGGGTTTGCGCGGCGCACGCAACCTGAGGCCCCGCGTCCGATCTATTGCTCGCATGAATACGACGTCCAGAGCGGCCGCCAACTGCTGGCCATTGTCCTCGCCTTCCCCGCGGACTTCGTTGCCCGCGCGTATGCGTCGGTGATCCAGGTTGTCGAACTGCCGTTTGTTGACGCTGGCGCCCCGGCGGCCGCCTGGGCCTGGCCGGTGTTCAGTGCGCGCCAGACCCTGATTCAGCCCCTGAGGTCGGCGGGCGCGTGGATCGCCATCGCGGCGGTGATCGTCGCCGCCGGCACGAGCGTGCGGTTGGGGTTCTTCCTGGTGTTTGTGCTGGCGTACTTCGGCGGCTACCCGGCGATTCAGTTTCAGGAGCGGCACTACTTCCACCTGGAGTTTATCGGCTGGTGGGCGCTGGGCTTCCTGCTGCAACGGGCATGGATGTTCTTGAAAGCGAAGAAAGGTGAACGGCCGGTCTACCCGCACAGCGCGCGGCTCGTCTGGCTGCGAGCGGCCACGGTGGTGCTGCCAGCATTGATCGCCTTCGTGGGGTTGATGGTCGGCGCCCGCGCCTATCAGGAACTCGGGGCGCGACGCTTGTTCAATGCCTACCTCCAGGCAGCCAAGGACAGGGTGCCAGATCCGGCGACGAGGCTGACCGCGATTGCCGCTGGCGATTGGCCTCAATACGTCGAGGTTGACCTCGACGAATCGGCCTGTGGACCCAAGCCCGCGGTCACCTTCCGCTATGACCCCGCAGACGCCGACGGCGACTTCACAAGAACCATGGTCATCGATCGCCGTAGTGCCGCCGCCGGCCCGACGCGAATACTACTGCCGGTGTTCGAAAGCTTCACCGGCCTCGAATTCTCAGATACCCGTCCGGGATGTGTGCAGGGGGTCTACCGCTTCAGCGATCTGCGGCCATTCCCCTTGTTGCTCGGCGCCACGCTACCTCCCGACTGGGAGTCGTTGCCCTTGTATGCCCGCCTGGGACGATGACGAGAACACCACTGTTGTCTGCCGGCCGCCGCCAGTTACCGGCGCGCTGTCGCGGTAGCCGTCACGAATCGCTGTGACAATGTCAGACGTACCAACCCCAACGACCAGAGGATCTCACCCGTGATCGAAATCAAGCCGGCAGCCATTCATCGTGCGTTGCCTGTCGCAGCCAAGCAGTTCGGCCTGAGGCCCGGAGCTGAAGAGTTCCCACTGATGGTGGTGATCTCGATCATCTATCCCTGCAACTTCGGCTGCCCGATGTGTCCCTATACCGACGGCAACTCGGAATTGCGCCAGTTCTATCACGCCCACGGCGGCGACCTGATGCCGGTCGCGCTGTGGGAAAAGATGGCGGACGAGTGCGGGAAGTACGGCGCGTGGATGCGCTGCACCGGCGGTGGCGAGCCCATGCTGCACAAGCACATGGTGGAAATGGTCGAGTATGCCAAGGCGAAGGGCGCTCGCATCTGGATGAACACCAACGGCAGCATGTTCGGTCCGCTGCCGGCGTTCCGCGCCAAGCTCGAACGCATCCTCAAGGCGGGAATCGACCTGATCGAGTTCTCGATGGACGCCGCGGATGCCGAGACCTATGCGAAAGTGCGGCCGCCGCATGGCGGGCCGCCCCGCGACGCCCACAAGTGGTTCGACAACCACGTCAGCAACATCCGCGCGGCGCTCGCGATGCGCAAGCAGTTCCGCACCACCAACCGCATCGTCGTCTCGATGATCCGTCAGGACATCATGGAAGGAAAGATGGAGGCGGCAGTGAAGTTCTGGATGGAAGATGTCGGCGTCGATGAAGTGATTACCCGCAAGTTCCTGTCGTGGGACGACAACACGACCATCCAGCTCGGGCACGCCATGGATCCGCACCTTTATAAGGCCGTGCCGATCGAGCGGAAGGAGCCCTGCGTGTGGCCCTTCGAGCGCCTGAACGTCGACACCCTCGGGCGCGTGGCGTTATGCGGACAGGACATTTCGTTCCGGACCGCTGACCTGTTTCCCAACGTCAATGACGCCAGCCTGCAGGAAATCTGGCAAGGAGAGCGCTTCAACTGGTATCGCCGCCTGCATCTCGAGGGCAAGGGCGCCGAAGCGTGGCCCTGCAACGGCTGTTCAGCCTGGCTGGCCGGCGTGCGCGACTGGGAACACGGCTGGCTCAAGGTCCTCAAGACCTCTGGCGATCACGTGAGAGACGTCATGAAGAAGGATCTCGGCGTCGACGTCGATGTCTACCAGCCACAGCACGACCTGCCCGAGTCGAAGTAGTTGACGCGGAGCAGTCGCGTCGTGGTGTTTGGCTACGGGCCGTCGGCGCTGGCGGCCCTTGCCACGTTCGAACGCCTGGGTGTTTCGCCGGTGGCGGTCGTCGTTCCTGGCAACCGGCAGGGCCACGACGTCGAGATGGTGATTGCCGGCGCTCGCGAACGGTCCCTGCCACTCCTGGTTCAGCCCGGGCGCGCCGCATCGGCACCGTTCCTGGCCGCCGTTCACGACCTTGGTCCCGACGTGCTGTTCGTGTGGTCGTATTCCATGCTGCTGGCCCCGGAACTGATCGACATGGCTACGAAGGGCGCGGTCAATCTCCATGGCGGCGTGCTGCCGGAGTACCGCGGCGGCCACGTGATGAACTGGGCCATCATCAACGGCGAACGCGAAAGCGCCGCGACGCTGCACTACATTGACGCCGGCATCGATACCGGACCGGTTATCGCCGAGCAACGCTTTCCGATCGAGTGGCGCGATGACATCACCTCTGTGCAAGCGCGGGTGCGGAAAACCGGCGAAGCATTGCTGGAGAGATGGTGGCCAGAGATTGCGCATGGCACCGCTCCGAAAACACCTCAGGACGAATCGCGGGCCCGCTACTACCGCATGCGAACACCGGATGATGGGCTGGTGGATTGGACCCAGTCGAACAACCAGATCTATAACCTCGTGCGCGCGCTGACGTCACCCTGGCCGGGAGCCCACACGTGGTGCGGAGCAGCCAAGCTGGTGTTACGGCAGGTCGAACCGGTGGTCGCCGATGGCGAACCCGCGCGGCCAGGCACCGTCGTTCGATGCTCAGATGACGAGGTGCGGGTCGCCTGCGGTGACGGCGACCTTCGGCTGCTGTCGGCCGAGCTCGAGGGGCGGCGCGCGGATCATGACGCACTGCGGGACGCGGGGCTGGCGCCAGGAGTGCGACTGGGCCAATGACGTTCGAGGACCCGTCGCGATGATGGACGCGCAACTACTCCCGACCTTGAGTCCTGAACTGCAGGCGCTCGTGCGGTCCGCCTACGGTGGCTTGATGCTATTGACGCTGGGCGCGGCGTTGCCACACGCGCGTCGCTATTTCTTTGGTGAACGCTGGGGCGGCTACACCGAATCAGGCCGATTGGCCGATGCGATTCAGAATCCGCCGGCGGCCGTCGCCCTGCTGGCGCTGTGGGTCGGCGCCGACGCGGCTTTACTGGCCGGGCGGTTGGTGTTGCCAGCTGCGGCGGTGAACCTGCTGTGCTGCTACTACTTTTTCAACCGTTTGCGCTGGACCAGCGTTTCTCGCGGCATGGGCGCGCCCGGCTTCATCGCGTTGTGGCTCGGGGCCGCGGTGTTCGCGCTCGAGCTGGCGAGCCGCGGTGCGCCGGGCGCTCGCGGACTGGTGCTCTTGACGCTGCAGTTGGACTTTGGCGCGATCATGCTGTCGGCCGGACTTTACAAACTCGTCGCCGGCTATCGCCACCACCACGGCATGGAGCTCGGCATGGTCAACCCCGAGTGGGGCTACTGGCCGCGTTTCTGGGCGCAGTGGCGCCCCACCCATCCGCTGTTCCGGTGCTTCAACGAGATGGCCTGGGGCACCGAAGTGGTGTGCGGCCTGCTGATGCTGATCCCGGCCACACGCACGCTCGGTGGCTTGGGCATCCTGCTCAGTTTCATCTTCATCGCCACGCAGATTCGGCTGGGTTTCCTGTGCGAGATGGTGATGCTTTGCTGCCTGTTGTTCATCGGCACCGGCACCGCGGCCGAAGGGTGGCTGCTGGGCATCTTGCCGGCAGCCGCGCCAGTGGTCCCGCAGCCGATGCCGGCGCTCGCGCAGTCGGCGCTCGTGGCTTTCTGCTGGGGGTACATCGCGCTGCTGCCCGTGGTCCGTGCCGGCATGTTCTACAACCAGTTGCGCCACCGCTCGCTGCCAGCACCGTTCCAGCGTGCGCTCGATTTCTACGCCAATACGTTTGGCATCATTCTCTGGCGTGTCTTCACGGCTGACGTGGTCAGTTTCTTCGTGCGCGTGTGGGAGGCGCCACGCTCAGGCGCGCCACGCCGGCTGGTGTCGGATTTTCAGGCGATCGGCTCCGCGCGATTCGTGCAGGTCGCCGAATGCATTGCCCTGACCAGCGTGTTCACCACCCTCAAGTACTATCCGAGCAACCGTGCGCTGTTTGTCGCTCGGCTCTTGCGCTACGCCGGCACCATTGCCCGGGCGTCCGATTCCCGGCTCGTCTTCGAATGGGTCAACGTGGCCGCGCGCGCGGATCGGTTCGAGTTCGTCCCGACCGCCGAGTACACCGTCGATTTTGAGACTCGCTCGGTCGCCGACAGCGTGCTGAGCGACGAGGTGAGCGTGTCGGGCGTGGCCCCGGTATCCCCCGTTCATGAGGGCGCGCGTCCGGGCAGCTATGCGCCGCTCGGCAGGTAATCTCCAGCGATGTGTGGCATCAGTGGGATGTTCGGGCGCGGCGACCGCGCCGTGACCGAGTCGATGTTGGCGACGCTTCGTCACCGCGGCCCGGACGACGGTCACGTGGTAGCCGGCGAGCGCTTCTCACTGGGCGCGCGCCGGCTGGCCATTCTTGACCTTGCTCACGGGCGGCAGCCCATGGCCAACGAGGACGGCTCGATTTGGGCGGCCGAAAACGGCGAGCTCTATAACTACCCGCAGATCCGACCGCGGCTCCTTCAGGCCGGCCATCGTCTTCACACCCATTGCGACACTGAAGTCCTGCCCCATTTGTACGAAGAGCACGGCGCCGGCCTGCCCGAGCACATCGACGGCATGTTTGCGATCGCGGTGTGGGATGAGCGCCGCCAGAGCGGGTTGCTGGCGCGCGACCGGATGGGCAAGAAACCCCTCTACTACTGGCACAGCGGCGAGGTGCTGTATTTCGCTTCCGAACTCAAGGCGCTGCTGGCGGTCCCGGGATTCTCACGGACGATCAACCTCGAGGCCATGCACCACTTCATCAGCCTCAAGCACGTACCGCACCCGCTGACGATCTTCAAGGACGTCTACATGCTTCCGCCGGCGCACCGGTTGACGTTCCGGCCCGGCGAGCTGCCGGTGATCAGCCGCTATTGGGACCTGGACTTCACGGTCGATCCGGATCTGGACCGCCAGCCGGACGAGGTCCTGACAGACGAAGTGATCCGGCTGCTCGGGCAGGGCGTGAAGCGGCGCTTGTTGTCGGACGTGCCGATCGGCTTCTTCCTGAGCGGCGGCCTCGACTCGAGCCTGTCAACGGCCCTGGCCGCCGAAGCGGCCGGGCGGATCAAGACCTTCACGCTGACCTATTCGCAGGAATCGACCACGCCAGGCAAAGAGCAAGACCGGCGGTGGGCGAGGTGGGTCGCAGAAAAGTACGGCACCGAGCATCACGAAGAAACCATCGAGTTCAGCAACTATCCGGACAACCTGCGAAAAATTCTTGGCTGCTTCGACGAGCCGTTCGCGGGCGTCGTGTCCAGTTACTTTCTGTCGCAGTTGATCGCCCGCCACGTGAAGGTGGCGTTGTCAGGCGATGGCGCCGATGAAATCTTCGGCAGCTACCTCTCCCATCGTCTCGCACAACCGCTGGCGCGGTTGGGGGAGTATCAACGGACCGGTGATGCCAGCCTGATCAAGCCGTTCGACCATCGGCCGGAGTATCTTGCCCAGTTGCTCGGACCTGGCGACCAGCCCGTGGCCGATTGGGAGTGGCGCGCCAAGCTGCTGGTGTTTGGCGATCAAGAGCAGCGGGGCCTCTACAGCCCTGATCTACAACGCAGCCTCGCTGGCACCAGCACGGCGGCCTACCTGCGCGAAGTGTTCGCCCGGCTCACCGCCAGCGATCCGCTCAACCGCATCCTCGAGGCTGAGTTCAAGACCATCTTTCCAGATCAGGTGCTGACGTATGGCGACCGGCTGTCGATGGCGCATTCGCTCGAAGTCCGCAGTGCCTATCTCGACACCGAGTTGGTCACGTTCGTTGCTCGCTTGCCTGGGCGGGTGAAGATCAGGTTGGGCGACACGAAATATCTGCTCAAGCAGGCCGCTCGGCGCTACTTCCCGGCAGAGATGGTCGACCGGCCGAAGGAAGGGTTCCTGATGCCGGTCACACAGTGGATGCTGGGCGACCTCGAGTCGTACGTGCGCGACACGCTCAGTCCGGCCCGGCTTCGTCGCCACGATTTCTTCGCCACGGCCGGCATCGGCGCGCTGGTCGATCGCCTCTATCAGCCCGGCGCCGATTACACCGACGTGAACAAGGTGCTGGCTTTCGTGGTCTTCCAGGAGTGGTACGACCTCTACCTCGCATGACTGCCGCTGCTGGCCTCACCAAGACGCTCGTCGTCCTCCAACCCGGCTACCTGCCCTGGCTTGGTTTCTTCGATCAGATGCGGCGGGCCGACGTCTTCGCCTATTACGACGATGTGCAGTTTGACAAGCATGGGTGGCGGAATCGAAACCGGATCAAGACGCCGGCAGGTCCACTCTGGCTGACCGTGCCGGTCCGCCATCATGGCCAGGGCCAGCCACGCATCCTCGAGACCCTCATCGACACCCGGTCCAACTGGCAGCGGAAGCACGTCGCGTCGCTGAAGCAGTACTATGCCAAGGCACCGTATGCCTCGCGCTATCTGCCGGAGATCGAGGAAGTGTTGAACCGGCCGTGGACACACCTCGCAGAGGTGGACATTGCGGTGGCCGGGGTGATGGCGGGGTGGCTGAAGATCACGGCACCGGCGGTGCGGACGTCATCGCTGGCGATCACCGGGCCGCCGTCGCAGCGGCTGGTCGATCTGTGCCGCCATTTCGGCGCCACCCGCTATTTGAGCGGTGATGCGGCGAGCGACTACCTCGATGTCGCGCTGTTCGCCAGCCACGGCATCGAGGTGGCATGGCAGAACTACCAACACCCGGTCTACCCTCAGCAGCACGGTGAGTTTGTGCCGTTCCTGTCGGCGATCGACCTGTTATTCAACTGCGGCGACCAGAGCGCCGAGATCGTCAAGGGCGGACCCAGGGCATGAAGACACTTCTCGTCACCGGTGGCGCCGGTTTCATCGGCAGCAACTTCGTGCACCACATCTTCAACAAGTATCCGGACTATCGGATTCTGGTGCTTGATCTGCTCACCTACGCCGGCAGCGTCGATAACCTGCCCACCGACTTCCAAGATGCGCATACCAGCGGTCGCATCGAGTTCTGGTACGGTGACGTGCGCAACGCCTCGCTGGTGGAGAACCTGATGCGGCGGGTTGACGTCGTGGTGCATTTCGCGGCCGAAACCCACGTCACGCGCTCGATCTTCGACAACTACCATTTTTTCGAGACCGACGTGCTTGGCACCCAGGTGATCTCGAACGCCGTGCTGCGTTGCGCCGATCGCATCGAGCGGTTCGTGCACATCTCGACCTCGGAGGTCTACGGCACCGCCGAGGCGCCGTTGATGAACGAAGAGCACGCGCTCAAGCCCCTCAGTCCCTATGCGAGCGCGAAGGCGGGGGCAGACCGGCTGGTCTATTCGTATTGGGCGACCTACCGGCTACCCGCGGTGATCGTCCGGCCGTTCAACAACTTCGGCCCGCGCCAGCACCTGGAGAAGGCAGTGCCGCGATTCATCACCAGTTGCCTGCTGGACGAGCCGCTCCGGTTGCACGGGCAAGGCGTGGCGCAGCGCGATTGGGTGTTTGTCGGCGACACCTGCGAGGCGATCGACCTCATCGTTCACGCCCCCCGTGAAGCCGTGGTCGGCGAGGTCATCAACATCGGTACCGATCACAGCCTGAGCGTCGCCGAGGTTGCGCATCACATCGTCAGGTTGATGGAAAAGCCCGAATCGCTGATCACCTATGTCGGCGACCGGCCGGGACAGGTGTTCCGGCATACGGCCGACGCCGCCAAGGCGCGGCGGGTGCTCGGCTGGCAGCCGAGCATGACGTTCGAGCAGGGACTGCAGAAGACCATCGACTGGTACCGCGCGCATCGTAACGTGTGGGAGAAGCAGCTCTGGATGCGTGAGATTCCGATCGTCACCGGCTCCGGAAAGGCCGAGCTCCATTAGGCCGAGTCGCCGCTGGTGGATTGAGGGCGCGGTCGCGGTCTGGCTGTTCGCAGCGGCGTTCGTGACCGCCGCTTGGTACGTGCCCCAGTTTGTCGCCGCGGGCGGCAAGCCCTGGTTCTACCAACAGGAGTTTGGCCCGGCGGTGATGGCGGCGTGCGGGTTCGGCTACGTCAATCCCGCCGCCGAGACGCGGCCCGCGCTCGCGGACTTCCTCACCCGGACCGCTGACGCCGTGTCATGCGGCGAAGTTCAATCGTTGGCGACGCAGCCGCTCACCTCGATGCAGCGGGCCTTCCGCTATCTGATCATGACGGTGGGCGCGACCTGGCGCGTGGGTGGCGAGGTGGCGTGGAGCGCACTGACACCGCTCTACGGATCTCTGTATGGCGTCACCGTGGTCCTGGCGTTCGCGATCTTCCGGCAAGGCATGGGGCGGATGCTCTCGGCGCTTGCCTCCACGGCGCTGATGGTGTCGACCCTCCATCTGCACAACATCCCTCACCTGCGCGATTACGCGAAGGCGCCGTTCGTGCTCGCCTTGGTGCTGGTGGCGATCCGGCTGGTGCTGGTCGAAGTGACGACGTGGCGCACGCTGGCGCTGGCCGCGCTGGCGGGCGGGCTCACCGGCGTGGGCATCGGGTTCCGCAACGACCTGCTGGTGGCGATTCCGGCGATGGTTGGGGTGCTGGCGGTGTTCCTGCCGATCGGGCTGCGCGAGCGGATCGGCCTCAGGGCAGCGGCGATCGCAATCTACTTGTTGGCGGTCTATGCGGCGATGTGGCCGATGTCGTCGGTCTACCAGACGGGAGGCGGCAGCTCGACGCAGCACCTGGTGTTGCTCGGCCTGACGCCCGCCTTCAGCGCCGATCTTGGCGTCGAGAACAGCCATCTCTACGAGGTCGGCTTCGAGTACCGCGATGAGCTGGCGCTCGCGATGATTGATAACTACGCCGACCGCAGGCTGGGGCAGCATCGCTTCTTGCCGATGTACGGCGCCGACTACGATCGCACCGCGAGTGGGTTGCTGCGCGAGATTGCCACGAACTTTCCGGCGGATCTGTTAGCGCGGTTCTACGCCTCAGCGGTCCGCATCACCGAGTTGCCGCACTCGACCACCACGGCGGCGCTGGTGGTGCCTGACTTTGTGTCTCCCCGTGTCCAGCGACTGCTGCTGATCAAGACGACTGCGCTGCGCTGGCTTGCCGCGACCTGGCCGTGGCCCCTCGCCATCACACTGGTGACCCTTAGTTGCTGGAACTTGCGAATCGGATTGTTCGCCGGTCTCTTTGTGCTGTATCTCTCGGGGTATCCGGCTCTCCAGTTCCAGGAGCGGCATTTCTTCCACTTGGAGTTCGTCGGGTGGTGGGCCTTCGGCTTCTCGCTGATGTTGGCGGGACGCGCGGCCGGCGCCGCCATCTCTCGAGAGCAGCGGGTGGAGTGGCTCAAATCGATCACTCCCAAAATGGGTTGGGGTCGCGCGGCCGGCCACGCCCTGGCAATGTGGGTTGCCCTTGCCCTTGTCGTGGTCGGCCCGCTGTGGATCTTGCGCCGGTACCAGGAAGGGCACGTTCGGGCCTGGCTCGGCTCGGTCGCCGCCGCGCCGCGAACCGCCCTCGACCTTGTGCCGCTGACGCTGCCCAATGGCGACCTCCGGTTCGAGAGCCCATCGCTCGCGGGCGGCCTGCCGGCCGATGGCGGGGTGCACGCAGCCTACCTGGTGGCGTACGTCGGCGGCCCGCGATGCAACGCCATGAACCTGCGCGTGACCCAGCGCTACCGTGCGATGACGGCCGCTTACGATTTCAGCCACGGCACGAATGTCGCCGTGCCGCTGTCAGACGAACTGGTGGCGCTGTACTTCCCGGCCTACTTCCGCAATCCCGGCTCGGCCAATGCGGCGGACGAATCGTTTGCGTTCGCCGGCCTGGAATTGCCCGCCGCGAACGCCGCGTGCCTGGTGCGCGTCTCAACGCTCGACGAGACCGCGTCGTTGCCGGCCTTGCTCGACCTCAAGCTGCGGCCAGGGTGGGAGCGCGTGACGCCGTACGCGACGATTGCGGGCGTCGAGGCACGCCAGAACCCGCCCGAGGTTTACACATTCCCTGGCGATCTAACCCGCACGGAGGTCAGAGAAATGTTGGCCGCCACGCCGGCAGCCTTCACTCCTGACGATATCTCCAAGGTCTCACCGACGTTCGAGATGAACGGTCACGCGTGGCGTGCCGACGGCGTTGGCGGCGTTGGCGGGCGCGGCCCGCTGCTGTATCTCGTCGAGATGCGCCCCCGGCGTTTGGCGAAGGGCACTACGTTCATCGCCGAGGGCACTATCGAGAAGGGCGGGGTGACCTTCGGCCTGGTGCGCAACGACGAGTGGGCGGTGCAACTCCACGTCGTGCAAACCGGGGCATTCTCGGTGGTGATCAAGGCCCCCGAAGACGGCGACTATAAGGTCGTGATGGCCAACAATCTCCGTGGCATGTCGCTAAACAATCGCGTGGTCGTGACGAGAGCCGGCCTGATCGGCGCGCCGACCGGGGAGGCCAAGTGACGAGCCCTGCCGACACTGAAGCGCGCGTGCTAGCCGCGATCGATCGACTCGAGCCCGCCTATCGCGCGCTGCTGCAGTCGCTGGTGCGTACCCCGAGCCAGGCCGGCGAGGAAAGTGAAGCCCAGGCCCTGGTTGCCGCGCACATGCGCACCATCGGACTGGCTGTCGACTGCTTTGACATCGACCCGGTCGCACTCGCCGATCACGAGGCATTCAACCGATCACCCCGCGACTATGCCGGCCGGCCCTGCGTGGTGGGTCGTCGCAAAGGTGCGGGTGGCGGCCGCTCGTTGTTGCTCAACGCCCATATCGATACGGTGCCCGTCGACGCCCCAGAGGCGTGGACGTTTCCACCGTACGGTGGCGTCATCGAGAACGGCAGGCTCTATGGCCGCGGCGCCTACGACGACAAGGCCGGCGTCGTCGAGTGCCTGCTGGTGGCGCACGCTTGTAGCGAAGCCGGTGTCGAGCTGGCGGGCGATCTCGTCGTGGCGAGCGTCATCGAGGACGAGTCCACCGGTAATGGTTCACTGGCGTCCGTTCACCGCGGCCACACCGGCGATGCCGTAATCATTGTCGACGGCACCTGGCCCGAGCGCTTCATCGTCTCGCACCTGGGCCACGTGACGTTTCAGATCAGGCTGGACGGTGTTGCCGGCCATGCCACATCGCCGGGTCCGAATCCGATCGACGCGATCGGTCCGGTTGCCAGCGCGCTCGAGGCGTTCGTGTCGGCCCGAAACTCCGCTCACGTGCAGCCGTGGGGGGGACACGCGAAGCCGTATTTCATCAACCTCGGGATGGTGCGTGGCGGGGTGTGGCCGGGATCCGTGCCAGCCGAATGTGTGCTCGAAGGCCAGCTCGGATTCCCGCTGCCCGAGACCTGCGCGGGTGCGAAAGAGGCTCTGCGCGCGGCAATAGCCGAACTGTCGGGGCAGGCCACGTGGCCCCTGGCCGCGCCCGCCCTGGTCACCTTCGCGGGCCTCGAGACACCGCCACACGTGGGCGACCCGCATAACCCCGTCGCGAAGTTGCTAGGGGAAATCGTCCAGCGTCGTCACGGCGCAGTGCTTCAGGAGAGCGTGATCCTGGGACATTGTGACCTTCGACATTACACGGGCGCGCACACGGTCGCGACGTCGGCGGCGTGCTTGTATGGCCCCGGTGGCGGGCGCAACGTGCATGGCGCCGACGAGTACTTCGAGTTGGCCCACCTGCCGCTGGTGGCCGGCAACCTTGCGTGCCTGGCCCTGCACTGGTGCGGCGTGGCCCGTGAGCGATAGCCGCCCCTTCGAGCCTGCCGCGCTGCTGTCCGCGCTCGACGTCCCGCGCAATGGTGTCCTGTACGTGCAATCGTCGGCCGACTGGCTCCAGCGGGCCGGCATTGGCGCACCCGAGATGTTGTCGACGCTGATCGACTGGGCCGGCTCCGAAGGCACACTGGTGATGCCGAGCTATCCGTTCCATTCCAGCCACGCGGAGTACCTGGCATCCAATCCGGTGTTCGATGCCAGGCGGACGCCAGCCCGCATCGGCCTGCTACCGGAGATGTTTCGCAGGTTCCCGCACGTCGTGCGGAGCCTCGATCCCGATTTCTGCGTGTGCGCACGAGGCGCCGATGCCGGGGCGATTGTCGGTGCGGCGCCCGCGGAGCCGGATCCATTTGGCCCGGACTCGAGCTATCAAAGGATGCTCGATCGGGGCACCACGCTGGTCGGACTGGGTGTGAGCCTCAACACGAACTCGTTCATTCACGTGATCGACTCGCGCGCTGGGTGCCGGTATCCAGTCCCGGCCTACGAAGAGCACGAATACACGACGACGGTGATCGACGGAGACGGCCTCTCGCGCGTGGTGCGCCGGGCGTGCCTCAGGCCGCCGTTTCAGGAACTGACGAAGCCGTCGGCGATTGGTCTGGTAATGCAGCCGTCCACCACGATGTTCGCCACCCTCGAGATTGGCGGCGCGCGCTTCTTCAAGTGGGATCTGAAGGCCTGGTCGGCGTGGTCCCTGTCGCACGCTGCCACGCAGGCCGCCCGTGGTGAGTGGCCATGCTGGCTGGCGCGGCTCGCAGACGCCTTTCCGCCGGCGCAGCCGTCATGACCCAGACCCCGCCCGTCGCCTTCCGCCCCAGCCTTTCAATGCTCGGCTGGGCGCTCAACGAGGAAGAAAATATCGCGGAGTACGTCCAGCGCGCGCAGGCGTTTCTCGCCAGCGTCTCGGACGACTACGAACTGATCCTGTTCGACGATGGGAGCAGCGACCGGACGTGGGCGATCATGGGTGAGCTGGTGTCGAGCCGGCCGTGGTTGAGACCGATCAGGAACGATCGAAACCGCGGGCCGGGCTACTGTTACCGCACCGGGATCGCTGCCGCGGGCAAGGCCTACTTCATGGCGCAAACGGTCGACTGGGCCTACGACATCGACGCCTTCAAGCCGCATTTTGCCGAGCTGCAGCGATACGACATCCTGCAAGGCGTGCGGCCGGGGGAGTTCTCGTTCCGTACCCTGCGCAGCCGCAGCGACAGCTTCTACAAGGGCATCGTCTCGTTAACGAATTACACGCTGATCCGCGTGTTGTTCCGGCTGCCCTTTGACGACTTCCAGAACGTCACGATTTGCCCGGCGCGCCTGGCCCAGCCGCTTCACCTCGAGTCCGAGGGTTCATTCACGAATCCCGAAGTCATGATCAAGCTGTTCTGGGGTGGGGGCTCGTTCCTGCAGATCCCCGTGTTGTTCCGGAAGCGCGGCCGCGGCAAGGGCACCGGCACCCGCGTCGGTGCAATCGTTCGATCGGTTACCGACATCCTCGCCAGCTGGTTGCGGTGGGTCGTTCTTCGTCAATACCCGCACCGGCGCGCAGGCACGGTCTCGTCGCTGCCGTCATGAACCTCGTCCGTGATGTAAGGTCCGCATGCGCCGCCTGATTCGTGACGGCTTGCTGTGGCACCGCCCGGAGGGGTTCCGGCGGTCGGCGGCTGTCACCGCCGCGATCGTGGCCGCGACGTGGATGCTGGCGCGCAGTGCCTATGCCGTGGACGGCGCGACCCTCACCGACGGGCACGCGATTCTGTCGCTTGACATGGCCATGGCGAGTGCCTACTGCGGCGCGCCGTCATCGTTCTCAACGACCATCCGGGTTCCGATCGACCTTGGCGCACGCATGGAGCGCCGGCATGAGCCGCTACGATCGCTCGCGGTAGAAAAAGCTGGTTCGCTCGAGGCGTATTGCGGTTCCATCGATACACCTTTCGTCAACAGCGAAAACGCGCTGATGGTGGTCGAGACAGCGATCCTCCGGCTGGCGCCGGACATCTCGCTCTCGCAATTGGGCCAGGCGCTGTTCTTGTTCAAGGTGGCCTGTCTCGTGGCTTTTGTGCTCTTGCTGCTCGATCTTGGCAGCAGCCTGGCCCTGGCCGCTGCCACCATGATGTGCGGGCTGATGTTGCTGCAGTCAATGCCCGACCATGTCTATTCGAACTACCCCTTTTTCTTCGCGCTGGTGCTGGCGTTGGTGGCGCTGTACGGATTCGCCACCAAGTATCGCTGGGCCGGCCGTCCGTTCGGCCTGCTCGCCTACGGCCTGGCGGCCGGCATATTGTCATCGTTCACCGCGAACATGCGAACCAGTTACCTGCCGGTCGTCGCGCTGTTCTTCGCGGCAGCCCTGGTCGATGAGCTGCGCCGTCGCGGAGGTGTCATCGGCTTTCCCACGCGCTTGATTCGTGGCGCAACACTGCTCCTGTCGTTCGCGGTTGGCTACGGTGGCTTTCAGCAAGGGTTGATTACCAGCCAGCTGCCGGAGGAGGGGCGCTTCAACTCCGCGCATCCCTTTGGCCACCCATTAGTGCTGGCCCTGGCCGTGCCCGAGAATTCGCTGAGCCGTGAATTGGGGATCGAGTGGTCCGACGCGACCGGGCCTCGTCTGGCGTCGCAAGTTGACCCGGGCGTGCCGTTCCTCGGCGCGCGATATAACGCCGCGTTGCTGCAGTACTACACCGCATTGTGGCGCACGCGGGCGCGTGACATGGCGGCCGTCTATTACCTCAAGTTTTCGGTCGCTGGCGCGGACATGCTGCGGGTCCTTCGTGCGTCGCCGGGGGTCGCCGGTTGGGGCGTGATGGTGCTGCTGACGCCTCTTGCATGGCTGCCGTCAGGAATCTGGCTGCTCGGCCTGTACGGCACGACCACGTTGGGCGCATTCACGTTCTACTACCGCAAGTGCGAGCCGGCGGCGTTGGCGCTCGCGCTGCTCAGCCTGGCGGCGTGCCTGATGCAGGTGGAAGCCGGGATGATCTTTTCGATCTTCGTGAAGCAGTACCACAACTACGCCGCGTTCTACGCGCTGTTCGTGTCGTTACTTGCCGTCCAGGCCGTGGCGAATGCGGCGTGGCACCGCGTGGTCGGTCGGCGAGTGGCTATTGGCAACTAGCCAGGACGCTCGCTTTGCTGACGAGCGGGTAGTCGGTGGTGGTGAATGCAGGATGCGCCTCACGCGGATGTTGCATGGTCCGTGGCAGGCGGCCGGCCGCGACCTCCTGATCGAGCCAGCGAACGAGCCACTGAAACAGGAACCACGACTGCAACCGGTTACCGGTTGGCCGCAAGTGAACCATGTCCAGAAAGAGCTCCGGGTCCAGCGGCAGCGCGGCGGCCTTGTCGATGAACGGCAACCCGTGAAGAGTCGCGTACTTCTGGTAGACCACGTTCTGAAAATTCATCGCCCGGCGCAGCTGGGCGTAGGTGATTGGGTAGGTGGCCTCGTTGATAGACGCAAACAGCGTCGCATCGCGAGGCAGTTGCAGGGTCAGGCCGTCTTGAACCATCGCTACTTCCGACGTCAAAGCGAACTGCCCCCCGGGGGCGGTGATGGCGGTTCGCATGGCGTCGAAGTTGGTCATCACGGTGTCCAGTCCCATCGGCAGCGGCCGCTGCGTGACGTCGGGATCGCTCTCGCTCACGTCGCCGGGCCACTCGAACGGGAACTGCGGCTTGGCTGGTTCGGTGCCTTCACCGCGGGCCAGCAGCACATGGACACGCCTTGCGACCGCCGAATAGCGTTCGGCCGCCCACCGCGGACCCAGGCCGCCAAACCCGGCCGGCGCCGGCGGCAGCCCCTCTTTCGGCGCCTTCACCAGCAGGCCGGGCCGATAGTCGTTGGCGCCGTCGAAGATCACCAGATCGGGTTCGAGCGGCAGCAGTTCCTGAGTGACCGCCGCCGCGACCGACGACGAGTCAATGCCGGTCCGGGCGATGTTGATGACTTCAATCGTGAATGGATGCCGGCGCGCCGTTACCCACAGGTTCAGCCATTCGCCGATGTATTCAATGTGCGAGAACGGCACGTTGTAGCCGTCGATCGTCATTGACGATCCCGCGAAGGCGATGCGGATGGTCCGTGGTGGTTTGTTGAGCGTGATGTCCGGTCCGCGCCAGCCAAAGCGGTTGGTGCGGAACCAGCCGGGCGGACTGATGTTGGACAAGTGGCGATACGACGGATACTGGGCGCCTGATGACTCGAATGTGTAAAAATCTTCGAGGACGCCGAGCGAGCCGAATCGCAGGCCCCCGCACAGTTGCAGCTTCAGGTAGGCAGGGTTCCAGGCAAAGAACGCCCCGAGCGGGTCGGTCACCTTATAGCGCTCGGCTCGCGCCGAGAACTCGGCGGTCATCGCGACCGGCGCGTGCGGTGCCGGATCCTTCGGATACCAGGCTGGATCGACGCCTGGCGCCAGAGGAATGGTCGCGAGGTACTTGGCGTCGGCAGTGGCGCGCGACGGCGTGGCGATGGCGGCGGGTGGTGTTGGCGCCGCCAGCGTCACGTGGAAGAGCGGGTATCCGTCGATCACTCGGACCACCGCTTCGCCGAGCAGAACGAGGATCAGAATAACAATGGTCGCCACCAGGGCGCCCAGCAGATGCAGCCGATTCACTGTGGCGAAGACTATAGCAGGCCACGCCAGATGAACCCCAGGCGCCGCCCGGAATCCATGAGTCATACCGCACCCCGATCCTCGCACCGGCTCTTCTCCGTGATTGTGCTCTCCGTCTCGCTGCTACTAGCCGTGGGGCTCGCCGAGTTGGCACTCCGCGTCAAGAACAGTTCGATGAAGACCTACGACATCGAGATGTGGCGCTACGCGAAAGATCTGAAGGCGCGGAGCAGTGATCCCGCACTCGATTTCGATCATGTGAAGTCAAAGTCGGCGTTGTTGCAAGGTGTCACGATCCGGCTGAATGAGTGGGGCCTGCGTGGCGGCCCGGTGGAGCCGCTGTCGCCCGGCGGACGGCGCATCCTGTTCCTGGGCGGCTCGATCGCCCTGGGTTGGGGCGTGCCCGAGGAGCAGACCGTGGAGGCCCGGCTGGAGCGGCAGCTGACATCTGCTGGTCAGCCAGTGCAGGTGCTCAATGGCGGCGTCGGTAACTACAACGCCGAGCGCTATGTGTCGCGGTTTTTCAAGCAGCTGTCCGGCCTTGAACCCACGGATCTGGTCGTGCATTACTTCCTTCGGGATGCTGAGCAACTTCCTCCCGCTGGCGACAACCCAATCCTTCGCAACAGCCAGCTTGGCGTAACGCTCTGGATCGCCTATCACCGGATTATCGACCGCGGGGGGGAGCAGTCGCTGGCTGACCATTACCGCGGAGTTTACCAGCCCGATGCCCCAGGGTTCGTCGTGATGCAGGCCAAGCTGCAAGAGCTGGCCGCATACGCGCGCGCCCGCAAAATCCGGCTCTATCTTGCGATGACGCCGGATGTGCACAATCTGGTCGACTATAAGTTCGGCTTCGTCCACGACTCGATGCGGCAGATCGCGGAGCGGGAGGGCTACACCTACGTCGACCTGCTCCCGGGCATGCTCGGCCAGCCGCCCGAGGCGATGTTCGCGATGCCCGGCGACCCTCATCCCAACGGCCTCGGCCACCAGTTGATGGCCGAGGCCCTTCTGCCGGTCCTGACGCGCTAACGTCGTGCTGTTCGGTTCGCCGGTATTCTTCATCTTCTTCCTGGTGTATTTCTGCCTGCACCAGGTGGTGCCGCTGCGGCATCGCGTGTCCCTGATTATCGTGGGCAGCGCGATCTTCTATGCATGGTGGCGGGTGGAATACGCGTGGCTGCCATTCGCCTTGATGGCGATCGCGTTCGGCGGCGTGCGGTGGATGGAACGGGCGGCCGACGCGGCCCAGCGCAAGCGCCGCGCCACGCTCGCCATCGTGGCGCTGTTCGTGCCGCTGCTGGTAGTCAAGTACGCGAACTTCCTCTACCACGACGTCGTCGGCGCCGCGCTTGGCTGGACGGATCGGCTGTGGGAGTTGCCGCTGCCGCTCGGCGTGTCGTTCGTCACCTTCACCCTCACTGCTTTCATCGTCGACATCTACAAGCGCAAGTTCCCGGCGGTGCCGAGCGCAGCGACCGTGCTGGCCTATGTGCTGTTCTTCCCGCACCTGATCGCCGGTCCGATTCTCCGGCCACACGAACTCGTTCCCCAGCTCGACCATCCGCGGCGCACGCGCCTGCGTCAAGCGACCGTGCCGCTTGCGATTTTCACACTGGGGCTGGTCAAGAAACTGGTGTTCGCCGATACCATCGCCGGCGCGGTGGATGCAATCTACGCGCAGCAGGCTGGCACGGTGACCGGGCCGCAGGCCTTACTGGCGATTTACGGCTTCTCGGTTCAGATTTACTGTGACTTCAGCGGCTACACCGACATGGCAATTGGCCTTGCGCTGCTGCTCGGTGTGCGGCTTCCCAACAACTTCCGGCGGCCGTATGCGGCGACTTCGATCATCGATTTCTGGCGCCGATGGCATATCACCCTGTCCTCGTGGCTGCGCGACTATCTCTATATCCCCCTGGGCGGCAATCGGCATGGGCGAGCGCAAGAGATGCGCAACCTCATGATCACGATGGCGCTCGGGGGCTTGTGGCACGGCGCCAGTTGGACGTTCGTCGTGTGGGGTCTCTTGCACGGGGCTGGCGTCGCTATGACCCATGCCGTGCAGCGTGCGGTGGGCTCGGCCCGGGCGCTGCCGCCATGGCTGGGTGTTGTCGCGACCTTCCACTTCGTCACACTGGTGTGGGTGTTCTTTCGTGCTTCCGATCTTCGCGCGGCCTTGACCATGCTGTCCGCGGCGCTGACCGGGGGAGGGTGGGACGGCGCCTCGGCGCTCGCCGCCGGTAACCTCTTTATCGTGGCTCTCATGCTGATTTTCGCCGTCTGCCATCGCCTCGACGACCACCGACGCGTCAAGGCTATGGTGCGCTACTTGCGGGCCGAGATCCTGTGGCCGCTGGTGCTGTTCCTGTGGGTACTGGCGATCACGGTGAGCCAGGGCAATACCGCCAAGTTCATCTACTTCGATTTCTGACATGACCACCTGCGAGGTGTGCGATGGCACCGGGGACGAGGTCGGCTACGCCGGACTCCGGCGCTGCGGCGCCTGTTCACACGTCTGGGCCGACCTGATGCTCGATCCGGAGCAGATTCAGCGCCTCTATCAGCGCAGCTATTTCTTCGGTGACGAGTACGGCAACTACCTGGACGATCGCCGCATGATCGAGAAGAACTTCGCCGGGCGCCTCGCCACGCTCCGGCGCTTTCTGACGGCGTCCCACCGGAAGCTGTTCGAGGTGGGCTGTGCGTATGGCTTCTTCTTGAACGCCGCGCGGCCGATGTTCGAGACGGTGCGCGGGATCGATGTCGCCGAGGATGCGGCGCAGTATGCGCGACGGGAATTCGGGCTCGACGTGTCATGCGGCGATCTGCTCGCCGCGGATCTGTCGGGTCGCTGCTTCGACGTGGTCTGCCTGTGGGACACCATCGAGCACCTCGCCACGCCCCGGCGCTACCTCGAAACGGTGGCGGCACACATGCCCAGGCAAAGTCTCATCGCAATCACCACCGGCGACATCGGCAGTCTGAACGCGCGCATCCAGAAAGGCCGGTGGCGCTTGATTCACCCGCCAACGCACCTCCACTACTTCACCCGCCAGTCGTTGTCGCAACTCCTCGAGCGGTGCGGTTTCCGCGTGGTTCACGTCGAGTACTGCGGTGTGTATCGCAGCCTCGCCGGAATGCTCCACAATCTCGTCACGCTCGGCTGGCGGCAGCCGCGCCTTGGCGGCTGGCTCCAGAAAGCGGCGCCGCCGGGGCTTGACGTTTACTTGAACCTGCACGACATCATGTACATTGTCGCGGAGCGCCAATGACCCGACTGCTGATCGTGACACCGGCGTTCAACGAAGCAGCGGGCCTCCCCGCCTTCATCACCGCCGTCCTCGAGTTGCGCGGCCGCCTCGCCGCCGCCACCGAGATCCGTCTTCTGGTCGTCGATGACGGCTCAGGCGATGACACCGTCAACGTGTTGCGCCACGCTGCCGATGCGCATCCCGAGGTCGTCGCCTACCTGTCGCTCACCGCGAATGCGGGTCATCAGGCGGCGCTGATCGCCGGCTTGTGTCACGCCGGTCCCTGGCCCGACGCGATCGTGACGATGGACTCGGACCTCGAGCACCCGTTGCCGGTGGTGGCTGACTTGATCGACACGTGGCGACAGACCGGCGCGATCGTGGTGCATGCCATTCGCCGGCCTACCCGCGAGCTGCCACTACTCAAGCGCCTGCCATCCGCGCTGTTCTATCGCCTGACGGCCGCCCTCACGGGCCTGAGCCTGGCGACTGGCCAGGCCGACTTCCGGCTCTGGGACGCCCAGGTCCTTCGCAACGTCGCCGGCTACCTGCCGCATCTTGGCTCGCTGCGAGTGTTCGCGGCCTGGCTGCCAGGGCAGAAGGCGTCGGTCCTCTACGATCAGCATGTCCGCGGCGACCGCGTCTCGCGCTTTACCTTTCGCAAGAACTTCGAGCTGGCGGCGATCAGCATTGTGCGTTTCTCGCACGCCCCGCTTCAGATCATCAGCGGCCTTGGCGTGATCGGCCTGGTGTTCTCATTCAGCTACGGTGGCTTCATCGCCTGGCAGACGGCGCGCGGCAACACCGTGCCGGGCTGGTCGAGCACGGTGCTAACGGTGATGACGATGGGCTGCTTGCAGTTGCTGGCGTTTGGCGTGCTGGCCACCTACTTCCAGCGCCTCGTGTTTGCCCGCGATCTGCCACCGTGGGTGGTGCGGACGTCGCGGTTGGCATCGCTCGCCCCGGCCGAGGGGAGTCCGCGTGATTCAGGGGATGGCGTAAAATAGCCCTTCTGCCGTCACCCGTCTCGACGCGGCCGCGCGCGTTCCTGGTCGAAGCCGTCATTTGTGTCGCGCTGTTCGTTGCAGCCTTCATGGCCTCGCAGATCGCGATGCGTGGGTTCCGGGCGGCTGGTGCGCAGCCATTCTTTTACCAATCGAACTTCGAGCCGGCCGTGATGATGGCGTGTGGCCGGGGGTTTGTGACTTCGCCATCCAGCCCGCCCGCGCTTGTGGAGTTCCTCAACGTCCGGCGCAACGAGTTCGACTGTTCGTTGCTGCCGGAGGCGATGACCCAGTTGCCGCTGACCACGCCGGCGAATGCCAACTGGTACTACTTGTATGGCACGGCCGCCGCCGTCTGGAAGGTGACCGGCGTGTCCTGGACCGCCCTCGACATCGTCGGCTCGGCGATGAGTGCGGCGGGTGCGGTGTTCCTGTATGGCTTGTTCCGCCTGGTTGCCGGCGCCGCCATTGCCGCCGCGCTGGCGATGCTGCTGACGCTGTCGCCGGCCAACCTCACGCACCTGCTCTCGCTGCGCGACTACAGCAAGGCGCCGTTCGTGCTCGCGGCGGTGTTGATCCTCGGCGCTCTGGTCGTGCGACCCTTCAGCCGGGCGGCGACCCTCGCGCTTGCCGCTGTCTACGGTTTGGTGGTTGGTATCGGCTACGGTTTTCGCGGTGATCTCGCCGTCATGGTCCCCTTTGGCGCGGCCGTCGTCCTATTGTTCCTGCCTGGAAAATTTCGCCTGCATGCGGTGCGGAATGCACTGGCGATGCTGGCATTGCTCGCCGCCTTTTTCGTTTCGGCGTGGCCAATCATCAACGGCCTCAAGCTTGGTGGCTGCCAGTATCACTTTTCACTGCTCGGCCTTACCGAGCCGTTGACCAGCGAATTGCGCCTGACACCCTCGATCTACCGCGTGGGCGAGCACATGACCGATACCTTCGCCGATTTGAAGACCGGCGACTACGCTGCGCGCGTGCTGGGTGCGGCAGTGCCGAGGCTGTGCACCGCTGAATACGACACGGCGTCCGGCCAACTGTACTTCGACCTCGCGCGGACCTTCCCTGCCGATCTCGTGGTGCGCGCCTATGCCTCGGTCTTGATGATTCTCAGGGTCGGGCTCGCGATTCCCACGGCGATGTTGCCGATGGCGCCATTCGCTGACAACGGGCCGATGGTCTCGTTCTACCGGACTGCCAGCTTCGTCTCGTCGCCGGTTTCGGCGCTGGGTGTCGCCTTTACCGCCTTGGCCATTGGGGCGGCGTGGGCGTCGTCTATTCGTCTGGGGTTGGCTTTGACCGGCTTTGTGTTGTTCCTTGCCGGGTATCCAGCGATTCGATTCGATGAACGCCACTGGTTTCACCTGCGGTTCATCCCATGGTGGGCTGCGGCCCTCGTGGTGACGGAGCTATGGCAGCTGCGCGCGGGGGCGTTCTCGCGCCGGCGTCTCGTGCGTGGGGCCGTCGCGTTGGCGGTCCTGCTGACCGCGCTTGCCGCGGCACTCGGCCTGGTGCGGACGTTGCAGAACGGGCGAGTCCGCGACCTGCTTCAGGCCTACCTGGATGCGCCCACTGAGCTGTTGACGACGACCGTCAGCGGCGCCGGCGCCGTGCGAGTCGATTGGCAGCCACGCGAAGATGCGGCGCCGCCGTTTCACCGCGGCTCAGACATGCTGGTCGTGACCCTGGCCGCCAGCGAGTGCGGGGGCGACGGAGCGCTGGGAGTGACGGCGACCTACGATGCCGACGTGCCCAGCCGCGACATGGCAACGGCGTTGAGCGTGCAGAGGCCGGCGCCAGGCGCGGCGGCGACCCGGCTCTTCATCCCGGTGTTCTCGCAAGGCATCGCGGATCATAACGAGCTGCGGTTCTCCGGCCTCCGCATCACCGGTGCGCCGGTCTCGTGTCTCGGACAGGTGGCGCGCATGAAACGCGACCCCATGATTCCAGTCTGGGTTGATGCCCAGGTCCCGGCGGATTGGCAGGTCCGGGCCCTGTACCAATCGATGCGGGCGCCACGGTTCCTCAGTCGTTGATCAGGAGATGTCACAGTTGAAAACCATCGTTCACGTCGTCGGCGCGCGGCCCAACTACATGAAGATTGCGCCGCTCATGGATGCGCTGAAGGACGCGACCGGGATCCGGCAGATCCTCGTCAACACCGGTCAGCACTACGACGAGGCGATGTCGAAATCGTTTCTGCGCGAGTTGTCGCTGCCGGTACCCGATCGCAACCTCGAGGTCGGTTCGGCGAGCCATGCCGTGCAAACGGCGAAGGTGATGATGGGCTTCGAGCAGGTGTGCCTCGAAGACCAGCCTGACCTCGTCGTGGTGGCCGGCGACGTCAACTCCACCATGGCGGCGTCGCTGGTCGCGGCAAAGCTGATGATCCCGATCGCGCACCTCGAAGCCGGCCTGCGCAGCTACGACCGCGCGATGCCGGAGGAGATCAATCGGATCGTCACCGACTGCCTGGCCGACTTGCTGCTGACGCCCTCGGCCGATGGTGATGAGAACCTGATCAAGGAAGGAGTGCCACGCGACAAGATCCACCTGGTCGGCAACATCATGATCGACACGCTGATGCGGCACCTGCCGATGGCGACGCTCGACCGGATTCGCGATCGGGTGCCAGTCGAGGAGAAGGGCTATGGAGTGTTGACGCTGCACCGGCCGTCGAACGTGGACGACCCGGTCATCCTGCGTCGCATTCTCGAGGCGATTGCACACGTGGCGCGACGGATGCCCGTTGTGTTTCCCGTTCACCCGCGTACCCGCCAGCGGCTTGCGACCTCCGGCGTCGCCTTGCCGGCCAACGTGATGCTCACCGAGCCGATGGGCTACATCGACTTCCTTAGCCTGAGCTCGCATGCGCGCATTATCCTCAGCGATTCGGGTGGGCTGCAGGAGGAAGCGACGGCCCTCGGCATTCCGTGCCTGACGCTGCGCGAGAACACCGAACGGCCGGTAACCATCAGCCATGGCACCAACCGGCTGGTCGGTACCCAGACGGCCGCCATCACCGCCGGCTTCGATGAGGCGATGGCCCGCGAGCATGAGCCCCAGCGGCGCCCGCCACTGTGGGACGGCCAGACCGCCGGACGAGTAGCCGCGGTGTTGCAGAAATTTCTCGCCTAATGACCTTGTCAAGGTTCATGGAACGCGCCGGCAAGGCGATCCGCATGCCCCCGCGCCTGCTAGCCGCGCGCATCGTCGAAGAGGCCCGCACGCAAACACGACGCCCGTGGTCGCTTTTGTATCCGCGCCTGCTGGGAGATCGAGCGGTCCTGAATGGCGCCCCCGACTTCGACGCCCTGTGGGATCGGCAGATGACGGCGCCATTCTTTGTGCGACCCGCCGATCGCGCCAGCCATGCGGCCGCGTTTCGCGGCCGCTATCAGGACGAGGTCGGCGCCGGGATGGCGACCGCCGAGGCGGCGATGCGGCACGAGTTCGACTTGCTCGGCTCGGGAGTCAGGGCGCTAGGCAAAAAGCTGCCGTGGCTCGACGACTTTAAGACTGGCCGTCACTACCCGGTCCAGTACTGTCGCGACATCCAGTACATGGAACTGGATAAGCCCACGGACGTAAAGGTGCCGTGGGAGTTGAGCCGCTGCCAGCATTTCACCGCGCTTGGGCAGGCCTATTGGCTGACGGGCGACGAACGCTACGCCGAGGAGTATCGCGCCGAGATCGAAGACTGGATCGCGGTCAACCCCTTCGCCTACAGCGTGAATTGGGCCTGCGCCATGGATGTGGCGTTGCGCGCAATCAATTGGATCTGGGGCTTCTACTTCATGG
The DNA here is from genome assembly GCA_031364805.1 of Acidobacteriota bacterium. Lineage (GTDB taxonomy): Bacteria > Acidobacteriota > Vicinamibacteria > Vicinamibacterales > UBA2999 > 12-FULL-67-14b. Next base: position 47,914 of record JANLWW010000175.1, read on the forward strand.
CCGGCTCGCGCGCGTGCGCGGATCCAGCCTTCCGACGGTTGCTGCTTCGCAGCCTCTTCCTCCACGGCGAGTTCGTCTACCAGAACCTGGAGAAAGGTGACGTCAACGGCAATCACTACTTGAGCGACGGCGCCGGCCTGGTATTTGTTGGCCTGTTCTTTCGACACACACCACAGGGCCGCCGCTGGCTCGCGCAGGGCAAGACCATCGTCTTCGACGAGATGCTGCTGCAGGTATCGGAGGACGGTGTTGACTACGAGCAGTCAACGTCCTACCAACGGCTGGTACTGGAGCTGTTCCAGACGTCGTATCTACTTCTCGAACGGCACGGCGAGGCCGTCCCCGACGCGCAGGCCGCGCGCCTCGCGCGCATGCTCGAGTTTGTCGCGGCGTACACCAAACCCGATGGTCTCGCGCCGCTGATCGGCGACGCCGACGATGGCCGGGTGCAGAAACTTGGCTCCCAGCGCCTCAACGATCACCGGTATCTGTTGTCGACCGGCGCCGCGCAGTGTGCCCGGCCCGATCTCAAGGCGGCGGCGGGCCGCTTCTGGGAGGAGTCGTTCTGGTTGCTTGGGCCGGCCGGCGCGACCGCTTTCGACTCGTTGCCGGGCGACGCGCCGCCACGTTCGGCAGCCTTTCCTGCTGGCGGGTTTTATGTCTTGCGGAGCCCGTCCGCGCACGTCGTGATCGATTGCGGCGAGGTCGGCATGCGTGGCCGCGGCGGACATGGGCACAACGACATCACCAGTTTCGAGCTCTACCTGAACGGCATGAACCTCGTGACCGACTGCGGCGCTTACCTGTACACCGCGTCGCGCGAGTGGCGCAATCGGTTCCGGAGTACGGCTTTCCACAACGTCGCCCAGGTGGACGACGCCGAGTTCAACCGCTTTATTGGCCCCGATGCGTTGTGGCAGCTGATTTATGACGCGCATCCAGTGGATCTCAACTGGAAAACCGACGGATTCGGGGGATACTTTTGTGGAGGTCACGATGGCTACGCGCGGCTGGTGCCCCCGGTTGCTTCGAAGCGGGAGATTTACCTCGACCCGCAGCGTCCGCGGGTCGCAGTGCGTGACCATTTGGCCAGCGCGGGCCCCAGAGGGACCACGTGGCGATTTCACTTTGATCCGTCGGTGACGGCGGAGTTGGTTGGGCCGGACTGCCGCCTTCAAAGTGCCGGCCACGAGGCCTGGCTGCTGGCCGCCGACGAACAGGACTCGCGCGTGCGACGGCTCGAACGCGGGTGGGTATCGTCCGGGTACGGCGTGAGGGCCGAAACCTGGGTGCTCGTGATCCCCGACAACAAGATGCCGACCTCGTTGGCATGCGTGTTCGCCGAGGCGTTCCTGCCGGCGGACGCGCGCCGCGAAGTCATGGCACAACTCGATGCGCAGCGTGTGCGCATCCACTGAAGGACAACAAGCGTTATGCGTCAGATCTTGATGAACAGCAGCGGTGCGGTGGTCGCAAGAGTGCCACGGCCGGCGGTTGAGGCCGGCAGCGTGCTGGTGCGCGTGCATTACTCCTTGATCAGCGTCGGCACCGAACTGGCGCCACTGAAGGCGCCGCTGGCGTCCACCGCCGAAGATGCCAGCGCGGTGGAGAAGGGGGCGGCCTACGCCAGCCTGGCCACCCGTTATCTCAAGGCGTCGTGGCGTGATCCCGAAAAGGCGGCCCGGCGCCTGGCTTCGATCGCTCGCCGCCAGCTGGCGCAGATGAAGCCCGAGGCCAAGCAGACGCTCGCCCCCGTGGTCAGCACCGGCGACCTGCAGTGGACCCAGGCGAACGCCGTCAAGTTCACCGCGCAAGACGGGCGACTCGAGATCAGCACGGACGATTCCGCGGCTGGGTATCAGGTGATGACCCGCGAACTGGCGGTGCCGGAAGGACTGGTGCCCCTCATTCGCGTCGCCGGCACCGTTCATGCCGGCGCTATCGCAATCGGCATCCTGAACGATGGACGCCAGGCGTGGTTGGGGTCGAAGACGTTCGACACCGGCCGCTTCGAGGACTACCTGATTTTCGATCCGGGTTCTTCACGCCAGGTGACGGTGGTGATCGCCAACTCCAATGGCGGGCCGTCGACGGTCACGGTTGATACCGTCGACGTGCAGATGGCGCCAGCGACACCGGGTGGCCTGCCTTACAGCGAGATGGACCAGACCGGCTGGAACGTCGGCTACTCGGTCTC
>JANLWW010000135.1:0-20930 GCA_031364805.1 Acidobacteriota bacterium
GTCAATCTCGGCGCGCGACACGACGACCTTGCGGGCGCTCGACCGCACGTCGAACTTCTCGCGGACGAATTGCAGGTTCTCGCGCGCCACTTGCTCCTGCTCGCGGTAGAACTGCGCCTTGTCGAAGTCCTTCTGCGACACCGCGCTTTCCATCTGCTCCACCGCCACGCGAATGCTCTTGTTGATCTCGCCGAACTCCTCGCTGAAGCCGGCTTCGCGCAGCTTGGCGCGCGCGCCCGCCTCGTCCACCAGGTCAATCGCCTTGTCAGGCAGGAACCGGTCGGTAATGTAGCGGCTCGACTGGTAGACCGCGGCCTCGAGAGCCTCGCGAGTGTATTCAACGTGATGGAACTGCTCGTAGCGTTCCTTGATCCCCAGCAAGATCGAGATTGTCTCCCCTTCCGAAGGCGGATCGACCTTGATCGCCTGGAAGCGGCGCTCGAGCGAGCGATCCTTCTCGATGTACTTGCGATACTCGGCCGGCGTCGTCGCGCCAATGCAGCGGATCTCGCCACGGCTGAGCGCCGGCTTCAGAATATTGGCCGCGTCGAGCGACCCTTCGGCCGAGCCCGCGCCCACCAGCGTGTGCAACTCGTCGATGAAGACGATGATGTGCGGGTTGTCGGTCAGTTCCTTCATGATCGCCTTGAGGCGCTCTTCGAACTGGCCGCGATACTTGGTGCCGGCGACGATCAGGGAGATGTCGAGTGCCAGCAGGCGCTTGTCGGCGAGGAAATGCGGGACGTCGCCGTAGACAATCTTCTGAGCGAGGCCTTCGACAATCGCGGTCTTGCCGACGCCAGGCTCGCCAATCAGCACCGCATTGTTCTTGGTGCGACGGCACAGCACCTGCTGCACGCGCTCCAGCTCGTAGTCGCGGCCCACCAGCGGATCCAGCAGGTTTTTCATCGCGGCCTCGGTGAGGTCGCGGCTGAACTCCGCCAGCAGAGGGGTCTCCTTGACGCGCGTGAGCGAAGTCTTCTCGTTCAGCAACTGGACGATGTCCTCACGCACCTGATGGAGGCGCATTCCTTTTTCCATGAGGATGGTCGCGGCGACCGAACGTTCCTCGCGGAGAATGCCGAGCAGCAGATGCTCGGTGCCAATGTAGTTGTGCAGCAGCCGGTCGGCCTCTTCCGCGGCGTACTGAAGCACGCGCTTGGTTTCAGCACTGAACGGGATCTCGACCGACGTCGAGACCTTCTCGCGGAAGACCGTGCGGCCTTCAATGTCTTTGCGGATGTTCTCGAGGGACAGGTGGGATCGGGCAAAGATCCGGCTCGTGAGGCCCTTGCCCTCACGGATCAACCCCAGAAGCAAATGTTCGGTCTCAATCGAAATGCTTCCGAGTTGACTTGCTTCGTAGCGGGCGAAAAACAATACCCGCCTGGCTCGTTCGGTATACCGCTCGAACATCCGATGCCGTAGCCCCCTTACCGAGCATTATACGGCAGGATGCCTCCGCTCCGCTTACCGAGCGCCCGTAAGTGGCAGAAATTGCGAGACTTCGGAGAATTGGATCGTTATCCTGTCGCTATGGCAGACACCATCGGTTTCATCGGACTCGGCCTTATGGGCAAGCCCATGGCCCTCAACCTTCTCAAGAAGGGCTTCACTGTCGTCGTGCACAGCCGCAGCCGGAGCCCGGTTGAGGCATTGGTCGCGGCCGGTGCAATCGCGGCCAACTCCCCTGCCGAGGTCGCGAAAGCAGCAACCACGATCGTCACCATGTTGCCGGACGGTCCGGATGTGTCGCTGGTGCTGGAAGGCGCGAACGGGATCTTCACCGCCTTGCAACGCGGCACCGTGATCGTCGACTCGTCAACCATTGCCCCGGCCACCGCCAAGCGGCTGGCGGCAGCGACCGCGGAGCGGGGCGGACAGTTCCTCGATGCGCCGGTCAGTGGCGGAGAAATTGGCGCCATCGCGGGCACGCTCGCCTTTATGGTTGGCGGCGATGCCGCGGCGCTCGACCAAGCGCGGCCGGCGATCGAAGCAATGGGCTCGCCCGAGAAGCTGGTGCACGTCGGCGAGTCAGGCGCCGGGCAAATCTGCAAGGCGTGCAATCAGATTGTGCTCGGCGGCACGATGGCGGTGGTGGCTGAAGCCATCGCGCTGTCACGCAAGGCCGGTGTCGATCCCATGAAGGTTCGCGCGGCATTGATGGGCGGCTTCGCGCAAAGCCGCGTGCTCGATGTCCACGGTGAGCGGATGATTACCGGCAACTGGAAGCCGGGGTTCAAGGCCAAGTTCTTCAAGAAGGACCTGGGGATCGCGTTGAACACGCTCGCGGAGAATGGCGTGCCGGCCTGCACCAGTGCCGTAGTGCAGCAACTGGTGCAGGCGCAGATCACCGCGGGCGAAGGCGAGGAAGACTACTCAGGCCTCGCGAAGGCGATCTTCAAGCTCGCGAACCTCTAGCGCCGCTGCGCAAACGCGCGGGCGTGCGCCAGCTCGGGCCGGTTGCCATCGGCGGCGTTTGCGATGGTCACCACCTGCGCGAACAACGTGGCGGCCTTGGCACGGTCACCCGCCGCCTCGGCGGCCCGGGCCGCCCCGTAGGCGCCGCGGAATCGATTGGGCTCCTTTTTCATGGTCGCCTCGAAGGCGACGAGCGCCTCGCTGGGGGTGCCGGCCTCCATCAGCATCTCGCCGAGCAATTCACGCGCGGGCGCGATCGGCCCCGGGCTGATGGCCGCCTTGTCGGTCGCGTCCTCGGCGTCGGCGGCCACTCGCATCAGACGTACGCCCTCGACTTTCTTTCCTTCGGCAAACGTGATCCACGCCGTCGCCACCTGGCGCTGAATCTCGAGTTGCTCGGTCCAATACGGATCCTTTGCCGCGACTAGCGCCTCGCGGAGGACCATCAGGCGATCGACGTCGGCCCGTGCCGCGACCAGGTTGCCCGATCGAGCCGCGCCGAGTGCGCGCGCAAAATGCGTAATCGCATCGGCGTAGGGAAAGGCCGTCGGCACGACCTCGAGCGAGGCCGCCTCGGACCAGGCGCCACGCTCGAGTGCGTATCGCGCGGCGATCGCATTGCGGGCGTAGATACCAGCCACGCCAGGAGCGGCGCCGCCCATGGCGTTGACGTCAAGCTTGGCGACTACCCCGGGGACGCGGGACAGCACGGCGCGCGCCTTTTGATCCTGCGCCATCTGCAGATAGGCATAGGCCTGATAGTCCATCGCGTGCAGGGCCTCGGCCATGACGCTGGCCTTCATGGCCTCCTGCTCGGATGCAATGTTGGTCTCGGCCGATTCCTGCCAGGAGCCGACGCGCGTGAACGTGTGCGACGGCATGTGGAGCGCATGCGGGGCCGAGGGGGCGATTTTTGCGTAGCGGCGAGCGGCGTCCAGAGCCTTGGCCGCAAGCGGCGGGTGGTCGTAGGCGTGAATGATGTAGTGGGGCAGACCGGGGTGATCCGGATAGCGCGCCCACAGCGGCTCGAGAATGCCCGCCGCCTGAAGCTGTGCGGCGTAGCTCTTGTCGGTGGGCGCGGCCGTCTGGTTGACCGCGAGCGCGTAGAAAATCTTCGCCTCGATATCTGACGGATAATCGCGCTGCACTGCCGCCATGGCCTTCGCGTAGGCCAGCGTCCGGTCGCGATGCGGCACGGTGACGGCGGTCGCGTACAGTTCGTTGACCGCGGCAAGATACGCCTTCTCACGCGGCGTCGGCGCTCCGGTCGTCAACCCCTTCTGCGCCGCCTCGCGCCCGCGCTCGAGCAGCAGTCCGGCCTTTACGCCGGCGAACGGGTTGCCCCACTGGCACATTGCGATGCCCCAGTACGCAATCGCGCAAGACGAGTCGGCGGCCAGCACCTTGGTGAAACTCTCCATCGCCGGCCGGTACTCGAATGAGTGCAGCAGGGCGATGGCACGATCGAACTCAGCGCCGGTCGAGGGCGCGCACGACGTCTCGAAATGGACGGTGCCAAGCCGGTCGCCGAGCGCGGCGTGCTGCTCGTGTTGGGCTGAGGCAGGCCACGGAGCGGCGAGAAGAAGACTCAGGGCGAGCGCGACGCGTTTCATGGGATTAACCTCGGGGACGGCCCTATTATTCCGGCCGTGGTTGCACGGATCAAGCTCGACTGGAGAACCTGCCTGGCGAAAACAGGCCAATCGGGTGGCGCGTGGCACGCTCGATGGCCAGGTCGGCCAGGATCTCTCCGATCACGCTCGCGAACTTGTAGCCATGCCCTGAGCACGGGGAGGCGAGCACGACTTGATCGTGATGGGGATGACAACCGATCACGAAATGATGATCGGGCGTCAGCGTGTACTTACACGTTGCCGTCGCAACCAGCGTTCCAGACGCGAGTGAGGGCATGCACGGCGCCAGCGCCGCGCGCAGCGACCGCTCGTCTCCGTTCTTGGTCCTGAAGAACGCCACCTTCACCCGGCCATCATCATCCGACGGAAACCCGTAGAACTGCACGCCATCGCCGAGATCCCAGATGTAGATCGGGAAACGGTCCGCGCCGTACGGCTCCGGACCGCCTGACGGCTTGAACCAATACAGCACCTGAGGTTCCACGGTCAGCGGTACGTCAGGCAGCTTGAACAACTGCGACGCCCACGCGCCGGGCGCCAGGACCATGCGGCCCGCTTCGTATCGCGACTGGTTCGTGGTGACCTCAACGGATCCGGAGGCGGTGACCCGCCAGTCTTCGACCCGTTCGCCGAAGTGCACATGGGCGCCATGATCGGCCGCCACATCCAGATGCGCCCGAATCGCTTCTTCCGGGAAAAGTGAACCTGCTTCACTTTCGTAAAAACCGACAATTCCTTGACGGGGCGTGAAAGGTGGAAAGCGGCGGTGGATCTCCGCGGCGTCGAGCAGCTCGTGCGCCAGGCCGTGCTCGCGAGCGCTGCGAACGCTACCGGTCACCACCTCGCTGTCGGGCGCGCCAATCATCACGCCACCCGTGATCTGCAGGAGCCGGCGGCCCGTGTCGTGCTCCAGGCGGCGCCAGAGTTCGTACGCGCGACGCAGCAACGGCACGTAGGCGGGATCCTCGAAGTACGCCAGCCGGATCACGCGAGATCGGCCGTGACTCGAGCCTTGATCATGGGCGGGCTGGAACTGCTCGATGCCGAGTACCCGCTGACCGCGCGAGGCCAGGTGCGCGGCGGCAGCACTGCCCATGCCGCCGAGGCCAACCACGATTACATCCCAGGGAGACACGCGCAGTGTAGGATGCCATCGATTGCGGGCACTGTCCTTGCTCTTCTTTTTCAGCGGCTGCGCGGCGCTGATTTACGAAACGGTCTGGTTTCATCACGTCCAACTAGTGGTCGGGGCCTCGTCCATTTCGGTGGCGGTGCTGCTCTGCAGCTTCATGGGCGGCATGGCGCTCGGCAGCGCGTGGCTGCCCCGCCTGCTCCCCCTCGCCGCGCATCCCCTTCGCGTCATCGCCCTGCTTGAACTTGGCATCGCCGGGTGCGGCATCCTGATCCCGCTGACGCTGCCGGTTGTTCAAGAGGCCTATGTCGCGGTGGTGGGCTACGGCTACGGTGGGGTCCTCCTGCGCGGCCTCGTGTGTGCCCTGATGCTCACGCCGCCCACCATGTTGATGGGCGCGACGCTGCCCGTGATCGCGCGCTGGCTGACCGGCCACCGGGAAGGCGCGTCCGCCACCGGCCTACTCTATACGGCCAACATCGCCGGCGGCGCAGTCGGAACGGTGCTCGCGGGGTTCTACTTGCTGCGCGTCTACGACACTGTGATCGCCGGCGCCGTGGCTATCGTGCTCAACATCGTGGCCGCGGTGATCGCATGGACTCTCTCCGGGCGTTCGCCCACTCCGGCACCTGTGACGCCAGCACCCTTTGCACCCTTCGCACCGTTGGCACCCTTGGCACCCTTGGCACCTATTTTTTGGGTTGCCGGTCTGTCTGGCTTCACAGCCCTGGGCGCGGAGGTGGTGTGGACACGACAGTTGTCGCTGCTGTTCGGCGCCAGCGTTTACACCTTCTCGCTTATCCTGGCCGTGTTCCTCAGCGGCCTTGGCGCCGGCAGCCTCGCGGGCGCTTCCCTGGCACGGCGTGCCACCGAGCCCGCCGTATGGCTCGGACGCATCCAGATCGCGCTCGCCGTCGCCATCGGCGCCGGCGCGTGGATGATCGTCAACGCCTTGCCACTCTGGCAACCAACCAAGGACTACCTGCCCTGGGTCCGATTGACGCCGGCCTACGCCTTCACGTTCGACGCGTTGCGGTGCGCGGCCGCAATGCTCCCAGCAACACTCTTGTGGGGCGCCACCTTCCCGCTCACGCTCGCGGCCCCTCGACTTCTCTCGGGGCACGCTGCGGCCGACCTCACGCGACATGTCTCGCGTATCAACGCCATCAACACGACCGGTGCCCTTGCCGGTGTGCTGACGCTCACACTGTTCGGGATTCCCTCGCTCGGGAGCCACGGGGCGCAGCAGTTGCTCGTGCTGGTTGCCGCTGCCACGGGCGTGCTCGTGTGGTGGTCAGTGCCTTCGCAGCGCCGTCTTGCGCCCTTCGCGGTTGCTGCCGCCGCAACCGTGCTGGCCATGATGCTCGTGCCGGCCGTGCCCGGCCGGCTGATTGCCTACGGTCGCTCGGTAAATTCGTGGGACTCGATCAGGTCCTTCCTCTACCTGGCCGAAGGCGCGACCTCATCGGTGGCGGTGACCGAGCACGTTGGCGGCACGCGCCAGTTTCACATTGCTGGCAAGGTGGAAGCATCGGACCTCGACGTCGACATGCGACTGGAGCGGATGCTCGGCCACGTGCCGGCGCTGATGCATCCGAACCCGAAGTCGATCCTGATTGTCGGAGTTGGCGCGGGCGTCACCGCGGGTGCCCTCTCGATCCACCCCGAAGTCGAGCGGATTGTCGTGTGCGAGATCGAGCCCATGGTGCCGGCGAGCGCGCGCACGTACTTCGGCGACGAGAACCACCACGTCTTTGACGACCCGCGGGTGGAATTGATCTTCGACGATGCGCGGCATTTCCTGCAGACGACGAAAGAGCGGTTCGACATCATCACCTCGGACCCAATTCACCCCTGGGTCCGCGGCGCGGCCACGCTCTACTCGCTTGAGTATCTCCAACTAGTCCGCGCCCATCTCAATCCCGGAGGCGTCGTCACGCAGTGGATTCCGCTGTATGAAACGGACGCACGTTCGGTGAAGAGCGAAATTGCCACCTTCGCGACCGTGTTCCCCGACACGACGCTCTGGAATCCCGACCTGCTGGAAGAGGGTTACGACCTGGTGGCGCTGGGGCGAACGGCGCCGGCGCCGATCAGCGAGGCTGACATCGATCAGCGCCTCGCGGCCAGTCCTGAGGTGCGCGAGTCGCTGGCGGGCGTGTCGCTCCGATCGGGTGCCGCGGTGTTAAGCACCTACGCGGGACGAAGTGCGGACCTGGCACCGTGGCTGGCAGGAGCGGAGATCAACCGGGAACGTCATCTGCGGTTGCAGTACCTGGCGGGGCTGGCGGCCAACATGGAAGAGCGCTTCCTGATCTTCCAGTCGATGCTGGCGTATCGGCGATATCCGGCGGACCTGTTCGTAGCATCCGCCGGACTTGAAGCACAATTGCGAGGCTGGTACGGGAAGTAAGGCTTAGCCCTTCTTCTTGCCGGTCCCGGTCTGGCTGAACTGGCCGCCGGCCATGTCCTGCTTCACGGTGAGGATGCCGTCCTTGAGCGTCAACGTCATCACGACGTCGATCGCGCCCTGGGGACCTTCCTGGTTCCACTTGAGAATCAGGTCCGATCCTTTGGCGGTGATGTCGGTAATCGCCACCGGCCCGCCGCGGCCGCCACCCAGTTCCGCCGACATCTTGCCGCCCGTTTCCTTGATGTTCAGCGGCCGTTCCTGCGGACCACGCCGGCCCTCGATGGTCAGCACCCAGTCACCGAGAAAAGCCTTGCCGTCCTGGGCCCAGGCAAACGCCGGTGCCATCAGGACCGTGCACACGAGAATTAATATGGCTCTGCGAATCATGTCTGCTCCTTGTCTGCCGAACTCACCCGGCAGCACTGCGTGTAGGATGCCACCAAACCCTGGAGTGCAAATGCAGAATCTGCTCGTCGTCACTGCCCTGACCCTGGGCCTGCTGACTGCCCCGATCGCGGCGCAGACAACGGGTATGGATCCGGCTGATCCCCTGAAGATTGCCCGGGTGCTCGCCGCGAGGTATCCGGCCCAGCCGATCATGAGCTACATACCAGCGCTGGCCTGGTCTGGCAGCCTGCGGCTGTCGGCACTGACCGGCGAATCGCAGTGGCGCGACAAGGCGATCAAGGAGATGCAGCCGTTCCTCAGCGGCCAGACACCGGCGATTGCCGAGCCCTATCGACTGACCAGTCTCGCCGGCGCGCTGGCCTTCTTCGATGCCGGCGCTCTCAACAAGGACGCCGACGCCAATGCGCTGGCGCAGACACTCGCCACGTTCATCACCGACACGCCGGCGGGAACCTACCGGTTTGTCACCTACTGGACCGACGACATGTTCATGATGAGCGCAGTATTGTCACGCGCCGGCAACAACGCCTGGACCTCGCGGCTCACGACGATGTTGACGACCTGGGCGAACAAGCTGCAGCGGCCGGACGGCTTGTTCAACCACGCGCAGGACGGCCCGCACGCGTGGGGGCGGGGCAACGGCTTCGCTCTGCTCGGCCTGACCGAAGCCCTTACTCGCCTGCCCGAAGCGGGCTCCGAACGCGCAGCGGTTCTCGCCATTTACCGCAACCACGTGAAGGCGCTGGTGAAGCACCAGTCAGACGAAGGCAGTTGGCGGCAGGTGATCGATGAGCCGACGAGTTATCGCGAGCTGACGGCCACGGCCATGATTGTCGCGGCCTTGTCACGCGGCGTCGCGCGCGGCTGGATCGATCGGCCGACCTATCAGCCGATCATCGATCGCGGCTGGAACGCCGTCGCGGCGCGGGTGATGCCCGACGGCACGGTGCGCGATGTGTGTTCGGGAACGGGCGCGGGCCCGACGAAGGAGTACTACTTGAATCGGCCGGTCGTGAATGGCGCGGACGACCGTGGCGGCGCCATGGCGCTGCTCGCGGCGATTGAAGTTGAGACGCTGCGTCGCGGCGCGCGCTAGGCTCTGCCAACGACCCGCAGAGCGGGCCGTCCGAGGGCAGCTTCCGTGACACGCCTGTCGACTGACAGGAACATGTTCGCCAGGTGTGGCAGCACGAGCTGCAGGGCCTGCGCCTGATCATCGCGAAACGGCTCGCCGTCGTAGAGCGACAACACACCGGCCAACTGGCCGTCGCACACAAGCGGCAACGACAGACAGAAGCGCAAATTCGCAAGCAAGGCTTCAGGCCCCAGATCCAGCTGCGCCTCGGAATTGATGATGGGCTGGTGATTGGCTGCGACCCAGCCGGTGAGCCGATCGCCGAGTCTGATCTCGAGGCCTTGTAACAACCCGGAAGCCTCACCGGCGACGAACCTCACCGCGACGCTGTCGGAGGCCGGCTGGCTCAGAAAGAAGGCGCAGCTCGCGGTCGGCACCACGTGCTTGAGGTGGCCCCAGATGAGCGACGCCACGTCTGATGTGGCCGGACGGCCGGTCACCACGCGCGCCAGGCTGGCGAGCGCGCGCATCGATTCGGGGCCCTCAGCCACTGAAGCAGCGACCCGCACTGGCTGAGGCGCCGACTCGACGGCGCGGTTAATCTGCTGAATCGCTTTTTGCAACTGCGGCTTGATCACCCCCGGCGCAATATCGCGGCAGACGCGCTCGAAGGTATCGACCACCACGGGCTCATACATCGAACCACGACGCGCGCGAATGATACCGAGCGCCTCGTCGTCGCTCATCGCCGCACGGTACGGTCGATCGGAGGTGAGCGCGTCGTAGCAATCGACAACTGACAGAATGCGCGCGCCAACTGGAATTTCGATGCCCTTGAGGCCGTTGGGATAACCCGTGCCATCCCAGTTCTCGTGGTGCGCGCGAACAATGGGCACCACTGGATACGGGAAATCGATCGACGAGAGGATGTCGGCCCCGACCTCGACATGCAGCTTCATGGTCTCGAACTCGGCCGCTGTCAGCTTGCCGGGCTTGTTCAAAATGCGTTCGGGCACCGCCAGCTTACCGGTGTCGTGCAGCAACGCCGCGGCTTGAATCGCCTTCATCGTCAGGTCATCAAACGGTCCCAGCGCGCGGGCCAGACCCATGGCGTAGTGCTGGACACGATGGATGTGGCTGCTGGTCACGCCGTCCTTGGCTTCGATCGCGGTCGAGAGCGCTTCGATTGTTGACAGGTAGAGGCGATCGACGGTTGAGACATGCTGCTCGGCGTCTTCAATACGGCCGGTCCACGACCGCATGGCGAGGTGAATGACGGCAATCAGCGGCACCACCGCAGCCAAGGCCAAGAAGCTCAGATACTGCGCGAGCAGCACCAACAGGAATGCCACTGAGGCCGCGGCAAACCAATTCAGGGAGACTAGACCGAAGTGCGAACGGAAGACCGTCGCCGCCGACAGCCGTTTCTCGAGCGCCACCGCTAACGCGGTCATGCCCGAATTGAGGACGAAGTAGACGGCCGCGAAGGCTGCGAGCGGCCCGACCAGCACGTCAGCGCCAACCGCGCTGCCGTACAACGGAGCGAAGCCAGACAGCGCGAAGAATACCTGGGCCCCGATCCAGAAAGCCACCGCCGGCGCGCTGCCATTGAACAGAAAACGCCGCAGCTTGGAGCTCCTTCCGTAGGACATCACCAAGCTGTCGACAGCCATTGTCACTGTCGCTGGCGCAGGGCCAAACAGCAGGGCCGAGGTCAAGAAAAAGGTGTCGGAGATCGAAAACCAGGCGCTGGTGCCGGGGACTCGCAGCGGGAAACGGCTCGCCGCCATCGCCAGCAGCGTTAACGCAGCCCACTCCCACACGTGCGGGCTCGCGACCAGCTCAAGCGATGAGGCGCCGACCACGGCCAGGCCAACGACTGCGACCGCGCCGACATAGATGTCGATCGGCGCCGGGACACGCACGTTCATTGGCCGCCGCGGGTGGTGTCGCCCCAGATCATCTGCTGGCCAGATGCCTGATCGCCCCAGATCATCTGCTGGCCGAAGGTTTGATCACCCCAGATCATTTGCTGGCCTAGGGTTTGATCACCCCAGATCATTTGCTGGCCCGACGTTTGGTCGCCCCAGATCATCTGCTGCGCCTGCGACTGGTCGCCCCAAATCATCTGTTGTCCGTATGGCGTCCGGTCGCCCCAAATCATCTGCTGGCCTAACGGCAGCTGGTCGCCCCAAATCATCTGCTGGGCGGGAAGCTGGTCGCCCCAGTTCAGCTGGCTGCCCGTGAGTGCCGCGAGACGCGATGGCAACAACGCCCTGTCGTTCCAGCGCGAGAGCAACTCGAGGACCCCGATTACGGTGATGCCTGGCGGCGCCAGCGCCGCATCACTGAGCGGCTGTCCACCCATGGTCATGATGCCGCTCGGCCTGACCGTCCGGCCGGCGATCGTCACCGGTGGCACGACGCCCGTCAGCGACGTGACCACGCCATTGACGCGACGGGCCGAGTAAAGATTCACGCGACCGAGACCGGCGCGAAGTAGCCCGTCTTCGGCCATGAACGTCGCGCTCAGCTGCAGTGACAGTTTGACCTGCTTGGCCGTGAGCGAGCCACCTTCAAGTAAGAGCGCTGCGCCGCCGCTGACCATGCCGGCCGCCATGCTGGTGCCGCTCATCATCATGTAGGCGTTGTTCTTGACACCGGCGACATGTAAGCCGGGATACAGGGCCGCAAGGTACGAGCCCCTGGCTTCGAGCGACACAATCTTGTTGCCGGTCGCCACGAGATCTGGTTTCAGCCCCAATTCGAACCGCGTCGGACCCCGAGAACTATAGCTGGCGATGGTGTCGTCGTCGGGGGTGACCGTGCCCCAGGTCACGAGCGCGCCCACAGTGATCGCGCTTGGCGCGACGCCGGGGGTTGTAACACTGGCGAGCACCTCGCCGCCGTTGGCGTCCTTGCCGTTGTTGCCGGCAGAGACCACCACGACCAGCCCGGTGGCGGCTGCCTGTTCGACTGAAATGCAGAGGGGATCGCTCACGCAGGCCTCAACCTGCGGATGGCCGAGCGAGAGATTGGCCACCTTGATTGCGTACTTGCCGCGATTGGCAACGGTCCACTGAATGCCGGCGATGACATCGCTCGTGTAGCCAGAACCCTGCGGGCCAAGTACCTTGACGTTGATCAGGTGCGCGCCAGGCGCTATGCCGCCCTGGTACTGCGAGGTGACCGATCCGGCGGCGGCTGGGGACCCGGCAATGATGCCGGCGATATGCGTGCCGTGACCGAAGCCGTCGGTGGTCGTCGAGTCGCCCGTCGCAAAACTGACACTTGCGACCACCTTGTTGGCGAGCGCGGCGTGCGCGGTGGCGATGCCCGAATCGATTACGGCAATGCCCACGCCCTTGCCGGTCACCTCGGGATAGCCGCCAATGCCAAGCAGGCCCGTGCTTCCTGCGCGAGCCTGGTCGGCAGCCATCGCCTTGGCCGCAACCGTCATCATCGGCGAGACCAGTGCGTCCCGTGAGATGGCAAGAATGCCCGAGACTTGGCGCAGCGAGGCAAGCTCTGTGGGCGCGGCGGTGACGACCACCATGCCATCCAGGACTCGGTGCACGGCGAGGCCGTCGCGGGCAGCGACACCCTGAATGACGGCGACATCACCTCGGACGATCGCCCGCACCGGCGTGGTCGAACCACCAAGGATGAGGCCAAGCAGGTCGCTCGATAAGCTGGCCACCGGCGCCTGGCCGCCCGTCGTGGCGGACAGACCAAGTAAGATCGCGACGATCTTAAGGATGCTGGTTGACGTGCGCATGTCCCGACTCTCCTTCAACTCGCCCTCCTCACAGCAAGATATGAGCCGAAAAAGAACATTCTGGATACGGACGCGAAAGAAAGAGATAAGTATCTGTACAATAGACAGTTAATTGAACGTAGACTCAAGAAAACCACGGCCTAAACACTTTTATGATGGTCTTCTTTAGGACACAATAATCAGGACAGGACGCGGAAACTACTGAGGCAGATGGATTTAGGCGCGGTGTGCCGACTCAGCACACGCTTTCTGGAAAAATAACAGACGACCGCAGCTGTTAGGTGGGAACGAGTCGTCCCCCCTCGAGCCGCAGCGTGCGATCGCACTGAGCAGCCAACCGGGGGTTGTGGGTCGCAATCACCGCCGTTAAACCGAACTCCGCGTGCATGGCTCGCAGCAACTCGTGCAGCGAGTCGGCGGTGGCCTCATCGAGGTCGCCGGTCGGTTCATCTGCCAGTAGCAGCGAGGGCTGCATCACCAGCGCACGCGACACTGCCACGCGCTGCTGCTCGCCCCCCGACAACATGCCGGGCCGATGATCGAGCCGCTCGCCCAGGCCCACCCGCTTCAGCAGGGCCTCGACACGCGGCCGCGCATCGGCCACCGACACGCGCGAAATGCGCATGGGCATCATCGCGTTTTCGATCGCCGTGAACTCAGGCAGTAAATGATGAAACTGGAAGACGAAGCCGATGTGGCGGTTCCTGAACGCGACGCGCGCCTCGTCGCCCATGCCGGTAATGTCGTGCTCGCCCACCTGCACCTGGCCGCCGTCAATGGTGTCGAGCCCGCCCATGACGTGCAGCAGCGTGCTCTTGCCGACGCCCGAGGCGCCCATGATGGCCACCATCTCGCCCTTCTCGACGGTCAGGTCAAGATCGCGCAGCACATGCAGGCGATTGCCCGCCACGCTGTAGTACTTGTTCAACCCCGAGACGGTGATGAATGCATCACTCATAACGCAACGCCTGCGCCGGATCGAGGCGCGATGCCTGGCGCGACGGATAAAGCGTGGCCACGAAGCAGACGACGATCGCCGCGACCACCACCGTGGCGAGGTCCCAGGGCAACAGCTTGAACGGCAAATAACTCACCTGATACACGTCGCTCGGAATGGTGATCAGCCGATAACGATCGAGGAAGTACGACGCGGTGGTGCCTAACGTGGCGCCGACAATCGTGCCAAGCACGCCAATGATGGTGCCCTGCAGCAGGAAGATCAGGGTGATGCTGCGCGACGATGCGCCCATGGTCTTCAGGATGGCGATGTCGCGGGTCTTCTCCATCACCAGCAGGATCAGCGACGCGACAATGTTGAGCGCCGCGACCATCACGATCAGGCCGATGCCAATGCCCATGCCGATCTTTTCGAGCATCAACGCCGAGTAGAGCTGTTGGTTCAGGTCACTCCAATCCGAGGTGACGTAATCAGTGCCGAAATCGAGGGCGATTTGATCGGCAATGCGCGGCGCCTCGTAGACATCGGCGACCTTCAGCTCGATTCGCTCGACCCGGTCGCTACCGGCCAGTCGCATGCCGGCCTCAAGTGACACGAGGCCCGTGCCGTTGTCGACCTCGTAAAGTCCGAGACGAAAGGTGCCGACCACCTTGAAGCGCCGCTGCCGAGGCATCACGCCCATCGGCGACAGCGTGCCATTCGGCGTGAGCAGCGTCACGGTATCTCCAGTCATCGCGCCAATCGATCCGGCGAGGTCCTTGCCGAGCACGATGCCGGGGAACTCGTCTTCTGATGGCGGCGTCAGGTGATCGAGTGAACCATCGGTCAGCACGCGGCCGATGTCGGTGACCGACGGCTCAAGTGCCGGGTCAATGCCCTTCAGTTGGACGAAGCCCTCGCCGTGCTCGCCAGTAATCATCGCCTTGCCATCCACCGCAGGCGCGGCACCGATCACGCCCGGCACGGCGCGCAGCTTCGCGATCTCGGCCTGGTAGTCCGCGATGCCGGCGGGCTTGAACACGTAGATGTGCGCTGACGAACCCAGGATGCGCGCCTGCAGTTCCTGCTGCAGGCCGGTCATCAGCGCCAACGCGATCACCAGTGCCATCACGCCGACCGTGACGCCGAGGGTCGACACCAGGGAAATGACCGAGATGAACACCTGGCGGCGCTTGGCCAGCAAGTAGCGCAACGCGACCTGGAGTTCAAACGGCATCGGCTTCTCCTAAGACTACCGCGTTCAGACTTCGGTCTTCGGCGGCTCGTCGGCCCGGGGACGCATCAACGGGAACAGGATGACGTCGCGAATCGAAGACGAATTGGAGAGCAGCATGACCAGCCGGTCAATGCCAATGCCCTCGCCACCTGCGGGCGGCATGCCGTACTCGAGCGCGCGGACGTAGTCTTCGTCCATGGCATGCGCTTCCTGGTCGCCGGCCGCGCGGTCGGTGAGCTGGGCCTCGAAGCGGCGCTGCTGTTCATACGGATCGTTCAACTCGCTGAAGGCATTGGCCACCTCGAACCCGCCAATGTAGAGCTCGAAGCGTTCGACGGTTTCGGGATCGTCGGCCCGCTGCTTCGACAACGGCGACACTTCAGTCGGGAAGTCGTGGACAAACGTGGGCTGAATCAGGTCCTTCTCCCACAACGCCTCGAAGATATTGCTCGCGATCTTTCCTGCGCCGGCGCCTTTCGGCGCGTCCACGCCGAGCCGCTTCGCCAACTGGCGCGCCGAGTCGAGCTGGCGCAGATCGTCCACCGTGATGGTTTCGCCGAGCCGCTCGCTGGCCTTCTCTGCCGCGGCGTGTCGCAGCGACAGCCGACGGAACGGCGCCGACAGGGTGACCTGGTGTTCGCCAAACGGAAACGTCGTCGTGCCGATGACCTGCTGCGCCACGCTGGACAGCAATTCTTCGGTAAACGACATCAACCGCTGGTAGTCCACGTAGGCCCAATAAAACTCGAGCATCGTGAACTCGGGGTTGTGCTGCGTCGAGATTCCTTCGTTGCGGAAGTTGCGGTTGATCTCGAACACGCGCTCGATGCCGCCCACGGTCAGCCGCTTCAGGTACAGCTCCGGCGCAATGCGGAGGTACAACTTCATGTCGAGGGTGTTGTGATGCGTCACGAAGGGCCGCGCAAGGGCGCCGCCGGCAATCGGCTGCATCATCGGCGTCTCGACTTCGAGGAAGCCGTTGGCCGTCAGGTAATCGCGCATGGCCGACACCGCGCGGGTGCGAATCTCGAACACGCGGCGGACATCGGGGTTGACGATCAGATCCAAGTACCGCTGGCGGTAGCGAATCTCGACGTCCTGCAGGCCGTGCCATTTCTCAGGCAACGGCAGGTAGCACTTGGCGAGAAACTCCAGCCGACCTGCCCAGATCGACAACTCGTTGGTCTTGGTGCGGAACAGGTGGCCGCCGACGCCGATGTGATCGCCCAAGTCGAGCAACTTCGACAACTGGTAGTCGCGTTCACTCAACGCGTCCTGCCGGACGTAAACCTGCAGCCGCGAACGGCCGTCGGAAATCACCAGGAAGCTGGCCTTGCCGAAGTTGCGGATGCCGACGACGCGGCCGGCGGCGATGGTCTCGACCTTCGGGTCGTCGAGCTGCTCGGCAGTCTTGTCGGTATAGCCCTCCACCAGCGCGCTGACCGTGTGCGTGGTGTCGAACTTGTTCGGATACGCAGCACACCCGAGGGCAGTGATCGCCTCGAGGTTCGCCTTGCGCTGCCGGGTCTGTTCGTCTTCGTTACTCATTCACGAGTCCTTCGTCCTTCAACTTGCGGTAGACGCCGTCGAGGACGCCGTTCACGAACTTCGCCGCCTCTTCCCCACTGTAGGAGCGTGCCAACTCAATGGCTTCGCTGATCACCACCCGGGGCGGGCTGTCGCGGTGGGTCATCATCTCTTCGACCGCCAGTTGCATCACCAGCCGGTCGAGCACCGCCATGCGCTCGACGCGCCAATTCTTGGCAGCGTCGCCAATTCGCTCATCGAGACTGGTGCGATTGGCAATCGCGCCCTTGACCAGGGCGATCACGAACGCATGCTCGGACTCGCCCGGATCTGTCACATCCGGCGGACCGGCATGGTGCAATACGCCGAGCGCCTGCTGCGGCGTGAGGCCGCCGATTTCGCATTCGTAAAGGGCCTGCAGCGCGGCCGCGCGTGCGTTATGACGGCCCGTCCAGCGCGATCCGGCGTCGGGGCTGTCCACGCTCACGAGCGGCCATCCCCGAGCCGCGCGAACAGCCGGGCCATTTCGAGCGCCGCTTCGGCGGCCTCACGGCCCTTATTGGCAGGACCGGGCGCCACGCGCTCCAGCGCTTCTTCAGCCGAATTGGTCGTCAGCACACCGAACGCCATGGGCACCCCGGTCGTCGATGCCGCAGCCGTAATGCCGTGCGCACATGCCGACGCGATGTACTCGAAGTGGGGTGTCGCGCCGCGAATCAAGCATCCCAGGCAGACGACAGCGTCGACCTGCCCGGTCTCAGCGATGCGTTGCGCCGCCATCGGCACTTCGAACGCGCCAGGCACGCGCACCACTTCCACGGCATCGCCCGTCACGCCCGCGTCAGCAAGCGCCGCGGTCGCGCCTTCGAGCAGGCGCTCAGTGATGAAGTCGTTGAACCGGGCGACGACGATGGCAATGCGCATTACTTGCCTTGCCAAACCGGCTTGCGCTTCTCGAGGAATGCCTTGGTGCCCTCGCGCATGTCGTCGGACGAGGCGATGGTGCCAAACAGCGAGGTCTCAAGATGCTGGCCGACCGCCAACGGCGCTTCGGTGCCTTGGTTGACGGCATCAAGAATGAAGCGAATCGCGATCGGGGCCTTCGCCGCAAGCGCCTGCGCCAGCTTCTTCGCTTCGGGCATTAGTTCCGAGGCTGGCACGATGCGATTCACCAGGCCGATCTCGTGCGCGCGCTGCGCGCTCACCATGTCGCCGGTCAGCAGAATTTCCATGGCGATTCCCTTGCCAACCAACCGCGGCAACCGCTGGCTGCCGGCGTAGCCGGGAATCAGCCCCAGGTTCACTTCCGGTTGGCCAAAGCGCGCGGTGTCAGCGGCCAGGCGAATGGTGCAGGCCATCGCGAGTTCACAGCCGCCACCAAGGGCGAACCCGTTGATTGCGGCAATGACCGGCTTGCCGAGTTGCTCGATAGCGTCGAAGATCGACTGGCCGCGGCGCGCGTGCGCCTGACCCTCGACCGGCGACAACGCAGCCAGCTCGTTGATGTCGGCCCCCGCTACGAACGACTTCTCGCCCGCCCCGGTCAAGATGATCGCTCGCACCTCCGGATCGGCCTTGAGACCAGCCATGCAGGAGGCCAGTTCCCCGAGGGTCTGATTGTTCAGTGCATTGAGGACTTTGGGGCGATCGAGGGTCACGACGGCGACGCCGTCTGCGATCGTGCAAGAGAGGTTTTCAAAGGTCATGAAGAGCCTCGTACGCAGGCGCTTTCTAGCTGTTTGGCTTGGCCCGCGACGTAGCCCTCATGATACCCCACGCCCCAACTACAGCGAGGGCCAGCCCTGCCCCAATCGCATCGTTGGCCAGATCGCGCCACTCGGCCGATCGCGTGGGCACGTACATCTGCATCCACTCGACGGCCGCGCCGTGCACCACCGAAATGCACCAGGCCCGTGTTAATGCGCCGACCGTGACCCTGCTCCAGCGCCCGCCGGCGACCGCGCGCACGGTGACCAGGGCCAGGCCGAAATAGCCGGTACCGTGAAGAACAGTGTCAGAGAAGGACTCGACTGGCCCCGGAACGCTGCTGAGAGAAGCCCCGTAAAAAATCGCCGCCATGTAGATGGCGACCGGGAGCCAGAGCAGGATCACAGCGGCAGCGCGCGCATCAGCCAGCCCAGCACGAGAGCCGCGCCGACGAAGCTGCCCATCAGCGACAGTCCCATCATGGCCTGTTCTTTCGCCGTGTCCTTGGCAATCGTCGCGAAAATCAACGACACGAACGCGGCAAACAGGATCAGCAGCCCGAAGTGACTGGTCATCACTTGCGACCCAACCGGACGTCGTAAGCGTCGATCACGACGAGCGTGTTCAGCAGGCCCGACACAATCAGGAAGGCGTTGCCGTACTCGTACGATGCCGCTGTCACCACCCCTTGCCCGAGGCTGAGCGCCTTAGCGATGAGATAGGGCAGACCCATGCCGACATTGGCCAGGGCGGCCAGTCCGACGAGCGGCTCGGAGAAGACAAACGGGAACAGGCGGCCGCTCAGAGCCAGGCCTATGGCGAACATGGCAGGCAGCGCGACCAGGAAGATGACGCCTTTTTGCCGGCGTCCTTGCATCAGGTGACCGGCCCCCGGCACGAGCCACGACACGAGACAGACAACCGGCGGCAGCACGACAGCGAGTTTACCTCAGGTCTTTTGCCGTGACCCCAGCGACGAACGCGCCCGCGGTAATACCGAGCGGCAACGCCAGCACCGCACGAATCGCGTTGGTGCCGTCCCAGAAATGCAGCACCCCGCCGGCCCACGACACCAGGGTCGGCAAGGCCATCAGGGCAAGCACCGCGATGGCCTGACGGTTGCCAATTCGCCGGCTGGGCAGCACGCGCCGAACCACTAGCCAGACGATGAGCCCGATAGCGACTCCGGCGTACAGACCGGCGCAGCGAGCGCAGACCGGCCACTGGCGGCCAGCCAGAAAGAACGACCGTTCGGGTGATTGATGGCAGATAACCGCGCCGGCGGAATACGCAAGAGCGGCCACAAAACCGATGAAATTACTCAATTTCCTGCCCTTTTTACCACTAACCCGGCACTAGCTGTGACATTTGGAACTTGCCAAACTCACCCTACGTCTAACACCATTTGAAGACTGAACACTGTTCATTATGGGAATAGAAGAACGCCGCGATCGCGAACGACAAGCCATTACCGACTCAATTCTGGACGCCGCACGCGAGCTCTTCCTCGCCGAAGGCTACCCGAGCGTCTCGATCCGAAAGATTGCTGAACGCATCGAGTACAGCCCCGCTGCGATCTACAGCTACTACCCAAGTAAGGACGACATTTTCCTCGCCCTCGCGAAGGAGGGCTTCCATCGGCTCGACGCCAAGGTGCGCGCGGCGATGATCTCCGACGACCCGCTGGAAAACGTGCGCGCCTGCTGGTGGGCATTCTATGAATTCTCCAAGGAGCAACCGGAGTATTTCCTGCTGATGTTCGTGGACCGATCAGTGCCGCGGATCACCCAGCAGTGGGAGGGTTTCGAGTTCCTGCAGCAACTGCTGGCCAACGCTGTCAACGCCATCCAGACAGCGATCGATGCCGGCGCCTTCCCGAAGACCCTGAGCCCCGACGCCGCCATGCACATGCTGTGGGCCGGCCTGATCGGTCCGGCCGTGGTCGGCATTCGCCACCGCCTCGCCTCGGCCGAGGACTACGACGCGCTCGCGCGCGACGTGTTGAACGCGACGATCGCCGGATTGCAATCCGGCGTCGCCACGACCTTTGTGTCTTGCAAGTGTGCTGAAGAAGGAATCGCAGGCGCCCACGTGCCTGCTGGAGCGAGCCGTCATGACGCGTAAGTTTCCCCACATCCAGATCGTTGCTGCTGCCCTCATTCTTGGTTCGTCGATGATCGCCGCGTGCGGCGCTTCGACCACCACCGAAGCCGCGCCTGAAACCACGGCGCTCGCCGCGGCGGTGGTCGACGTCACCACCGTCACCGCGACAATCGGCTCGGTCGAGTCGGCCCTCGAAATTTCCGGCACGCTGACGCCCCTCAGCCGCGTCGCAGTAAAGCCGAAGCTGCCCGGCACCATCGAACGCATGCTGGTCGACATCGGCGACGCCGTCCGCATGGGCCAGACCATTGCCACGATCGACCGCCGCGAGATTGACGCGCAGGCCGACGCCGCCGTCGCGACGGTCGCAGTCGGCAAGGCCGCCCTTGAAACTGCGGAGGCCGGACTGGCCAACGCCCTTCTTGAGCATGACCGCGCCAAGAACTTGTTCGAGAAGGGTGCGTTGCCGCGCCAGCGGCTCGACGGCGCGCAGACCGCCCACCGTTCGTCGGTGGCCCAGCGCGACCTCGCCGCCGCCAACCTCGCCCAGGCGGAAGC
>JANLWW010000182.1:0-6916 GCA_031364805.1 Acidobacteriota bacterium
GTCAGGCCACTCCGCCCCCTGATCGATCCACGCTTTGATCGTCGCCACCTGACTGGGTGGCAGCGCGCCAGTCGGCGGCATCTGCGTGCCAAAGGCGTTGCCAATCAACCGCAGATAGAGCCGGCTGCCCGCGCTGTTGCCCGGTCCGATGACCGTCGCGGTGCCACCGCGCAGCGCGTCGCGCCGGCGATCGAGGCGGAACCCGTTCATCTGCTGCGACGGCCCGTGACAGCCGACACAATTCTGTCGAAAGATCGGCTGGACGTCGCGGACGAACTCGATTTTGTCTGGACCCGGCGCTGGGCTGACGGAGGGACTGTGGGCTAAATTAATGCGCCCGAACAGGCACGTCGCGGCAACGAGGGAAAGCATGACAGGCTTCCGCATACCGACTCCAGGACATGAGTCCGCGACTAGAAACGTGGCGCAACCGGAGACGATAGCACCACGTCACTTGCTTGAAAAGCGAGCGCGAGCATGGCCTCGAGCGGATTTGTGACGCGTTGAGGGTAGGCCACGAGAGAAGGGGCGGAGGGGCGGCCAACTCGCCGGACCGTAGATCGATCCCTTTACCGATGGCGCGCATTAGTTGCGCTCTGTATCGTCCATCGCGGACTCGAGGAACCTGGCTTTGGCAACTGCCTGGCGATACCAAAGAACCTGTCGATCAGGCCGAGCGTGTGTCGAAGCTCGATGGCCTGGCCGATGACGCGGCCATGAATTCGCACGACTTCCACTGACACGAGACGTCGCCCGACCCGGCGCCTGGTACTGCTATCATCGGCGGCCTATTGCATCGGCCCGTAATGGCCCGAAGAGTGAGGAGCTTATATGAACCACGTCCAGAGAGCTGTTACGGCGGTCGTCGTGCTGGTCGTCGCAGCGGCCGGTAGTTCGGTGAAGGCGCAGCAACCGGCTGCGAGCAGCCACGCAGCGGTGCGGGCGGCGATTGAAGCGGGAAACAAAAAGTTCGCCGACGGGGCCGCCAAGGGTGATGCCGCGCTGATTGCCACGGCCTACACCGCGGACGCCGAAGCGTATCCGCCGAACGCAGGCGTGGTGAAGGGCCGGCCGGCGCTGCAACAGCTCTGGCAATCGGTCCTCGACTCGGGCATCGCCGCCTTTGAGCTCACGACGACCGAAGTCGAAGCCCAGGGCAGCATGGCCTACGAAGTCGGCACCTACGTCATGAAAACCAAGGCCGGCACAGTGGCGGACCACGGGAAGTACTGCGTGGTCTGGAAACGCGTCAACGGTCAGTGGTTGCTGCACCGGGATATCTGGTCCACCAGCCTGCCCCCATCGAAACAGTAAAGTGAATCGTACCGGTGTCTCGGAGGCCCCTTTTCTTGGGAGGATGGGGTCTTTGGGACGTCCAAGTCGAGGTGTTGATTCTGGCGCCGAATGAAGGGGACATCTGGGCAGCCAATCCTTTCTGTGCGGTTCCGTCAGGCTTCCGCGTTGCGGCAGCTGGTAAACATTACTGGGGAATCTGTATCTGGGACGCTCTCGGGATCGCGGCGGCGATCGGTTCCGAGGCCGTCATCGCTGCCCCCTGTGGCGATTGTGGCTTCGCGATGACGCTCGAAGTGCGGGACGGAGCCCTCGTCTGCTCCGAGGGCGTCGTGCACTTTGCGATTCCGGCGCATCATTGGTGGGACAACATTGGCTTCGCCTGAAGCACGATGCTGCTCTTCCGGGACGAAGAGCACGTTGATCGATGGTGCGCGGCGCGCGATCTGTCGCGCGGGGCCACGATCACACCCGAGCAAACGTGGCGACTTGCGGACGGGTGGTATAGGAACAAGGTGAAGCCAGACTGGCGCCGACACACGCTGGAAGAAACCGAGGCGCTGCTCGGCTCAATCGGCCTGACCGGTGCGTTCTGGAATCTGCGCGGCTGATTCTACAGGTCCCCCAACGAACCGAAGCCGGTTTGTGCAGGGCACGGCAGCTGCTCAGCATGAGCGGCGTGACATGTCGTCTCGCCGCCTTGCTCGAGCGGAAATAACCTAGCAGCGGCGCGCCGATGATATGTTACAGCCCACGATGTTCACTCGCGGCGGATGCCGCCGGCTGCTTCCCTCACTGGTTTCCTCAGCTTCGTTTCTTGCCGTCCTCGTCGCAAATCCGGCCTCCGACGCGACGGTGCGCGCCCAAGCCCGTCTGTACGCGATCCATGAGATTCAGGGAACGGTGTCACGGTCGCCGCTGGCCGGCGAAGTGGTCACCACGCGCGCCATTGTCACCGCGCGCAAATCCAACGGGTTCTTCGTGCAGACCCCCGACGACGCGTCGGACGCGGATCCGAGCAGCTCCGAAGGTATCTTCGTGTTCACCGGTGCTGTTCCGGCGGCCAACCTCACGCCGGGGACCTTCGTTGCGGTGACCGGGCGCGTGATCGAATTCATTCCCGCCGGCGATCCATCGAGCCCGCCGCTTACCGAAATTGGCGAGCCCTTGTCGATCGAAGTGCGTGGCGCCGGCGCCACGCTGCCCGGGGCCATAGAGATCCGGCCTAGCGACATTACCCCGGGCGGCGGGCACGAACAGCTCGAGCGACTCGAAGGAATGCGGGTACGCATCGCCTCGCTCACGATGGTCGGACCGACGCTCGGCGGCGTGACCGAATCGAGCGCATCGGGATCGTCCAACGGCGTCTTTTACGGCGTGATCAGCGGCACCGCGCGGCCATTTCGAGAGCCGGGGATCGACGTCCGCACGCCGCTTCCGGCTGGGGCACCGTGCTGCGTGCCGCGGTTTGACGGCAATCCTGAACGCATTCGGGTGGATAGCGACGGCCAGCCCGGAGCGGCTGCTCTCAATGCCCCGACCGGAACGGTGGTGGAGAACCTAGTGGGGCCGCTTGACTACGGCTTTCAGTCGTACACCATCCTGCCCGACCCTGCGGCACCGCTGAGGGTCATCGCCGCGCCGGCACACATCGCGGCCCGCGCGTGGGCTCTCGACGAATACAGCATCGCTTCCTTCAACTTGCAGCGCTTTTTCGACATCTCCGACGACCCCACTGTTAGCGATGTCGTGCTCACGACCGCCGCGTTTCAGCGGCGCCTCACCAAGGCATCGCTCTACATTCGGCGACTCATGTTCTGGCCCGCCATCGTCGGCGTGCAAGAAGTTGAGAACCTCTCGGCGCTGCAGGCACTGGCCGCTACGCTTAACCGAGATGCGCGCGACGCCCGCGAGCTCAAGCCACGTTACGAGGCATATCTCGAGGAAGGCAACAATCCCGGCGGCATCGATGTCGGCTTCCTCGTCGATCGGGCGCGCGTCGACGTCCTGCGGGTGACTCAAGAAGGGCGGGCGGCGATCTTTAGCAGTCCGGTCAACGGTCGATCGGAGCTGCTGAACGACCGGCCGCCCCTCGTGCTCCGCGCCCGCGTATTCGGCCCTGGCGGAGTCAACCCGATGATCACGGTCATCGTGAATCATCTCCGGTCGCTGATCGACATCGAGCATCCCAGTGACGGCATTCGGGTCCGTGCCAAACGCGCCGGTCAGGCAGAATTCCTCGCCGCCCTGATCGACCGCCGGCTCCGCGATGACCCAAGCGAGCAGATTCTTGCGCTGGGAGACTTCAACGCCTTCGAGTTCAGCGACGGTTACGTGGACGTGGTCGGGACTATTCGCGGCCGGCCCGCGTCGCGCGAACAGGTGATCGCCTCGACCCGGGATGCACTCGACGCCGACCTGATCGATCTGATGGAATCCAGGCCTGCCGACCGACGGTATTCCTATGTGTTCGACGGTGCCGCACAGACGCTCGACCATATGCTCGCAAGCGACAGCCTGCTGGCACAGGTCGCGGCTGTCATGCACGTTCGCGGCAACGCCGACTCGCCGGAAGTCTGGCGATCGGACGCGAGCAGGCCCGAACGCATTTCGGATCACGATCCCACGCTGGTCTACATTCGCTTCCCGGGCGGACCAAGCCCTCGTGCCATGGAACGCTAACGCGTCCGCATAGCGAGCGAGAATGCTGCCCGCGTAGGTAGATGCGCTCGCCCAGTTGCCGTCGCCCATTTGGTTCCACGTCGGCGTTTTGCCAATCGTCGTGACCAGCTGAAAGCGCGGATCCACGCACGGGTTGGCGAGTGGCGGAACCGTGCAGGGGCTCGCCGTGCCATACGCCCACACGTGTTAGATCTGCGCGCGGACGGCAGTGCGCGCGTTTGGGAACATCGCCGGAGCTGGACCGGTGTCGGTTGCGCCAATGCCCGCGAAGTTGTTGGCCGACGCACGAACCACGCCGGTGAAGCGAAACCGTCCGGTCTCGACGGTGCTCTGCACGAAGGCGCCGTCGCCGCCGAGGCGCTGAGCGCCGCGCCCTCCTCAATGAAATATTGCGCCAGCGTGCCGCGAATCGGGTGCAGCCGCTGACGCAGGTGTCGTAGTTGATCATCGTAATCGTCTGGAATGGTCGCGAGGGGAAGGCGACAGACCGGCTGCCCGCTAAAGCGCCGATAGTGTGTGGCGAGGAACTGCTCCCCAACGGCTCGCGAAGCGAACAGGATCGGACGCCCGAAGACCACCCGCACGCTGAAATGCGCCTTCACCTCGTCGCCCTTGCCGACCAGGGACAGCAATTCTGCGATGAACGTAGTGCCGAGCGCCTCGCCCTCGATCATTTCCAACACCGCGTCGTCGATTCGGGCATCGGCAAGCTGAGCGTGTTCCTGCAGACCCCAGGTTGTCGGCGTCGGGTCGCGCAATCGTAGATGCCCTCCAGCTTCCACGGCGCTCTAAACGCCTCGAACTGTCCGCCGCTGGTCGGGCAGATCAGCAGGCCGCCACGAGCGATCTACCTCGGCGTCAGGTAATTGTTGAACGCGTAATTGGCGACCTGCGTGCACGAACCCCAGCTCGCCGTGTGATCGAAGGTGAAGTGGAGGCCGGCGTAAATGCGGCTGAGCGTCGCTTCGTCAGCAAGCTGCCGGAATCCGTTGTACGAGCGCGTGACATCCGGCTGTGCATTACCGGTCCAGGTCACGGAGAACGGGATGTCGTCGCGCCCCCAGATGCGGGTAAACAGCGCCGAAGACGAAGCGGCAATGCAAGCCACGTTTCCTGGATAGCTCGGATAGGGCGGCGTTGGAATCAACGACACGAAGGTGGGATCGGCCTCGGTTGCCGGGTTGTTATCGCGATCCGCATTGCGGATGGCCGTCGTCGGCCGCCACAGTCCGTAGATGAACTTGCCGCTGAAAGACGTCTGCAATGCATCGTGCATGGTGATCGCGAGTAGCGCCATGACTCTGGCCGTGTCGAGGCCGTTCAGCGCGCGCGCTCGTGCGAGATCGCGACCAAGGTTGTGCCAAACGGCGGGAGGGGTGGTGGTGTAACCGACGCCGGCGAACAGCTGCGCGGTCTGCGTCTGTTGGGCGGTGCGCGCCGTGCTCGTCGCGCCACCGAGACGCTTGACCTCGTTGAAATCGTCGGCATAGCGTTGGCTCGTGAGCGCGGGCGGAGCTTCCACCATGAACTGCAGGCGGCTGCCTAAAATGAAGGGACGAACGTCCTGGTAATGGAAGAAAGCCGCCGCGGCATTCTGAGGCGGGACGGGCTGCCAGTAACCTGGCAAGTCGGGCAAGGCGTAGGGCACCTGCGCAGCGCGGATCCAGCCGTCGTCGGCTCGGGCGGCGAGGATCGCCCGCGCCGCTTCGGCGCCAACGATGGCGCCCTGGAGACCCGGGTCCCCGGGGAATCGCGCGACGGTCGCGGCGAGCGCGGCGTCGAACGTCGCGGCCTGCGCGGGGAACATCGCCACCATCACATCGCGTGCGGCGCGCGCCGCAGCAACCTCGCGCGACGGGCTGCCGCTCACCGTGGCGCGAACCGCGTACTCACGGTACACGGGGTCGATGGAATTCAAGGCGTCGAACATCGCGACGTGCAACACAGCGTACGGTCGCGGGAAGAAAATCGTCGGTGCAAGGGCGCCAGCAATTCCGAGGGTGGACTGCAGGATGCGATTCCATTCGATGACGATCTCCGCGGCGCTCTGCGCGCCGGCGGTGCGCGCGAGCCCGAGCTGCACGGCGAACACCAACAGCAGCGACACGATCTTTTGACGACTCATGGGAATCTCCTCATCAGGCGCAGTCGAATTGTGACCGGGAGCGGACAGCACGCTACGCCTTTGCAAGGCGGACGTCAAGGAGCTTGGTACCGAGCTCGGCAATAGGGTGGCTTCGACGGAGCGCGACAGCAAGGAAGCGCCGGAGGTGATCATCGTCAACGAGACCTTCGTGCGGAAGTGTCTCAACAGGCGAAGTCCAATCGCTGGCGGGATTCTTCGGCGCGCTGGCGCTTCTGCTGGCCGGACTTGGCTTGTACAGAGTGACCTCGTATGCGGTCAACCGCAGGCGCGCGGAAATCGGCATCCGCGTGGCGCTCGGTGCTGCGTCAGGCAGCGTGATACCCCTGGTGCTGTGCCGAGTGACGCTGCTGGTGGGTAGCGGAGTGTTGGCGGGCGCGGGCATCAGTCTCTGGGCGTCGAGAGTTGCAGCGACATTGCTTTACGGCCTTGAGCCACGCGATCCGATCACGCTTGTCGGCGCGGCGGTCGTGCTGAGCGCAGTCGGCGCAGTTGCGGGCTGGCTGCAGCCTACCGCGCGTCACGCATCGATCCGGCGACAGTTCTGCGAGACCGTTAACGGTTCAAGTACGCCGAAGGGAACTCCGCCGATCAAACCGGCCGTGCGCCGTAGTTGCCGAAGCTCGCTCATCGATGACACGACGATGCCAGACCGGTCACTTTGTTCGATGAAGCTTCGCCTGCACATTTCTCTCTCGGCGAAATCGGCGAATTCTTTAGGAAATGGTGCGCTCGGCAGGACTCGAACCTGCGACCCCCGGCTTCGAAGGCCGATGCTCTATCCAGTTGAGCTACGAG
>JANLWW010000185.1:0-5906 GCA_031364805.1 Acidobacteriota bacterium
GCTGAACAGGTGCACGAACGCCATCAGGATCAGCAAATTGGCCGACCAGCTGTGCAGGTTGCGGATCAGCCAGCCGAACTGCACCTGACTGACGATGAACTGGACGCTTTCGTAGGCTTCGCCGGCGCTCGGACGGTAGTAGAGAAGCAGCAGGATGCCCGTGGCCACCTGCACGCCGACCAGGAACAGGGTGATGCCGCCCATGTAGTACCAGACGCTGTGCTGGTGTTTGGGTACGGTCTTTTCGGCCACGAAGGCGCGCAGCCCGCTCAAGTCGAGCCGTTCGTCGAGCCACGCAAACACCTGCTGGGTCACGGCTCCACCTTCTCGACTGTCAGGTTCGCGAGATGACGATATCTTCCTGGCCGGGTTCGCCGCGTAACTTCACGGTGAAGTTCTCGAGCGGACGCGGTGGCGGCCCCGAGACGACATTGCCAGCGAGGTCGTAAAGGCCGTTGTGGCACGGGCACCAGATCTGGGAAGTGTCTGACTTGTACTGCACCGTGCAGTCGAGGTGCGTGCACACCGCCGTGAACGCCTTGAATTGCCCGTCGCTGGTCCGTACCAACAGGGCCGGTTTGGTGCCGAACTTCAGGACCGCTCCCGAGTTGGGCCTGAACTGCGACACCTTACCCGCGACCACGCTGTCGATGGCCGGCTCCGCCGACGCCGGTGGAATGACGTAGCGCCACACCGGATAGACCACCGCGAGGGCGGTCGACACGAAACCCAGCCCGAGCAACGTGTCAAGAAACGAACGTCGCGGCACCTCCGTCACGGCTGGCCTCTCGCGGCGACTACCAGAGATACGTAAGCTTCAAGAAACCGGCATGGGCCGTGTAGGGCCGATACAGGTATCCCAGCAACAGCGCGTTGGTGGCCACGACCGGCTGCCCCTCCTGTATCACCGGCAGTGCGATGCCGCTCAGCGTGGTGGGCCCGAGCGCAAAGTCCTGCACGTCGTAGTCGTCGTACCAGTAGGCGACGCCGAAGCGGAGGTTGCGCGTCAGCTCGTAGGTGACGTCCACCTCTCCCCGCAGCAACTGGTTCTTCACCGCCGGCAGTTGCTCCGGCACGGCCAGCGGCGAGCCGGTGACCAAACCGTACAGATACGTGTCGTTCGAGCGGTTCCAGTCCGCCGACAACCGGATCACGGTGCGTTCGATCGCGCGATCGATGTCGAGCGCGGCTTCGAGGAAGTTGACCCTGCCCTCGTAGTCCGTCGTCCAATTGCGCAGGGGATTGACCTGGTCGGCGGCGGTCGTGGCAGCGCGCGATCGTTGCAGCGATTGGTAGCGCTCCCAGCCGTAGCTGGCAGTCAGGTTATAGCGATCGTCGGGTGTCACCGTGAATCCCGCCGAGTACTGGTCCGAGTCATACGACTGCAGGCCCGCGCCGCTGCTGGGATACTCATCGCGGCCGACGCCGGCCGAGGCGGTGAGGCCGAAGATGCCTCCCGGCATGACGTTGGCGATCAGCGTGAAGCGCTGGCGGTTGCGGTCCGCCACGTCGTAGTGGCGCATGTCGGCCAGCTCGCCGACTTCGACCAGCACGTCGGCATCGAAGTGCTCGCCTTCACGCGTACGGTTCTCGTAGACCCCTCGCAGCATCAGGTACTGGTTGCTGGTAGTGTCCACCGACACGCGGAACACGTTCTCCGCGGTCTTCTCCCAGATGCGGTAGGTGTAGTCGCTCGCCAGGTGACTGAAGCCCACCTTGACCGACGTCGTCGGCACGATCTGGAATGCGGCATCGGCGTCGAACGTCGCCCGTTTCACGCTGTGATACTCGGACGGTCCCGCCGATGCGTTGAAGCTGCTGTCGTAGGCGACCGATCCGCCCTTCCGCTCGAAGACCGGCGTCTGCACGTCTACATCGGCATAGCGGTACTTAGCGTTGAAGGACAATTGCCGCACCGGCCGCGCTCCCAGTGTGAACTGCGCGATCATCATCTGGTTCTCGGCCTCGGCCGTGGGCCGCGCCAGGGCAACTGGCGCGATCGCCGTGTTGATAGTGAAAGGCAACAGGTCTTCGTTGCTGCGGCCTTGTCCCAGCGCCACGTAGCCGGTCAAGCGGGTGCGCCCGGCGAGGCTGACGGCGCCCGTTCCGTGCAGGTAGGTCAAGGTGTTGCCCGGCCATAGCGACATGCGGCCCTGCGACGGCGTGCCCGAGATGTCGGGACCGTAGCGCAGCGGGTTGTCCCACGTCACGCTCTCGACGTTGTTGTGGAACGTCGAGCCGTCCCAGCCCAAGCGCAGCATGCCGGTCTCGTTGCCCCACTCGAGGGCGGTCTGCAACTCGGTGTGGCGGGTGTCCACCGGCACCGGCAGTTCGACCGCGTTGTTGAACCCGAACGTGGCGCCGAACGGGATGGCGCCTTCGCGGGTGGTGTTCCGCACCTTCAGCGTGAGGTCGGTCGACCGGTCGAAGTTGAACTTCACGTCGGCCTGGCCGAGATACCGCGTCGTCCGCATGTCGAAGCGGGTGGCCTGGTCTTCGTAGTTCCGAAGTGTCCGGGTGCCGCCCTGGATCTCCTGCTGGATCGAGTCCTCGATGCGAAAGACGCCCGGCGCCGTCTGCGTGTAGAGCGTTCGCGTATCTCGGCTGATGAACATCGGGATCTGGTCCCACAGGAAGGTCGCCGAGAGGCGGCCGACCCGCTGCAGGTCCAGCTGATACCGCTGGTCGCGGTAACCGGTGTTCCAGGCCTGCGCCTCGAAGTTCCACTCCTCGGTCCGCCGGCCGATCAGCATGTTGTTGCCGTAGACGCCGCCGCGCAAGTCGCGGTAGCGCTGAAAGCGCGCCTCGTCGCCGTCGACCTGGGTGACGCGCCCACCAATGTCCAGCGAGCCGTAGACCTTGCCGGTGGTCTCGCTCCGCGCGATCTCCACCGGGTCAGTCAGAGCCGGCAGCGTGGATGGATCCTGGGCGCGTGCGGTGCCCGCGAATACCAGGACCAGAGCCGCCGCGATCCCTATGTTGCTTCTCATGATCGGCCTCCGCTACTGTCGCAAGAAGGTCGAACCGGCCGGGTGGTTCGAACCGTGAATGGCCGAATGGCATGAGACACAGCTGCGGCTGTAGAGCCGGTTGCTGGTGCCCGCCACCTTGTTGTCGTAAATCGTCGAGGGGTGCCGCGTGTGGTTGTGGCACCGCTGGCACAGGAACGGTAGCTTGGCGACCAGCATGCGGTCGTTGTTCGAGCCGTGCGGGTCGTGGCAGGTGGCGCAGCTTTCGCCGCTAATGCCGGCGTGCTCGAACAGGAACGGCCCGCGCTTCTCGGTGTGGCAGGTCGCGCACGATTCGTTGATCGAGTTACCTGCCTTCAGCAACCGCACGTTCGTTGACCCATGCGGGTTGTGGCATGACGTGCATTCCATCTTGCCTTCGCGCACCGGCATGTGGCCCGACCGGTCCAGCTTGGCCACCTTGTCGCGGTGACACGACATGCACTGCAGTTGCTGGTTGGCGGTCTTCAGCTGAGCCTTGGCCGACTTCGGCTGGTGAATGCTGTGGCAGCTTACGCACGACACGTTGCGCGACTCGTGCTGACTGCCTTTCCACTGGGCGTGCGGGCCACGGTTATGGCACGTGACACAGGTATCAGTGATCGCCTTCGCCGACAGCTTGTCGAACTGCTTCGGCTTGACCTTCTCGGGATCGCTCGCATGAGCCTCGCCAGGCCCGTGGCATGTTTCGCACCCTTGCGCGGCCGCCGGGGTCCGCGCATCCTTCGTCTGTCCGTGCTTCGACGCCGTGATCGAGGCCGCGTAACCCTCATGGCACGTGGCGCACGCCTCGGCACCAATGTAGCCTTTCTGCGGTGTCGCCGGGGCCGCCTGCGCAGCCTCGTCGGCCCGCGCAGCGACAGCATCAGCCGGGCTTGCCGTTGCGGCTATGGCTTTCGTGGGTGGCGCTGAGGCAGCCGCCACCGGCGCCGTTCGCGCCACCGTGGCCACCAGCGCGCCCGAGAACAGCAGCGCGGCTGCGATGTTCATGAGCGTTATTGGACGCATTCTCACGTCAACCTCTCTCTCGCGATTCGCGATTCGCGGTTCGTCATTCGCGGTTCGTCATTCGCATTGCTCATTTCATCTCGTGACACGATTCGCAGTCCTGCGCGATCGTCTTGCCGTCGGGGGCCTTGTGGTTGTCGTCGTGGCAGCGGAAACACCCCTGGAATGCGACATGGCCGATGTTGTTCGGATACGTGCCCCAGCCGACTTTCATGGCGGGGAACACGTTGCGCGCGTAGAGGCCTTGCACGCCGGCAATGATGCGCGCCAGCGCCGCGGCATCCGTCGTTCGCGGGCGATACCTCTCGAGCAGCTTCGCCTCCATGCCGGCGAAGGCCGCGTCGCGCGAACGGTACTCGGTCTTAAGCACCGCCACCGCCTCGCGCCGGGCGAACGGCAAGTCGCGCGGGATCTGGCCGAGCGCAATGGCGTTGTCGACCGCCCGCTCCGCCGACGGCTCGAAGGTGTGCGCGGGGCGGTTGTGGCAGTCCATGCAGTCCATGGTGCGGTACTCGCCCTTGGCCAACTGCTCGGGGGTGGTGTCGTCGATCGTGTATTCCTTGACCTTGCCCGTGTGGTCCGTGAACTTGACCCACGGAATAACCTGACGCTGCGCGTCGGTGGCGATGTACTCCACCTTGTTCTCGATGTTCATGTGCCAGTGAATGCCGGACCCGGTGCCATCGGCGACGCGCCCGCCGCCAACATGCAACTGCAGCGTGGTCACCGTTTCGGTACTCTTCTCGTCATCGGCGTACTCACGGATCTGACGCAACTTGTCGCCGTGCGACTTTTCGGACCAGTGGCAGGTTTCGCAGGTTTCGCGCGCCGGCCGCATGGTTCGCACCGGCGAGTGCACCGGCGTCGGGTAGTTCTGCGTGAACAATTGCCACAACTGCCGCGTGCCGGCGATCTTCGATTCCACCAGCGCACCGGCGCCGGGCCCGACATGGCACGCGACGCAGCCGACCTTCGAATGCGGGCTCACCTGGTATGCGGCGTACTCCGGCTCCATCACGGTGTGACAGGTCGAGCCGCAGAACTCTGCCGACTCCATGTGGTGCACGGCGCCGTAGGCCGCCAGCGAGAAGATCAGGACATTGGCGCATGTGATGAGGGCGACCGCGAAGACCACGGATCGTGTCCGCGGCAACCGCAGGTCGATGACCGGCCAGTCTTCGATCGGCCCGCCGCGCGCCAGTCGCTTGCGGTGTCCCCAGGCGCCGATCGGGATCAGCAACAGTCCGAGCAGAAACACCGCCGGGACGGCAACAAAGAGCAGCAGCCCGAGGTAGGGATTGACGAGTTGTCCGCCCAGCTCGAGCGCCAGCAGTACCAGGAACAGCACTGCCATTGCGGTGGCGATCGCCACGCCGATCAGGCTGAGCGGGTTGCGCGCGGCCGAAGGAAGGTCGAAACGCATAACGGATCCTGGTCGCTATTTCTTCTTTTTCGAAGAGAGGAATGCCACCAAGGCGTCGAGGTCTTCTTTCGGCATGGTGGCGTACGCCTTCATGGCGGGCTTTCGCTCAGCTTTGCTCTTAGCTGCCATGTCGGCCGGGGTGACGATCCACTGCCGGATGTCTTCGGCCTTGAGCTTCGCTCCAACCGCGTCCAGCGGCCCCTTGGCGTTGCCCTTGCCGTCGAGAGCGTGGCACAACGAACACTTCTGCGCGACAAACACCGCCGCGCCCTTATCGAGACTTTGTGCCCCGGCACTGGCCGACGCGAGAAGTGCCAACCCCACGAATGCCGCCAGACGATTGACGATGCCCATCTGCTGTCCTACGCCTTCTTCTTCGAGACCAGGAACGCCACCAGGGCGTCGAGATCTTCCTTCGGCAACTTCGGGTAGGCGCGCATCACCGGCTTGCGCGTGGCGCTGGTCTT
>JANLWW010000014.1:0-2713 GCA_031364805.1 Acidobacteriota bacterium
TCGCTCACTCGATTACGCCTATGAGCGCGCGGTGGAGTTTGGCGAAACCGCGAAGCGGCAATTGCGGCAGTTCTCGCCCAGCCGCGAGCGCGAGGCGCTGATGGGCCTGGCCGACTACGTGTTGCTGCGCGACCGGTAGGCCCCGGTGCCACCCCCTGTGGCCTTCCCGTGACTGCTGCCCAAAGAACCCAAGAGCTGCGCCAGGAAATCCGGCGGCACGAAGAGCTTTATTACCTGCAGGCCGCGCCGGCGATCTCCGATGCCGAGTTTGATGCCTTGATGAACGAGCTCAAGGCGATCGAAGCAGCCCACCCCGAACTGCTGACGGCCGATTCGCCGACGCAGCGGGTCGGCGGCCGCGCGGCCGAGGGCTTCGTCACCGTCGATCACGTGCAGCCGATGCTCAGCCTCGACAACGCCTACAACGAAGAGGACTTGCGGGCGTTCGACGAGCGCGTGCGCAAGGGGCTGGCGATTGAGTGGTCGCCGTCGTACGTCGCCGAATTGAAGATCGACGGGTTGAGCATCGCGCTGACCTACGACCAGGGCCAGTTGGTGCGTGGCGCCACGCGTGGCGATGGCACGCGCGGCGAGGACGTCACGACCAACGTGCGGACTGTGCGCGCGATCCCGCTGTCGCTGAGGAATGGCCCGGCGGGCCGCGTCGAGATTCGCGGCGAGGTCTACCTGCCGAAGAAGGCGTTCGAGCGCATTAATCAGGAGCAGGAGGCGGCCGGCGAACCGCTGTACGCGAACCCGCGAAACACGGCGGCCGGCACCATGCGCAATCTCGACCCCGCTCTGGTCGCCAGACGTGGGCTGCAGGCGTGGATCTATCAAGTGGTGTTTCCGGTAGGCGCGCCTCAGCAGGCTTCACATGCCGACATGCTGGCTGAACTCAAGGCGTGGAGCGCGCCGGTGGAGCCCCACTGGCAGCAGTGCGACGGCATCGACGCCGTGGTCGCGTTCTGCGAGGCGTGGCGCGAGCGGCGGGCGTCGCTCGACTTCGAAACCGACGGCGTCGTCATCAAGTTAAACGATCTGGCGCAGCGCGAGCGGCTGGGCGTCACCTCGAAGTTTCCGCGCTGGGCGACCGCCTTCAAGTTTCCGGCCGAGCGGAAGACTGCGATGCTGCATCGCATTGAGGTCAACATCGGGCGCACCGGCGCGGCGACACCGTTTGCGATGCTCGAGCCGACGGTGGTCGCCGGATCGACCATTTCGATGGCGACGTTGCACAACCCCGACGACATCATCCGCAAGGACATCCGTCCCGGCGAACTGGTGATTATCGAGAAGGCCGGAGATGTGATCCCGCGGGTAGTCGGGCCGGCGAATCCCGCGGCGACCGATCGCCCGGCCAAATGGGTGATGCCCACGCATTGTCCGGTGTGTAATAGCCCGCTCCACAAGCCCGAAGACGAAGCGGTGTGGCGGTGCGATAACAGCTCATGTCCGTCGAAGTTGCGGCGAGGGCTCGAACACTTTGCCTCGCGCGGCGCCATGAATATCGAGGGACTGGGCGAGTCGCTGGTGGGTCAGCTGGCCGAATCGGGCCTGGTCAAGAGCCTGGCCGACGTTTATCACCTGACCGCCGAGGGGCTGGTCGGCCTCGAGCGCATGGGCAAGAAGTCCGCCGACAAGGTGATAAGGGAAATCGAGAAGTCGAAGGCCAACGACGTCTGGCGCTTGCTCTACGGACTGGGCATTCGTCATGTCGGTGAGCGCGGCGCGCAGGTGTTAGCGGACCATTTCGGATCGGTCGCCGACATCCAGGGTGCCTCGCTGGCCGAACTGCAGGAGGTGCGCGAGATTGGTCCGGTGTTGGCCGAGGCGGTGCGGACGTGGTTTGACGAGCCGCGCAACCTTGAGCTGATCTCGCGCCTGCACGCCGCCGGTCTCACCATGAAGGGTGAACGGAAAGTCGCGCCCGCGGGTCCGCAGCCCCTGGCCGGCAAGACCTACGTGATCACCGGGGAGCTGTCCGGCATGTCGCGTGAGGAGGCCGCGGCAAGGCTCCAGGCGCTTGGCGCGAAGGTGACCGGCTCGGTCAGCAAGAAAACGACCACCCTGATCGTCGGCACTGAACCGGGCGCGAGCAAGCTCGAGAAGGCTGCCGCGCTCGGCGTCGGCACAGTGGATGAAGCAGGGTTCTTGGCCCTTATAATGAAGCCATCATGACGCGGCAGTTTGCGTGGACCACGGCCACGCTCACCGGCATCATCGGCATCCTGCTCGGCATCATCCTGTCGACGCCGCGGCTGCCCGCCAATGCCGATCGGCCGCTGGCGTCCGCCCAGGAGAGCACGGCGGCACCGGCGATCGAACGCGCGCCGCCGTTGGTGACACCCGGGCCGGCGATCTCGATCAACTTCGCCGACATCGCGGCGAAGATGAATCCGGCGGTCGTGAACATTGACGCCACGGCCCGCAGCCGCCGCGCCCGCCGGCTCATGCAAGAGGGCGCGCAGCGCGATGGCGACCCGTTCGACCTCGGCCGCCGGGGCAGCAGTGACGTGCCGCGGCGCGGCACCGGAACCGGATTTCTGATCGACGCGGCGGGCCACATCCTGACCAACCATCACGTCATCGAGGGCGCCGAACGGCTGACCGTGAAGTTGGCTGACGGCCGCAGCCTGCGGGCGGAGGTGGTCGGCTCTGACCCCGACACCGACATCGCCGTGATCAAGGTGTCGGGCCCGACACCGTTTCC
>JANLWW010000074.1:0-1814 GCA_031364805.1 Acidobacteriota bacterium
AGAGGGTGGTCTGGTCGATGTCTGGCATGAAAGCCAAGCCAGCATACTGAATGCGCCGAACCGCTGCAATCAGGCGGGTCGGTCCGCAGCTCTCTCAACTACGCCTGGACGTTCATCGTCCAGATACGCCACGCGCCATCCCGGTTGCTGTGGTACGCGATGCGGCGGCCATCGGGCGCCCAGGAGAACTCTTCGGCCGCCGGGTCATCCAGGATGCGTCGCATCTGCCGCGTCCGCACGTCGAGGATCCAGATACCGTCCTTGAAGTCCTGGAAGACCACGCGACGCCGCGACGGCAAACCACGCAGAGCTCGTGAAACGGCACGCTCCGACCCTTCACCGTCAGCAGGCAACATTGAATCGAGAAGGTTCGCGACCACAGCGCATGGATCGCTCGCGGGCGCCAGTTGACTGGACTGAGAAACCAGCAACTCGCCGGCGGGCGAAATTGACGTTATTTCTTGCGGCGGTTGTAGATCACGTGCGTGACGCCCGTGATTTTGCCATCCTTGTCCATGCGGATGTATTCGTTGTTGATGGTGTTGTTATCTTCCGACAACGTGTTGATCACCACCTGGTTCACCA
This sequence comes from Acidobacteriota bacterium, assembly GCA_031364805.1. Taxonomy (GTDB): domain Bacteria; phylum Acidobacteriota; class Vicinamibacteria; order Vicinamibacterales; family UBA2999; genus 12-FULL-67-14b. The sequence goes on from JANLWW010000074.1 coordinate 586, forward strand.
CTCCGTCCCGCTTGTTGTAGATGCGGATGCTCTTCGGGTTGATGATCTCGACGGCGGTCTCTGAACCAGGCTGGCCAGTGACCGGCATGAACTTGCCGTCGAACATCGTCACGTAGCTCCAATCCTGGGCGGGGTTGCTTGGGTTGCTCACGGTGAGCTTGCTGCCGCCCTTCTCGAAGCTCTCGTAGGTCATCACGTTGTTGGGATTGGTCGAGTTATCCCACACGCCAAAGCGCGCCGTCTTTGGGTCGGTGTTGTCCACTTTCTTAGCGGCGGCTCCGGCTGGTGCCTGGGCGAGCGCCGGAACGGCGGTGAACATGGCGCTGGCAAAAACGGCAGTGCAAGCAAGCAGATTTCTGTATCGCATCGATTCAACCTCTTAGGAGCGTTCGTGATCTGAAAAGCCCCGTCAGAATACTCAAAGCGTCGAAGCGCTGCAATGAGGGGCCGCTCCTATTCCTTGACCGGCTTGTCCGCCTCGTGCTGTTCTTTTGGCCGATCATCTGGGATTGTCGGCTCTGCGGGGTTTTCAGCATCGGCAATGGCTGCGGGAATGATGGGCGAGCGACCGGGCCCGGCATCGACTTCTGGTCCGCGAACCTGGCTTTCGGGCAGGTTGTCCTTTCGGAAGGGCGCGTCGTTCTTGAGCCCCAGCTCGAGCTTATCTTTCCAAGTCATGTGGATCTCCTGCATGCCACGGTGCAGGATGCGGGCCAGCCTGATGTGAGGTGCGAAGCCTTTAAGGTGAGCCGAGCAAACCTAAAAAGTCCGTTTGTCGATCCAGAGTCTGTAATTTGCTACTGCGAAAGGAGGTGGAAAGCTGGCAAAGCGCTTGCAGTTAGGGAAGGCAGCACCGCTCGACGCCCACTCTGGGCAGAGACATTGTCCCTTCCCATCGACGGGAGGCTTCGGCCTCCCGACACGTCTCCTCTAACGGCACTCAGGCAATTGTTCGCAAGGTCGTGCGAAGTCCCGCGTCGATGCTCAAGGGAGAACTGCGGGTGGGACTGGTGCCCTTGGCTGAGAAAGAACACCCGGCGGCTCAGTGGAGCCGCCGGGTGAGTCGATTAGTCACGGTGAGGAGCGCACAGCATTCCGTTGTTGTAGCGGTCGAGCTGCACGGCGAGAGGTTCGCCGTTTTTCCACGCGAGACTCGAACCCTTAACGTTCGAGCCAACCGGGTAGGTCGCCATCCACGCGTCGGCCAATCCGACCGTGCCGCTGATGCA
>JANLWW010000102.1:0-16131 GCA_031364805.1 Acidobacteriota bacterium
CACCGGCGACACCGAGTCAAGGACGGAGATGGAGACGGGTGGGGCCTGTCCGACGTGGCCGGCGGTATCCGACGCCGACGCTTCGATCAGGATCGTCGTGCCAGGAGCCGCGTCGAGCGGAATGTTGAACCCAAACGATTCTGTGCGATCCGTGCTTGGGGGTGCTAGCGACAGGATCGCGGCATCTTGTGGCCGCCCGGTCTGGGCCTTGTAGCCCGACTGCACGACGCCGAGGTCGTCGGTGGCGCGCACCGTCACCACAATCCTCGCGCCATTCGCTGCCGCCAGGCCGCTCGCGGGCGAGGTGATGACGACGACCGGAGGTTGATCCGCCGTCACTGCGATCGACACCACGGCCGGCACCGTTCCGCGATTTCCCGAGGTATCGGTGGCCAGCGCGCTGACGCGCATCTGGTCACCCGGACGCCCGAAGGCTGGTATCGCCTGCAGGTTCAGAGCGAACGGCACGGTCCGAGACGTGGCCGCAAATACGTCGTTGATGAAGAAGTCCACGAACGCCACGTCGTGCGTGAGGCCGACGTCGGCCACCACGCGCGCGATCCCGTTCTCCACCACGCTGGCAGGGGCGGCGAGCGCCGCGATGGTGGGAGGCGTGCGGTCGGTCGTCCCGAAGTCGTAGTCCAGGGCCTGTGCCTGCACGTTGCCGGCGAGGTCCCACGCGGGGGCGGCATGCACGCGATAGACCGCGTCTTCCGCTAGTGGGCGGGCGGGAGTGAACACCGCCACGGTATTGCCAAAGAGGTAGTCGATGCGGCCCTCGACGAAGCCGCCGGGTCCCGTCAGCCTGATGGGCGGACCATTCGTGCGAGTAGGATCAATCGGCTCGGAGTACCTCAACCGCACCGGGCTGTAAAGCGGCGCGCCGCTCGTGTTGGCCGCCGGGCTCGCATCCAGGTAACTGGGAGGCGTGAGATCGACCGAGGTGAACGCAGAGACGTAATCGGGATTGATGACCTTGCCGACAAGGTCGGTGACGCCGGCCACGCGGACCGAGTAACGCGTAGACTCACGCAAGGGGGCCAGCGGCGTGAAAGTAGCCGTCGTGTCGCCCTCGCCCAAAGTCAGCGTGCCGACCACCGGGCCGGTGTCGTCGGTGAGCGTGATGTTCGCGGTCGTGACCGTCCCGGCCTGCACGCGCTCCGTGAAGACTAGTCTGATCTGTTGCGCCAGCGGCACGCCAGTGGCGAGCGGTGTGGGCGTGACCGTGCCGACGGCCGGCGGCGACTCATCGAGCCGGATGTCTCCCAGATCGATGGCTCCCAGGATCGTTCCAACGGCCGACGAGATGCCGGTGCCGACCGAATCCTCGAAGTTGATCGTGTACGGGCCAAGCGGCGTTGTCTCAAATACGAAGGTGCCGTCCGGTCCCGATTGTGTGAACAAGTGCCGTCCCGCCGCGACCAGGTCAACGGTCACCCCGGACGCCGGGTTCAGGTTCTGCCGGAGTACACGGCCGCGCACGCTGCCGGTCGCCTCGAGCACCACGCGCACGGTGCGCGTTTCGCCGGGGTTGAGGCTGTCGCCCGCCACGCCCTTGAACCCGGAGACCGCATCAGTTGCCGTCACCGTGAAACTACGGGCGGGGACGTCGATAAAGGTGAAGAAGCCGCCGGCGTCGGCGAACCGCACACACGGGCCCTCGCAGCCAGAGCTCGGACTGCCCTCGAGCCTCACACCGACATTGCCGGCGGGCGTGTTGTCGGCGTGGACCACCTGGCCAGTAATCTGGCTGAGGCCGACCATCACGATGGTCACGCCGGCCGTCTCGCCGTCGAACACGATTTCCGAATACGCAGAGCCGGCATTGAGACTTGCCTGCGCGCGTGCGCGAACCTGGTAGCGCCCGACCGGCACCGGCCCCGTTGTGAACGTGCCGTCGGCGGCCGCGGTAAGGGTGGAGACGAAGGCCGGGGAGACGCAGCCTCCTCCGCAAATCTCGATCAGGCTGTTAGCCGCGGGCTGGCCGGTCGGATCGAAGACACGGCCCCGAATCGTGCCCATCAGCGGCCGCGTGATGCGCGCCAGGAGCGGAATCTCTACGGCTTGGCCTTCGCGCTGCAATGCGCCCGTCGCGCTGCCCGTTCCATTCACGCCATCTCGGCGGGCAGAGAGCGACACGCTGCCTTGCGAAACTCCGGGGAAGGAAAACGTGCCATCCACGCTGCTGGTGGTCTTGAGTGACGGGACCGTCCGGCCTCCGGGCGTGAAAGAATTGAGGGTGACTTCCCAACCCCTGAGCGGGCTAAGCGAACCAACCTCCAGCACCGTGCCGCGCACGACGCCCATCGCCAGCTCCCGCAGGTTGATCGGAACCTCCTGCCCGTCCGCGTCTACGCTACCGACGGCAAATGCGCGGCGCGCGGTGGCCGCTTCGAACGCATCCACCGTAACGGCACCAAGCGGCACATTGTCAACCCGATAAGCGCCCGCGCTGTCGGTTAGCGTGAATGCCAGGGGCCCACCGGGACCGGCGACAACCACCTCCGCGAAAGGCACCGGTGTGGCGCCGTCCGGACGGAAGAGGGTCCCGAGCACGACGCCAGACTGGCTGTAAAGAAACACGTCGAGCGAAACCTGCTCGCCATCCCGCTGGATTCGGCCCGAACCGCGTCCGCTGAATCCGTTGTTGACGTCGGTCGCCGTGACCACGAAGGCGCCCTCGGAGAAGCTATCGCCGCCGCTCAGCGTGAGCATGCCGGCGCTATCGGCCAACGCCGTTACGATTTTCCTGGGAAAGTCGATTTGTTCGACCACCACCCTGGCACCCGGGATCACCGTGACGCCGTCGCCGGCTCGCACCCGAACGGCGATGCCACCAAGGCCCACCAGCCGCACCGACACATCGATCCGTTCGCCGGCCTTCACATTGCCACGAATCTGCCCGGTTCTACCGCTCAGCGGATCCTCGACGGTCAACGTGAACGTCCCGGCATTCACGAGCGGTACGCCAAACCGACCCGCCACATCGGTGACCACAATTTCTTCCTGTATGCCCTGTGGAATCGACGTGCAAGTGTCCTCGCCATCCCCACCTGGGGCGCAAATCACTCGGAACTCGTTGGACTTGTATCGCACGATCAAGTTCGCGCCCGCGGGCGTGACGCCGTCGGGTAGGAACACCTGCCCGGCCACTTGGCTGGTCGGCTGCAGGCGCACATCCATTTGGACCGTGGCACCCGCTGTGGGCATCGCGTTCTCGAGCGTAATCGGGTCGGGGCTGAACTGGCCCGCCGCACGCAAGGTGAAGTTCCCCACCCAGATCCCGTCTAGCGCAAAGGCACCGGTCGTAAGATCAGTGTCGGCAATACGGAAGTTCGCAACATGGCGGAAGCCGACGCCGACCTGCCCACCGGCGATCAAAAGCTGGTCGCCCGACACGCTTACCCGCGCGCGCAGCGGCGTGACGCCATCGTCATCGAAGACCGTGCCAACAACCCTGCCCGCACCGCCGCGGAACGTGACATCGGCTTTGGCGATCTGGTTGTTGAACAGGACCGATACCGGCCTGATGTTGCCATCACTGAAGTCGGACCGGAACGCCGACACCGTGTAGTCGCCGATCGGGATGCGGGGCATCGAGTACGCGCCCGCCGCGTCGGTGACGGCGGTGCCTGCAACGTTGATGGCCCCTTTGACTGTTTTGAACAGGTAAACTCTGATGCCCACGGCCGGCGTCACGCCATCCACCTGGCGCACCAGGCCGCCCACGCCGCCCACCGATTCAAGCACAATCGTGGCGTTCACTGCCTCGCCCGCGCGCGCGATGTCTACGTTGGCGGTGCCCCGCGATCCCAAAGCATCGCTCACCGCGACGATGGTGGACCGGCCCACCGGAACATCAGTGAGCGTAAATTGACCGGTTGCGTCGGTCGTGCTGAGGCTGAGGCCGCCGCCCACGCGAGCACCCGCCACGCCTTGGCCCCGTGGATCGAGCACCACACCGCGAATCGTCCCCAGCCCGGCAGTCAAGACGATGTTCAGGTCTACGGTTGCGTCGGCCGCCAGCAGGGTGGCCACCTCGCCGCGCTGGAACGACGCCTGATCGAACGACTCAATGCGTAACCGCCCGGCGATGATGTCGGGGAAGGTGAACGCCCCATGCTCGTCGGTGTTCACGACCGCGACCGGGCATTCGCCTGCACAAGCCACGCCGGGCTGGCTCTGCGACGTGTAGTACACGATCACCGGCACATTGGACACCGGCGTCGCGCTGTCGCTGCGCAGCACGTGGCCCCGAAGATTTCCATGCTGGACCGTGACCTGCGTGACCGCGACATTGAGGAGCATGATGTCGCGCGAGGTGGTCGCGCCGGCGAAGGGGATGTTCTCGCTGATAAACGTCTTGGCGTTAGCGGTAGAATTCACCGCCTCGATCAGCAAGTTGCCGACCGGGATGCGAGCCACTTCGAAGGTGCCAGCCGAGTCGGTGACTGCTCCGTACTGGCTTTGGTCCGTCAGGCTCGTGATTCGGACATTCGTGTTTGCCAGGGCACGCCCGCTCTCATCCACCGTGCGTCCGCGGAACGTGCCTCGTCCCAGCAGCACGATATCCACGTTGAGCCGCTGGCCGTTGCGCTGCACGTTGAACTGGATGTCGCGGAACTCATTGGTTTCCGGGTCCACAGCGACAATCCGATCGAGTAGAGGCCGAAGCACAAAATCCCACGAGTAGCGGCCCTGCTCGTCGGTGTTCTTTGCGCTGATGCCCACCCACCCGCCCTCGATCATGTTGAACAGCCTCACGCTGGCGAACGGCACCGGCGTGCCGTCCGCGTTGATTACGCGTCCGGTGACCACGCCGCCGTCGTCCGGAATCGTGCTCTCCATCGGTAGCGACTGCGGCGTCATGACCTGACCGCGAAGGTCGGTGACGCCGGAGATCGTCATGGCGCGAGGGATGAACGGACCCAGTGGATCACGCAGCGCGAGAAACACCACGCGGCCGCCGGGTTGTAACGCCACCGATACCACTCGGTTAGCCTCGGGCTCGTAGTTGGTGATGTCCGCAGTTCGGAATTTATCCTGCACGCTTTCGGGCGTCACCTCTTCGCTGAACAGCACTGCCACCACGCGTCCCGCCATCGACCCGTTGGCCAATTGATCCGCGAATCCCTGCTGGACGATTCCAATCGGCGACGGCGCGGGATCGGCAAGGACGACGTCGATCGCGGGGGCCGTGCCGACGCCCGTAGGTCCGGCGATGAGGATCGATACGCGATAGGGATCGTCGGCAGCGAACGGCACGACTGGCGCTGAGGCGCCTGTCGTACCCTCAAACACAACCTGCCTCAAAGCACCATCGGCGCGCGGGACAACCAGGCTCAGCGTGAACGGCGTACCATCGGCAACGCCTGGCGTCGGCGTCAGGCGCAGCGTGTAGTTACCGGTGCTGGGCGTCACCAGCAACGCCATCTGGCCCGTGACGACACCACCTGCATTCTTCAGCTGCAGGTAGTCGGAGAACGGAATCTGCTTGATGATTCTTCCGTTGGCATCCGCGCCGCCCACTTGTCGGTTCTGCGCGTCAACGAGCGTGAGGGTGTAGGGCAGCGGACCGCTGCCCACGCCAACCAGGGCGGACAGGTGAGCGGGACGATACGAGATTTTTTCGGCGACGTCGCGATGGAATGCCGACACGCCCATCGCCTGGAAGTCGCCCACCAGCAGATCGGAGACGGCCTGCGCAAAGACCTCGCCGCGGACCGACCGGCGCCGGAGGTCGTCAAAGCCCTCGTAATTGTTCCGCGCGAACTCGAGATCGTCTGGGAGTGGGTGGCGCTGCGGCAGACGGGCGAACGCGCTGCCGAAGAAATCCATGGCGAGTTGAGTGGCCGAATCACGCAACGGTTCGTGCAGGCTGACGCGCAGGCCGGCTTCCGCCACCGCCACGGCCATGTCGAGCACGATCTGGCGCGAGAAGCGGAGGACATCGCGCGGAAGCGCCGCCGCGGGTGCCGTCGCCACGGCCCACGCTTTACCAAGCAGGCCGAGCGTCGCCTCACGAAGGCCGGCCGGCAGGCTCCTGGCCTGTGCCGGCAGCACCAGCGATTCGGGGGACAGCGGCGTGCCGAGCTCTCCCACCGCGTGCTTCAACTCGAAGCGGCCCGCAACCTGCGCGTCGGAGTCGAGCGTTGCTGCCGTGATCCTGCCGGTGACCCGTGCGATCAGATCGAAGCTCACGGTGGCAGAGTCTCCAGGCGCGATGAACTCGATGGCCTTCGAGGCGTCGCCGACTAACGTCGCGCCGGAGAGATTGCGCGACAAAAGATTCACACTCACGAAGTTGGCGGGCGACTCCGAGGTGTTCGTCACGCTCACGTCGAGGGTATACGGCTCGCCGGCGGAAACAGTGTCCGGGTGAACGAACGTAAGCGTATAGGTGGGGTTGCGTACGAGGACCGCTCCGGCCGCACGGCCGCGGATCGCCACGGGGCCCACCGGGAGTCCGTTGAGCGTGCCCTCGATCTCCATCTCGACCACGTGACTGCCTTCGCGGCGTCCCTCGACCAGATACTCCGCATTGCCGGTCTCACCGGGCCCGATCGAGGTCAGGTCGTCAGCGGTGCCCAATTGCCCGTCGGCGCCAGGTTGTGTGATCGGTTGAATGCGCGGCGTCTCGCCCTGGGCCGTCTGCGCCATGGCCAGGGGATCGTCGCCCGATCCAACTACCGTGTCCCTGCCCGGCGGCAGAACAATTGATGCCCGCAGGTCGCTCACGGAGAGATTTGAACCCAGCGGCGCCGCATTCGATACCATCAGCAGCACGCTGAAGAACTGGTTGAGAAATCCGATGTTGCCCGGAAAGACGATCACGCCGGGGATAGGCGGCACGACGAAGTTCTGTCCGAGAAGCTCCGGCAGTTTGAGCGTGAAGCCGACCACGCTCAGATTGGGCACTTGCGTCTGGATCTGAAGTGTGTCTGGGATGATCGACCGGATCGACTGCAACGCCGGCGGCTGAATACTCGGGATCGTGGCCACCGAGAGGGTGACATCTTGCGCGCCCTGGAGGTTAGGGAGCACCACCGGGAAGTTCAAGTTGACAGTCGTGCCACCCTGGACAGCGAACGCGGCCGTGAAGTTATACGCCTGGAAGTTTGTCGCGTCGAACACGATGCCCCGCTCGCGGATCTCCGCCGCCGTCAGCGGACGGGCCGTGACCTGCGTAACGAGCAGCCGGTCGATCACGTCGATGCGCACGCTCTCGGGGGAACCGCGCAACACGTCGTCGCCGCCGCTCACCAGCCGGATATTCTCCAGTGTGTGCGGGCCAGCCACCGTGAGGGGCGGGATGTTGAACGGCGAATTCGGCCGGGCATTCAGCTCGAGCGGCGACGCGAAGCTGGGGCCCCGCAAGGTAGCGCGGACGACGGCGTCGGGTGCAAACGGCGGCAGGTTCAGGCCTGGATCGGTGGGCGCCTGTAAAAACGTGCTAACGATCGTCGCGATGTCTTTTGGCACCGTCTGCTGTGCCGGCTCCACGCGAAGGCCGATGCCGTACAGCAGGATGTCTTCGCTCGCCAGGAAGCGGGCCTGTGCGTGCTGCGCCTCCGCGGCAGCAGTCATCCCGGTCAGCAGCACCGCCAGCAGGCAGCCAATACTCGCTGCCCGCATCCCCGTGCGGGGTCCCGCGGCGCCGGATCGCAGGAACGGTATCCCCGTCGTCACGGGTTCACCCTGCCGATCGACGCCGGCCTGCGCTGGAAGTCTGTGGGCTGGTGGGTCTGAACACCGTCAGGACTACGGGCGATCGCCTCGTTAGCCACGCCAGTCGCAGGGCCCAATGTAGCGATGATCGTGGCGAGGCTTATGCTGTCGACCACCTGGCCTGTGGTGTCACTCAGAGTGATCACGCTCGTCGGCGAGATGCCCGTCGGCGCGACCACGATCACGTACGGCGATCCTGCCTGTGTGCTCAGGATAGCCGGGGTGAGCGTCAGCGTCACGGGCGCGAGCGACGCATCCAGAAACGACAGCGTCCAGTTTGTCAGTTCGAGCGGCGACCCCGTGTTGGTCAGGAACTCGAACCACTCGTCGGCGATCGTCACGGCCGGACTCGGCGCAACCGAGGTACCCGGCACGTTGTTGAACGGCACGCCGTCGCCGCCGGGTCCGCTGTCATTCCAATCCCGTTGCGCGCCAACCACAATCTCGTTGAGCATGGGTCGCGGGACCGGAGGCGCCAGGAACTCCAAGCGGCATCGGGCGCTGCTCGACACCGAGCCGCCAGCGGACACCTCGTTTCGCAACGCGCCCTCAACTCCCGGCACGGTCGCAGACGTGATGATCGTGCGCGACTCGCCGGGCAGGAGGGTACCCACTGAGAATGTTTGGGTGCGCACCACCGATTCGCTGGTCGCACCCGTTGCCTGGAAGTACAGCGTGTCGGTTACGACCACGCCCGTCAGCGGGGTTCTGAACGGGTTGGTCGCGGTGATCACGAAGTCGAGCACGGCCCCGGGCTGGGCCGAGGCCGCGCCGCTGGCCAGGGCCTTCGTGAGGACCGGACCGTCTCCCACGACGACCCGCGCCGTCGGGTCGTCGGCCGAGCCGATGCCCGTAATCGCCACGTGCCCGAGGACCGACGACTCTCCCGTCGTGTTCTGGTGGACCACGTGGGTATCGAACATCTCCGCCTGGCCAATCTGCGCCACCGACGGAGTTGCGAACGTGTAGTCGTTGTCGATCAACGGCCGGAAGATGTTGGGCACGTAGAACCCAAGACCCACATTCGAGAATCCGATCGAGCACGTCATCTTGCCGGCGGCGTCGGGCCCGCTGCAGCTCGGCGTCATTCCGCCTCTAACGCGGAAGCGGAGTCCGGGCACCGGTTCGTTGGTGAAGAAGTTCCGGTCGATGCCGGCCGACCACGACGCCAACCCACCCGGCAGGAACCGGTCGAGCAGCTCCGCGGCGGTCGCGCCCTTGCCGGTGAGGGGCACCACCGCCGAGCTGATGGCCGTGCTCTCCGCAAACGTTCTGACCGTTGGACCCGGTGAGGCCGGCTCGGACACCTTGATGGCGGTGAGATTTGGTTCGACCTTCACCGAGTCCAAACCGGGTAGCACCCACGCCAGGACGCTGTCGTCGGCGGTGCCAAGGACGCCAAGGCTCAGCGTGCCGCTGATCGCTGCCAGGCCCGGCGCATGGCTGCTCACCACTCCCTTGAACGGCGCCTGAGTGGTAACGGTGGCGACCGAGGTCTCAGAAGACTCGATGGGATCCAGGAACTGTGTGCCGACAAGACCCGCCAGGAACCTGAAGGCCTCCACGAGCACAGGCGCCGCCACCGCGCCGCCGACAGGCACGACCGCGTTCATCGCGATGGCAATCGCCGGCCTGATGGCATCGAGCAAGTCGCCCATGCTGATCTTCGCCGTGCCGGCAAACTTAAACGTGACATCGTCCAGCACGATGACGCCGGTCGTGAGCAGGTAGCCGTTGCCGCTGGAGGCCAGAATCATCGGCGGGTTTTGCTTGGCGCCAATGGCCGTCGCCACGGCGCCAACCAGCAGTGTCGGTGCAGACAGCGGCTTCAGCGTGATGTCGGAAAGCTGGAAGCCGGCGAGCACGACCGTGAGCGCCGATTTGATGTCGCGCGTGCCCACCCGATGAATCGCGCGAACAAACTGGATGCCTGGTGAACTCGCCGTGATCGTCCCCGACGCGTTAATCGTGATGTCGGCGAGTTGCACTGCCACGCCCAGCTTCGCGCTCATCTGGTTCAGGATCGCGGTCACGTTGGGCACGTTGTCTACACCGGGGACGAGGCCGCCAGCCGTGATCCATTTATAGGAAGTCTGTGGATTCGCACTGACGTCGATCGCCGTTCCGTTGGCATCTTCCAAGGTCGCCGTCAGCTGCGATGTGCCGCCGGGCAACACCACGATCGGCGCGATTACCGGCGTGAGGGTCAGTCGCTCCTTCCGCTTCACGGAAATGATGACCCGGTCGCCGGGGCTCGAGGCCACTGCATCACGAACGACCAGCTGGAACGTGAGGGTAACGTCGCTCAAGCCGGTCGTCATGAACGACGACAGCGCCGTGAGACTTCCCGCCAGGGAGACGGACGGGCCGCTGACCTGGATCCAGCTGTAAGTCAGCGGATCGCCATCAGGGTCGTGGCTCCCGGTGCCGTTGAGCGTGATGGTCGAGTCCGGATCGACGGCCGCGTCGGGGCCCGCGTCGGCAATCGGCGCGCGGTTGTTGGCAAGCACCGCACCTCGCTTGATGGCCCACACATCGAGGCTCCGCTCAGAGCCGACGTATGCTACGCCTCGCGAATCGTCGTAGTCGATGCCGGCAATCTCGCCTTGCGTGCTCGGCAGGTACGGAGCCGAGAACATGATGCGGTCGTCTTCCCCATCAGCGTTGATGTCGATCAGGAACGGTGAGAACGGATTCGAAACGTCGATCACAAAGAGGCGCGTGCCGCCGGCCGCCTGGTGATCGCCGCCGGCGAACAGGATCTTGCCGTCCTTCGACAGTGCCAGCTGTCGGATGATCCCGGGCATGGGGACCTTCCCGATCACGAGCATGTGCTCGAAATCGCTGACGTCCACGATGGTGATGCCGTCCGCTCCGGCGACAAACGCCAACGACTTTTCCTGCGACTCGAAGGTGCCGTTGGATTGTGGACGTCGCACAAACACCGTCTTCGCCGCGATCAGCTGATGGACCTTGCTGAAACCGCTTCGGTTGGCCTCGAACGAGACGCTTCCGATCGGACTCAGACTGGCGTCGACCACATCGATCGACGGCGTGCCCCCGAAGTTGTTGTTTAGGGCCAGCAGATGCTCGCCGACCGACACCACATCCACGTAGTCGCCTGGATAAACTGAGACGGCGGCGGGTCGGGCCAGCGGCGACACGTCGGGAATGTTGCCGCCAATGCTGACCGGCATCAGGCCAAGTTCGGCCACCGCAATGTAAGCCATCAAGCCGCCGATGTTCGACGTGGCCGTGTTTGTGAAGGGCAGAATGGCAGCGCCCCTGGCAAATCCGTATTGCTTAAGGGTGCCGCGCGCCGAATTGTCCGGGCCGCCAGGTGGCGGAACGGTCTCCGGGTTTCTGGTCAGTGGTCGCCCGCCGAGAATGCAGGGGTTGGCGCGATCGGTGACGTCAAAGAAGTTCACACTGCTGCCAAACGAGCTGTAGAGCGGCGCCACCAGCAGGTCGCCCGTGAACACCGGGTCGCCAGCGGGTCCGATCGAGACGTTCTGGGCACAAGTGCCGAGCATGTCGATGCGATCGGCGGCCGGCGGAACGATGCCCCGAAGATCTTGCACGCCGCCCCGCAGGGGCAACCCCGCATCGACCGGGCCAGTCGGTATCGAGTGCGGTGGCCTGGCGGGGAGATGCGCCACCAGGAATGCTCCAGCGCCGACGACCTGAAGTAGAGGGTCGTCGCAGGCTGTTTGGTCGCCGGCGTTGCAAGCCCTCAGTTCGGTGAGCTTGGTTCCGATGACGTTGCAGGCGCCAGCGTGCCCCTGCGCGCAAGCGTTTCGAACTGTTTGCTCGTCCCCATACAGGCGCCGCGCAAACTGTTCTTGCTTGTCGACGAAGTCGACAAACTTCTCCGGGTATTGGCCGCCCGCGTTGGGCAATCGGAAAGGTAGCATCCCCGGTTCCCAGGGGTCGTTGATCTGGACGTAGGTTCCATCAGGTGTCCCATCACCAATCAGTCCTGTCACCACACGAACGTGCCCGCCGACGCTGCTGAGGCTCCCCACCCAAAGTGGTCCATATTGCTCCAGCAGGAGCCGGAACGCATCAACCGTATAGGTTTGCGCGGGCTCCGCGATCAGCCCCCAGGTGGCGAATAAGCCCGCTGCATCCGTTGTGCTTTGCTTGAGGCCCTGTGAGTACTGGTTCCAGTAGCTCGTGCTCGATGACTGGCCAACGACCGTGGCGATCGCGAACGGATCAACCGAGACTTGGTCCCTGAAGGCCACGATCATTGCGGCACCCGCCGCCCAGCACGACATCATCGTCTGCTGTGCCACCAGCGGTACGTCGTAGAGGATGTCGACCGGCGGCCGCTGGATGCCCCGCACGGCACGAAGCCGCTTGGGCATGCCACCCGCGGTGTGCCCCACCTCTACCGGGACCCGTGGGTTGGTCACGTCGATGTTGTGATACTTCAGCCCTTGCTGGTTGGTCGTTGATGCCACGACGGTGGTCTGAGGAGGCCCGCCGGCAACCTGGCGGCGTAGGATCTCGACGTCACCGAACGGTGAGCCGAGCACGCTGGCGTTAACGACTGAGCCCGTGCCAGAGTGCGGCAGTGGCAGCGCCACACTGCTCAACTTCACCGGCTCAAAGGTCTTGACCGGAACCGAGACAACCGACAACGGTCGGCCACCCGCGGTGACGCCGGACAGCACCACCCGGTACGTCTTCCCCATCTGTAGGGGGCCAGCGGGCACGAACGTCGCGGTTCGATTGCCGTTGGTAAGCTGCCACGTCCCGGGTATTGGAGAGGGGTTACCCAAGACCTTCAGCTTCATGTAGTCGCGTACTGACTGTGCGTCGAGACCCTGCGAGAACGACAGCGTCAGCGGTGACTGAACTTCCACATGGAAGAACCCGTCGCCCTCGGTGGCCAGCGTGGCGGGCGCGCCATTCGCGCCAAGATCGATTCGTAGTGGCTCGCCGCGCGGCGGCACTTGCCCAATGATGTCCTCCACCACCGATCCGGCGAGGCCACTCCGAACGGTGATGTGGAACGTCGGAATATCGACCGTGTCGACGCGGCCGTTCTCGTATCTCACCTGCAGGCTGTAGCGCTCAGTGAACAACCCGTTGAACGCGTATGTCAGGGCACCGGTTGCCACGCGCGATGTGTTCCCTGCCGCAACGTCGAGGATTACCTCTGAATTGCCGCCAGGCTTCATCAGAAGCACCTGCGTGACCGGCGGCCCTCCAATGCGCTCGCTGGCCGGCACGCGCGAGTTGTGGGCGTCGATCTCGGCCTGGGTCGGATCGATCGTCCCAGGCGTCGTCCGAAGCAGAAGGTTGCCGTTGCCAAACGGGTAAGGCTGCACGGACGGGGAGACCGTTCTCACGATGCCGGCTCCGGTGACTTCAACCACCAGCGTGTCGCCGGTTGCCCCTTCGACGATAGCGGTGAGGTCGCCCAGGGGTCGAACCGTCGCACCGGAGAGACCTGAGCTCCAATTCGTGTTCCGCGTGACGTTCTTGATCTGGATGAGCGTGTCATCCGATGCGAACACGCTCGCGGCAACCGTCACCCGCAGGAACGACCTCGGCTCGACCGTGAAGGACAGGGACCGCCCCGGCCCCGAGTCGATCGCCTGCACTTGGAACGTGTCGGCATTGCTGCCGTCGACCGTCACGGTGCCGTCGTAGGGCGGGAAGATGCGGTCTTCCTTGAAGGTCGAAAGGTTCTTGACGCGGATTTCGGAGTCGTCATCCGTAAGCTGCGCCGTCGGAATCAGCAGGCGCACTTTGTTCGACACGACGGTCGTCCGGCCGCTCAGGAGCGGCATGCATACCTGGCGCGACTGGTTCAGGAACTCTGCATGAACCGCCTCGGCCATCGCCAGGGCGCCGCCCGCCACGGCCGGCATGAAGATCGGGATGCGCAGCGTGCCCGGCACCAAGGCCATCGGCACGATGGCCGCCACAAGCAACTGGCCAGAAAGCTGCGAGTTCGGATTGGGAATGCCCGTATAGGTCACGCCCAGCGGACGCGCGGCCTTGAGGAATCCATACACGCCGGACCCGGTGACGCCCGGGCACGGCGGCGATGACGTGCGAATGCGTCCGTCAATGACCCTCGCCGTGTCGGCTGTATCGAGGAACACCTGACCGTTCAAGTACGCCACCTGACCGACGAGCCACTGGTCCTCGAGTGTCTCGCCTCCGGTGGGCGCGATGCTGACGTTCAAGTACGACAGGGGGGTCTTCCCACCCAGATCGATGCTGACTCCTCCCGTGTACTGGAAGACCTGCCGCTGCTCGGCAGTCAACTGCACCGGGAACTGCGCTTCGGAAACCGGCTTCAATGTGACGACGGTGCCTTCGGGAAACGCGCCCGCCGGCACCTCCACCGAGACGCCTCCAGGTCCGTCCACGCGCCCGCCCTCGGCGGTCACCGCGGTCGAGATGCTGCCGTCCGCATTCGTCTGCCGGAACCGGGGCACCGCCACGACCGTCTGGTTGCCGCCTCGATCGGTAATCGTGATCTGCAGGACGTCGGTAATCCCCGCGGCCACGCGCAAGACGAAGCCACCGTTGGGATCGAGTAACACCGGCGACGTCGTGCGCCTCGTCACGTTGACCACCGTGACGGTGTCGTGGGTCGCTGCCGTCCCTTGAGTGGCCGTAAGTGTGGTGAACCCATCGGCACCGGGAATCACGGCGTTGATGTTGCCGGCCGGCGGCATTGGCGGCGGCTGGGTGTCGAGACTGGTGAACTGTGCCGTGACTTCGGTAGCAAGATTCCTACCTGCGAGGTCGGTGACACCGGTGGCCACGACCACTGTGTAAACGGTGTTTGAGCTGAGCGCGCCGGCCGGCCGCAGCGTGACCACGCTGTTGCCGCCGGTCAGGCTGATTGACGCACCTACCGGCGTGCCATCCGGCCGAACCAGCCGCACGTTGCCGGCGTTCTGTCCGTTGATCGAGTCACCAGCGATTGGCTTGGAAAACCGGATCACGATGGGGTCAGACAACGCGACGTTGGCAGCGCCATCGGCCGGCACCACGGCCGTGACTCGCGGCACCGACGCGGTGATCTGCAGGTCGAGCAGCAACACTCCGCCAGCGATGGCGAGCTCGCCCGACGCCTCGCCCGAGTCGGCATTCGCCACGTCCAACGCCGTCAGCGCGACGGCACCGACCAGTGCCGCAGAAATGTAGGCGCCATTCGATCCCGAGAGCGACACCACCGGGAAACCGGCTGCCGACACGAGCGCAGCCGGGAACGGACTACCCGCGGGCCCCACCACCTGGCCGCGGGAAAATCCGAACGCGCTTGCCGCACTGATGAACAAGTACCGCCCGCCGACGCGGATGCCTTCGAACACATCAGCGCCGTTGAGCGTGGTGTCGGACCGGATTTGATCGCCGACAATGACGCCTCGGCCGACGAGGACCAGCTTCGTCTCCCCGCCAATCTCCTGCGGCCGAACCAGCAGCAGCGGCGTGGTGACGGCGAGCGCAGCCGGCTTCGGCGCCGACAACGTGGCCGGCCGATCCAGCGTGCCCGAGAACGAGACGAGCGCGGCGCCCACCACGCTGATCCCCGGCGGCAACGTCACGCCGACGTTCGCCGGCGGCAGGCCGCGAACTGAAAACGGCAGCGAACCGGCTACGGCGCCTTGCGGCACCTGCAGCGCCTCGCCGCTTTGCGCGGCCACGGACCCGCCGTCGGGACCAAGCGTCGAACCGATTCTTGGACCGGGAGGCGGCGTCAACAACTCGACCGTGATCACGCCCTGCTGCAACGTCAGCGGATCGAACGTCTGTGACGGTGTCACGGCGAACACCGCGCCTAGTCCCGATGCCGGCCCACCGACCTGATAAAAGACCAGGTCTTCGACGAAGGCCTCGGGACGGACGTTGGTCCCGCTCAAGAACGAATACGACTCGACGACGCGCGCTTCGATCGGGAGCCCGCTCGAAATCGGCGCCGGCGAGGTGATCGTGCCACGGACTTTCGATTGCACACCCGGCCGATAGAAGAGCACGCGCGGCTGCGGATCGATCAGCGTCGAGGCATCGAGCGCGAGCGCCGACAGGCTGACCCCCTCGACCAGATCGCCGGCCGATGCGAATGGCGGCGCCAGCGGCGACAGGTCAGGCTTCAGGAGCACGAACTGCCCCGTCCGCTGAATCTCGGCGACCAGGGGACCGCTCTCAGACGAAACAATCGACCCAACCGCGCGCCAGGCCGCCGCCTCTTCGTCCCATCTCGCAACCACGAGCGTGACGCCGTCGGCAATCGAGAACGCATTCGGCAGCGACAACGTGGCGTCCGTCGCAAATGTGACATCAGCAGGCATGATGTCCGCCATCGCCACCGGCGACCACCCCGCCGGCAGCAGGCCTGCGAGCCCCTGTTGTGTGAGCGGCGTCAGCGAC
>JANLWW010000114.1:0-13379 GCA_031364805.1 Acidobacteriota bacterium
CGGGTAGTTGATCACGGTGTTGTTCAGCGTGAAGCTGCTGTTCATCAGCCACTTGTTGCTGAAGCGCTTTCGGGCCGTGATCTCAATGCCGTTGTAGTCGCGATAGGTATTGTCGTTGCGCAATTGTGTGGCGACTGGCAGCGCGTCGACGCGTTGATAGTACGTACCGGTGTAGCTTGGCTGGCTGCAGGAGGCGTTGCCGCAGGCATCGACATAGGTGACCGGCGAATACGATGCGCTGGTCACATCCCGATACGACGCCTGGAAGTTGTGATACTTCCGCCAGATGTAGCTGACGCCCACCGCGAGGTCTGGCATCAGCTCGTGGTCAATGCTGGCGACGAACTCATCCGTGATGTCATTCTCAAGGTTGGGGTCAACCTTCGCCGGCGTCGTCACTGAGGCCGGATTGCTGGGGTCATAGTTGGCACTCGGCGTCGCGCGGAAGCCGCGGGCAAAGTCCAGCTCGGCACGTTGGATCACGCGATCGCCGTTGGTATCGTTCCAGAAGTACGACAACGTGGTCTGCCCAGTCGGACTGATGGTGCCGGCGGTGTAAATGCCCAGCCCGTAGTAACGAGCCGCGCTCGCCTTCAGGACCGTCTGGCCGTTGCCGCGCAGGTCGTAGGCCAAGGCCGCGCGCGGCGCGAGGTCGTCATACGTGGCGCCTGAGTCCGCGCCGGTGAACTTCACCGCGGGCAACAGGTCTGGCAAGATCGGGTTGGCGGCAATGTCGGCCGCGCTGGCGCGGTCATCCTGGTGGTCGAACCGGATGCCCCAGGTCAGCGTCGTCCGTTTCGCCTTGTACGAGTCACTGAAGTAGACCGAGTACTGCCACATCTCGCGGCTGGTGTCGCCGTCGCGGGTGATGTCGGCTTCGTTGACGCCCGACGATCGGATGCGCGCCGTGGCGCCGCCGCCGGTCTTACTAATGGTTTCGTACGGCGTGCTGCGCCACCGTACGCCGAACTTGGTGGAATGGTCCCCACCAAGGAAGCTAGGCAGGAAATAGTTGCCGTCCAGCCGCGACTCGTAGGTGGGACGGATGTTGTCGCTGAGCGAGCCCGAGCGCTCTAACGTATTTCCCAAATCGACATAGAGCAGCCGTTGCACGGTGGCCAGGCTGTCCTCGTGAAAGTTCAACAGGAAGCCGGCGTTGTTGTAGCTGTACTCGCCCTCAACCATCAGACGGTCACTGGCGACCCACTGGTGTTCGGCCTTGTAGTAATTGGTCGGCCCAGTCTGCCGCGTGGTTGCCTCAATCTTCGTTGTCGAGCTCGCGCCGCGCGCGTTGCGCGCCTTGTCGCCGCGGGTGTAGAGCAACGTGCTCTTGTGGCGCGCGCTCCACCCGTAGTTCAATTTCAGGTTCTGATTGTTGAGCGTCGTGAGGTCGGTTTCGAGATCGTCGGCATCCGTCGAGTTGGCGGGCGCACCGGGCTTCAGGAACCCGAGCACACCGACCTTGATGTTCTGTCGGCTCACCGCACCCCAGAACCACGCCTTGTCACGCACGATCGGACCACCGATCTCCATGCCGTACTCGATCACGTCTTTCAGCGGGTTGCCGGCGCCGCCGCCCTGCGCGGCCACTTCGGCGGGCGTGTTGGACGCTTGAAACTGCTTGTTCGCGTCGAACAACCGGGCCGATCCCTTAAGCTTGTTGCTGCCGCTCTTGGTCACGAAATTGATGGCCACGCCGCTCGCCTCCTGCGAGGCGTCACCGCCGGCCGTGGTGATCTGAATCTCGTCGAACGAGTCAAAGTCGAAGTAGGTGGGTGACGATCCGGCGGCCATGTCGGTGATGGTCGCGCCGTCGAGGTTCCATTGCTGGTTCGCGCTGCTGCCGTGGGCGCCGAAACTGGCTTGCTGCCCCGAAGCGTTGCCGCCGACGTTCTGGACATTCATGACCATGCCCGGCGTTTGTTCGAGGATCACCCACGGATCGCGCGCCGATGGAATCGCTTCCAGCAGTTCCTTGCCGAAGTTGGTGCCAAGCGTGTTGGAGCGCACGTCGATGATCGGGCTCTGGCCAGTCACGGTCACGGTCTCTTCGACGCTCGAGAGCTCGAGCCGGCCATTCACCTCGGCATTGAAGCCCGCCTGGATGCGGACCTCGGGTCGAATGACACGCTTGAATCCGGTCAATTCGAACGTCACGGTATAGACGCCGATCGCCAGATTGGGAAACCGGTACGAGCCGCTGGCAGCGGCCGTGGTCGACTGCGGCTGAATGAGCGCCGGGCTGGTCAGAATGACCGTGGTCCCCGGCAGCACGGCGCCACTGGGGTCGTTCACCTTACCGAAAATTTCACCAGTCTGCGTCTGCGCCCAGGCCGTGCTGACCGACAGCAATGCTGAGACCAGGACAACGCCGAGTAAACCTCGCGATGAGCCGTGCATGGGTCCTCCTGGAATGCCAAACAACAACAACAACGACGCGTCGAACGGGGTGGTGCACAACCGTCTCGGGGACCGACGGCATCTTCAATCAGAACTGGCGCAGGATACATGGGTTTCGTCACGCTCCTAAGGCAATTCACGTCACCCGGATGTGCGCTCGCAACAGAGGGGTGTAAATCGGCGGACCGACCGGCAGCTCAGGACGTCTAGCGGAGCAGGCCTTCGAGTTCGTCGGGATGGCCGGCTCGCACCATGGCATCGGCGCGGGTGATCGCGCCGCTCTTGACCAGCCGTGCCAGCGATTCTTCGCGCGTCATCGACCCGGCCTTGCGGGTCATGGTGATCTCCTGGTGCAGGTGCTGCAACGTGTCCTTGCGGATATGCTGGCGGGCGCCGTAACTGACCACCAGCAGTTCTACCGCAGGGACGCGACCGCCGCCGGTGCGGGGGATCAGCGCCTGAATCAACACCGCCGACAACGCCAGCGACAGCTCCTGACGAATGGTGTTCTGGCGTTCGTTCGGGAACGAGTCACAGATGCGGCCGATCGAAGAGGCGACGTCGGTGGTGTGGAGGCTGCTGAACACCAGGTGCCCGGTCTCGGCGGCGCTGAGCGCGATGCGCATCGATTCGTGATCGCGCATCTCGCCGATCACGAGAATGTCGGGGGCCTGCCGCACCGCTGCCCGCAGGGCGGTGGGGAAGTCGGGCGCGTCGATGCCCACTTCCACTTGCTCGACCAACCCAGCCTGATGCGCGTGCTCGTACTCGATCGGATCTTCGACCGTGATGATGTGGCGCGCTTCGCGCCGGTTGATGCTATCGACCAGCGCCGCGAGGGTCGTGGTCTTGCCCGAGCCCGTCGCGCCGCCGATCAGGACAAGCCCCCGGCCCAGACGCGAGAGCTGCTCGACTTCGGGTGGCAGGTTCAGTTCCGCCAGGGTTGGCACTGTGCTGGGCAACACGCGAATGGCAGCCGCGGCCCGGCCGCGCTCGTGATGCAGGTTGACGCGAAACCGGCCGAGCGACGGAAGGCGAAGCGAGGCATCGGCAATGCCGGTCTCGCGGAACTGCCTGGCGGCATATGGTGGCAAGAGCGGGATGATCGCGGCGGCGATGTCGTCGCCGTCGAGCATCAAATCCGCGACCGGCGACAACCGCCCGTCGATGCGAACCACGGGTGCCCGGCCGGCCACCAGCAGCAGGTCGCTACCTTTGCGGCGGACGACTTCGGCCAGCCAGTCTTCAACCCCGCTCGAGCCCTCGAGCAGCGGAGTGTCGGTGGACGCGGTGGCGTTCAGCTCGCCGATGAGGGCGTCGAGGTCGTCCATGTAGCTTGACGGATGATAAGCGCGACACCCATCGCCATCAACAACGCCGTCACCGACAGCTTGGCGGTGATGAATACCAGCTCGACGGAAGTGGCCGGCAGACCGGCGGGCCGCCACGGCGTGAGGTACACCCATGGCGCCGCGACCAGGCCCGCGAACAGCAGGGTGGCGACGCCGAGATGGGTTGGCATGAGCGCGCGCCTGATCCACGCTGCTCCGGCCAGCGCCCACCAACCAGAGCTGATGATGCCGGCCATGATCGACACGGCCAGCATTGGCGCAACCACCCACTTCAGCCACAGCGCGACCCACCTGATTCCCGCGAACAGCCACGACACATCGGCCCATCCCAACGTCGCGATAAACCACGCGTTGATCTGGCCGCTGTAAATCGCGACGCGGACCGTTGCGATGCCGACCAGCCACCAGAAGAGCACGATGATCAGCGCCGCTGGAACGAACGCCGGAACACCGGCGACTGCCGATCGCAGGTGGCTCGACGAGATACCGTGCCGCCAGCCGGCGATGGCGCCGCTGACAGTGAGCGCAACCAGGCACAGCGCAGCGAGAAGAAGGGCCGCGGAAACCGCCAGGCTACCCACGGTCGATTCCGGCGTGATGAGAAACGCCCAATAGGCGCCGCCGGCCAGTGCCGCGCCTGCCAGCACCCACAGCGTGACCGCCATCAGCTTCATCGCGAGCCTCCGGTCGCGGCGGTGATGACGAAGGTCTGCGGCTCACTCGACGCGTGCACACCCGGCACATACATGGGCGAGACCTGCGCGGGAATGGCGCGGAACTGTCCCGGCGCGATCACCTTCACGAGGTAGCTGTATTCGTATCGCCCGCGATCGAAGGTTTCCTGGAAGAACACCGTTCGGGAATCGCGGTACTCGACCCGCGAGCCGTACCACCACGAGTTCGCCGTCTCGCGTTCAAGTGGGTAGGCGGTCGTATCCTGGATGGCTTCGACACCGGCCGGGAGCGGATCCTCAATGGCCAGGTACCGCCACTCGGGCGACCCCGCCACCGTCAGCCGCACCGTGAGCACGTCGCCTGGCCTTGCGGTCCCGGTGAACGGCTGTTCTCGATAAACGATGCGGCCCTTCACGGTTACCGGTGTGAGGACGGCGTATGTGCGGGTGAGGGCGAGCTGCCGGTCGCCACTCCGCGTCGCGGCGCCGGTCGTGTCGTAGTAGTTCGCAGACGCCGACCAATATACGGTGCCGCCATCGCGCTTGACCAGCCGCACCTGGTTCGCCCCGGCATTGGCCGGCACGGAAATCACCTGCGGATCCGGCGCGGTCATGGCCGTCGCCGAGAACGTGCGCTTACCGACAGTGGCGCCGTTCACGAACACCTCTACCGAGAACGGCTGCGCCGTGTCACCGCGCGCCTGCATGAACGACAGCAGCCCGTAGATGGCCATGGCCGTCTGCTTGGTGCTCGACCAATAGCCGGCCGTGCGATTCAGCATCATCCAGCGCACCGCGCGCTCGACCAGCGGGTTCTTGGGGTCGCGCCGCGACAGCGCCTGCACGGCAAACGCGGTCGCCTCGATGCTGGTCTCGGCGGCGTCGAACATCAGGGGATCGTTGGCGACGGCCCACCACGACACATCGCCGCGCGTCTGCGCTTCGGCCGCCAGCGTCTGGGCCAGTTCGTTGCCGCGCACGTCCTTGGTTTCGTCCAGCAGCAGCAATAACAAGGCACGGCCATACGCACTCATGCGGCTGCGCGCGTCCCACACTTCGTCGCGCGCCGCCATATGGCTGTACTTATGCTCGGTGCCCTCGGCATACCATGAGATGCCGCCCTGCCCGGGGGCTGCGCGCTGCAGCACGTAGGCCTCATAGACCCTCAGGTCCGGTTCCACCCTTGGATAGGTGGCATACAGCTGCGCCAGCGCCCGCGCGGCGTTGTTGATGCGGTACTCCTGCACCTTGACCCCGGCGCGGCGTGCTTCATCCAGTCCCCACAACGCATAGGCGGTCATGAACGGATGGTTGCCATCCGACTTCCACCAACCCCAGCCGCCATCGTCATGCTGATAGTCATACAGACGCTGAAGACCCGACGACACCTGGCGATCAAGCGCCGACAGGCGTTCGGTCGGCGCCAGCTTCAGTTCGGTAAGTGCCCGGGTCACCAAAAGATTGGGTAGAAAGCTCGAAATCGTCTGCTCGGTGCATCCGTACGGGTATTTCGTCAGGAAGTCGAGGGCGCCGAGCATCGAGCCCGCCAGCGAAGGTGCGAGCGCGATTGAGACCGTGCGTGCGATCGGGTTTGCGCCATCCGGCACCGTCACCACGGTTGTCGCTTCGCCGGCGCCAACGATCGAACCGGCCGCGCCGATTTCACGATGGATGCCGAACGGCAGCACGGGCAGCGGCAGTTCCACGGCGTCGCTGTCGTTCTCGGTGTTCGCCGTCGCCGTGATGGTGGCGGGGCCGACCGCCTTGGCGGCAAAGCGCCAGTCGTCGCGGCGTTCACCGCCGCTGGCGAGCTGCGACGAAATGGGTAGAGCAGACGAGGCTGATTCCAGACCGGAGGCCTGGATCGAGACACTGGCGTTCTGCGGGTCGGCGCGATAGTTGTGCACCATGGTCGGCACCACCACCTCGTCGCCTTCCGTGAGGAAGCGCGGCGTGATTACGCGGACAATCAAGTCCTTGGTCGTGGTCGTTCGCGCTACCGCCAAACCGGCTCTGGTGTCGTCGGTAAACGCGCGAGCGGTCAACCGCCAGGTGGTCAACGCATCGGGATAGTTCACCGCAATGCGTCCACGACCTTGTGCGTCGGTGACCAGGTCGCCGACCCAGTAGATGGCGTCGGGGAAGTCCTTGCGCACTTCGGGCTGGACTTCCTTGTCGCCCTTGAAGTCGGCCAGCGTGAACGGGCGGCGGCCGCGCCGCGCCAACTGCAGGCGGTCACGTCCGGAGTAACCCGTGAAGTAATACTCACGCGAGAACATGGTGTTCACGCGCGAGTACTCGCGGCGATAAAAGTAGCGGATCGGATCCGGCGTGTCGTCGGCCTTCACGCCGTACACCGCTTCATCGATCACCGCCAGGCTCACCTGCGCGCGCACCGGTTGCCCGGCCTGGTCGGTGACCAACACCGAAAACGCTCCGGGTTCGCGCGGTTTCGAGATGGCCTGGTCCGCGGTGACCGACACGTTCAGCGTTCGTGACGTCGCGGGCACGCCAATGCGACGCTCGGCGCGGCTCAAGCGACCGTCGCGCAGGAACGCGATGCTGACGAACACGTCGCCGACATCGCCCTCGTCGATCGGGACTTCGATCGAATCGGTGGCCGTCGGACGCAGCAGGCGGAACCACGACACATGCTGCCCTTCCTTGGTCACCAGCACCGGGCCGGTAATGGTCTCGCCGCGGACGATCAGCCGCGCCGATTCGCCCGGTTGGTAGGACTTTCGATCCGACAGCAACTCCAGGTAGCGCTCTTCGCCGTCGCTGGTCTCGCTCGGGCCCGGCACCCACACCCAGACATCGTCCTGCACCGTGCGGCCCTGGCTGGGCGCGGTGACGCGGATGCGGAAACTGCCGGTCTGGCTCGGCAAGGTCACGCGGCCGGTGGCGTGTCCACTCGCGTCGGTGGTGACGCCGTGGTCGCTGATCTGGTTCACCTCCGGATCGTTGTAATAGCCGGCACGATAGGTCAGTCGTTCGAGCACGACACGGACCGGCACGTTGAGCTGTGCCGCGCCGCCGTAGTCTAGCGCGCGAATAGATACCTCGACCGGGCTGCCGGCCGTGAAGACCGACCTGGTGGTTTGCGCGGAGATCAAGAACGACCCGTATGTCGCGTGCACGACGGTGTTGCCCGAAACCTCACGATTGCCGGCGTCGGTGACCTGCGCTTCAATACGCAAGCTGAAGTCGCGGCCGTTCTCGTCCACCGCCAGCGGAATGCGCACTTGCGCCTTGCCCTCGCTATCGAGCCGCACCGTGCCTTGCGTCGTCTGGTCGGCACCGTACCAATAGCTGTTCTCGCCGCCCTCGAAGCCGTCGTCCCATCGCAGCGGTGAGTAGTACGACTGCTGGTTCACAACCCAGCGCACCTGGCCGTTGGCGACCGGCTGGCCGAAGTAGTAGCGTGCCTGGATTGATACGACGGCATCGCGGCCCTGAATCTCGAAGCGAGCGGCCGGGGTGACAATGACTTCGAACTCCGGCTTGCGATACTCCTGCACTTCGAAGCCGCTCGACGTCTGCAGGTCGCCACTCTGCACGCGCAGTGCGTAGGTGCCAAGGGCGGCGGTGGGCGGCACAGCGAAGCTCGCGTGCACCGATCCGAACGCATCAACCTTGACCTGCTGGCGGAACACGACCTTGTCGTTGGGATCGGAGGCGACCACCTCGACCTCGGCACGATCGAACTTCGCTAACGCGTCGTGATGGCGCCACCGCAGAACCGCCTTCAGGCGGACGGTGTGGCCCGGGCGATAGATGGGCTTGTCGGTATAGATGTAGCCGGCCAGCTCGCGCGCCGGTTCCTGCAACGACCACGAGCCGGGATCGGTCGCGGCCATCTGCTCGCCGCATTGGGCGACGCCAACGACGTCTTCCATCTGCTGCTCGGGCAGCGTCGTTTCAAGCAAGCCGTCAACAGAGGTGCGTCCCTCGGCAATCGTCTTCTGCGAGACGATGACGCGCACCGCACAATCGGCCACCGGCTCGCCGGTAAACCGGTTGGCGGCGAAGAACAGCATCTGCCCAGGCGAGGTCTTGGTGACCAGTCCAACATCCGAGACGATCACGAGGGTGTAGGCGCGGAGCAGATCGTTGACCGCCTCGACCACGTAGATCCCGGGTTGGCGGACATCGACGGGGACCCGGCGCACTTCGGGGTCGCGATGATTGGGCAGAATCTCGCGCCACGTGGTGACGACCTGGTCGGCGTTGAGCAGCGGCACCTGCGCAAAGGTGCTGGCATTCAACACCACGCGCTGCGCTACTACCGCCTGATCGGTCGCGGCCCGCCGTGTCGCCCGGTAGGTGTGGCTGGCCTGCCCGCGCGCAAACCGCTGCAGGTATTGGCGCTGCCCGCGCTTCCAGTCGGCGAGCCGCTCGATCCAGGTGCGCTCCTGTGCCACCTCGACCTCACTGCTGCCTAGCTGGTGCGGGTCGCGGAGGTTCGAGAAGAAGGTAAAGGGATCGCGGACCTTGTAGACGCGAAAGTCCAGGTGCGGCATGCGCCGGAACGTCAGGTAGAAGTGAGCCGCGTCCCTGGTCGTGAATACTTCGCTGGTCGAAAGGGAGAAGGCCGGACGGTCTTGGCTATCGGCCTGCGCCAATGCTGGCAGCGAATGACCAAGAGCCAACAACAAAGAGAGAAAAATTATGCGGGCTATGGTCACAGCACTGCCAATCGATAGACGCCAACGAACCGCGGGTTTGAGGTGAGTGGCCGCCATCGCGCGGCCGGGTGCTGTTCCAGCGTGGCCAGGCGCACCTTGCGCACCTCGCCGGGGCCCTCGTCTGTGGGGCCCGTGTGATACACCACCCAGTCGTCGCCCTCGCCTTCAAACTGGGAACGGCCGACGAACACCATCAGGTGATCGGGTTCCTTCTGCCCAGGCTGACGAAAGTAGAGCAGGTCGCCGGCGCGCAGGGCCTTGATGTCGCGGCCGAGCGGCCGCGTATTGAGCGCAATCAGCGTCTTCGCGTCCGCGAACTCGGCGAACTGCGCCTTGGGCACGGCGCTAATCTGGAACAGCGGCCAGCCGCTGGCGTTCGCCTTCGGAGCCGACCGGACGTCGGCAAATTGCGGTGTGAAGGGTAGCGCAGCGCGCCGAACCCACTCTGGTGTGTGCGCGCGCATGGCTTCGCGGAAGGCGTGTCGAATCAGCGCGGCACAGTCGGCGACATCGGCGGTTGGGCGCTCAAACTGCGCTTCGGCCAGCAACACGAACCACGAGCGGAACGCCGCGCGGTCCGATTCGTCGGCCAGCCTCACTTGCGCCGACAGCGGCATAAAGGCCCCCGACACGAGCGCGATGGCCGCGATTGTTCGAGTCAACACTTTGGATCTTTCCGCGGGGAGCAGGCGCCGCCAGTATACCCGGCTCTAGTGTGCTGAACACGGCGCGCAGGCGGGCCGCCTCGGCTGGATCATCCCATCCGAAACCTTCAGCCCTTGCGTGGCGTCTCAACGGTTACGGTGCGGTATCATCGGCGAGAGGCCGAAGGCCGAGAGGGTTCCTATGTTGATTAAGAAAGCTGCCGACCTGCGTGAATCGGACGTCACACCCAAGGAAACGTTCCTGCGGCGCCGGGAATTCCTCGCGGTGGCAGGCAGCACCGCCCTGACCGTCGCGACCAACGGCCTCGGCCCCGTCTTCACCGGCTTGCCGACCGCTTCGGCCCAGAATCCGGCAGCCCTGAAGCTCGTCAACCTCAAGAAGAGCCCGTTCAGCACGGACGAGAAGCTGAACTCCTATAAGGACATCACCACCTACAATAACTTCTACGAGTTCGGCCTCGACAAGGCCGACCCCGGGAAGTACGCGCACACGCTCAAGCCCAAGCCGTGGAGCGTCGTGGTGGAAGGGCAATGCGCCAAGCCCGGCACCTACAACATCGAAGACATCATGAAGTATGCGCCGCTCGAGGAGCGCATCTACCGCCTGCGCTGCGTCGAAGCGTGGTCGATGGTGGTGCCGTGGGTCGGCTACCCGCTGAGCGAGTTCCTCAAGCGCTTCGAACCGACGTCGAAGGCCAAGTACGTCGAGTTCAAGACGCTGGTCGATACCAAGCAAATGCCCGGGCAGACCGAGCCGGCGCTGAACTGGCCCTATGTCGAGGGGCTGCGCATGGATGAGGCAATGCATCCGCTCACGCTGCTCGGCCTCGGCCTCTACGGCGAGGTGTTGCCGAACCAGAACGGCGCGCCCATTCGCCTGGTGGTGCCGTGGAAGTATGGCTTCAAGAGCATCAAGTCGATCGTCCGCGTGCGCTTCGTCGAGAGCGAGCCGATCAACACCTGGAAGCAGCAGCAGTCGGCGGAGTATGGCTTCTTCGCCAACGTCAACCCGCAGGTGGACCACCCGCGCTGGACGCAGGGTAGCGAGCGCCGCCTCGGCGAGTTCTTCCGCCGCAAGACACTGATGTTCAACGGCTACGGCGACCAGGTCGCATCTCTCTACGCAGGGATGGATTTGCGCAAGAACTATTGAGCGGCGGCACTAAAGTGCCGCCCTACTGGCACATCTTCCAGTGACTCCCACCCAATGGCGACGCCGGGTCTTCAAGCCCGTTGTCTGGCTCGCGTGCCTCACACCTGCCGCCCTGCTGATGTACAACGGCTTCCAGGGTGAACTAGGTGCCAATCCGGTCGAGACCATCACCAACACCACCGGCATCTGGACCCTGCGGCTGATCGTCGCCGGCCTGGCGATCACGCCGCTGCGCTGGGCGACCGGCGTCAACCAGCTGATTAACTACCGGCGCATCATCGGCCTGTTCGCATTCTTCTACGGGACGCTGCACTTCCTCACCTATTTCATCCTCGACCACCAACTGGAGTTTGGCGGCCTCTGGGACGATGTGGTGAAGCGGCCGTACATCACGGCCGGGTTCACGGCGTTCGTCTCGATGATTCCGCTGGCGATTACTTCCACTACCGGCTGGATTCGGCGCATGGGCGGCAAGCGCTGGAACCTGCTGCACCGCCTGGTCTACATCACTGCGCTTGCCGGCGTGTTGCACTACTTCTGGAAGGTGAAGCTCGACGCCACCTATCCCATTTACTACGGCATTGGCGTGGCGATTCTGCTGGGCTTCCGCCTGTGGCGTAACTACCGGCCCAAGCCGGCATCCTAGCTCTGTAAGGCGGGTCTTCCGCTTGACACCGGCCTCACCATTCAGCGATAAGGGTGGAGACATGAAGACCGTTTGGACCAGTGCGTGTTGTTGCCTCGGGGGTTCCTCCGACGCTGGTCGTGCTGTGTCCACATAAGTCGCCCTGGTCTTCCTGAAGCCAGCGCGGCTTCAAAGTTCTCAGCCGATTCAAGGCCCGGAGGTGAAATCACCTTCGGGCCTTTTGCTTTTCGTCCGTTTCTGCCAGGAGGGCGGCACCTTAGTGCCGCCGACAGGAGACATCATGAAACGTCTGGTTCGTTACGTCGTTGCCGCCTTCGTCGCGTCGTTGTTTGCCACGGCGGCATCAGCGCAGTCTCTATCGCCGGCCGGCCTCTGGGACGCGGCCGTCGTCGTCGGTGGCCTCGAGATCCCCTTCCGCTTCGAGATCAGCGGCACCGGTACATCGATCAGCGGCTGGTTTTTCAACGGCGCCGAGAAGGTGGTGTCGACAGGAGGGAAGTTCGAGAATGGCTCGCTCGTCCTCAACTTCGATCATTACGCAACGTCTCTGGAGGCGTCGTTCGTTAACGGCCGCCTGGCGGGCTCGTACAACCGCGCGACCGGTTTCTATCCGTTCTACGCGCGCCGCTTCACGCCTTCGCCGGCGTTTCCGAATGAAGTTCCCGCGATCGATGGCGTGTGGCAGATTGGCGGCGTCAAGAGCAACAAGGGCGAGGCCGCCTGGCGGCTGATCGTTCGGCAGTCTGGCGCTGAAGTGACCGCGGCGATCTTGCGCGTGGACGGTGACACCGGTGCGCTGGCGGGCACCTTTCGCGACGGCAAGTTCGTTGTTAGTCATTTCTCTGGCGCGCGGCCGCTGGTGCTCGAACTGACGCCGACCAAGGACGGCAACCTCGAGATTCTGCGCAACCGGCAAGAGAAGCTGATCGCCGTGCGCGCGGCAGATGCGAAGGTGAAGGACGTGCCCGAGCCGACCGACCCGTCACGCCACTCGAGCGTGAAGGATCCGACCGAGCCCTTCAAGTTCAGTTTTCCCGACACCAACGGCAAGGTGTTGTCGAACACCGACGAGCGCTTCCGCGGCAAAGTCGTGATTGTCAGCATCAGCGGCAGCTGGTGCCCGAACTGCCACGACGAGGCGCCGTTCCTGGCCGAGCTTTATCGCAAGTACCAGTCGCAAGGTCTCGAGATCGTGGCGCTGTCGTTCGAGGAAGAAGCGCAGCGCGAGAAGGGCTACGCGCGGTTGCTTGCCTTCAACCAGCGCTACGGTGTGACCTACCCGGTGGTGCTGGCGGGCGAGCAGGCTGACCTGGCCGAGAAGGTACCGCAGATCCACAACCTCAACTCGTTCCCGACGACGATCTTCCTCGGCAAGGACGGCCTGGTGCGCGGCGTGCACGCCGGGTTCGCGGGCGCGGCGAGCGGCGCTTATCACGACAGCGCGAAAGAGGAAATCACGGCGACGGTCGAGCGCTTGCTCGCCGAGGCCACGACCAGCCGCGCGAAATAGCCTGAAAGGTTGGTGGCGGAAAGACTGATGTGATAGTATCAGTCTCTTCCTTGTCGCGGGGTGGAGCAGTCCGGTAGCTCGTTGGGCTCATAACCCAAAGGTCGGGGGTTCAAATCCCCCCCCCGCAACCAACAATACCTATGTCTCCGGAATAGACCGGGAATCTACGGCCGGCCGTCTCGTCTCAGACGACCGACCGCATGTCTTTCGAACTAGCCCAGCTCGCCGTTGTACGTCACCTCGTCGAACTTGTAGAACACTCCGTCGACATTTGTTTCGATCGTTCCCTGG
>JANLWW010000159.1:0-7432 GCA_031364805.1 Acidobacteriota bacterium
ACCCCCCCCGCCTCCAGCTGCCCCCGCTCCGCGTCCGCTCACCGAAGACGAGCTGTTCGCGCAGAAGAGCCTGAGTCAGCTGAATTCAGAAAAACCGTTGGGCGATGTCTACTTTGACCTGGACTCGTCGTCCGTTCGCGATGATGCCAAGGCGTCGCTGTCAACCAACGCGACCTGGCTGAAGCGATGGGCCAACACGCGCATCAACGTTGAGGGCCACTGCGACGAGCGGGGCACCGCGGAGTACAACCTCGGACTCGGTGAGCGGCGCGCGTCAGCGGTGAAGGCTTACCTGGTGGAGCTGGGTGTGCCGGCCGACCGTGTCGTGATTGTCAGCAAGGGCAAGGAAACGCCCTTCTGCACCGAAGGCAATGAAGCGTGCTGGCAGCAGAACCGCCGCGGCCACTTCATCATCACGGCGAAGTAACTACAACGACGAGGCAATCGCCTCGGCGGCTTCCCGAGGATTGGGCGCTCCAGTGATGGGGCGCCCAATTACCAGATAGGTGGCCCCCGCCTTCACCGCTTCCGCCGGCGTCAGCGTTCGTGCCTGGTCGTCCTTCCCCTGCTGATTCGCCGGCCTGATGCCCGGCGTCACAATCTGAAAATCCTGACCACAGGCCTCGCGGATCGCCGCCGTGTCCTGCGGCGAGGCGACCACGCCATCAAGTCCACTTTGCTTGGCGAGCCTGGCCAGGTGCACGACTTGCTCGATGACCGGGCGGGTGACGCCGACTTCCGCCAGCGCCGCTTGGGTCATGCTCGTCAGCACCGTGACACCAATCACCAACGGGCGCGGCCGGCCCAGGGCCGCCGCCGCCTTCGTCGCGGCTTCGGCTGCCGCCTTCATCATGGCGCTGCCGCCCGAGGCATGCACATTCACCATCCAAGCCCCGGTGGCGACAGCCGACTGCACCGCGCCAGCCACGGTGTTGGGAATGTCGTGGAACTTCAGGTCGAGGAAGACGCGGTCGCCGCGGCTGGTGAGCTCATGCACCATGGCCGGTCCCGCCGCGGTGAATAGCTGCTTGCCGATTTTGTAGCCGCCGACCGTTCCTCGCAACGTGTCGGCAAGGGCCATGGCCTTTTCGGCCGAGTCAACATCAAGGGCAACGAGAATCGGGTTCATACGTGAACGGCCTTGGGCGGAGTCGGGTCGAACGCGCCGATCAAGTCGCTGAGGCGAGCGACGTGGTGACGCGTCATGTAATCGTTCAGCCCGTCGAGCACCTTCGTCCAGATGAACGGGTCAACGAAGTTCTGCGTCCCGATTTGTACCGCAGTGGCGCCGGCCAAGATGAATTCCAGCGCATCGCGGGCATCGGTGATCCCGCCCATGCCGATCACGGGGATCTTCACCAGCTGGTAGCACTCCCACACCATGCGGACGGCAATGGGCCGAATCGCCGGGCCACTCAATCCACCGAGCACGTTGGAGATCTTCGGACGCCGCGTTTCCACGTCGATCGCCATGGCCAGAAACGTGTTGACCAGCGAGACGGCATCGGCGCCGGCGTCTTCCGCCGCCTTGGCGAACGACGCCACGTCGGTCACGTTCGGCGTCAGCTTCGGAATCACCGGCAGCGTCGTCGCCTTGCGCACCGCGCTGACCACGTCGAAGGTGCCGTTGAGGCTGCAGCCGAACTGAATGCCGCCTTCCTTGATGTTGGGGCACGAGATGTTCAGCTCGATGGCGGCGACGCCCTCGGCCTGCGACAGCACCTTGCAGACCTCAACGTACTCATCCAGCGTGGTCCCGCAGACATTCACGAACGTGCGGGCACCGCGCTCACGCAGCAGCGGGAGCTTCTCCTTGACGAAGCGGTGCACGCCGATGCCCTGGAGGCCGATCGCGTTGATCATGCCGGCGGGGGTCTCGACGATCCGCGGTGGCGGGTGTCCCTGGCGCTCTTTCATGAACAGGCCCTTTGACACCACGCCGCCGAGCAGCGACAGGTCCACCACCTGGTCGTACTCCAGGCCGTAGCCGAAGCATCCGCTCGCCGCAATCAGCGGGTTGGGGAGCTTGAGCGCGCCGATTGTCACCGAGAGGTCGGCGCTCATCAGTCCCACACCAATTCCGCCCCGTCGAACACGGGGCCGCTGATGCACGAGCGCACGAGGTTGGCGTGCTCGTCGCCGTGCCTCACGGGAACGACGCAGCTGTAGCAGCCGCCAAGGCCGCATCCCATCACGCGCTCCACTGAAACTTGCGAGGGTTGGTGGAAGCGCGCCGCCAGCTTGGCCACGGCCGCGAGCATGGGCTCTGGGCCGCACGCATAGATCATGGCGGTGTCGCCGGTGGCGAGCGCCGTGAGCGCGCCCTCCAGCGGCAGGGTGATCCTGCCCTGGGTGCCGCGGCCACCGTTCTCGGTGGCAAGCACCAGCGTCACCCCCAGCCGCTCGAAGAATTCCAGGTAGAACAGCTCTTCCCCGGTTCGCGCGCCGTAGAACAAGGTGGTGTCGGTGTTGTTCTGCGCCAGCGTTTCCGCCAGTGTGGCGAATGGCGCCAAGCCGACGCCGCCGGCCACCATCCACGCCCTGGCGGGTGACGCGACCGGCTTGAAGGGCTGCCCGAGCGGTCCGAGGCACGAGACGACGTCGCCGACTTCGAGATCGTAGAGCCGGCGCGTGCTGCGGCCGGCGCGCTTGTTGAGAATGCTGACGCCGGTAATCGCGCCCTGGGCATCGCGCAGCACTTCGAATACCGAGAACGGCCGACGCAGCAGCGGATCGGTCACCCCGACAGGTTTGACCATGACAAACTGGCCCGGCAGGGTGCGGGCGCCCACTTCCGGCGCGGCCAGGCTGAGCACTGAATACTCGCTCGACAATCGCGCGTTGGCGATCACTCGCGCGTCGACGTCGATCGGCGGCATCGATCGAGTATAGCAAGCCGGGTACAATGTCCGCGACCGTCCGGACCACGATCCCACATGCGCTACTTGAGGATGCTTTCCAACTCGGTGATCGCCGGTGGAGTTGCCTCCGGATACCTCACGGCGCTCGTTCTGCAGCTCAATCCGTCGGTGCCCCTCGATCCTGGCACGTTGCTGCCGCTGGCACTGGTCATGGGCGTCGCCTATGGCGCCAACCTGACGGTGCTGTTCTACGCCCTGATCGTGCTACGGCAGATTCTCGCGGTGGAAGTGCTGTCGCCGGGTTGGCTCAGCGTGCGGCTGCTCTCTTGGCTGTGCGCGATCGCCGCTGGCACGGGCGCCGCCCTGATGTGGCTGAACCTGCGAAGCTTCGGAGACGTGCTCGATCCACTCACCCGCAGCCGCATGGGGATTGGCGCCGGCGTGGTTGCTGCCGCTGGCGTGCTGTTCCTGGGGATTGCCGTGGCGCACCTCGGACGCCGTGGCGGGCGCTTGAGCGCCAGCCTGCTGTCGGCAACCATGATGCTGTCGGTGGCGCTGCCGGTGTTTGTCCGCGGGCCAGCGCGACAGCCGCCGTTACCGGCGCGGCCCACCACTGCGGTCGCGCAGCCTGAGGCATCGCGGGCGCAGGCCAACGTCACCCTGCTGATGTTCGATGGCGCGACGCTCGACATGATCTCGCCGGCAGTTGCCGCAGGCCGGCTGCCGAACATTGGCCGCATTTTCGATCAGGGCGCCGTGCTTCATCTGGCAACGCTCAGGCCGACACAAGCCGAGCCGGTGTGGAGTGCGATCGCGACCGGGCGCTACCCGATGTACAACGGCGTGCGATCCGCCGAGGTTTACCGGGCGTTCGGTGGACCGCTCATTCAACTGCTGCCCGACTACTGCTTCGCCCAGGCGCTCGTCACCTTCGGCTTTCTCACCGCCACGCCGCAAACCGCGAGTGACCTGACGGCCCGGCCCATCTGGAGCATCCTGAGCGACCACTCGGTTCGCGTC
The DNA here is from genome assembly GCA_031364805.1 of Acidobacteriota bacterium. GTDB lineage: Bacteria > Acidobacteriota > Vicinamibacteria > Vicinamibacterales > UBA2999 > 12-FULL-67-14b. The sequence goes on from JANLWW010000159.1 coordinate 3,882, forward strand.
GGTGTGATTGGCTGGCCGCTGACGCAGCCGGCGCCGCGCGTGAACGGCTTCGTCGTGAGCGAAGCCTTTCATCGGCTGTCGGAGACCGAGATGGCGTTCGAAGGAGCTTCGGCGGTGTGGCCCCCCGCACTCCTGGCCAATGTGCGAGCCGCCATCCAGGCGCCTGCTGATCCCGATCCGGTGGCGCTCGTCTCGAACATGGGCGCGCCGCAGCCGGTGAACGACTACGATGCGCGCCGGGACCCGACGCCGGTGGTCGGCGATCGGGTTCACCTGCAATTGCTGACGGCGCTGGAATCCATGGCACCGCGGTTTCTCGCGGCCAGGTTTCCTGGCATTGATGCCGTCGGGCATTTGTTCCTGCGCTATGCCAACCCGTCGGCATTCGGTGACGTGTCCGAGGACGAACGGCAGCGATTCGGACGGGTGTTGGACCAGTACTACGGCTTCATGGACACCCTGGTCGGCCGCGAGATGGACCGCGTCGGGCCCGATGGCCTGCTGCTGGTCGTCTCCGCCTTCGGAATGGAACCGCTGACTCCCGGCAAGCGCGTTCTCGAGATGATTGCCGGCAATCCGCAGATCAGCGGCACTCACGAGCGCGCCCCCGATGGCTTCGTGCTGGCCTTTGGTCCGCCGGTGGCCCCCGGCCGCCCACCCCGCGCGTCGGTGGTTGATCTCGCGCCGACGCTGTTGTACTTCCTGGGCTTGCCGGTCGGTCGCGACATGGACGGCTTTGCGCGCATCGACTTGTTCAGGCCCGCCTTCACCAGCGATAAACCGGTGACCTACATCCCGACCTACGGACGCTGACCGCGGTGTCAGGATCTTGATTGCGCCCGCCTGCACATTCAGGCGATCATGCGGCCATCGGCCTGAACGCAGAGCATGCTCGTCAATTGCGTCGCCTACCATCGCGGGCAGAAGCTGTCCGACATCTCGCTCGGCGAGGTCCGCTCGCACCTGCAGCGTCCCGACTGCTTTGTCTGGGTCGCCCTCAAGGATCCACAGCCGGAAGAGTTGGCGTCCCTGCAGGAAGAGTTCGGCCTTCACGAACTCGCAGTTGAGGACGCGCAGAAAGGCCACCAGCGGCCGAAGATCGACGAGTACGGCTCATCCCTGTTCGTCGTCTTGCACCTGATCGAACCTGCAGGAGAAGACCTGCAGACTGGTGAGGTCGCAATTTTCGTCGGCCCGCAGTACATCATTTCGGTCCGGCGCGATGCGCAGCTGGGGTTCAGCGAAGTGCGGCGGCGCTGCGAGCAGGAGCCTGACCTGCTGCAGCACGGTCCAGCCTACGTGCTCTACGCCTAGATGGATACCGTGGTCGATCGTTATTTCCCGGTCCTTGATGCCCTGACCGAAGAGATCGAGGGCATCGAGGAGCGCATTTTCGCCGGCCAGACCACGCGCGTGCAGATCGAGGAGCTCTACTCGCTCAAGCGCAAGCTGATGACCCTCGACCATGCGACCGTGCCGCTGCTCGAAGTGGCGGGCAAGCTCCACGGTGGTCGGGTGCCGCCCATCTGCAGCGGCCTTCACGATTACTTCCGCGATGTCTACGATCACCTGTTGCGGCTCCAGCAGTCGATTGACAGCCTGCGCGACATGGTGGCCACTGCGATCTCTGTCAATCTCTCGCTGATCACCCTGCAAGAAAATGAAGTGACCAAGAGGCTGGCGGCCTATGCCGCGTTGGTGGCGGTGCCCACGATGGTGGCGGGGGTCTACGGGATGAATTTCGCGAACATGCCGGAGCTGCAATGGGCCTACGGCTATCCCACCGCGCTGGCCACGATGGTCGTGATCGACATCTACCTCGTCTTCCGTTTCAAGAAAGCCAAGTGGATGTGATGGCCGATGCGATCTGCTTCGCGAGCGCGCGCGAGCTCGCCGCCTCGATCCGCACGCGCCAAGTTTCCGCGCGCGAGGTGATGTCGGCGCATCTCGCGCAGATCCGCCGGCTCAATCCCTTGCTGAACGCGATTGTCGCCAAGCTCGATGATCAGTCGTGCCTGGCGCTGGCCGACGCGGCCGACCGCGAGTTGGCGAGCGGCAACCCGCTGGGCCCGCTGCACGGACTGCCGATTGCCTTCAAGGACATGGAGTCGGCCGTCGGCTTTCCGTTTACGAAAGGTTCGCCGATCTTCAAGGACCTGCTGCCGGCGGAAGACACCGTATTGGTCGAGCGGCTGCGCCGGGCGGGTGCCATTCCGATTGGCAAGACCAACGTGCCGGAGTTCGGCATGGGTTCACACACCTACAACAAGGTCTACGGCACCACGCGCAATCCCTACGACCGCACCAAGAGCGCCGGTGGGTCGAGCGGCGGCGCCGGAGCCGCTCTCGCGGCGGGGATGCTGCCCCTTGCCGACGGCGGGGATCTCGGCGGCTCGCTCCGCAATCCCGCCAACTTCAACAACATCGTGGCCCTTCGGCCGACAGTGGGGTTGGTGCCAATCGCGCCCACGCCACTGCCGATGATCGGCGTATCCGTGAAGGGACCGATGGCTCGCTCGGTCTCGGACGCAGCCTTCATGTTGAGCGTGCTGGCGGGCGCCGATGGTCGCGATCCACAGAGCTATCCATCAACGCCATCGACGTTTCTCGAGCCGCTCGACCGCGACTGGCAAGGCGTGCGGGTCGCCTGGTCGCCAGACCTTGGGGGACTGCCGCTCGACCCCCGCGTTCGCGTCGTGCTCGACCAGCAGCGGCAGGTCTTCCTCGACCTCGGCTGCCACGTCGAAGACGCGACGCCCGACCTCACCGACGTCGACGAGATTTTCCTGACGTTGCGATCGTGGGCGAACTGGAATACCAATGGCGGGTTGCTGGCTGAGCATCGAGCGGCGATGAAGCCCGAAGCGATCTGGGATATCGAGGCGGGCGCGAAGTTGACCGGCGCTGACATTGCCCGCGCCATCATGCGGCACGGCGCCTTGCTGGAGCGGATGCGGGTGTTCCAGGAGAAGTACGAGTTTCTCGTCTGCGCGGTCAACCAGGTGCCGCCGTTCGACGCGCACTTGGACTGGCCGAAGTCGATCGACGGCGTGACGATGGAGAACTATGTCGCGTGGATGAAGTCCGCATACTGGATCTCGACGACGTGCCGTCCGGCGATTTCGGTCCCCGCCGGCTTCACGCCCGAGGGGTTGCCGGTGGGTATCCAGATCGTCGGCCGTCATCGTGATGACCTTGAAGTGTTGCGCATGGGGCATGCGTTTGAGCAGGCAACGAATGTCGGCAAGCGCCGGCCCGAGGGAGCCTAGCGATGGCGCCGAGGCGCGCGGATCCGCCGCTCACGAGCGGCTAGTTCCCCGAGGACGCTACGGCCCGGTTTGACGGTTTTCCCAGACCAGCCTACAATACGCCATAGCAAATAGTTCGCTATGGCAAAGTATCGACTCACCGCACTCACCGTCGCCGCGTTGGCCGCCTGGATTCTGGTGGCGGAAGCGCAGCAGCCAACCGTCCTGCCGATGGGACCCGCGCGCGAGCGCGGCGCCAGCATCACCCCTGCCTTCGAAGGCTGGTACACCAACGCCGATGGC
>JANLWW010000170.1:0-63030 GCA_031364805.1 Acidobacteriota bacterium
CGCGAGTGGGAGCAGGGGGAGGGCTGTATGAGGATCAACAGCATGCAGCTGACGGGGAAGCGCCGCAGCTGATGCTGAGCGTTGATATGACTTCGGTTGTCAACTGAACCGAGATCTCGAACGAAGCGTTCTTACATATCAGCCGCCCTTTCTTTGTCTTCGCGTGACACACACCCGGGTCAGCGCCGAGATGGAGCCAAGTCACATCGACGGTTGATCCTGCTGAGATCCGTGGGTTGGGTACCACCTGACTGGGATCCGTCAACGCGTCTGCCTCGATCTAGGAACGAGGGTCAGCCGAAGCCGCCTCTTAACGCCGGCGAGGGTTGCGCGGAAAACCGGGGCCGCACCCCGACGCCGACCCGAGATTGGGTGAACGATGCGGTCAGACGGTCACCGGGACCGCCTTGGCAATCGCCCACATGAACGCGATGAGTTCCCGCGCGATCGCCGTCACGGCGACGTTCGCATGCTTGCCCCTTGCGACGAGTCGTCGAAAGCGCTTGCAGAGCCGGACCTGCGCCTTCCAGCCGAGATCTTGAATCGGCTTCGGCAGTCCGTCGATCCGGGTCTGAATATGCTGAGAGACCTTGGCCGGATGCCGATACGCCCACGCCCCTTCGATCAAGGCGCGCCGGGCGCGGCCGTTGCCGGCCTTGGTGATGCCGCCCTGGCGCCGTGCCGGTCCGCTTGAGTACTCCGAGGGAATCAGCCCGACGAACGCGGCCAATTGTCTCGGCGAGTCGAAGCGTGTGAGGTCGGCGAGCTCGGCGACGACGGTGATCGCGACGAGGAATTGCACACCGCGCAACGCCTGCAGCGCTTGCACGACCGGATAGAGCCGCCATGCTGGTGCGCGCTCGAGGAGTTCGGCTTCGAGACGGCCAAGCCGGTCGACCTGTTCGTCGACGGCGCGCACGGACTCCTGGAAGACGATCTGCTGCGTCGACGTCGGGCAGACGACTTTCGCGAGGTACCGCTGATGCGCCGCGTTCCAATCGGCCCGCCCGACATACTGCAACCCCAGTCGAAGCAGGAACGCCTTCAGCCGCAGCTTGGCGTTCTTGAGCGTGAGGCGGGCGGCGTCTCGGGCTCGACACAGATCGCGGATCGCTTCGTCATCGATCGTCGGTACGTAGACGCGCGTGAGATCGCCCGAGCGCAGCAGCCGCGCCAACTCGACCGCGTCGCGCCGGTCAGTCTTGACCTTGTCGCCCGGCTTCTTCGGAATGAGCGAGGGCGCGACCACCTGACAGCGGAACCCCTGTGCGGTCAGATCGCGATACAGCCCATACCCGCACGGGCCCGCCTCGTACGCGAAGACCAGATCGGCGGTCTTGGCTTGGAGGCGGCGAACCAGCTTCGTCACGTCCGCCTGGCGGGTCCCGACGGTGCCGAGAAACACGGGCGGATCGGCGCTGTGCCCCTGCGCGTGCGCGACGGCGATCGACTCTTTGTGGACGTCCAGACCGACGAAAAGAGGAGTAGGCTGTGCCATGGCTGACCTCCGGGAACACAGCGCTGCGGTCCATGCAACGCTGCGGCTCTGGCCTGCACAGGCTAACCCGCGACGGTACCGGGGGTCAGCCGTGTGCTGCTGCCGAAGTCATACTGTCTAGGCGGGCGTGGCATCTCGATACATAGGTTGCAGCGAGCACCCTAATGACCAAAACTTTCGTCCTATCGATCTTGCTCGGAGTCAGCTTGGCACCGCTCGACGAGGGTCAGACACGTCCTTCGACACCAGCCCCGCAGATCACTCAAACGAGCCCGCAGCTGGAACAGCGGGATCAACCGGTCACAGCCGACGACTTAGCAATTCTCGTGCGAGCGCAAGCGCTCCTCAAGAGCAACTCCGTTTGGAATCGTGCAGACGAGCGCGAGTGCAAGGACGACGAGGCCAGCGGAAAGCGAAGTCTTTTCTGCGCGCTACAGAAGGCATGCACCGACGTGCTGGGCAACTACGACCACCGCCGCGTGGCGCTGCAGGAAGTCCGCTTCGCTGTCGAGGACGCCACCCGGGGACGCGATTTCGAGCATCGCCTGCGCGATTTCAACAACCTACCGGAAACACGACTCGAGGACATTCACCGAATCTTGGCCGTTGCGAAGGAAAGGGTGATGGCGCGCTTGAAGCTTCAAAAGCCTGGCGCAGCCTAACACCTATCAGCCCGCCCCACGTCAAGAGCGCAGATCTTCTCCGTCCAGTCATCGAGTCAAGAAGACGCGCGACCGTAAGAAGTAACTCCGAATTGCCACGTTCACATTCAGTGCCGTCTTCGTTTCCAGCGCTGGCATTCCGCCCCAATGACGAGGAGGTCCAAACACCTATTGAGGCTCAGGCTTCGCGTGGCGAAGCGCGCGGGTCGAGACCCGCGCGGCCTAGAAACTCATCCGGGCCCTCGTACCGGCCTCTTCATGACGAGCGACGTCGCCCAGGCGCGTCCGTTGTCACCAGGCTCGGGGGAGGGGCAGCGCCTCCGTGAACGTGTGTGCATGGCAGGAAGAGAGCGGGGTCCCATCAAACGCGCTCGTTGCCGGACGTGTGGCTTCTGATCGGTGGCTCGTGGCGCTGGTGGCGCACGCGTGCGTGGCGATCGTGGCGAGCTCGGTCCCGGTGGCTCGAGTTAGACGTCTGGCTCACCCGCTCCCTTCCCGCTACGCCGCGAGGAACTTCTCCATCGAGAAGACGGTGCCTCGCGAGAGCATGTAATAGACGGCGCGCCCGATTTTGTGCGCGAGGATCGAGAGGGCTTTGCCCTTGCCGTGTTTCTTCACCATCCCGGCCAGGAGCTTCTTGCCATCCTTCGTGTGGCGCAGGAAGAGCACCGCGGCTTCAGAGAAGGCCCACTTCAGATGCACGTTCCCCATCTTGGCCCCGCTGGTGCCGAGGGTTTTGCCGCCCGACTGCTTCTGGCACTTGACGAGTCGCGCGTAGGACGCAAATTCCTGGACCCGGTCAAACCGATGGATGTCGTGAATCTCATAGAGGATCGTCAAGGCGAGGACCTTCCCGATGCCCGGGACCGAGCGGAGCCGGTGAAAGGCGTCACCATCGTGGCGCTTGGCTTCGCGCACGATCGTGAGTTCGAGATCCGTGACGATGGCATCGTATTGGTCGATGAGCACCACGTCGACTTCGATGCTCTTGCGCACGCTCGGATCGGGGAAGTGCTCGACGACGCCGTCGCGATTCCCCGGGTATGCCAAGCGCTTCTCGAATGCGGGCAGGTTGTACTGGGCGCGCGTGTTCTGAATGTGGGCCAGGAGTTGGCCGCGCTTGCGGACCAGGTGCGACCGCCGACGGAGCAGATCCCGGGTCGATCGCATCGCCGCCGGATACACATAAGCTTGCGGTAGCAGACCGCCGCGCAGCAGCACTGCGATCTTGTGGGAGTCGATCTTGTCGTTCTTGGCCTTGCCCCCGTGGATGGCCTTCATCGCGAGCGCATGGCCGAGGACGAAGGTGAGGCCCTCCGCGGCGCAGACATCCGCCAGCCAGTACCAGGTGAACATACACTCCGCCGCCACGACCAGGTCCTCGCGATACGGAGCCACCACGGCCAGAAAGGCCTCCGGTGTCGACGGCATGTTGCGGTGCACGAGCACCTGGCCGGTGGCGTCGAGGATGCAGACGTACATGGTCTTCACGTGCAGATCGATCCCGCAGTAGTACTGGTGCTGTCGGTTGTAGAATCGCATCGGTCCTCCTCCTGCGCGAATGCGCACTTGCCCTGCGGTCAGCCTACTCTCGCGAGTGGGAGCAGGGGGAGGGCTGTATGAGGATCAAGCCGCTGCAGCCGACGAGCGGCAGATGTTTTAGACTCCTTCAGCATGACCGTTGCTGCCGCTCGGGGGTTGGGCTGACCAAGACAGATGTGAACCAAAGCGAGAGATGCCGTGAGTTGGGATCGCGTAGGACGGGCAATGAATTCCATGAATCACCGCCTTCTGTCGGCCGAAACAGAGGAGGACTTCCAAGCCGTGGGCCTGCTTGGACGGGAGGCTCTGATTTCACTCGCTCAAGCGGTATGCGACCCTGATGCGCATCCTCCACTGGACGGCGTAGTGCCCAGTGAGACAGACGCCAAGCGAATGTTGGAAGCATTTGTTGCCGTGGCGCTACCGGGCTCGGGTAACGAAGAGGGACGCCGGCTCGTTAAATCGGCTGTTTCGTTGGCGGATAGCCTTCAGCATCGACGTTCGGGCGAACAGGAACGACGCTGAGCTGACCGTTGCCGGAGTTGAGTCAGCCGTTCGAATCATGGAGACGCTCACCGGTCGGGTTCAGGCGCTACGAGAACCGTGGTGTGGGGTAGAACTTCAAGGCCGATACTTTGCTTGGTCGGGACCAGCTTTGCACTCGTTAGAGGATCGGGCGCCGGTGCCGACGCCAGCCGGCCTGACCGAGGCACTTCGTGGGGCCAAAATGACGCCTAGCTTCGGCATGCGTGACCGGCTGAATCACCACCTCGCTCAAGGTTGCCACCAATTGTTCGAGACCGATCGCCGCACTTGGCGTCGCGAACTTTCGTACGCTGGTGATGGCAGGCAGGTCCTCATCGTACGGTAGGAGGGCCACTGACGACAGCCCAACAACCGAATGGAGCCAACGCGCTGCGATCTGGTACTGTCAGCGTCGTGCTAGCGCGCGGCTCACTCGGAGGCGCTAGGCCGCCCTAGACGACGCAGAACAAACGACACTCCCGCCAACCTCAAATACGAAAGGAATGTCAGCGATGAACACGCTATCTCCGGCTCGAATCATGGAGGTTGGCATGGCGTTCTGGCCAGCCAAGGTCCTGCTCTCGGCGACAGAGCTGGGGCTGTTCACAGAACTGGGCGCCAATGCCATGACTGGCGGTGAGCTGCAGCGTGCGCTTCGGTTACATCCCAGGGCGAATCCCGATTTCTTCGACACCCTGGTGGCGCTACGCTTTCTCGAGCGCGACGGCGATGGGACTGAAGCCCGCTATCGGAATACGGCGGAAACCGCGCTGTTCCTCGATCGGCACAGCCCACAATTCATGGGCGGCTTTCTGGAGATGGCCAACGCCCGCCTTTACCATTTTTGGGGCGATCTCACCGAGGGACTTCGCACTGGCAACCCGCAAAATGAGATCAAACACACGGGCGCGCCCATGTTCGCTGAGCTCTACAGCAGCCCCGAGCGGCTGGAGCAATTCATGGATGCGATGAGCGGGATTTCTGCGGGCAATTTTCAGGCCCTGGCCGATAAGTTCGATTTCTCCCGATATCACACCGTCTGTGACGTGGGTGGCGCGACCGGCCTGCTGTCGATGCTCGTGGCCAGGAAACACCCTCACCTCCGATGCACGTCTGCCGACCTTCCGGCCGCTACCTTGATCGCGGAGCGAAAGATCGCGGCCGCGGGCCTCACGGACCGGGTCTCCGCAACGACTGTTGATTTCTTCGCGGAGCCGCTGCCGAAGGCTGATGTGATTACGATGGGCATGATTCTCCACGACTGGAATTTGGAGAAGAAAATGCACCTCGTCCGGGCAGCGTATGATGCCTTGCCTGCGGGAGGCGCGTTCGTCGTCGTTGAGAACCTGATCGATGACGCGAGACGTGAGAACGCTTTCGGGCTGATGATGTCGCTCAATATGTTGATCGAGTTCGGCGACGCGTTCGATTTCACTGCTTCGGATTTCTTCGGGTGGTGTCGCGAGGTTGGCTTCAGCAGGACCGAGGTGATTCCGCTGGCAGGTCCCGCAAGTGCCGGTGTGGCTTACAAGTAACCAGAGTGGAAGGATGCGTGGCTGCACAATTCATGAGGCATCCGCCGCAGCGCGCGCTTTCCCTTCTTGTAAGATAGCGCCATCATGATCGACACGATTGCCGCCGCCAACGGCTGGCTGAACGGATACGTCTGGGGCTGGCCGATGATCGTGCTGCTGGTCGGCACGGGCCTACTGCTGACGATCCTCACGGGCGGGGTCCAGTTCCGCTATCTCGGCTTCGCGCTTCGCGAAGTGCTCGGCAAGCTGACGCAGAAGGCGGCCGGTCCCGGTGAGGTCTCGCCGTTCCAGGCGGTGGCCACCGCACTTGCGTCCACCGTTGGCGTGGGCAACATTGCCGGCGTCGCGACGGCGATCTCGATCGGCGGGCCCGGCGCACTGTTCTGGCTGTGGGTGTCGGGCATTCTCGGCATGTGCACCAAGTTCGCCGAGATCGTGATCGCGATGCATTACCGCGAGAAGGACGCCACCGGCCAGATGCGCGGCGGCGCGATGTACGTCTTGAGCAAGGGCATGGGCCTGCCGTGGCTCGGCACCATATTCGCGGGCTTTGTCGCGCTCGCCGCCTTCGGCATTGGCAACATGGTGCAGTCCAACTCGGTGGCATCGAGCCTGCAGGCCTCGTTCGGCGTGAACCCGTCGATTACCGGCATCGTGCTGGCCGTCCTCACGGCGGCCGTCATTCTCGGCGGTATCAAGCGCATCGGGCAGTTCACCGAGTACCTCGTACCGTTCATGGCCATCTTCTATCTCGGCGGCGGGCTAATCATTCTGGTTCGTTTCGCCGCGGAGATTCCGGCGGCGCTGTCGCTGGTGTTCGCCAGCGCGTTCTCGGGCGCGGCGGCAACCGGCGGCTTCGCCGGCTCCACCATCATGCTGGCCATGCGCTACGGCATTGCCCGCGGCCTGTTCTCGAACGAGGCAGGCCTCGGCAGCGCGCCCATGGTGCACGCGGCGGCCAAGACCGACCATCCCGTGCGCCAGGGCCTCTACGGCATCTTCGAGGTGTTCGTTGACACCATCCTGGTCTGCACCACGACCGGCATGGCGATTATGGTGACCGGCGTATGGTCCGGCGGCGCCACTGGCGCCGCCCTCGCCGGCGAGGCCTTCTCGGTCGGACTGCCCGGCACGTGGGGCAACATCGTGGTGACGACCAGCCTCGTGCTGTTTGCGTTCTCCACCGTGATCGGTTGGAGCTACTACGGCGAAACCGGCATCGTCTACCTGTTCGGCGCCAAGGCGGCCATGCCGTACCGGCTCCTGTGGCTGGTGTTCATCTACCTCGGCGCCGTGGGTTCGCTGCACCTGGTGTGGGACGTGGCCGACACGCTCAACGGCCTGATGGCCATCCCCAACCTGATCGCGGTGCTCGGCTCGATTGCGCTGCTACGCAGGCTGACGCGCGAGTTTTTCGCGACGGCGCGGTAGCGAGGTAGCCTGCCTCCGCCGCCAACCCAAGCCCCAAGCCCCCAAGCCCTCACGTCAGCATGAAACGTTGGTGGGCTCTCTTCCGCGAAGCGATCCGGGGTTCTGATCGCGACTACACGACCGGCCCGGTCGGCTCCGCCCTCATCCTGCTCTCGGTTCCGATGGTGCTTGAAATGGCCATGGAGTCGCTATTTGCGGTGGTCGACGTCTTCTTCGTGTCGCGGATCAGCGCCGACGCGGTGGCGACCGTCGGCGTCACCGAATCGATGCTGACCATTGTCTACACGGTGGCCATGGGCCTGGGCATAGGCGCAACGGCCGTGGTCTCTCGGCGGATTGGCGAGAAGGACGACGAAGGCGCGGCGCAAGCGGCGGCACAAGCAATTGCCCTCGGCCTGATGGTGTCGACAGCGATTGCGGTATTCGGTTTTTTCAACGCCGAACGGCTGCTGCGGGCGATGGGCGCGACGCCGTCAATGGTCGACTCGTCGCTCGGCTACGCGCAGGTGATGTTTGCCGGCAACGCCACCGTCACCCTGTTGTTCCTGAACAACGCGATTTTCCGCGGCGCCGGCGACCCGGCCATCGCGATGCGGGTGCTGTGGATCGGCAACGCCATCAACATGGTGATCGATCCGATCCTGATCTTCGGCCTTGGCCCGTTTCCCGAGCTGGGGGTGACGGGTGCCGCGGTTGCCACCAACACCGGCCGCGGCATCGCGGTGGTGATTCAACTATGGGCGCTGGGATCGGGAAAGAGCCGCATTCACATCACGCGGCGGCACATCGAGCTGGTGCCCAAGGTGATGTGGAATGTCTGCCGCCTGAGTGGGTCGGGCTTCCTCCAGATTCTGATCGACACGAGCAGCTACATTGGTTTGGTGCGCGTGATCGCCACCTTTGGCAGTGACGCGCTCGCCGGCTACACGATTGGGATTCGAATCGTCATCTTCGCGATGATGCCGGCGTGGGGATTCGGTAATGCGGCGGCGACCATGGTCGGGCAGGCGCTCGGAGCGCGCAAGCCCGAGCGTGCCGAGGAAGCAGTGTGGACGGCTGCTAAGTACAACGCCATTGTCCTGGGCGTGGTCGGCGCGCTGTTCGTGGCGTTTGCCGAGCCGATTATCGGGATCTTCACGGGCGATCCGGCGGTGATCCCCAATGCCGTCGACTGCCTCCGCATTGTCAGCGCGGGCTTCCTGTTCTTCGCCTACGGCCTGGTCCTCACGCAGTCGTTCAATGGCGCAGGCGACACCTGGACGCCGACCTGGATCAATCTGGGCTGCTTCTGGGCGTGGCAGATTCCGCTGGCCTGGTTGCTCGCGATCAAGATGGAGATGGGCCCGCCAGGCGTCTACATTGCGATGACGGTCGCGTTCTCAACGCTCGCGGTGGTCAGCGGCATCATCTTTCGCAAGGGATGGTGGAAGGCGCGCAAGGTCTAACGGCGGTATCCTGTTTCTGTGATTCACATTATTGGTGGTGGCCTGGCCGGTTGCGAGGCCGCCTGGCAGGCGGCTGAAGCCGGCGCCGACGTCACCGTTCACGAGATGCGGCCGGTGCGGCCGACCGCCGTTCACCAAACCGACGGCCTCGCCGAACTGGTGTGCAGTAATTCCTTCCGCGCCGACAAGGTTGACAACGCGGTGGGCCTGATCAAGGAAGAGATGCGGCGGCTTGGTTCGCTGGTGATGCGATGCGCCGACGCGACACGGGTGCCGGCCGGTGCCGCGCTCGCTGTCGATCGGCATGAGTTCTCGAAGGCGATGACGGCAGCAGTGCAGGCCCATCCCCGCATCCAGCTGGATCGCGGCGAAGTCGCGAAGGTGCCCGGCGGCGAGTGGTCGCCGGTGATCATCGCCACCGGACCGCTCACCTCGGATGCCCTGTCGCAGGACATCCAGGCGATGGTTGGCGAACAGCACCTGGCGTTCTACGACGCGATCAGCCCCATCGTGCTGGCGGAATCGATCGACATGTCGAAGGTCTTTCGCGCGTCACGCTGGGGCCGCAACGTGTGGAGCGCGAACCCGGGCGAAGCGCTGGCAGCGACCGACGAAGGCGATTACCTGAACTGCCCGATGACCAGGGCCGAGTACGACGCGTTCTACGCGGCGCTGGTCTCGGCGGAGTCGGCGACCGTTCACGACTTCGACAACACCAGGTTCTTCGAAGGCTGCCTGCCGATCGAAGTGATGGCGCATCGCGGCGAAGCGACCCTGCGGTTCGGCCCCATGAAGCCGGTCGGCCTCAAAGACCCGCGGTCCGGCCGTCTGCCCTATGCCGTGGTCCAATTGCGGCAAGACACCCTCGCCGGCGACCACTACAGCCTCGTGGGGTTCCAAACGCAGATCAAGTGGGGCGATCAGGCGCGCCTGCTGAAGATGATTCCGGGTCTCGAGAATGCCGAGTTCGTCCGCTTTGGCATGGTGCATCGCAACACCTATATCTGCGGACCGAAAGTGTTACTGCCAACCTGGCAGACGCGGCACCGTGGCGATTTGTTCTTCGCCGGACAAGTCTCCGGGGTTGAGGGCTATGTCGAATCAGCCGCGTCAGGCCTGGTCGCCGGCCGCAATGCCGCCGCCCTGGCCCGTGGCGAAGCGCCGCAGGCACCACCGCGCACGACCGCGATTGGCTCGCTGGCGTATTACGTCTCGCACGCGGATCCGAAGACCTACCAGCCGACCAACATCACGCACGGCATCATGCCGCCGCTCGACGACCCCCCGCGCGACAAGATGAAAAAGAAGCTGATGATCGCCGAGCGAGCACTGGCGGATCTGGACGCGTGGGTATGCGCGAGCATCTAAAAGACTTCCTGGCCTACCTGAAGTTGAACCGCCATGTGTCGCCCCACACCGTGCGGGCTTACGACAGCGACATCACGCAGTACCTGGCGTGGGTGGCCGGCGACCAGCAGCGCAAGATGTCCGAGTTGACGCCGGCTGACCTCGACCTCACGTCGGTGCGGGCCCACTTGGCGGACCTGAACAAGGCCGGGAAGGCCCGCTCGTCGGTGGCCCGCAAGCTGTCGGCGCTTCGCACCTTCGTAAAGTACCTTCGGCGCGAAGAGCTGATCGAGCACGACCCCACGGCCACGGCGGTGGCGCCCAGGCGCGACCAGACCATTCCCACCCACCTGTCAGAACCCGAAATGGCGCGCCTGATCGAAACGCCGAGCACGGCCGACCCGCTCGGCAGGCGCGACCGCGCCATTTTGGAGTTGTTCTACGCGTCAGGTTTGCGATTGAGCGAGCTGGTCGGCATCAATCTCGAAGATCTCAACCTCCCGGGCCGGATGGTCCGCGTCATGGGCAAGGGCGGCAAGCAACGTTTGCTGCCGTTCAATCAGAGCGCGCTGGCGGCGCTGCGCGCGTGGATGGCCGATCGGGCGATCATGCTCGCCGGTCGCTCGCGGCGCACGGTGGCGGTCCGCCGTCCCGTTGCGCGGCGGCCCAAGGTGGAAGATCCCCTGTTCTTGAACGCGCGCGGCACCCGGCTGACCGGCCGTAGCGTCGACCGCATGCTGCGCCGTTATGTCGCTCTTTGCAGCACCCGCTTGGGCATCAGCCCGCACGCCCTTCGTCACTCGTTCGCGACACACCTGTTGCAGCGCGGCGCCGACTTGCGGGCGATCCAGGAACTGCTCGGGCACTCGCGCCTCAGCACTACCCAGCGCTATACGCACGTCAACGCGGCACAACTGATCGAGGTCTATCGCAAATCGCACCCGCGAGCGGCCAAGAGCGAGTAGAATCTCGTCAGGTGCCTGTTTCGAAACTTTTGGTTCGACCCCGATTGCTGCGCATCGCGATCGCGCTCCTCACCCTTCTCATCGCCACGCCAGCACTCGCGCAAGAGACGGCTCCGCCCTCCGAGGCGATTGATTTCTTCGGCTTCAAGTTTTCGCAGAGCGAGCGGTTCAAGCTTGGTGGCGAACTGGTGTTCGGCTGGTCGCACGATGGCGCGCAGGCGGCGCTCGGGTTCGAGAAGCAAGGCCGCGTCGGCATGGCCATCTTGAGCGTAGCCGGCAAGGTTAGCGACCAGGTCCGCTATTTCGTGTCGGTAAACCCGGTGAGCGAGACCAACTCGCGGCCGTCCTGCGGCGAGAAGGACTTCTTCTTTCCGAACGACCCCAGCCTGGTCGCGGCCATTGGCCCGATCGTCAAATGCGACGTCGAAGACGGCCTCAAGCGCGTCGACACCTACAACACGTTCGCCCTCGACTACATCACCCAGCAGGGCATTCTGCGTGAGGGTTACATCGACTGGGGCATTTCGAGCGCGGTGTCGCTGCGCGGCGGCCGGTTCATCCTGCCAATCGGTTTTGCCCCGCGTGAAGTCGGCGCCGCGACCGCCAAGGACATGACCCGCATCACGCGGCTCAATGCCGAAGCCAACTTTGGTGCCATGCTCGCGGTGACTGCCCGTCGCGGTGCCCGCGCGCTGTTTGATGCCGGCATCATGGCGGTGCTCGGTGACGGCAACCGCGAGAAGGACTACGACTGGTTCTACTTCGTCAACACCTCGCTCGACACCAATAGCGCCGTCACGGTGGTGGCGTCGGCCCGTCTCGCGCCCATCAAGGCGATCGATGTGCGGGCGGCCTACAAGAAGGGCTACACGGGCTCAAAGGTAGAACGGCTCCCCAGTTACTGGGCCTCGAAGCGCAACGACGATGCCCTGGTCGCGAGCGTCAAGGTGTCGCCCACGTCATGGGCGTCGGTGTTCGGCGAGTACGCCAAGTACAAGTGGGGGCCGACGGTGACATCGGGGGAACTGGTCGGCATTCCCGACCTCGGCGCCATCGACAAGGCGGGCTACTACATGGGCGCCATGCTCGACGCTCCGGTTGGCGGCAAGGTGCGTGTCGGCGCAAGCGCCGTGCGCGAAGAGCTGTCGCGCGACGACAGCCTGATTCAGTACCTGCAGCTCAACAACCTGTACGGCGTATCGATGGGCAAGAAGGATCGCGCGTTAGTGGTGCGCGGATTTATTGACGTCAGCCGCCTGGTGAACGTCAGCTTCTTCTGGATGGACGTCTCGAACCCGTTCCCGTGGGTGAGCGGCAGCTGGCCGGTCGCCGGCCCGGTTGCTTTTACCGGCCGCGAACCCGACCGCATAGGCGTCTCGGTCACGGTACGCACTCCCTAATCTCCGACACGCAGCTCACCTACGGCGCGATTCCGTATGCCGAACATTACAGAGAGTCGCCGGGCAATCTCTCTCGCTGAACCAACACTAAATGCCCGCGGCCTGCGGTAAGGCTATATCATTCACGCCTTGATGCCGCCCCCCGCACCTTCGACGGCGGTGACTCGTGTCATCTACCTGGGTACCCTAGCCGCCCTGCTCGTGGTCGGCGCCCTCAGCATTCTCATTTACCGGTCCACCGTCAACGCGGCGATCGAGCAGCAGTCGACGCAGCAACTCGCCATGGTGCGCACGGCGGCGGCGGCGATCCAGGGCGAACTGCGGGGCCTCGAGGCGCTGCTGCGTCAGTTCAACAGCATTCCCAGCGTGCAGAACCTCGATGTGCCGTACCTGGGCCAGCGCATCGGCGCGGCATTTGGCACGAATCCGAACGGCATCATCCGCTACATCGCCCGTCTGGACGCTGAGGGGCGGTTCTATTACTGGACGCCGCAGGGCGAGTTGCAAAGCGCAAGCGGTGCCATGCCGCCCGACCATGCCGATTGGCGCTGGTTCGCCGACCCCGCGAACCAGGGACAGTCACGGGTCGTCACCAGCTTGGGTCGAACTACTCCGCCCGCGCACTACCGGTCGCTCGCGGTGCCGGTATGGCGAACGGCGCCGAGCGGCGAGAATCCGATCCCGCGCAATGACTTCAACGGCGTGGTGGCGCTGGTCCTCGACCTCCACCGCTTGGCGGAAGTGTATCTGGGACCGGCGCTCATCGACATGGTGGACGATCGACTCGTGCTCGGCCTGGCGACCCCAAACTTTGGCGTCAGGTTAGGCCCTGGACGAACCGGGGTTGTACCCGCGTCGAGCGATTCGCACAACCACCAGGAAGACCAGGGCACCTCGGTCCTTGATGATGCCTACGGCCGCCGGCTGCATGCCTGGTCGAAGCTGAAGGTCGCCGACCAGTCGTGGTTGGTCGCCTCGTCGTTGCAATACAGCCGCATTCCCGCGCAGTTACAACGGGGGCCGGTCGCTCAGTGGCTGCTGACCGCTGCCTTGCTGCTGGCCGTGCCGGTGGTCGGCTGGCTACTCGTACGCCACGAGCGGCGCGTGCTGGACGAGCAGCGGCGGCTCGAGCGGCAATTGGCCGAGTCGCAGAAGCTGGAGGCAATCGGCAAGCTGGCTGGTGGCGTGGCTCACGACTTCAACAACATGCTGACCGCCATTCTTGGCTATGCAAGCCTGATCATGGAGGACGCGCCGGCCAACTCCCCGATCCGGGACCATGCGAACCAGATTCGAAGAGCCGCCGAAAGCGCGGCGGCGCTCACCCAGAAACTGCTGGCATACAGCCGCCGCCAGGTGCTGCAGACCGACCAGTTCGACTTCACCGTCATGCTCGAGAACCTGTTGTTGCTGGTGCGCCGCGTGATCGGCGGGCACATCACCTTAACGTCGCAGGCAGAGCCTGGGCTGTGGCCCGTGCTCGCCGACCCCGCCCAGGTGGAGCAGTCGATCATCAACCTGGCGATCAATGCACGCGACGCCATGCCTGACGGCGGCACGCTGCAAATTGTCGCGCGCAACGCGCCGCGTCCCAACGGCGAACCGCGGCCCGACGGAGATGTGCGCCCCGGCACTTACGTGCAGATCACGGTGAGCGACAACGGCACGGGCATGGACGAGGCCACCCGGGCGCGGATGTTCGAGCCGTTCTTCACGACCAAGGCGCACGGTAAGGGCACCGGGCTTGGGCTCTCGACGGTCTACGGTTTCGTTCGCCAATGCGGCGGCTACATCAGTGTCACGTCGGCGCCCGGCCGGGGTACCTCGATCGCCATACTGCTGCCGCGCGCCCCCGACATGAACCCGCCGACTCCCACGCCGACGCCGACACCCGTTCGCGCCGCCACCGGTGGACCGCGGGAAACCGTGCTGGTGGTCGAAGACGAGGATGCCGTGCGCCAGCTCGCTGTGGAGTCGCTCGAGCGAGGTGGCTACGTGGTGATCCAAGCGTCGAGCGGGGAAGACGCGCTCCGCGTGGCCGATGCCTTCGAGGACACCATTCACCTGCTGTTGAGCGACGTGGTGATGCCCGGCATCAAGGGGCCTGAGCTGGCCACCCGGCTGCGGGCGGCGAGGCCGTCGATTCGCGTCGTGTTGATGTCGGGATATGCCGCCGACGTGGTGACCAACGACAATCTCAGGGAAGCGGCGTTGCTGTCGAAGCCATTCTCGCCGCGTGTGCTCACCAACGCCGTCCGGGCGGTCCTCGATCAGCCCCTTTCGCCGGGACCGCTTCCGAGGGGATAATTGAACCTGTTCTCTGGAGGAGACCCTGATGATTCGTGTCACGACCGCCGCGTTTGTCCTCGCTGCTTTGGCCATGCTTCCCGTCCAGGTGGCCGCCCAGGCCCCGTCGCTCAAGAACCCTGCGTCGCTCAAGGAGCAGGCGCCCGCGACCTACAAAGTGAAGTTCGACACCAGCGTGGGCGTGTTCGTGCTCCAGGTTAACCGCGACTGGGCGCCGCTCGGTGCCGATCGCTTCTACAACCTGGTCAAGAACGGTTTCTATGACGATGCCCGGTTCTTCCGTGCGATTCCCGGCTTCATGGTGCAGTT
The DNA here is from genome assembly GCA_031364805.1 of Acidobacteriota bacterium. Classification (GTDB taxonomy): domain Bacteria; phylum Acidobacteriota; class Vicinamibacteria; order Vicinamibacterales; family UBA2999; genus 12-FULL-67-14b. The sequence goes on from JANLWW010000170.1 coordinate 14,967, forward strand.
CGGCATCAGCGGCGACCCGGCGATCTCGCCGGCGTGGCGCAATGCCCGCATCGGCGTCGACCCCGTGAAGCAGAGCAACAAGCCGATGTTCATCTCGTTCGCGATGGGGGGCACCCCGGACACGCGCACCACGCAGGTGTTCATTAATTTCGGCAACAACGCCAACCTTGATGCGATGGGCTTCGCCCCGTTCGGCGAGGTGATTGAAGGCAAGGACGTGGTGAACAAGATTCACACCGGCTACGGCGAAGGCGCGCCGCGCGGCAAGGGTCCCGACCAAGGGCGCACGCAGGCCGAAGGCAATGCCTACCTCATGAAGGATTTTCCGAAACTTGACTTCATCAAGAAGGCGACGATCGAGAAGTAAGATGCGCCACCTGCTGCTCGCGATGGCGTCCCTGGTCTGCATTCTTGATGGCGTAGGCGCGGGCCAGGTGCCGATGCAGGACCGTCAGCCCGCCGGTTCTGCGCTGCGGCCTGCGGTCATGGGACCGACCGGTGGCGTGTCCACCGGTCACCCGCTCACAACCTCCGCGGCCCTGGCCATTCTGCTGAAGGGCGGCAACGCCTTCGACGCCGGTGTCGCCTCGCTTCTGGCGGGTGGCGTGCTCGAGCAGGATCTCTATAGCCTCGGTGGCGAGGCGCTCGTCCTGGTGTATCCCAAGAGGGAGAACAAGGTGACTTCGATCGTCGGCCAGGGCTGGGCCCCGAAGGCGGTCGACGTCGATTGGTATCTCTCGCGGAAGAAAGACCTGCAGGGCGAGGGGCTTGACCCGGCGGTGGTGCCCGGCGCGCTTCACGCCTCACTGACCGTGCTCGAGAAGTGGGGCACGATGAGCTTCGAGGACGTCGCAGCCTCGGCCATTGGCTACGCCGAGAACGGCTTTCCGATGCGCACGAGCACTTATCGCGCGATTCAGAACCAACTCAAGTTCTTCGAGAAATGGCCCGGTAACAAGACCTACTGGCTGAAACCCGATGGCTCCGCCTACCTACCTGGGGAGACCATCAAGTTGCCCGCGCTGGCGCGGACACTGAAGCGCATGGTCGAGGCCGAGCGCGCAGCCAAAAGGAAGGGCCGTGCCGCTGGTATCGTTGCCGCCCGCGATCGTTTCTATAAGGGCGATATTGCGAAGGAGATGGTGGCGTTTCTCCAGAAGCACGACGCCCCATTCGAGGCGTCCGACTTTGCCGACTACTACGCGCGCATTGAGGAACCGGCCAGGACCACCTATCGCGGCTATACCGTCTACAAGCACGGCTTCGGCAGCCAGGGTCCGGTGATGCTGCAGGCGCTCAACATCCTGGAGAACTTCGACCTGCACGCCATGGGGTACGGCAGTGCGGACTACCTGCACACCGTGATTGAAGCGATCAAGCTGGCCTATGCCGACCGCGACACCTACTACGCGGATCCGGCGTTCGTCCAGACGCCGGCCGAAGGTCTATTGTCGAAGGCCTACGCCAAAGAGCGCGCCGCGCTGATCGATCCAAAGAAGTCGTCGACCGCGTTCATCGCCGGCGATCCCTTGCGCTACGACTCCAAGGTGAAGCAGTGGGCGTTCTGGAAAGCCAACGTCGAACATGGCGCGACCCCCCGCACCTCCGGACCGCCAGACGATTCATCGGGCATCGTCAAGGACACTACGCACATGGCGGTGATCGACAAGGACGGCAACATCTTCGACGTCACGCCGAGTGGCGGCTGGGTGCCCGGCGCCGTGATCCTGGGCGACACCGGCATTGGCATGAGCGTACGCGGCGAGCAGTTCTGGCTCGATAAGACCCACGCCAACCAGATTCGTCCCCGCGCGCGTCCGCGTTACACGCTGACGCCGAGCCTGGTCTTCAAGGGCGAGACGCCGATGATGGGCCTTGGCACGCCCGGAGGCGACAACCAGGATCAAACCATCCTGCAGGCGTTCTTGAGCATTGTCGAGTTCTGGGACGAGTGGTACCCCAACCTTCACGCGGCGCTCGAACGGCCGCGCGCGCAGACCATGCACTTCTACGGCTCGTTCTGGCCGCACACCGCCGGCTTCAACCAGTTGAACGTCGAAGCGACGATTCCCGATGCGGTGTACAACGAACTGAAGGCGCGTGGCCACGATGTGAGCCGCTTGCGCCCGTTCGGGATGTCTGGATGCGCGACGGCGGTGATGATCGATCCGGCGACGCGGAATCGCTTTGCGGCAGCGGACCCGCGGCGGGACTGCTACGCGATTGCCTACTAGGGCGCCTCGCTGGCGCTCGGCGTGGGGCTCCCGCCTCACGGCGCTGGTAGGGCTCGAACCTTAGGTTCTCGTGGGGCTCGCGGCTCACGCCGCTCGTGGGGAAGATGATGAAGACGGTTGGCGAGCCTTGGGTACTGCGGGCCCTCATCGCCAGGCTTAACGGCCTGCGTCCGGATCGCCCACGCCGGTGGGGCACCCTAACCCCCGTGCGGTCTGCGGCGGGGAGCCCTGGCGACGTCATCGAGCACGCCGTGACCGAGGGCATGGCCACAGCATTCGAACGTGACTTCGGCGGCGCGAATCGTCCGTGGGGAGAACATCCGCCGGAAGGCAACGGATGGGAGGCCGAATTACTCGCGCTCCCGACCGACGCGCCGAACCGAGCGTGGCTATTCGCTCACCCGGATGGCCGGCGGTGGATCGGTTACCGGACCGGAACCGCATGGGTTGACCGTGCGACAGCGAAGTCAGGCCGGACGTCCGCTGATCTCGTGGCAACGCCAACCGCAGAGGTTTTGAGCTTGGCCGGTGTAACTAGATAACACCAACGAGGCGCGTAAGCGCCGAGCCCTACAAGCGCCGAAGGCGCGAGCCGTACGAGCGAGCGTTTGCGAGCTCGCCCCACGCACGCGTCAGCGTGCGCCCCCTACGACGCCGAGGCCAGCACCCGCCGGCGAGGCATCTCGATCGCCAGCGTCTTGATCTTGTAATTCATCACCCTGGGGCTGATCTGCAACAGTTCCGCCGCATCCTTCTGTACCCAGTTCGCCATCTTCAGCGCTTCGGTGATCGCTTGCCGCTCGATGTCCTCGAGGGCGATGCCGGTCGGCGGGATCTTGACGACACTCTGCGAATCGCGGCCGCCGCCACCCGCGGGAGCAAAGTCGCCCAGCCGCAGGTCGGACGACGTGATGGTCGCGCTTTCCGAGAGCAGCGCCGCGCGCTCGATTGCGTTCTCGAGTTCGCGGATGTTGCCCGGCCAGTTGTAGCGCACCAGCAGCTTCTGCGCCTCGGTGTCGAGGCCATCGAGCCGCTTCTTCAGCTCGCTGGCGAAGCGGCGGATGAAGTGCATGGCCAGCGGCAGGATATCGTCCTTGCGCTCGCGCAGCGGCGGCGTTTCGATCGAGACCACGTTCAGGCGGTAATACAGGTCTTCGCGGAAATGGCCCGATGCCACCATAGCCGACAGGTCGCGGTTGGTGGCGGCGATCAGGCGCACGTCGACCCGGATGGTGCGGGTGCCGCCCAGCCGCTCGAACTCGTGCTCCTGCAACACGCGCAGAATCTTGGCCTGGGTGCTCGCGCTCATGTCGCCGATCTCGTCGAGGAACAGCGTGCCGCCATCGGCCTGCTCGAAGCGGCCGATGCGCTGGCGATCGGCGCCGGTGAAAGCACCTTTTTCGTGGCCGAACAGTTCCGACTCGAGCAGGTTCTCCTGCAGCGCTGCGCAGTTGACCTTGACGAAGTTGCGCGAGGCACGCAGCGAGTTGTGGTGGGTCGCGCCGGCAATCAGTTCCTTGCCGGTGCCGGTCTCACCCCGGATCAGCACGGTCGAGTTGCTCTTGGCCACCTTCTTGACCACGCCGAGCACGCGCTGCAATGACTCGCTGTTGCCGACAATGCGATCGAAGTCGTAATTCTCCTGGCGTTCGTTGCGAAGGAAGTCGAGCTCGTTGCGCAGGCGCTTGAGTTCCAGTGCCTTCTCGACCTTCACTTCCATTTCTTCCAGCTCGAACGGCTTCTGCACATAGTCGAACGCGCCGTGCTTCATCGCCTCGACGGCGGTGGTCACCGATCCGAACGCCGTCATCAGGATCACCGACGCCGTGGGATGCATCTGCTTGGTCGTGCGCAGGACGTCGAGACCGTCGGAGCCGCCCATCTTGAGGTCGCTGACCACCACGTCGTAGTAGCCCTCGTGCAACTTCTCGATCGCGGCGTTGCCGTTGGGGGCCTCTTCCACCTCGTGGCCGGCGGTGGTCAGCGAGAGCGCCAGTCCCCGGCGGAGGGCGTCGTGGTCGTCGGCAACGAGAATGCGAGCCATGTGAAAAGATCTCCGTGTCTGAACGTTAGTGGTGCGTGCCGTGTTTGTGCGGCTCGACCGGCAGCGTGACGCGGAAGCGCGTACCGCGGCCGTCGGCGGTGGTCATGTCGATACGGCCTTCGTGCGCATCAACGATCTTGCGGACAATCGCCAGGCCGAGGCCCGAGCCCTGGGCCTTGGTGGTGAAGAACGGGTTGAAGATCTTCTCCGCCACGTCGGGCATCATCCCCGGCCCATCGTCGGTGACATCGACGATCACCGTGTCGACCGGCTGGTTGCCGTTAGGCAGCAACGCGCCATCGGCGGCGGTGCCTGCCAACGCCGCGGAAATGACAATCCGGCCGCGGCCCTCGAGTGCTTCGTAGGCGTTGATCAGCAAGTTGGCAAATACCTGCGTCAGCTGATACTGATCGGCGTCGAGCAGCGGCAGGTGATCGGGTAACGCCATGTCGACCAGGATGCTGCCGCGCGTGGCCTTGCCGTCGGCCAGGCCCACGGCGCTGGCCAGCGCCTCGGCGAGCGAGGTGCGATCGACTTGCAGCCGCACCGGACGAACGAATGCCAGCACTTCCTGCACGATCGCATTGGCCATCTTCGCTTCGCTGATGATGTCCTTGACCAGCGCCTGCACGTCTTCGTTCTGCGGCGCCTTGCGGCGCAGCAGGCCGGCGACGACCTCAATGGCCGCGAGCGGGTTCTTGATCTCGTGCGCCATCACCGCCGCCATCTCGCCCACCGCGGCCAGCCGATCGCGCAACCGCTCACGTTCTTCCATCTGTTCGACGTGCGTCAGGTCCTTGAAGAACAATGCCGCGCCGACGGCTTCCGCGGTGTCGTCGCGCACGAGCGAGAGCGTGTAGCCAATCACGGTGTCGGTGGACTTGAGCCGCAGTTCCGCGCGGTTCGGCAGCGTCGCCATCTCGAAGGCGCCGCCCAGCACGCGGACGATGTCGGGGTGATTGTGGAGCACCTCGCCGAACTTCTTGCCGACCAGCGACGGCCCAGCGGGCAGGGCAAACAGACGGCAGGCCTCATCGTTGACGAGCACGACGCCGCCGTCACGGGAAATGGCGAGCACACCATTGCGCATGTTGCCCACCAGATGGCGGAAAAATACGTCGTTGAGCCGCGAGGGTTTTGCTGCGCGCTTCGGCATGTGCATGTCGCCGGCAAGAGGGGGAGCAAAGCTCGTGCCTCGAACAAAGTGAGCGAGGTAACGCTCTAAGTCATTGCGATTACAGAATTTGGATTATTACCCAGACGGGGCCGATCCTACAAAAACGTAATCAGACTACGAGTTTTGTAGGTCCTTGAACTGCTCAGCTTCGCTTTGCAGCATTTCCCACTGGCTCAGGAGCTCGCCAACTTCCCACATGAGCGCTTGATGCTGAGCCAGGACGGGCTTCGAACCCTCGTGGTCGGCGTAAAACTCCGGCGCCGACATGTTCTGCTCGACGTCCTTGATGGTTTTCTCGCGCTCGGCGATCCGGACCTCGAGTTCGGCCACCCGGTCCTTCAAGGCCTTAAACGCCCGCTCGCGCTTTCGCTTCTCGACGGTGTCGCGCTTCCGCTCTTCGTAGGGTACCGGCGCTGCTTTTGGTGCCTGAGGTGCCTTGGGTGTGCTGGCGGGTGCCGCCTTGGTACTTGAGGCACCCGAGGTACCTTTGGCTCCCTGTTCCTTGCTCCACAGATATGCTTCGTAGGTCCCGGGATAAAGAGTCGCCTTGCCGTTCCCGACCTCGATGATCTTCGTCGCGAGCCGTTCGACGAAGTAGCGATCGTGCGACACGAAGATCAGCGTGCCGCCGTAATCGGCCAGCGCGTCGAGCAGGACTTCTTTCGAATCGATGTCGAGATGGTTGGTGGGTTCGTCCAGCAGCAGCGTGTTCGACGGTCGCAACAGCATGCGCGCCACCGCCAGCCGCGTACGTTCGCCGCCCGACAACACGCCGGCCTTCTTGTAAACGTCGTCGCCGGTGAAGAGAAAGCCGCCGAGGATATTGCGGATGGCCGGCACCATCTGGTTCGGCGATCCAGACGAGAGCGTCTCGTAGACCGTTAGTCCGGGTTCAAGGCGGGTGGCTTCGTCCTGGGCGAAGTACTGCATCACCACCTGGTGGCCTTCGGTCCGTTCGCCGGCGTCGGGCGCTTCTTCGCCCGACAGCATACGCATCAGCGTCGACTTGCCGGCGCCGTTGTGGCCGACGAGCGCAATGCGATCGCCGCGCTCGATGTGCAGGTCAACCCGGTCGAGCACCACGTTGGTCTTTTCGCCACGCTCCGCGGCGCTGCCATACGCCTTGCGCACGCCCTTCAGCTCCTGCACCATACGACCGCTCTTGGCAGAGGCGGGGAACTGGAAGTGAATGCGCTTGCGTTCCGGCGGCACCTCGATGCGCTCGACCTTTTCGAGCATCTTGATACGGCTTTGTACCTGCGCCGCCTTGGTCGCCTGGTAGCGGAAGCGGTTGATGAAGTCCTCGACGCGCTGCACTTCCTCATCCTGCCGCCGCTTGGAGTCGCGCAGGCGCTCGAGCCGCGCGTCCCGCTCCTCGAGGTACTTCGAGTAGTTGCAGTGGTAGTCGGTGATGGTCCGCAGCGACAAGTCGGCGATGTGCGTGACGACGGCGTCGAGGAAATAGCGGTCGTGCGAGACCAGGATGACCGATCGCGGGTAGGCGACGAGGTATTCCTCGAGCCAGTTGCGCGCCTCGAGATCGAGGTGGTTGGTCGGCTCGTCGAGCAGCAGCAGATCGGGCGCGCTCAACAGCAGCTTGGCGAGCGCGAGACGCATTTGCCAGCCGCCCGACAGGTGATCGGTCAGTTGCTCCTGGGCCGCAGGCTCGAAGCCGAGACCGCGCAACACGGTCGCGACCTTGAGCTCGATTTGATAGCCGTCACCCAGCCGGAACTGGTCCTGGGCATCGCTGTAGCGATGCAGCAGCGCGTCGTGTTCCTGTTCGTTGACGACCGGGTCGCCGAGGCGCTCTTCGAGCGCGTGCATCTCGGCCTTGAGATCCAGCAACGGCTTGAGGGCGAGGCTGGCTTCGGCAGAGACCGTGCGTCCGCTATGGGACAGGCCGTCCTGCGGCAGGTAGCCGAACGTCAACGCGTTCGGTTTCTGAACCACGCCGCCGTCAGGTTCGTCGAACCCGGCAAGCATCTTCAGCAGCGTGGTCTTGCCGGCGCCGTTCGGGCCACACAGGCCCACACGATCGCGATCACCGACTTGCCAGGTCACGTGTTCGAGCAGGGTCTTCTCGCCGAACGACTTGGTGACGTCTTGTAGCTGGATCATTTCAGGCTCGGCGCTGGGCGCCTCGTAGGGGCTGCTGACTTCGGCAGCGCCTGGGGCTCGCGGCTTCGCCGCATCGTGGGGCTCGCCGCTCCGCGGCTCGTGGGTTCACTAGCGTTCGTGGGGTCGGAAACTCGAGACTTACGAGGCGGCGCAGCCGACGGGCCCCACAAGCGCCGGAAGGCGCGAGCCACAGGAGCGGCGCCGCCGAGACCCCTATTCTCCGAGGGCGCGCGCAGCTGCTGCGAGGACCTGCGGGACGCGGAATGGCTTGGTCAGGTAGCCCGCCACGCCAAGGTTGACCGCCTCGATGGCGCTCGACTCGGTCGAGAAGCCGGTGATGATGATCACAGGCATGTCGGCTTTCAGGCGCTTCGCTTCGCGGATCAGCGTGAGGCCGTCCATGCCTGGCATCTTGAGGTCGGCGATCAGCAGGTCGTAATGTCCGAGGCGCAGGCGTTCGAGCGCCGCCCGGCCATCGGGCGCGGTGTCGACGTCGTATTCAGCCAGGGCCAGGGTCTTTGCCAGCAGTTCCCGGATGCTCGACTCGTCGTCCACCACCAGGACGCGCGAGCGGCCATCCCGCGTCTGTGGTTTGTCCGAGACGTTTGTCTGCGGCATCCGCTCGCCACGAGGGCGCTGGGTGTCCAACCAGGCGTCAATGTCACGTTTACGGAAGCGCCACTGCCGACCTACCCGAACCGCAGGGATTTTCCCGGCCTTGATCAGGCGGTAGACCGTACGGAGGTTGACCTGGAGGTACTCCAGGACTTCTTCCGTGGTGAGAAAGATTTCGTCGTTTGGAAAGTTCACGCCCACTAAGTGTCTCTGAAACCGGTATCTTACCCCAACGGCACGGCCTGCCGCGCCGAAGCCTTGGCGAAGGTGGGCCTTTTCCGACTTTCGGGGCAGACCCGCCGTCTTAGACAATAGCGAAAGAGATTGGCAAAGCGTTTTTGATGGTTGCGACCGACGAGGAGCTGGTCGCCCGGTCCATGGCCGGCGACGCCGAAAGCTTCAACCAGCTGGTTTTGCGCTGGGAACGGCCGATCTATGCCTTGGCGTACCGGGTGATCGGTCGCGACGAGGACGCCCGCGACGTCGCTCAGGAAACCTTCCTGCGGGCCTTCAGGGCGCTTCCCGGGTTCAAGGGCCAGGCGAAATTCTCGTCGTGGCTCTACAGAATTGCCCTGAACCTGTGCCGGGATTGGATCCGCAAGAAGAAGCGGACCCCGATCGTTGACATGCCCGAAGATGTCGACTTCATTGAAATGGCCGCCGACCACGGCCCGGTCGAGTCGATCGAAGACCTGGTCGCCCGGAACGAAATGAGCCGTGTCGTGGCCGAGGGCATGAAGCGGCTGCCCGACGAGCAACGGACGGCCATTGTCCTGAAGGAATACCACGGCCTGACGTTTCAGGAGATCGCCGACTTGCAGGGCTGCCCCTTGAGCACGGTGAAGACGCGGCTGTATCAGGGGTTAAGCGTGTTGCGGAAGCACCTGGAAAGCCAGGGCATTACGAGTTTCGCGAGTGGAAGAACATCATGAGCCTCATGTTTACCTGTGACGACAAAGCCACCTTGGTGGCTTACCTGTACGACGAGATCGACGCGCCGGATCGAAAGCGCGTGGACGAACATTTACGGCAGTGCGCGGCGTGCGCGGCTGAGGTGCGCGCGCTCTCCGACGTACGCAGCGAGTTGACGCAGTGGGCGGCGCCCGACGCCGAACTCGGATTCACGATCATTCAGAGGGCCGCCGACCATCCGCCGGCTGGCACGGTGCTCCGTCCGCCACAGTGGCGTCATAGCGTGCCTGTCTGGGCCCAAGCCGTAGCAGCCATGCTGGTACTGGCGGTCAGTGCGGCGATTGCCAATGTTCAGGTCAAGTCGGGTCCCGATGGCTTCGTGGTGTCGACGGGCTGGATGGCGCCGGCTGCCGTCCCGGCGACCGCACCGGCCGCCGTCGCGACGGCAGACCAACAGTGGAAGCCCGCCTTAATCGCGCTCGAACAGCAGCTGCGAGACGAAATACGCGCGACCAGGGAGACTGGAACGGTCCGCGCAGCGTCGAGATCATCAGACACCGACGATGCGGCGGTGCGGCGAGTGGCCCAGTTGCTCGAAGCCAGCGAAGCCCGGCAGAACCGGGAACTGGCCCTGCGGGTCACGCAGCTTGCCAGGGACATGGACATTCAGCGGCGCGCCGACCTGCTGCGGGTCGAACAGGCGATTGGTCACACCGGCGTGGAGATGGCGAAGCAACGCCAGACGTTGAACTACGTGATTCGGGCGTCAACGACGCCGCAACAGTAGCGAAGAGCGAAGAGCGAAACCATGAAGAAGCAGATGAGCATCTGGGTGGTCCTGTCGGCGCTGGCCGTGGCCGTACCCGCCGGGGCCCAGGAGTCGGCGACAGCGAAGCCGATCAACCTCAGCGACATTCGTCATCACATCTACGTGATGGAAGGTGCGCTGGCACGGGCGGTCGACTACGGCGCCAAGAACCTGAACCGAGAGATCCTGGCGGTCATGCCGGGCGTTTTCATCCTGGCCGGAGAGGCGCAGGCGCGCGGTGTCTACCTGGATGGCTACGGCGTCTACTTCGACGTGCAGGTGCCGATGATGCGGCAGAGCATGATGTGGAGCCTGCGCACGATGCTCGATCGCGACAACACCGCCGCGCAGGTGGCGATCAGCGAGATCCGCAAGGTGGGCCAGAGCATTACCGATCCCGCCGCGCGCGCCGCGTTCGAGCGGTCGCTCAAGCAGCTGGAGACCCAGGCGGCGCCGGCCAACGCATACGCGCGCACTGGTAACCCCGCGAATCCCGTCGTGACGGCGGGCGTAATCATCCCAGACAGTTCTGCCGGTGGCACCGGCGCCGCGGCCGCGGCCGGGATCGCGCCACCGCGCGGTCCCGCCGCCGACAAGAGTTGGGTGCAGGATCCGAACCGCGCCTACACCGAGGCCGTGACGCGCGCCCTGGTGGACGCGATTATCGATTACAGCACCCCGATGGCGCTTGGACCCGACCAGTGGCTCACCGTGGCCGCGCGCGACAACGAAGGCCGAGACACGCTCGCGCCACAGGACCCGCTCGAAGAAGTCGTGACGATGATCTACCGCATCAAGGGCGCCGACCTCATCGCCTATCGGGCGGGCAAGATCGACCGCGACGAAGCCCGCAAGCGCGTGCAGGTCAGCCAGTTTTAGGGATCGCGGGGAACCTTCCAGACGCGCTGGTGTCTTAGAATATTGACATGGCATCCCTGCTGACCCGCACGCCGTGGCTGGCCCTCATGGCCGTGCTGGCCCTATTCTCGTCCAGCTGCGGCGCCTCCGTCGAGGCCGTCGCCGCCCTCGAACCCGTTGACGTCGTCACCGGCTGGTTCGACGATGGCATCGTCGAGGGGCAGAAGAACAAGCTCGTGCCGAGCGTCACTCTGAAGCTCAGGAACAAGACCGGCGCCGAGGTGAAGTCGATCCAGATCAACGCCATCTTCCGCCGCGTCGGCGAGCAGGAGATGTGGGGGGAGTACTTCGGGTGGGCCATACGCCGCGACCCGGCGCTGGCCGCCGGCGCTGAAACCGACTCCCTGGTCATGCGCTCGACCCTCGGCTATACCGGCACGCAACCGCGCATGCAGATGCTGCAGAACAAGGAATTCGTCGATGCCAAGGTCGAGATTTTCCTGAAGCAGGGTTCGAAGGTGTGGGCCAAGTTGGCCGAGTACCCGATTCAACGACAACTCCTGACCCGGTAACCACGGGCCCGCGGATATAATCCCGGGCGATGGCGACAGCCGCTTCTTCCACTCTTGAACGTCGCCTCGGACCGCTCGATGCGGCGGCGATCATCGTCTCTAACGTCATTGGCGGAGGCATTCTTTTTACCCCGCCGCTGATTGCCGCAGGCGTGCCCAATCCCTGGCTGTTCCTCGGCATCTGGGTGGCCGGCGGCGCCCTGGCGTTTTGCGGCGCGACCGCCTACGCAGAGTTGGCAGCGCTGCGGCCGAGGGCGGGTGGTGAGTACGTGTACTTGCGCGCGGCGTACGGACAGCTCGCAGGCTTCCTGACCGGCTGGGTGTCGTTCGTGGCCGGTTTTGCCGGCGCCATCGCGGCCACCTCGGTCGTCCTGGTCTTCTACCTCGATCGCTTCTTTCCTGGCGCCGCCGATCACACGCCTTTTTTTGTCGTTCCGATTCCCTATTTTCCGCTCACCGTATCCCGACGGACGCTGGTCGCGATTTCCGCGGTGATCGCGCTGTCGTACGTGCATTATCGCGGCGTCGGTCCTGGCCGCCTGTTGATGAATTTTCTGGCCGTGCTGAAGGTCGCGGCCTTGATGATTTTCATTGCTGCCGGTTTCTCGCTGGGGGCCGGCTCGTCGGCCAACATGCAGGCAGTTGCTGGACCCGTGGCTGCCTCGTCCTGGCTGCTGGCCCTGCTGGCCGTGATGTTCACGTATTCCGGATGGAATGCCGCTTCGTACATGGCCGAAGAGATTCGCGACCCTGGCCGCAACGTGCCAAGGGCGCTGGCCCTGGGCACGGGAGCGGTGATCGTGGTCTACCTGCTGCTGAACACCCTCTACCTGTACGTGATGCCGGTCGGTGAGCTGGCCAAGGTGCAAGGCAGCGTGCTCGACGTCGTCGCTGACAAGGTGTTGGGCTCGGCCGCCGGCAACATCATGGGCGTGGTGTCGATCATCAGCCTGCTGGCCAGCGTGAGCGCCAACATTTTTGCCGGACCTCGCGTCTACTACGCGATGGCGCGCGACGGTGTGTTCCTGCCGGCTGCGGCGCGCATCCATCCGACCTATCGCACGCCATCGGTGGCGATCATCGCCCAGGCCATCTGGGCGAGCATCCTGATTATGTGGGGCGGGGCCGATACCTTGACGACCTACACCGGCTTCGCGGTGACGCTGTTTGCCACGATCGCGGTCGCCGCGGTGTTCGTGCTGCGCGGCCGGGAGCCGAATGCCGAGCGCCCATTCAAGGCGTGGGGTTACCCGTTTACGCCGGCGCTGTTCGTAGTAGTCGGTACCGCTACTGTACTGAACGCGATCTACAGCGCGCCCTACACGACGCTGGCCGGATTGGCCGTGATGGCGGCGGGCGTTCCGCTGTATCTCTACTTCGGCAGAAAGAGTCAGGGCACGTAGGCTGATCCCGGTCCTGTCGAGGACGTCGGGTGTGAGACACTACGGAGATGGAGTCGACGTTCCACGCCACAACGATCCTGGCGGTGCGCCGGGACGATCGGGTGGTGCTGGCCGGGGACGGGCAAGTCACGCTGGGCAACACGGTCGTGAAGCAGAACGCCCGCAAGATTCGGCGCCTTTACAACGACAGCATTCTCGCCGGGTTCGCCGGGTCGGCTGCCGACTCGTTCGCGCTGTTCGCCCGGTTCGAAGCCAAGCTCGAGCAGTACCGCGGCAATCTCGACCGCTCGGCGGTCGAACTGGCCAAGGACTGGCGCACCGACCGCGCGTTACGTCGGCTCGAGGCCTTGCTGATCGTCCTCGACCGGAAGTCGATGTTCCTGCTCTCTGGTACCGGCGACCTGATCGAACCTGATGACGGTGTGATCGGCATTGGCTCGGGCGGCGCGTTCGCGCAGGCCGCCGCCAAGGCGCTCGTGCAAAACACCACCCTGTCGCCCCGCGAGATTGCCGAGCGGGCGATGATCATCGCCTCGCAAATCTGCATCTACACGAACAGCAATCTCACCATCGAAGAACTCTAGATGTCGATTCCCTTGCCCGAGCGATCGTCCACGTTGATCGACTCGCTCACACCGCGCCAGATCGTCGCCGAGCTCGACAAGTATGTCGTCGGCCAGGCCAAGGCCAAGCGGGCAGTGGCGATTGCCCTGCGCAACCGGCTACGGCGGCAGAAGCTGCCGGCCGAGCTCGCCGAAGACGTGGCGCCCAAGAACATCCTGATGATTGGCCCGACCGGCGTCGGCAAGACCGAAATTGCGCGTCGGCTTGCCCGGCTCGCGCAGTCGCCCTTCATCAAAGTCGAAGCGTCGAAGTTCACTGAGGTCGGCTACGTCGGCCGCGATGTCGAGTCGATGGTGCGCGATCTCGTCGAGCTTGCCGTCAACATGGTGCGCGACGAGCGAATTGAGGAAGTTCGCGTCAAGGCGGAGCTCAACACCGAGGAACGTTTGCTGGACCTGTTGCTCCCGCCACGTCCCGCTGCGCCGGACGAAGACCCCGGCCGCATTCGCGACGAGATGCACGGCACCCGCCAGCGCATGCGCGAACAATTGCGCGAAGGCAAGCTTGACGACCGTTCGGTCGAGATCGACGTTCAGGAGAAGTCCTTTCCGTCGATCGAGTTGATTACCGGATCTTCGATGGAGGAAGTGGGCGTCAACCTGCGCGACATGATGCCAGGATTGTTTCAGGGTCGGGCGAAGCGCCGGCGCGTGACCGTGGCCGAGGCCCGCGAACGACTGACCAGCGAAGAACAACACAAGCTGATTGACATGGAAGCGGTGTCGGCCGCAGCGGTCGAGCGGGTCGAGCAGGCCGGTATTATTTTCGTCGACGAGATCGACAAGATTGCTGGACGCGAGGGCAGTCACGGTCCCGAGATCAGCCGCGAGGGCGTACAGCGCGACATCCTGCCGATTGTCGAGGGCACCACGGTCAACACCAAGCACGGCATGGTCCGCACCGACCACATCCTCTTTATCGCTGCGGGTGCGTTCCACGTCTCCAAGCCATCGGACCTGATTCCCGAACTGCAGGGCCGCTTTCCCATTCGCGTCGAGCTCGACGCCCTCGGCCAGGCCGAGTTCGTGCGCATTCTGACCGAGCCAAAAAGCGCGTTGATTAAGCAGTACATCGCGCTGATGGCCACCGAGGGTGTCGAGCTCACGTTTACCGACGATGGTGTCGCGACCATTGCCGAATTTGCGACCATCGTCAACGAGCGGACCGAGAACATTGGCGCTCGCCGCCTGCACACGGTGATGGAGCGGCTGCTCGACGAAGTCTCGTTCGACGCGCCAACCCTCGAGGACAAGTCGGTGACCATCGATGCGGCTTACGTGCGCCGTATGCTCGCCGATATCGTCAAGAACGAAGACCTGTCCCGCTACATCCTGTGACGCGTACCGAAACCGGGTTGTTGTTGTCATGACCCGTTGCTGCCGAAAACACCCCCGGTTTCTTTTCGCCCTGATGGTGCTGTTGGCCGCCGCGTGCGGCAAGAAGGGGCCGCCGCTGGCTCCATTCGCGCGCGTGCCCGCCCCGGTTGCCGACCTTAAGGTGCTTCGCATGGGCGACGACGTATACGTGTCGTTTCCGGTGCCGACCGCCAACGTCGATGGCCAGCAACCTGCCGATATCGCGTCGTTGGAGGTCTATGCCATCACGGCGACCAGCCCGCCAGAAACCGACGAACATCGCAAGCTCGCCACGTTGATTGCTACGCTGCCGGTACGGCCGATCATGCCGCCGCTGCCGCCCGCTCCAGCCGGGGTCGAACTGCCGCCCATACCGCTCCCTCCCGGCATCGATCGCGCAGCCCCTGCCGTTGTCAGGGAGACGCTCACGGCCGAACAGCAAGTGCCGGTCGACCTGCGGCCGAAAGAAGGCGACCAGCGGGCCGCTGACGCTGAGGATGAAGAAACCGTGGCCGGCCCGCTCATCGCGCCGGCGCCGGCCCTGCTTCCGCGCCGGTATTACTTCGCCATCGGCGTGAGCGGCCGCGGCCGAAAATCACCAGCCTCGACGCCCGTTCCGGTTCCGCTCGACGCCGCGAGCTCAGCTCCAGGCGCGCCGGTAGTGGCGTTCACCGAAACCGACATGACCATCAAGTGGGCGCCGTCCAACGATGCGCGAACCGGCATGTTTGCCGCGTCGCCGGCGCCAGTGCTGCCGCCCACGCCGCTTACCCCTGACAACGCCACTCCGTCCATCGTGACGCCACCGGCGCCGGTCATCCCGCCACTTGCGGCCAAGTCGCTCGGTTTCCAATCAGAAGCCACGACCTATCATCTCTACGAGGTGCCCTCGACAGCGGCGCCCGAAGATCCCTTTGCGATCACGGTACCGATTGCGATTACACCGCTGCCGCTGGCGATTACCGAACACCAGATCAAGGGCGTGACGTTTGGAGTCGAGCGGTGCTTCGTGACGAGGCCAGTCGAGCGCTTTGGCGCCACCGTCGTCATCGGACCGGCGTCGCCGAAGACCTGCGTGACACCAGCCGATACCTTCCCGCCGGCGGCGCCGCGGTCGCTTGCGGCGATTGCTGGTGACGGAGTGATCAGCCTGATCTGGGAGGCGAATAGCGACAGCGACCTGGTCGGGTACCTGGTCTTGCGCGGTGACGCCCCGGGTGACACACTTCGGGCGATCACCCCGGAGCCGGTGGTGGCCACCACTTTTCGCGACACCACCACGCGCGCAGGGGCGCGCTACGTTTATGTGGTCGTGGCGGTCGATCGGGCCACGCCGCAGAATGTGAGCGCGCAGTCGAACCGAGTGGAAGAGACCGCGCGATAATACACGGGGCTGCGACCGGCGGTTCAACGACTTCCGTCCGCAAGCCGCAAGCCGAGAGGAATATGGATCGCATTTATCGAGTGAAGCAGGGAATGGGCGGGCGGTACGCCGTGGAGCGCGGCGGCAACCTGTTCTGGTTGCGCGGCGACATTTTCGGCAGCTACGAGCCCGGCGAGGAAATCGCGGCTGGCTCAGCGCTGAAGTTTCTTGCCCCCGTGCAGCCGTCAATCGTCGTGTGCATCGGGCTGAACTACAAGGACCACGCCGCCGAGATGAAGAAGAAGTTGCCGGACGAGCCGCTGGTGTTCCTGAAGCCGGCGACTACGGTGATTGGTCCCGACGAGCCGATTCGGCTGCCCGACTGGGCCGGCCGCATCGAGCACGAAGCCGAGATGGCGGTGGTAATCGGCAAGCGCGCCTCCCAGGTGAAGGCGGCCGATGCCATGGACTACATTCTCGGCGTGACCTGCCTGTGTGACGTGACCGCGCGCGAGTTGCAGGTCAGCGACGTCCAGTATTCCCGCGCAAAGGGCTTCGACACGTTTGCGCCGATCGGCCCGTGCATCGCGGTCGGCCTCGACCCCTCGGCGCTCGAGATCGAAGGATGGGTCAACGGCGAGAAGCGCCACCACTCCAATACGCGGGAGCTGATCTTCCCGGTGCCGTACCTGGTCGAGCACGTGTCACGCTTCATGACCCTGCAGCCGGGCGACGTGATTACCACCGGCACTCCGTCCGGTGTGGGCCGGTTGGTGCCCGGCGACCGCATGATGGTCAAGCTCGAAGGCGTCGGCTCGCTCAGCAACCCCTGCATATGAACCCTGTCGATCGGCTGCGGGAACGCGAGCGGCTAGCGGAACTGGGCGGCGGCGAGGCGCGGCTGCAAAAACACCACGCGCAAGGCAAGCTCTCGGCGCGCGAGCGAATGACGCGGCTCTTCGACGCCGGCACCTTCGAGGAAGTCGACAAGCTGGTCACGCACCGCTGCGTCGACTTCGGCATGGAGCAGCAGATTGTGCCTGGCGACGGCGTGGTCACGGGCCACGGCCGCATTCACGGCCGCGTGGCCTATGCCTTCGCGCAGGACTTTACCGTGTTCGGCGGCTCGCTTTCAGAGACCAATGCCGCGAAGATCTGCAAGGTCATGGACATGGCGGTGCGCAATGGGGCGCCGGTCATCGGCCTGAACGACTCCGGCGGCGCCCGCATTCAAGAGGGCGTCGTCTCGCTCGGCGGCTATTCCGACATCTTCCTGCGCAACACGCTTGCGTCGGGAGTCGTGCCGCAGATCTCCGCCATCATGGGCCCGTGCGCCGGTGGCGCTGTCTACTCGCCTGCCATCACCGACTTCATCGTGATGGTCAAGCAGACCAGCTACATGTTCGTGACCGGCCCCGACGTGATCAAGACCGTCACGCACGAGGACGTCACGAAAGAAGATCTCGGCGGTGCCATGACGCACAACGAGAAGAGCGGGGTCGCCCATTTCGCCGTCGAAGACGATGCCGAGTGCCTGGCACTGATTCGTGAACTGCTCTCGTTCATGCCCGGCAATAACCTCGACGATCCGCCACGCAAGCCAACCGACGATCCGGAAGACCGCGAGGACGACGCGCTCGATACGCTGGTGCCGGTGTCACCCAACCAGCCGTACGACATGCTGGACCTGATCCACACGATTGCCGACGATGGCTATTTCCTCGAGGTGCATCAGCATTACGCGCGCAACCTGCTGGTGGGATTCGCGCGGCTGGGCGGCCGCCCGGTCGGCATGGTCGCCAACCAGCCCGCGTATCTCGCGGGCACCCTCGACATCAACGCGTCAGTCAAGGGCGCGCGGTTCGTGCGGTTCTGCGACGCGTTTAACATCCCCCTGATCACCTTTGAGGATGTGCCAGGGTTCCTGCCCGGCACGGTGCAGGAATACGGCGGCATCATTCGCCACGGCGCAAAACTGCTGTACGCGTTCGCGGAAGCGACCGTACCGAAGATCACCGTGATCACGCGCAAGGCTTACGGTGGCGCCTACTGCGTGATGGCCAGCAAGCACATCCGCACCGACTTCAACTACGCATGGCCCAGCGCGGAAATTGCCGTGATGGGCGCCGAAGGCGCCGTCAACATCCTGTATAAGCGCGAGATTGAAAAAGCGGGCGACCCAGCCGCCATGCGGGCCCAGAAGATTGCCGAGTTCCGCGAGCGCTTCGCCAGCCCGTACGTGGCGGCGGAACGCGGGTATGTGGATGAAGTGATCCTGCCGAGGACAACCCGCGCCAAGCTGGTTCAGGCCCTGGCCACCCTCGATCACAAACGTGACAAGAACCCTCCCAAGAAGCATGGCAACATTCCGCTCTAGCATCCTCGTGGCACTGATCTTCGCGAGCCTGGCGTGCGCGCGGGCGCCAGGCACCCCCGAATCGGCTGAGATAACCACGCCGGGTCCTGAGCCTGCGCTGATCGCTCAGCAAGTGATCGAGCATCGCTCGCCACAGCGCGACTATGTCGGCCCGACGCCGACACGGTTTGAATGGAGCGCGGTCAAGGACGCCGACAGCTACTTGTTCGAATTACAGAACGAGATTGGCCTGGTCGCTTCCTCGCAGGGCATTGAAGTCACGTCGCTCGACTGGCCAACGGAGCAGCGGCTTGCGCCCGGCACCTACTTCTGGCTGGTGTCGGCCATTCGGGACGGCCGCGCCATTGCCGGCTCCGGCCGTGCCGCGTTTGTCGTGACCGAATAGCCGCGTGCCCGCGTTACACCCACGGGCCGTGATCTTCGATATCGACGGCACCCTCGTTGACAACATGGCCCTGCATGCAGAGGCCTTCGCGGTCTTTGCGCAGCGTCATGGCTTGCCGCCCCTGACGCCCGAGGATCGCGCCCGACTCGACGGCCGCCGCAACAGCGAGATTTTTCCGATCTTGTTTGCACGCGACGTGCAACGCGACGAGTGGCAGGCTTATGAAGCCGAAAAGGAGAGCCTGTATCGCGAGCTGTCGCGGGGCCGGCTCGAGCCTATGAGGGGTCTCGCGCGCTTGCTGGCGCGGCTGACCGCCAGCCAGATTCCCATGGCGCTGGCCACTTCGGCGCCGGAACCCAATGTCGTGCACACGCTCGCCGAGATCGGCCTCTCCGAAGCGTTCTCGATCATCGTCCGTGGCGACCAGGTCGCGCGCGGGAAGCCGGCCCCCGACGTGTTCATCGAGGCCGGCCGCAGGCTTGGTGTCGCGCCAGACGGTTGCCTGGTGTTCGAAGACGCGCCGATGGGAATCGTCGCCGCCCAGGCCGCCGGCATGCCGGTGGTCGCGCTGACCACCACTTTCACCGCAGCGCACTTCGCGGCGCTGCAGCCGCCGCCCGACGTCACCTGCGACGACTTCGACTCCTTCCTGGCTCATCAGTTCGTCTGACCGGCGCCGCTCGAAAGACCTCGCGGGCCGGTGGAGAGCATTCTTTGTCCGCTCGCCCGGTTACCTTGAACACTCCCTACTCTCATCACGTCGAACAGGATTGTCCGCGCGATATGCGGGCAAGGAGATCGAACCATGATGAAGAGCATTACCGTTCTTTCGCTCGCCGCGCTCATGACCTCGGCCGCGATGGTCGAGCCGAGTCGGGTTCACGCAGCCGGACTGGCCGAAGTGGCCGCGGGCTCGGTCAAGGTGACCGTGAGTTACCAGGGCAAGGGGACCGTCGATGGTGCCCACCGCGTGTGGGTGTGGGTGTTCGACACGCCTGACATTGGTCCCGGGTCGATGCCGATTGCCGAGATGTCGGTCGAGAAGAATGGCGAGGCAGCGGTGTTTGAGGTTGCCAACGAACGGGTGTGGGTGGCCGTGGCCTTCGACGAGCAGGGTGTGATGACGGGGAACTCGCCACCGGCGCCCGGTTCGCCGGTTGGCATTTACGCATCGGCGTCAGGAGCTCCCGAGGCGGTGTCACCGGGCGCCAAGGGTGCGATAACGCTGGTGTTCGACGATAGCCAGCGCATGCCCTAAGCCGTCAGGCCATCCGCTGTGCCACGGTCGTGAGGCGCTGAGCCACCCGATTGGGAGCAATGCGATCCAGGAACACCGACTCGAGCTGACGGCCGGCGGTGCCGGTTGTCAGCTTGGCGGCTTCGAGCGCCAGCATCTGCCGGTTCCCCTCGAATACGATTCGGCCGCTGTTCATGACGGCGAACTGCGAGCACACATCTTCGACCAGCCCCAGAATGTGCGAGCTCAGTAATACCGCGGCGCCGTTGTCGATGAACTGACGAATGATTGCCTTCATGGTATCGACGGCCACGACGTCGACGCCTTCGAACGGTTCATCCAGGATCAACACGATCGGGTCGTGCAGCAGTGCGGCAACGAACGCGAGCTTCTGTCGCATGCCTTTCGAATATCCCGCAATGCGCCGTGGCAGCGCGTCATCCAGATCGAGCGCCCTGGCGAGTTCGTCGATGCGGCTGACGAGTTCGCCTTCCGGAATGTCTTGAACCCGGCCGGCCCACATCAATTGCTCACTACCCGTGAGCAACTCGAACAGTGGCGGATGTTCGGGAACGCAGCCGACCTGTCGGCGCGCCGTTACGGGATGGCGCATCGGGTCGTGTCCGTGGAGTCGGGCGGTGCCGGCATCGGGCCGACTCAACCCACACAGAATCCGCAATAGCGATGACTTGCCCGCGCCGTTGGGCCCGACAAGGCCGAGGGCCTGGCGGGCGCCAATCGAGATCGACACGCCTGACAGGGCCGCCACGTCGGCGTATTTCTTGTGGACGTTGACGGCTTCGATCATGCGCGTGCCCCGGGGTTGGCAGTGAGGGCGAACACCATTGCTTCTGTCCGCAGGGTGATGAGATGAGTCACGCGGCGAGAGGCGGCCACCAGCGCGCTCGCCGCTGCGGCGATCAAGGTCACGCCGGCCAGCGCACACGCCCAGGCGGGCGAGCGGCCTGAATCCAGCAGGAACACCAGTCCGATGGCTGCCCCGACGTAGGCGGCGCCGCTGACCAGGGTGACGAGGGCCGCCGAGGTGTTGACCAGTGAGCCGCCCACCGCTGCGGGATCGGATGGGGACGGAAACAGTACGCTCGTCATCATGCCAACGGCCGTCGACCATGCGAACAGCCCGGCGGCCAGCGCGACACCTGCCGCGATTGACGCCAAGGGCAGTCCCCGCGCGGCCAGGAACGCCGCGCCGGCGAGTTCCGCCACCATCGTCACCAGCAGGATCGCCGTCACCTTCGCGCGGACTACGGCGCCGATCTGGATCGGCGCCATCAGGAATGCCTGAAACCCGCCGCGATCGGTCGCGAACAGGTTGGCTAGTGTGCTCGTGCCGACATGCGCTGGGACCAGCGTGAACAGGACCAGGCGAACCAGGTCGCCGGAGTCGTGCAGGCGGATACCGAAGATAGCCATCAAGAGCAAACCCATCAGCCACGACAGGTAGAAGCGCCGCCAGCGACTGAGGCGCACGAGCTCACCGTGCAGCAGAACCGCTGAGCAGCCCAGCATTTGAGCCACGCGCTGAACCGATCTCGGAATCGGCGGATAGGACTGAACGGCCTGGGACTGAAGTGTCGCCCGTGCCTCGTCTAGTTTCATCGACCAGAACTCGACTGCAGCCAATGCCAGCGTCCACGTTGCGAGGCCCGCCCAGACAACTACAGCAGAGCCGTCCAACAGCAGGCGCACGAGCAGGAACGGTGGCAACCATGCCAGCAGCAGCCCTGGCGCCTGAAACCAGAACGTGGCGGCGATCAGTAAGATCGCCGAGACCGAGGCGGTTGCCATCGTGATTGACGAGCTGAGTACACGCGCGCCAATTGTCAGGAGGGCCACGGGTAGCCGCATCAAGAGCAGCGTTGCGACGACCGCGGCTGCCAGCCGCCGGCCGTCAAGCCAGGTCCCCATGACGATTAGCAGCGGCAGGCCAACCGTGAGCAGCGCCAGCGTGTGACGGCCCGCCAGCGACACCGCCTGCAGTGCGAGAAAAGCTTGCCAGCGTGACACCGGGCGCAGCGCCAAGTCGGCCAGCAAGCGCCTGACGAACGAGAGCTCACCGGTGGTCAGGACGAACGCGAAGGCGGCCATAAACGCCGCCCATGCGCGTGTGCTGATCACGAAGGCGGCCTCGGTTCGCGGGAGCTGGCCCGACGCTAACGACTCGCCGAGTCGAACAGACGACTCGCCCATGGTCGCCGCCGCCACCATCAGTGCGGCCAGCACCATCCAGATCCCGCCCGACGACTGTTGCAGCGAGTGCCACAAGAGGCGCCAGTCGAGCTTCACGGCCTCGCGCACGAGCACACTCGCGATCCTACCAGTTCTGCCTCTAACTGATAGAATCGTAAGCGGTTCGGTCTGATGAAGAAAATCCTGATCGCTAATCGTGGCGAGATCGCCGTCCGCGTAATCCGTGCCTGCCGCGACATGGGCATTGGCACTGTCGCGATCTATTCGGAGTGCGATCGTGCCGCGCTCCACGTGCGACTGGCCGACGAGGCCTGGCCCGTGGGGCCGAGCGCTCCGCGCGAAAGTTACCTGCGTATCGACGCCATCATCGACGTCGCGAAAAAATCCGGCGCCGATGCCGTGCATCCTGGCTACGGATTTCTCGCCGAGAACGAGGACTTTGCCGCTGCCTGTCGTGATGCCGGCCTCGTGTTCATCGGTCCTTCTCCGGAAGCCATCACCTTGATGGGCAGCAAGACCGCGGCGCGGCAAGCGGCCATCAAGGCCGGGGTGCCGGTCGTGCCGGGCACCGAAGAACCCCTCAGTGAGCAGACCTCTGACGCCGACGTCCTGGCCGTGGCCGAAGGCATTGGCTACCCGCTCATGCTCAAGGCGGTCGCGGGTGGCGGTGGCAAGGGCATGCGCATGGTGGCGTCGGCGGAGGAGCTGCCAGCCGCACTCCGCGCCGCGCGCTCGGAAGCGCAGTCGGCGTTTGGTGATGGTGCGGTTTACCTCGAGCGCCGGATTCTGGCCCCCCGGCACATTGAAGTTCAGTTGCTCGGCGATCACCACGGCACCGTCTTGCCGTTCGTCGAGCGGGAATGCTCCATTCAGCGCCGCCACCAGAAGGTGGTCGAAGAGAGCCCGTCGCTGGCGGTCTCGCCCGAGTTGCGGCGGCGCATGACCTCGGCCGCGGCCGCGGTCGCCAGGACGGTGGGCTACACCAATGCTGGAACCATCGAGTTCCTGCTCGACACCGATGGCTCGTTCTTTTTCCTCGAGATGAACACGCGCCTGCAGGTCGAGCATCCGATCACCGAGATGGTGACCGGCGTCGATCTGGTGCAGTGGCAGATTCGCATTGCGCGCGGCGAGCGCCTCGATCTCGCTCCCGAATCGCTGCTGACTCCCAGGGCCCACGCGATTGAATGCCGCATCTATGCCGAGGATCCCGACCACGGGTTCCTGCCGTCTCCCGGCCGCATCCAGGGCCTGCGGGTGCCACAGGGCCCAGGCGTGCGCGACGACAGCGGCGCTTATGAGGGCGGCGACGTGCCGATTTTCTACGACCCCATGATTTCGAAGTTGATCACCTGGGGTGAGACGCGCGATCACGCCATCGCCCGCATGAAGCGGGCACTCGCCGAATACCAAGTACGCGGCATTCGCACGACGATTCCGTTCTTCCAATGGCTGCTCGACGATCCGGACTTCAAGGCGGCGCGTTTCGACACCACCTTCATCGATCGCAAGATGGGCGCGCCGGGGAGCGGTCCCCTGCAAGTGATCGATACGGCCCACGAAGAGCTGGCCGTGATTGCCGCGGCCGTGCACATGTTTACTCGCCCCCCCGCCAGGGTCGCGACGGCCTCGGCGCCGGTCAGTCAGTGGCAGCAGGCCGGCCGCGAGGAAGCGCTGCGATGACGTTTGAGATCGCTGCCGGCAACAACGTCCACACCGTGTCGATCTCACGAAAAGGTGCGCTGCTGCAGGTCGCCATCGGCGACCGCACCGTGGTCGTCGATGCTCGGCGGGTTGGCGAGCTCGAGCTCTCGCTGCTGGTGTCAACGGACGGCAGCGCCCGGCCGGTGCAGTGCGTCGATGCCGCGCTGGCGGCGCACAAGACCGCCGGAGACTTCGACGTACACGTCGCCGGCCGCACCATTCCCGTTCAGGTCCGCCTGGCCGGCGGGTTCGGACGTCAAAACAAAGTGGCCGCTGCCGCGGGGACAGGACCGCAGCGGATTATCGCGCCGATGCCCGGCAAGATCGTGCGTGTGCTCGTGAAGGCCGGCGACGAGGTGAAGGCGCGGCAGGGGCTGGTGGTGGTCGAAGCCATGAAGATGGAGAACGAGCTGCGCGCCGCCCGCGACGGCCGGGTCCGCGACGTCGTGGTCGTGGCAGGGCAGTCGGTGGACGCCGGGACGCTCCTCCTGGTCGTCGAGTAACGGCCGCAGATGACGCAGGCGCCGGAAACACCAGGACCGCAGCCGACCGAGGCAGCGCAGAGCACCAGCAGGCTGCGAGCGGCCTTCACTCGCGTCTATCGCTTTGCCCGGCGCTTCGCAGTTGTCATCGGCATCATCGTCGCCGTCGTCCTGGTTTCAACGCTGACAATCGATTTGGGTCCGGTGCTGAGGGCACGGGCCGAGACTGCGGGCAGCAACTGGTTCGAACGCAAGCTGACCATCGGCCGCCTGGGTGTGCACCTTGGGCGTGGCCGTTTCGTGCTCGAAGACCTCCGCGTCGAAGGGATGTACCCAGGCGAGCCGCCCTGGCTGGTCGCCAAGCACATCGAGGTGGCGCTCACCTGGAGTGCGATGCTCGGTCGTGAAATTCTTATCGACGATGTCGAGATGACTGACTGGCGCATGGTGTTGGAGTCGTTTCCCGATGGCCGGCAGTCGTTCCCGCGGGTCGGAGGGCCACCGCGAGCGCCACGGACCGGTCCGCGCCTCGTGGTGACGACCCTGAAGTATGTGCGCGCCCATCGCGGCGAACTGGTGGTCAACGACTACGGCTCTGATTGGTTTGCCGTGGCGCCGAATCTGGATGTCACGGTCGCAAAGTCGGGTGACTACCGGGGCACTCTTAAGTTCACCAACGGCACGGTCAAGATCCAGAAGTATCTGCCGATGTCGGCCGACTTGTCGGCTGCCTTCAAGCTGGTGGACGGCAAGGTTGTGTTCGAACGCATGGACCTGGTGACCGACGGCGCCGTTACGCAGATGACCGGCGTGGTCAATCCTGCGCAGTGGCCGGAGCAGTTGTACCAGGTCAAGTCGCGCATGCAGTTCCCGCGCATGCGCGAGATTTTCTTCGCCAATGACCAGTTCACCCTGTCGGGCGAAGGCCTGTTCGCTGGCACGTTTCACATGTTCAAGGGCGGTCGCGAGTTGAAGGGAGACTTCACGAGCGCGGTGGCCGGCGTGAACGACTTCCGGTTTCCCAACCTGGCGGGATCGGTGGTCTGGGTACGCGACCGCATGGAGGTGACGCGGGCGACCGCCGGCTTCTACGGAGGCCAGACGCGCTTCCGGTACGTGATGGCGCCGCTCGGCTTGCGCGACACGCGCCCGCAAGCGAAGTTCGATGCCGAGTATACGGACGTCGATCTCGCAGCCCTGTCGGATTTCTTCGAAATGCGCGGTCTGCGCGTGTCGGGACGGGCCTCGGGCCGCAACCAGATGGGCTGGACGATTGGCCAGTTCGCCGGTCGCGCCGGCGCGGGGGCGGTCAGTTTCGCTGCGCCTGACGGCGGGGCCTTGCAGGGTCCCCAGTTGCCGGCTTCGGCGGTTGCCGACGCGCGCGCGCGCTACCAGGTGCCGGGCCCGTTCAGTAATCACACGCCGATGTCTCCGCTGGCCGTGGCCGGCAGCCTCACCTATTCCTTCGATCCAGAAGCGATTCGTTTCGAGCCGAGCCAGCTGTTTACGCCCGACACCTACGTCGCGTTCGAGGGCGCGACCGCGTACGGCGAGCGATCGCAGATGCCCTTCCGCGTGACCAGCCGCAATTGGCAGGAAAGCGACCGCATGCTGTCGGGGATCATGACCGCGTTTGGCACCGGCACCAAAGCGATCCCGATCGACGGCGTCGGCCGGTTCGAGGGCGTGCTGCTCGGATCCTTACGGCGCCCGCGCATCGAGGGCCGACTCGTGGGCTCGGAAATGTATGCGTGGGAAGTCAACTGGGGGGACATCGACGGCAACTTCGTGGTCGAGAACTCCTACGCGAATGTCAGCCAGGCCGTGATTCGATCCGGCTTGTCGCGCATGGATGTCACCGGCCAGTTCTCGCTCGGGTATCCGCGCGCCGATGGCGGCGAACAGATCGATGCCCGTATTCGCGTGACCGACCGCAGCATGGCTGACTTCCGCGAGGCCTTCGACCTGCAGGACTACGAAGTGGATGGTAGCGTGTCTGGCGAGTTTCACGTCTATGGCCAGTATGAAGGGCCCCACGGATTTGGCCGCATGACCGTCGCGCGCGGGGTTGCCTACGACGAGCCGTTTGCCGAGTTTGAAACGGCGCTGCGGTTCGAGGGCACGGGCGTTCGGCTTGATGCGATCCAGATGTCGAAGGGGGGCGGCCAGATCACCGGCGCCGCCTACGTCGGCTGGAACGGCACGTACTCGTTCAACGCCGATGGCCGCAGCATCGCGGTCGAAACCCTGGCGCTGACGACGTACCCGGGCTATCCCCCCTTCTTCGGCTCGCTCGATTTCAGCGCCACCGGCACGGGTACTTTCGAGTTGCCGCGCTACGACGTGCGATTCAGCGCCGGCGACCTGTTCTTTGGCGACGAAGGCATCGGCGAGATGTCGGGCCGCTTGTCGATGCGTGGTTTGTTGATGACCTACGAGATGGAGGTCGCTTCCACCCGGCTGGCGGTGTCGGGCACCGGCCGCGTTGAGCTGAACGACGAGATGGATGCGGAGATGTCGTTCCGCGTCAGCGACACCTCGCTCGATCCGTTCATCCGCGCGTTCCAGCCGACGTTCTCGCCATTCACCACCGCCGTCGTGAGCGGCACCATCCGGGTGGTTGGCGAGCTCTACAATCCAGATGCGCTGCGTATCGACACCGCCGTCGAACTCATGGACCTGCGGCTGGTCGACTACCGGCTGCGCAATGCCGCGCCGATCCTCCTGAGCGTGGAGGGCCAGGCACTGCAGGTGGAATCGCTGCGAATGGTGGGCGATGGCACGGAATTGGACCTGTCGGGCACCGTCGACCTGCGCGACCAGTCGCTGGCCCTCCAGGCCAATGGCGCCGCGAACCTGGCGGTGTTGCAGGGGTTTGTCGCCGACGTGCGGAGTTCGGGACGCGCGGAGGTGACCGCGCGAATCACCGGCACGGCGCGCGAACCGGTGGTCGCGGGTAATGCGCTCGTTGCGAACGGACGCATCCGCCAGTTTTCGTTTCCTCACGCGCTCGAAGACCTGAACGGCATCGTCACCTTCGATGTCACCGGCGTCCGTCTCGATGGACTGACCGCGAAGCTGGGCGGCGGGCCGGTTCGCTTTGGCGGCCGCATCGGCCTGGCGGCGTATCAACTAAGCGAATTCGACGTCACGGTCGTGGGGACCGACCTGCGGCTACGCTATCCCGAAGGGATGCGCTCGTTAGTGGATGGCACGCTGGCCCTGCAGGGCCCTGCGGCGTCGCCCGTGGTCACTGGCACCGTGATGGTCAAGAGCGCGAGCTGGACCCGCGGCATCGACACCTCGGGCGGGCTGTTCAGCGGACTGACCGGCGGCGACCCGGTGCTGCCGACCGTCGAGGGACAACTCGCGGCCGCCTCGACGTTGCGGTTCGACGTGCGCCTGCTCGCGCCGTCGACGCTTCGCATCGACAACGACCAGGCTCGCATCGTCGCCAGCGCCGACCTGACCATGCGTGGCACGCTTGACCGCCCGCTGATCTTCGGCCGCGCCGAGATCGTCCGGGGCGAGGTCGAGTTCGAGGGACGTCGCTATGTGGTCACCCGGGGCAGCCTGGATTTCGCCAACCCGGATCGCATTCAACCGTTCTTTGACATTGAGGCTGAGACGCGGGTGCGCGTACCGCGGCAGACCTATCGCGTCACCATGCGGATGGCCGGCACCACCGAGCGGCTGCAACCGCAGTTCCAGTCGGATCCACCGCTGCAGACGCTGGACATCCTGTCGCTACTGTTTAGTGACCAGGCGCCGAGCGGTGACATGGAGTTGGCCGCGTTGCAGCGGCCGAACGAGCGCGAGCAGCGGCTGGTGGAAGCCCGCGCCACTCGCGCGCTCACCGGTGCCCTGTCGGCGGAGGTCGGCCGCGTGGTGGAGCAGACCTTTGGCGTCGACACGTTCCAGATCACGCCACTGCTCAACGACCCCTACCAGCAATCGGCACGGGTCAACCTCAACCCGACGGCGCGCGTGACCATCGGCAAGCGCATCTCCAACCGCATCTTCCTGACCTACGCGCGCAGCCTGTCGTCAGCCACGCACGACGAGATCATCCTGCTGGAGTTCGACGAGAGCGACACGCTGGCGTGGGTACTTTCGCAGAACGAAGACCGCACCTACGCGCTCGAAGTCCGTAAGAGGCACGCCTTCTGACGCACCGCCTCGTGACGACCGCCGGCGTGGTGGCGGCCCTGTTGCTGGCCGCCGCCGTCAGCACCGCCCAGGCCCGGCAGCATCTCGGCCGCACGGTAGCAGACGTGCGCGTCGAAGTCGCCGGCGTGCCGCTGGCCGACCCCGCCGTCATCGAACTCATCGAGACGCGCATTGGTGAGGCGCTAACGATGATCGCCATTCGTTCGACCATCGACCACCTGGTCGGCCTGGGCCGGTTCGAGGACGTGCGCATCTTTGCCTCGCCGTCGGATCAAGGGGTAATCGTCAGCTGGCTGCTGACGCCGGTTCGCCGCATTGGCACGATTGAAGTCGACGGCAACGCGGTTCTGTCCGAACAGGCCATTCGAACCGAGCTTGCCGATCGATTCGGCGCCCAGCCATCGGCCGGCCGGGTGCCAGAGATGGTCAGCGCCCTCGCCCTGTTCTATGCCGAGCGCGGCTTTCGCCAGCCCTCGATTGTGTCCCGGCTCGAAGACAACGATCTGCAAGCCGAACGCGTGACACTGGTGCTCACCGTGAACTCGGGCGCGCGCGCGGCGATTCGCGCCGTCACCGTGACGACGACCCCGCTGGTGCCAGAGAGTGAAGTGCTGCGGCGTCTTAATCTTCAGTCCGGACGAGCGTTCGATCGGACGGCGCTCGACGCCCGCATTACCGAGTATGAGGAAGAGTTGCGCGGGCGCGGTTACTACGAGGCGACCGTGCGCCAGACGCACGAGTTCTCCGGCGACGGCGCGGCCGTCGAGGTCCGGGTTGAGGTTGAGCCGGGACCGCACGTCCGGGTGGTCTTCGAGGGTGATCCCCTCGAAGGCGACGCCGAGCGGCTGGTGCCGATCCGCGAGGAGCGGTCGGTCGATCAGGACTTGCTCGAAGACGCCAGCCGGCGCATTGAAGACGCGCTGCGCCGCCAAGGTTTCCGTGCGGCGCAAGCGCCCTACGAGCGGCGGCAAGAGGGCGACGAGGTGATCGTCACCTTCACCGTGACACGGGGCGTGCAGCACCGGGTCAGCCTGGTTGACGTGTCGGGGATCTCGGGGCTGGGTCGCGCCGACCTTGCGCCGCTGCTGCTGATCAAGCCGGGAGAAGTGTTTGTCGAGGCACGCGTCGGCGCGGTGGCCGTCGCAATCGCCGAGCTTTATCACGTGCGCGGGTTCTCGCGGGCGGCGGTCAAGCCCGCCATCCAGATCTTGCCGGAAGAAATGCGAGGCGATGCCCGGACCCGCCCAGTCGAGGTTCGCTTCGATATCCAGGAGGGGACGCAGACGCTGGTCACCGGCGTCACCATTGAGGGCGCACGCGCCCTGGCGTCCGCACAGCTCGCGTCGCAAATGGCGTTGGCCGCGGGCCGCCCGTTCTACCGGCCGCAGCTGGCGGCCGACCGTGACGCGCTGGCGCGGGCGTACCGGAACTTGGGTTACCAGGGCGTGTCGGTGATTTCGCAGCTGGCCTTCGCAGACCAGCAGCGCGGTGTCGCCATAACCTGGTTGATCGCGGAAGGCCAGCAGATTGTGGTCGACCACGTGTTGATCAAGGGCAACCGGCGCACCAGCGTTGACCTGATTCGCCGCGAGCTGACGATTCATCCCGGCAGCCCGATGAGCGATGACGCCTTGATAGAGAGCCAGCGCCAACTGGCTGCCACCGGGCTGTTCCGGCGCGTCCGGGTGAGCGAACTGCCGCGCACCGGCGCCAACACGCGCGATGTGCTGGTCGACCTGGAGGAAGCGCCGGCGACCACCGTAAGTTACGGCGGCGGTCTTGAAGTGGGGCGGATTGGCGCGCGAGACGCGGACGGCCAGGCGAGCGACGAACTCGACGTGGCGCCGCGTGGGTTCTTTGACATTAGCCGTCGCAATTTGTGGGGCAAGAACCGATCGGTCACCTTCTTCGCCCGCGTGACGCTACGAAAGAGCGAATCAGAAGACACCCCGGGCGAGCGCCGCTACGGCTTCAACGACTACCGCGGCCTGTTCAGCTTCCGCGAGCCGCGTGCATTTGGCACCGCGGGCGACGCGCAGTTCACAGCGTTTGTCGAACAGGGGCTGCGGACCAGCTTCGACTTCAACCGCAAGGGCGTGACGACCGACTACGCGAAGCGGTTCACGAATTTCACGGTGACCGGCCGCTATACCTTTGACTACACCAAGTTGTTCAACGAGAAAATTGCCGCCGACGACCAGTTGCTGATCGACCGGCTGTTTCCGCAGGTGAAACTCTCGAAGGTGTTCGGCTCGATCCTGCGCGACTCAAGAGACGATGTGCTGGATCCGCAGAGGGGCGCGGTCCTCGGTGTCGACGGGTCGGTGGCGGCGAAGGTGATGGGGTCGGAAGTGGGATTCGTCAAGACGTTCGCGCAGGCTTTCATTTATCGCCGCTTGCCGGGCCGCGGGTTCGTGCTGGCCGCCGGCGCGCGCATGGGCGTGGCGATCGGCTTCAAGCAAGCCGTGCCGCCCGTGGTCGAGATTGCCGGCGCGCCGTCCGGGCCGATCGCCCGTGCTGAATCGAAGGCGGCCGTGTTCCCGACAGTGATTCGCGAATTGCCCGCGAGTGAGCGATTCTTTGCCGGCGGCGACACCACCGTCCGCGGTTTCGCGCTCGACCGCCTGGGCACACCGCAAACGCTCGACCCTCAGGGGTTTCCCCAAGGCGGTAACGGCCTGGCGGTCTTCAACCTCGAAGCCCGCGCACCATATTGGAAGAACCTGCAGTTGGTGTGGTTCACCGATGCCGGCAACGTCTTCAAGACGGTGTCCGACCTCGGGCTGAATGAGCTTCGCGTCACGAGTGGCGTCGGCTTCCGGTACCGCTCGCCGATCGGCCCGGTTCGCGTTGACTGGGGATTCAAGGTGAGCACGCGACTGCTGCTGACCGGTGGCCGCGAAAGGTCGAACGTGTTGCACATTTCCCTGGGTCAGGCATTCTGATGCGCATCTTCCTCTCCGTATGGTTGGTGGCGTCGATGGCGCCGGTGACCGAGGCCCAATCCCAGCGGGGCGACCTGATCGAGCGAACGTTGGCGATTGTGGGCACACAGGTCATCACGCTCAGCGATGCGCGCGCGGCGATTCGGCTGGGACTGGTCGCCGCCGATCGGTCGGCCGATCCGGTCTCGGTGACGCAGCTGCTGGTGGACCGAGAGTTGATCCTGCGTGAAGTGCAGCGGTATGCGCCGCCGGCACCAAGCGAAGGCGCTGTCGGTGCACGACTGGAGGAGATTGGGCGGCTGCTGCCGCCGTCCGAATTGGCGCGCGCGCTCGAAGACAACGGCTTTACCGACACCCGGCTGCGAGCCTGGGTACGCGACGACCTGCGGTCGGTCGCGTACCTGGCCCAGCGATTTGCCTCGGCCAGCACCCCAACTGAGACCGAGGTCGCTTCGGCTTTCGCGCAGCAACGCGCCGAATTCGAGCGGGCCGGTGCGACCTTCGAGCAGGCCGCGCCAATTATTCGCGATCGGCTGGTCACGCAGCGGCGTCGCGAGTTGATTGCTGACTGGGTGTCGGACCTGCGCCGGCGCACTGACGTCGTGATTGTCGCGCAATAAACCCGCGGTCACCGCGCAAACGCGCGCAGCAACTCCCCGGTGTTGAACAGGCTGTGGCTGACGATGGATGCGATGGCGCTGCCACGGGTCAGGTACATCAATCCCCAGGTTGCGCCAAGGGTGCCGGTCATGATGGCAGCGTCCCACCCCTGCAAGGTGTGCCCGAGGCCGAACGCAATGCTGGTGACCACCAACCCGGCGCCCGCGCTGCCCAGGTCGTTGCGGAAGCGATGCAGCAAGAACGCCCGCTGCAGTTCCTCGCGCAGACCGCCAGCCACGATCACCACCACCAGGAAGGCCAGTAGTCCGGTTTGCGTGCCCAGCAATCCCTCGAGCGGATTTGCTGGCACGTTATGGAGGACGGGTAGGAACGCGCGAATGAGTAGCGACAGCACCAGCACAAGGGCCACGACCAAGGGCACCGACAGCACGCCGACCACCACCTCTTCGCCTAACCGGCGGCGGCCAAGGAACACGTCGCGCGGACGTTCGCCGTTGCGGATCAGCAGCCAGAGCATCATCGTGACCAGCACCGCGGTGTCGCCTAACGACAGCGCGAACACGAATCTCGCCGACAGTGCGCCGTCGGCCGTGAGCGGCGCGATGCCCACGTCCTTCAGCAACTCGCCCAGCATGATCTGAGTGGGATAACCCGAACAGAGCAGGATCTCCGACCACGCCTGCCAGGGGCGGCGCCCGCGCGCGGCCGGCGGCGATGGCGCCGCCTCAACCGTACAGGCTTCGGACTCGGTCGGGGTGGCAGGCAGCACGGTCGTTGGTCTCGGTCTGGCCGATGGTACACTCGAAACAGTGGCCGAGCCGACTACCCATTCCACTCAACGTGTCCTGATCGTCGACGATGATCCCGCCACGCGCACGGGGTTAACGGAGCTGGTACGGGCCTGGGGATTCACCGCCGAGTCGGCGGGTGACGGCGCCGAGGCGCTCGAGCGCGTCACTGATTTTCGTCCCTCGATCATCGTCTCCGACATGGTGATGCCGAGAATGAGCGGGCTCGACCTGCTCAAGGCCCTCGCCGGCGAGAGCGAGCACATCAAGGTGATCCTGCTGACTGCGCTCGGTACGGTCGACACGGCGGTCGAGGCCCTCAAGGCCGGCGCTGAGGACTACCTGACCAAGCCGCTCGACCCCCACAAGCTGCAGCGGCTGCTGGAGCGGCTGGCGGAGCTCAACGAGCAGAAGCGCGAGAACCAGGTCTTGCGGCGGCAGCTGACCGGCAGCGGCCGTTTCGGCCGCATCATCGGGCACAGCGCCGCCATGCGCGCGCTTTACCAGGTGCTGGAGCAGGCCGCGCCGACGCCGGCCTCCATGCTGCTGCTCGGTGAGTCTGGCACCGGCAAGGAACTGGTGGCGCAGACCATTCATCAATTGAGCCCGCGCGCCGCCGCGCCGTTTATTGCGCTTAACTGCGCCGCCATTCCCGACACGCTGCTTGAAAGCGAGGTCTTCGGCCATGAGAAGGGCGCGTTCACGGGCGCTACCGATCGCCGCCTGGGCTGCTTCGAGTTGGCCGATCGCGGCACCTTGTTCCTGGATGAAATTGCCGAGATGACGCCGGCGACCCAGGTCAAGTTGCTGCGCGTGCTGCAGGAGCGGAAGTTCCGACGTCTCGGTGGCCGCACCGAGCAGGCGGTCGACGTGCGCGTCATCGCGGCCACCAACATCGACCCGGCTGTCGCGATTCGCGAAGGGCGGCTGCGCGAGGATCTCTACTATCGCCTGAACGTGTTCACGATCAAGTTGCCACCGCTGCGCGATCGCAAGGACGACTTGCCGCTGCTGATCCAGGCGTTCATCGACGAGTTCAACGGCCGCGACAACCGCACGGTGAAGACCGTGGCGCCGGCGGCCATGCGGCTGCTCGAGAACTACGACTGGCCCGGTAATGTGCGCGAGTTGCGCAACGTGATCGAGCGGGCGACCATCCTGGCGCGCGCCGACGTGATTGAACCGCCACATCTGCCGACGCTGGGCGCGGCCGCGGTCGCCGTGGCGCCCGCCAACGGCCTGACGATTGCCCCTGGCATGACCGTGGACGAGGCCGAGCAGAAACTGATTGTCGCGACCCTCGATGCCGCGAACGGCAACAAGACGCGGGCGGCGGAAATGCTGGGGATCAGCCTGAAGACCCTGCACAACAAGCTCAATCGCTTCAAGGAAGATGACGCGAAGGGCAGCTAGGCGCCCGGCATCGTGATGCGCCTGTCGATTAAGCAGAAGCAGGTGCTCGGCGTCACCGCCATGGTAGTGCTGGTCGTCACCGCCCTTAGCCTGCTGCATTTCGTCACCCTCGCGAGTGTCGTGCTGTTGCGAAGCCGGGATCGCCTGGAATTGTTCGGCAGCTCGGTATATTCGCAGGCGGCGATCGCGATCACCTCGCCGGAAACCGCGTACCAGGACGTTCGCAGCAGCCGCTCCGTCCAGTCCGCGCTGCAATCGGCGCTCTACTCCGCCGACATCTTCGAGTCGTCGATCGTCGATCCCAGCGGTGTCGTGATCGCATCCAGTAATCCGGAACAAGTCGGCAAAACCGTCCAGCGGCTGCCGCAGTTGAACGACTTGATCGCGCTCAACGGCGTGGCGAAGCTGCGGGCGATCTACGTCAATGACAACAATGTCGAGTGGACGCAGCCGATGGCGCTCGGCGAGCAACCGTTTGGCGAGATCCGCGTGAGTCTGACGGTTGGTTTGGTGCGAACCTACCTCAATCCATCGATTGCTTCAGCGGCCCTGATCGCGGGGGTGGCGATGTTGGTGGCGATCGTCGTCGCCATGCTGCTCGCCCAGCTGGTGTTGCGGCCGATGCACGTGATCCGCAGCAGCCTCACGCGCTTGGGGCGCGGCGACCTGGGCGCGACGCTCGACCTGCGGGACGACGAAGAGCTGCGCGACCTGGGTGACGTGTTCGACCAGGTCAGCTCGCAACTGCGCGCGGCGTCACCGGACGGACTGAAGCCCGCGCAGTTGGCGGAGCTGTCGCGGCGCATCACGAGGGTCGGCCGGCTGTTCACCGGCGTCGCACACGAGATGAAGAACCCGCTCAACGCCATGACCATCCATATCGAATTGCTGCGCGCGAAGCTGCCGGCGACCAGCCCGGCCTTTCCGCATCTCGATGTCATTGCCAGTGAAATCCGCAAGCTCGACGATCGCATCCAGGGCTTCCTGAAATTCGTGCGGCCTGAAGAGGTGTCGTTTGGCCCGGTGCCGCTGGCGCCTTTGATTGGCAACGTGCTGGCGGCGGTGCGGCCCGAGGCTGAGCGCGCCGGTGTCACCGTCCATTCCGGCTGCTCCGACCCGTCGCTGGTCGTGGAAGGCGATGCGGCCCAGCTCCGGGACGTGTTCCTCAACCTGGCGCAGAACGCGATTCAGGCCATGCCAAGGGGAGGCCGGCTCTCAATTACATGCGCGGCTCGGCCAGACCGCCGGGTTCGCGTCCGCGTCGAAGATACCGGGGTCGGCATTCCGCCCGAAAACCTTGAGCGGATCTTCGAGTTGTATTTCACGACCAAGGAGCGCGGTTCGGGCATGGGCCTCGCGTTGGTATTTCGCGCCGTGCAGATCCATAACGGCACCATTGATGTCGAATCAACGGTCGGGGTGGGCACTGCATTCTTGGTGGTGTTGCCGGCAGGTTCGTTACTATTGACATGATGGTAGTGACCCGCGTTGCGGCGCTCGTGCTGCTCACCGCGACGCTTGGTGCGTGCGCGGCGAAAGCTCAGGTACGCGCCGAGGTGGAGTTGCCGCCGCTCGATCCGCCACCGCCACCACCGCGAGTGGTGACGGTCCACCAGGACGAGCCCGAGTTGGTGCCGCTCACTCCCGCCGTCGAAGCCTCAGTGCCGGCCAGGCCGCCGGCACGTCCGGCGCGTACCGAAGCGAAGCCAGAACCACCCGTGGCACCGGAGCCCGTGCCGGAAGTGGCAAAGCCACCCGCACCGCCGTCGCTCACGCTGACCCCGTCACCCGGTACCGAGATCCAAACCGCTGTCGCAATCCGAGAGCTGATCGCCAGGGCGACCCGCGACCTGGCGCGCGTGAATGCCTCGACCCTCAACGCCGATGGCCGCGCCCAAGTAGAAGCGGCCCGCCGCTTCCTGCAACAGGCTGAGGATGCCCTCAAGGCGCGCAACGTGGTCTTTGCCGGCAAGCTTGCCGACAAGGCCGCGACCATGGCCGCCGTGCTCGTCCGCTAGCGCACCAGCATCCAATCGAGTCTTCTGACATCTAATCTTTGGTAGTCCCGGTTGCACACCCCTGCACCGGGGACAGTTGTTTACCTTGCCGAAAAACTTTCGTTAAGCGAAAATATAGCGAATGAAAGTTTTTTGGCCCAATTCAGCCATATATTGCGGACGACCTAAAACAAAAACGCAATATGTAGTGGCTAAGTGCTTGACAACAAATAGTTACAGGCGCATATTTGGCTCCGCGCTCGAAGATGACTTTCAATTGCCAGACACCTCCCGGCGTCAAACGATTGAAGCTGAATCGGAGCCGAGTTCGAGAACCAAAAGAGCCGATTTAGAAACGTCAGACCGCGCGTACCAAACCAATTTAGAAGAACTGTTCGTTAGATAGGGCGTTCGCCCCATGGGGAGGGGTGTCGCCATTCGGAGGAAGAAGCATGCAGGAAGGCGCTTCCCATAAGGGTCTGTCAGCATCACCCACGGGACAGACGGTTAGCTCGTCATCTGGAAACGTGTCGGGCAACGTAGAACCGACCGAGTCAGCACGAAGCCGAAAGTCTCAGGCCTCCCCCGGCCTGGAATTTCCGCGTTTTTTCACGGCCGCCGGCAGCGATCCGTTCGATCTGGTCGAATGGGAGTTGCGCGACGCCATCATTGGCAACGAGAAGGGCACCGTTGTTTTCGAACAGCGTGGTGTCGAGATCCCGAAGTCGTGGTCGCAACAAGCCACCAACATCGTTGTCTCAAAGTATTTCCGGGGGCACGTCGGCTCGCCCGAGCGCGAACAGTCCGTCAAGCAGTTGATCGGCCGCGTTGTCGACACAATTACCGAGTGGGCGCGCAAGCAGAAATACTTCGCGTCGGACGCGGCGTTGCAGGCGTTCAGTGACGACTTGAAGTTCTTGCTGGTGCACCAGAAGGCGGCGTTCAACAGCCCCGTCTGGTTCAACTGCGGCTTCGAGAAGGCGCCGCAGTGCTCGGCGTGCTTCATCAACGCGGTCGACGACACCATGGATTCAATCCTGGGGCTCGCCAAGACCGAGGGCATGCTCTTCAAGTTCGGCTCTGGCACGGGCAGTAACCTCTCGGCGATTCGTTCGTCGCGGGAACTGCTGGCCGGTGGCGGCACGGCCTCGGGACCGGTGTCGTTCATGAAGGGCTTCGATGCGTTCGCGGGCGTGATCAAGTCGGGCGGCAAGACGCGCCGCGCTGCGAAGATGGTCATCCTCAACGCCGAGCATCCCGACATCGTCGACTTCGTCAACTGCAAGGTTGATGAAGAGAAGAAGGCGTGGGCGCTGATCGATGCCGGCTACGACGGTTCGTTCACCGGCACGGCCTACGGCTCGGTATTCTTCCAGAACTCGAATAACTCGGTTCGCGTGACCGACGAGTTCATGCGCGCGGTGCTGGACGACGGCCTGTGGCAGACCAAGGCGGTCACGACCGGCGAGGTGATGGATACCTACAAGGCGCGCGACATCATGCGCCTGATTGCCGAAGGCACCTGGGTGTGCGGCGACCCCGGCATGCAGTTCGACACCACCGTCAACGAATGGCACACCAGCCCGAATACCGCCCGCATCAACGCGAGCAACCCGTGCTCGGAGTACATGTTCCTGGACGACTCGGCCTGTAACCTGTCGTCGCTGAATCTGATGACCTTCGTCAAGGATGATGGCGAGTTCGACGTCGAGGCGTATCGCGCGGCGTGCCGCACGATGATCACCGCGCAGGAGATCCTGGTCGACAACTCGAGCTACCCGACCCCGGCGATTGCCAGGAACAGCCATGCCTACCGTCCGCTCGGCCTTGGCTACGCCAACCTCGGCGCGCTGCTGATGTCGCGCGGCCTGCCGTACGACCGCGACGCCGGCCGTGACTTCGCGGGTGCGATCACCGCGGTGATGACCGGCGAGGCCTACGCCCAGTCGGCGCGCATCGCTCGTGACCACGGCGGTCCGTTCGAGGGCTACGACCATAACCGCGAGCCGTTCCTGCGCGTCATGCGCAAGCACCGCGACGCGATCAAGGACATCGCCGCCAAGCACGTGCCCGACGATCTCTACAACGGCGCCAAGCAGGCCTGGGATGAGGCGGTCGAACTCGGCGAAGACTTCGGCTACCGCAACGCGCAGGCCACCGTGCTGGCGCCCACCGGCACCATCGGCTTCATGATGGATTGCGACACGACCGGCGTCGAACCAGACATCGCGCTCGTCAAGTACAAGAAGCTGGTCGGCGGCGGGATGATGAAGATCGTCAACCAGACGGTGCCGCCCGCGCTGAAGAAGCTGGGCTACACCGCGGCGCAGATCCACGACATCCTCAAGTTCATCGACGAGCAGGAGACGATTGAAGGCGCGCCGCACCTCATGGAGCGCGACCTGCCGGTGTTCGACTGCGCGTTCAAGGCCTTGAAGGGCGAGCGCTCGATCCACTACATGGGCCACATCAAGATGATGGGCGCGACGCAACCGTTCATCTCGGGCGCGATCAGCAAGACGGTGAACGTGCCGAAGGATGCGACCGTCGAAGACATCGAGCAGGCCTATCTCGAGTCGTGGCGCCTCGGTGCCAAGGCCGTCTCGATTTACCGCGATGGTTCCAAGCGCACGCAACCGCTCAACACCTCGAAGGCGGCGATCGATGCCAAGGGCGTGGTCACGAGCAAGGCGACCACTGACGCGGTGAACGTGGCGGTGGCGGCAGCAATGGCGTCGCGTGCGCCGGCACGGCGCAAGCTGCCGGACGAGCGGCAGGCGCTCACCCACAAGTTCGACATTGCCGGCCACGAGGGCTACATCACGGTCGGCCTGTTCGAAGACGGCATGCCAGGCGAGATCTTCCTGGTGATGGCGAAGGAAGGCTCGACCATCTCGGGCTTTGCCGATGCGTTTGCCCAGGCCATCAGCTACGCGCTGCAATACGGCGTGCCGCTGCAGGCGCTGGTCGACAAGTTCAGCCACGTGCGGTTTGAGCCGTCGGGCATGACCAAGAACGCCGACGTGCGGTTTGCCAAGTCGATCGTCGACTACATCTTCCGCTGGATGGCGTCGAAGTTCCTCTCGGCTGAAGCGCAGTTTCTCGCCGGTGTGAACAACCGCGATGACGCGGCGGGTGGCGGATCTGCGTCCGAGTCGGCTGCAGTGCCGGCGCCGAAGGTCACCGTGTCACCGACCGCAAAGGTGAGTACGACCGGAGTGATCGTGCCACAGACCAACCAGTTCGCGGCCATGCAGAACCAGGAGGACGCGCCTCCGTGCACGACCTGCGGGTCAATTATGGTGCGCAGCGGCGCCTGCTACAAGTGCAGCAATTGCGGCACGACGAGCGGCTGTGCGTAGTCCTTCAAACACGAAGGACACGACGACCACGAAGCACGTTTGTCGGAAGGCTGATTAGGCTAAAGGCCGGGGCGAATCCCCGGCCTTCGTCTTTTGAAGACTGCGCGCACAGGACGCCGGCTTCACACCCGGGGTGGTGCGTTGCCGTTTCCGGTTGCGGCTGGCTTACACCCACATCGACTTGACGGGGTAGCGCTGAACGTGAGCATCACTGGTGACGATGGTCAGTTCGTGCTCGATCGCCTGGCACACCAACATTCGGTCGAACGGATCGCGATGGATGGATGGGAGCTTGGCCACGTGAGCGACGGCGGTCTCCTGAATTGACAGCGACTGAATACCAAGGCGCTCACGCG
This sequence comes from Acidobacteriota bacterium, assembly GCA_031364805.1. GTDB lineage: Bacteria > Acidobacteriota > Vicinamibacteria > Vicinamibacterales > UBA2999 > 12-FULL-67-14b. The sequence continues at coordinate 55,101 of JANLWW010000170.1, forward strand.
ATTCGAGGAGAAACGCCCACACCGGCATCGGCAGGACAAGTTTGCCCGATCGGGCCTTGACGGCAATTTCCCATGACGACACCACGCTCAGGTAAAGATCGTTGGCGGGCTCACGCAGAATCGTCTTCAGCTCACGGGGCAGCCGATCATCGTTGGTGGCGATCCAAAGGAACACGTGGGTGTCGAGAAGGAGCTTCACAGGCTGTCGTCGCCTTTCCCCTCCCACAGGTCGAGCTCGTCGTCTGGCAGCGGGTCGTTGAAATCGTCAGGTACGGTGAACTGGCCCTCGTAGAGTCCCCAGGGCCGTAGCCCTTTGGGGCGGAGAGGCGCCACCGGCTGCAGTTCGGCGATTGGCGCGCCGTGGCGGGTAATCGTGATTGTCTCCCCCTTCTCGACACGGTCGAGCAGTGCCGACAAAGTCGCCTTGGCTTCAGCCAGACCGACTGTCTTCATGGTCATAGTATTGACCAATCGTATGACTAGTTCAATGACCTCTGATAAGCTGGCTGCTTGACCCTCCCGGGAATCCTCGAAAAATACTGGGGCTACAGCTCCTTCCGGCCGCTGCAACTCGAGGCGATGGAAGCAGTGATGGCCGGCCGCGACTCGCTGCTGGTGCTACCCACTGGCGGCGGCAAGTCGCTGTGTTTCCAGGCGCCCGCAATCGCGCGCGAAGGCCTGGCGATTGTCGTGTCGCCGCTCATCTCGCTAATGAAGGATCAGGTCGACACTCTGGTCGGCAACGGTGTTGCGGCGGCGTATTACAACAGCTCGATGCCGTCTGAGGCGCGCGCCGACGTCACCCGCGGCATTCGTGAGGGCCGCTACCGGATGTTGTACGTCGCACCGGAGCGCCTGGTCGGCGACGGCGGTGACGGCTTCTTGAAGCTGCTCGAGTCGAAGCCGATCAGCTTCATCGCCGTGGACGAGGCGCATTGCATCAGCCAGTGGGGGCACGACTTCCGGACTGAGTACCGGCAGCTCGCGCGCCTGCGCGACCGCTGGCCGTCGGTCAGCATGCACGCCTACACCGCGACGGCGACCACCCGCGTGCGCAAGGACATCATGGCGCAGCTCGGACTGCGCGATGCCACCGAGCTGGTCGGGTCGTTCGATCGCCCGAACCTGGTCTACCGGGTGCTCGCTCGCGCGACGCTGAAGGCGCAGATTCTCGACGTGCTCGAGCGTCACCGCGGCCAGGCCGGCATTATCTACTGCACCTCGCGCAAGGAAGTGGACAGCCTGTCGCAGTGGCTGAACGACACCGGCTGGCGTTCGCGTGCGTATCACGCCGGCCTGCCTGACCAAGAACGCAGCCGCAACCAGGATGCGTTCCTGAACGAAGAAGTCGATCTGGTGGTGGCCACGGTGGCCTTCGGCATGGGCATCGATCGCTCCGACGTTCGCTTCGTCATTCACTCGGGCGCGCCGCAGTCCCTCGAACACTATCAACAGGAGTCAGGGCGCGCCGGCCGTGACGGTCTCGAAGCCGAGTGCGTGCTGATTGCCTCGGGCGCCGACTTCCTCAAGTGGCGCGTGATGCTTGAGAAGAACGGCGAGATGTCTGACGCGCGTCGCGGGCTGCTGCGCGACATGGAACGGTACGCCGCCAGTGTTGGCTGCCGGCACAAGCGGCTGGTGGGCTATTTCGGCGAGACGTTCACCAAGGACGACTGTGGCGCCTGCGACTATTGCCTGGGCGAACTGGAAACGATTGCGGATGCCGTCACGGTCGCCCGCAAGGTGTTGTCGTGCGTGGCCCGAGTGGGGCAGCGCTTCGGCTCCGCGCATGTCACCAATGTGCTGCGCGGGAGCGACAGCGAGCAGGTGCGATCGCGCGGCCACCACCAGCTCTCCGTATTTGGGTTGATGAAGGACGCGACCATCGACGAGCTCCGCGGCTACGTCGACCAGTTGCTGGCCCACGGCCTGCTGCAGCAGGGCGGCGACGAGTACCCGATCCTGCAACTGACGGGTGAGGGGCTTGGGTTATTGAAGGATGCCGCCGCGCAGCCGGACTTGTCGCTCGCGCGGCAGAAGCGTCCCGAGAAGGGCCGGCTGCCGAAGCGCGCACGGGTCGAGACCGAAGGCTGGGAAGGCGTCGATCGCGACCTGTTCGAGCGGCTCCGCTCTATGCGCATGCAGGTTGCGCGCAAGCGCGGCGTGCCGCCCTACGTCATCTTCCACGACACGACGCTGCGGGAAATCGCACGGACCAAGCCGACGACGATGGACGCGCTGCGGCACATTTACGGTGTGGGCGCGCGAAAGGCCGACGACCTCGGCGAGATGGTGATTGCCGAGGTCCGGGCACCAGCCTGACGCGCCTAGGGCAGGTTGACCCGCCAGGCGCCACGCCCGTGCGTGAACGCAAACAGGTATTTCTGTCCCGACGGCGTGCGCACCGACGACAGCCACATCGTCACCGCCGGCCCGAATCCGGTTTCCTCGCTCATCCAACTCCGCCCGCCGTCGACCGAGACCAGGACGCCGAGATCGGTGCCAAGATAGATCCGCTGCGAATCGTCTGGATCGACGACCAGCGAATGCACCGGTATGTCTGGCAGGGCGGTGGCGCCTGTGCCATCGAGGCTCTGCCACGTGTGGCCGCCATCGCTGCTGCGAAAGACATGGGCGCCACCAAAGTTGCCGTAGGTGGCATACCAGACATTTTCTGAGTGCGGATCGAAGGCGACGGACGTGACCCAGCCATCACGCGGCCGTCGGGATTGCAACGTCACCGACGCGGGCGCGTCGAGACCATTGCGCGTCCAGGCAATCTCACCCGTCGTGGCGCCGGTCATCACGACCTGGGACGAGCGCGGTGACACCGCGACCGCGCTGATCAAGCCCCCGCCAAGTGCAAACGGTCCGGCCTTGCTCCAGGGAACGGCGCCAGCGGATCCCGACCGATAGAGCGAGACGCCGCCGAGCCACACGCGATGGGGCGACGTGGCATCCATGGCAAACGGTGTCACGAACAGGTAATTCGCGTCGGGACCGAGCGTGTCGGAGATCACCGCATCAAGACCGGTCACGCTGCGATCGAAAGTGGTGCCACCGTTGGTGGTGCGCCCGAGATTGGCCCATTGATATTCCACCAGCCACGTCGAGACTGCCGAGGGGTTGACGGCACTGAATCCGCCGTCGCCGCCGAAGACGGTCCGCCACCCGTCGGGGCCGGCCTGGTCGCTACCGTAAATCGTGCCGTTGTCCTGCGCGCCACCCAGGTAACGGGTGCCATCGGGAAACGGAGTGCCGTGGTAGAACTGCGTCACACCGTAGCCGCGATTGAGCGAAGTCCACGCGACCGATACGCTGGATCCGTTGCAGGCGGCACGCGATCCCGTCGCCGTGTTGGCGCGCGCGTTGGTGGTCCGGTAAATGCCGCCGTCGTTGCCGATCAGGGCCACCTGGTTGCCGGTACCGTCGTATCCCGGGTGAAACGCGATCGCGTGTTGATCGACGTGCGTTGACGACGGGAAACCGGCTCCGCCGTAGGTTGCCAGGCCCCAGTTTCGCCCGCCGTCCTCCGAACGGAACCAATCAACTCCCGCCGCCCAGACGCGATTCGGGTCTCGCGGATCGACCGCGATGACGTTGATGTACCACCCCATGTTGGTGAAAGCATTGGCCGTCGAGGGACTGCAGTCATTCGCCGTGGCGCCGTAGACATTGGTCAGCAGCAGGGTGTTCAGGTAGGTCGCGTCCCGGTTGGTCACGCGCGCCTCCCAGGTGCCGGCCGCGCCGCCGCCTTCAGATCGGTAGACGGCGAGCAGCGCCTGCCGGTAGTTGCCGCCCGGGCCCGGGTCGTTGCTTGCCGAGAGCGCATACATCACGTCGGGACTCGATGGTGCGATCGCGAGCGAGGTGCGCCCCATGCCAGGTTCGCGCAAGACCACCTCGACGTCGGCGCGATCGGCGGCGCGAGGGAAGCGATAGACTGTCGCCTGCTCGTACGATCCGCATGACGCGAACAGCACGTCTTGGTCGCGATCGGGCCGCAACGCCAGGTCGAGGCAGCCGCCGCGAACTTTGGTCTCGAGCAGCCGCGTCCAGGTGGCGCCGCTGTCCACCGATCGCCAGACGCCGGTGCGGGTAGCGGCATAGATCCGGCGAGAGTCGGCCACGCCCAGTTCCAGATCGTTCACCCAGTGGAAGTCACCGGTGTTGGTCGCGGGCAGTCGCTGCCAGGTTGCGCCACTATCGGCGGAGGCGAAGATGCCGCCGCCGCGCAGCGGCAAGCCGGTGCCGCGAATGTCCTCGCGGAAGTACCCCTCACCCGTACCCGCATACATCGTTGACGGCCGGCGCGAATCGATGGCGAGCGAGTTGACCGCGATGTTGGTGAGGCCATCGCCGCTCGGCCGCCACGTGTTGCCGTCATCTTCGCTTTTCCAGATGCCGCCCGACACCCCGGCGGCGAACAGGGTGGTGGGCACGGTTGGGTGAAAGCGAATTACTCTCGTCCGGCCGCCGATGTTGCCAGGGCCGAGCGGAGTCCACGCGTCGAGTACCGCCGTCGGGTCGCTGCGGTGGTTCGCGGCCACGACACGGTTGTCAGTGAGCCACACGCGCGATTGCGGCTGTGAGGCCGGCAGGGTGCGATTGATGGTTGACGAGAAGCGCTCCATGCCGGCCACGCGAATGGCGGCACGGTCGTAGAGCGTGACGGTGTCGACCGCGGGGTTCGAGGGCCGGCGGCGGTCGGTCTCGAACTGTCCAGCCGAGCCGGGCTCATCAAACCGCAAGGTCGCGAGTGGCCGGGGTGCGAGCGACACGAGTAGTGCCGCCACCCCGGTGATCATGACGGCGGTCCAAGACAAGATGCGATTCGCCATCTCGGAGGCAGATTCTGCCACAGGTTGGCCAAGCGCTGCCCAGCCACATCGGCGTGTCAGCAGGATTGACACTACAATTGCCTCGATCCCCAATGGCGCGCCAGTACTGTCACATCGGCTCCAGGACCATTGCCTATCTGGACTCGGCTCCTGGCGAAACCACGTTGCGGACTTACGTGTTACTGCACGCGTTTCCACTGGGCGCAAACCAGTGGGAACCGCAGATGCGGAGCATCCCAGCCGGCTGGCGTCTGATCACCCCTGACCTGCGCGGCTTTGGCGGCTCTACCGAACTCGAGTCGGGGAGCGCAGTGGCGATGTCCGACTACGCCGACGACGTGTGCGACTTGCTGGAAGAGTTGTCAGTGCCGCGCGCGGTGATTGGGGGACTGTCGATGGGCGGTTACGCCGCGCTCGCGTTGCTCCTGACCGCCCCGCAGCTGATCGCGGGCCTCGTCCTCGCCGACACTCGCGCCACGCCGGATTCGCCCGACGGCCGCGCCAATCGCCGGAACATGCTGGCCCTGGTCGATCGCGAAGGGCCTTCGGGCGTCGCTCGTGAGATGATGCCCAAACTGCTGGGCAGGACCACGCTCGAGCTGAACTCGAGCGCCGAGGCGCAGGTGCGCCGCCTCATCAAGCAGCAATCACCAGTCGCGATCCGCGGTGCCATTCACCGCATGATGCACCGCCCCGATTCCACCGCCCTCTTGGCGCAGATCACCGTGCCGACCTTGGTCATCGTTGGCGAAGAAGATGAGCTGACGCCGCCAGCCGACTCCCGTCTCATTGCTGAGGCGGTCCCGGGCGCGACGCTGGTCGCCATTCCCGCCGCCGGCCACCTCTCGAACCTTGAGCAGCCCGATGCATTCAACGCGGCGTTGAATGGATTCTTGGCTAAGCTCTAAGGAACGATGAAGCGCCTTAGTCTGGTTCTGTTTCTGTTGCTCACGACCGCCCTGCCGTTCGCGCAGGAACCGGCAGTGGTGGTCGTCGATTCGCTGCACAAGCCGTTCGACGAAATCCTCGACATCTATGTCCGCGACGGGCTCGTGTATTACTACGCGCTCAAGGCCGAACGCGCCAAGTTCGACCGCTACGTTCTCGCGCTGGGAGAGGTCAGTGCCGACACAGTTGCCAAGTGGTCGCAGCCCCGGCAGTTGGCCTACTGGATCAACGCCTACAACGCGTTCGTGCTGCGCACGGTGATCGACGGCTACCCCATTCGCGGTAAGGCCACGGAGTACCCGGCAAGCAGCATTCGGCAGATACCTGGCGCGTTCGAGCGCCGGACCTTCCGCGCCGGTGGACGTCAGCTGACGCTCGACGCCATCGAACGTGACGTGATCGGCGGCTTCGACGACCCGCGCGCGCTGCTGGCACTGAGCCGTGGCGCCGTGGGCGGCAGCCGCCTCAAGAGCGAAGCCTTTACCGCCGATCGCCTCGACCAGCAGTTGACGACCATGACCAGCGAGCTCGTGACACGGCGCGTACTGGTGCAGGTCGATGCCGGCAACAACCGGCTGTCGGTCAACCCGATGTTCTCGTGGCGCGAAGCGCTGTTTACGCGCACGCTCGCCAACCGCGCGCCGGCGGCTTATGCATCACGCAGCCCTCTCGAGCGCGCCGTGCTGGCGCTGATCGAGCCGCTGATTGTGCCGAACGAAGCCGAGTTCTTACGCAAAAATGACTTCAGCATGGTGTTTCACGAGTTCGACTGGCGGCTGAACGATCTAACGGGACGGTAACGGCTCTGGTGATCTGATAATTTGGCGATCGCGTGATCGGGCGCATCGCGAACAGCGAATATAACGAACAGCGAACAGCGAACCATGGATCTAGAGCTGACGGGAAAAGTTGCGATCGTAACGGGCGGTAGCCGCGGCCTGGGCCTTGGCGCGGCGCAGGCGCTGATCGCCGAAGGCGCGAACGTCGTCATTTGTGCGCGAGGGGCCGAGCAACTGCAGAAGGCCGTGGAGCAGTTGCGCGCGTCGGCGGCGAATGGAGCCACGGCTGAAGGCGTGGCTGCGGATGTCTCGTCGGAAGCCGGAATGGTCTCGGTGATCGAAACCGCCGTCAAGGAGTTCGGTCGGATCGATGTGCTCGTCAACAACGTTGGCGCCGCCAAGGGCGGTGATCTCGAAGCGACCACCGAGGCCGAATGGCAGGAAGCGTTCGACCAGACGCTGTTTCCCGCTGTGCGCGCCTCGCGGCTGGCGGTGCCCCACCTTCGTAAGCAGGGTGGCGCGATCGTGATTGTGTCGTCGATTTTCGGCCGCGAATCTGGCGGCCGCATGACGTACAACGCCGTGAAGGCTGCGGAAATCAGCCTCACCAAGTCACTGGCCCTTCAGCTCGCGAAGGATCAAGTGCGGGTGGTTTCGGTAGCGCCGGGTTCGATCATGTTCGAAGGCGGCTCCTGGTGGAAGCGCCAGCAGTCGGATCCCCATGCAATGGCCGAGTTCATTTCCCGAGAGTTGCCATTTGGCCGCTTTGGCCGGCCTGATGAGGTCGGTTCCGCGATTGCGTTCCTCGCCTCGCCGAAGGCGAGCTGGGTCAGCGGCACCACCGTCGTCGTCGATGGTTGCCAATCACGGATGTTTTGAAAGGTTCTGAACCTTTCTGAACCACAGGTAATACACCGGCAGGCCCAGCAGCACCACGCCGAACGTGATCGAGGTCCACACCGGATCGCTGATCAAGGCGTTGACGACCAGGTAGACCGCTGCGGCAATGAACACCGCCGGCACGTAGGGATAGCCCACCACCCTGTAGGGACGATTCAGGTTCGGCTGCGACTTCCGCAGGGTATAGATGGCGGCCACGCTCAACGCGTAGAACGGCCACATCGCCAGCACGAAAGTATCGGTCAACTGCTCGAACGTCTGGGTCATCACCATTGCCACGCCCAGCACTGTGGCGAGGCTGATGGCGACGTACGGCGTGTTCCAGGTGGGATGCACCCTGGCAATCGGCGCGAACAGCAGCTTGTCGTCAGCCATCGCGAAGAAGATGCGCGGCGAGGCGAGCATGCTGCCCATCAGCGACCCGAACGTCGACACCATGACCACCACAGCGATGAATGAGAC
>JANLWW010000189.1:0-12410 GCA_031364805.1 Acidobacteriota bacterium
GAAGTCCGCGATGGTTTCGGTCTTGCGCATCTGCAGCCAGAAGCCTGGCTCGACGCCTTCCCCAATGTAGTTGAGGAACTTCTTGATGCGCTCGCACTGGGTTTTTTTGGGCCGGTCGGCATCCGACTGCGTCTCGAATAACGCGCGCACGTAGTCGAGCACCTGCCGGCCGGTTGGCAGCGTGACGGCCTCGCCGCGCAGCTGCTGGCGGATCTGGTTGAAGAGCCACGGGCTGCGAATGACGCCGCGGCCAATCATCAGTCCGTGCGCGCCGGTCCGCGCCAGCAGCTCCTGGGCCTGGGCTGCGGAATACACGTGACCGTTGGCAATCACCGGGCACGGCATGGTGTCGACGGCCTGGCGGATGCGCTCGTAGTGGACGGGCAGCCGGTACATTTGCGCCACGGTCCGGCCGTGGACCGTGAGCGCATCAAGCGAGTGGCGGCCAAAGATCGACAACAAGTGATCGAACTCGTCCGCCGTCGCAAAGCCGAGCCGCGTCTTCACCGTGAACTTGATCTGCACCGCGTCGCGCAGCGCGCCCAGGATGGCGTCGATGCGCTGCGGTTCGCGCAGCAGCCCACCGCCGGCGCATTTGCGGTAGACAATGGGCGCCGGGCAACCGAGGTTCAGGTCGATGGCGGCGACCGGCAATTGCTGGAGGAACCTGGCGGTGCGAACCAGCGCCGGAATGTCGTTGCCGATCATCTGCGCGATGACCGGACGGCCGGTCGTGTTCCTGGTGATGGCGTCGACGATCCACCGCTCCGGCGTCGAGGTGGAATGGACGCGGAGGTACTCGGTCCAGTAGACATCGGCCCCGCCGTAACGATGAACCAGGGTCCAGAACGCGCCGTCGGTGACTTCCTGCATCGGCGCCAACGCCAGCACCGGCGCGCGACCGCGCAGCAACCCGTCGAGCGTCATCCCGTCTTCTCTTCCCATACCTTCGCCACCTCGACGATCACGTCCACTGCCTTCTCCATGTCCTGCACCGACACCCACTCGACGCGGGAGTGGAAGTTCTGCTCACCGGCAAAGATGTTCGGCGTCGGCAGGCCCATGAACGACAGCCGCGAGCCGTCAGTGCCACCACGGATGGCACGCTCACGAACCTCGAGGCCGGCTCGGGTGATGGCCTCGCGCGCGTGCTCGACCACCAGCGGATGCTGATCGATTACCTCTCGCATGTTGCGGTACGACTCCTCGACCACCGCCTCGAACGCGGCGCCCGGCGCGCCGCTGACGACGTCAGCCGCCAGTGTTTGCAGCCACGCTTCCTTCTCGCCCAGGCCGGCCGTGTTGAAGTCGCGGACCAGCAGCTTCACCGAGGTGCGGTCGACCGCGGCCTCAACCACATAGGGATGCACGAATCCCTCGCGGCCGGCCGTGGTTTCCGGCGACAGGCGATCGACCGGCAGGCGCTCGATGAAGCGAGCCGCCAGCTTGATGGCGTTCACCATGTCTCCCTTGGCGTAGCCAGGGTGCGTATTGAAGCCGCGAAAGGTGATGGTGATGGCGTCGGCCGAAAAGCTCTCGAACTCCAGCTCTCCGCGCGCACCGCCGTCCATGGTGTAGGCGTAGCGTGCGCCGAAGCGGGCGACATCGAAGTATCGCGTGCCCTGCCCCACTTCCTCATCCGGCGTGAACGCGATGCGGATATCGCCATGCGGAATCTCGGGATGGGTCATCAGCCGTTCGGCCGCCGTCATGATTTCGGCCACGCCGCTCTTGTTGTCGGCTCCTAACAGCGTGGTACCAGAGGCAGTGACGATGTCGTGGCCGAGGCATTCGCCGAGGTAGGGCAGGTCGGCGACCCTCAGCACTGCGGCTGGATCATCGGGTAGCACCAGGTCACCACCGTCGTAGTTGTGGTGGACCAGCGGTTTCACGCCGGCGCCGCTCATTTCGGGCGAGGTGTCGACGTGGGCGATGAAGCCGATGACCGGCACGTCCGGCTTCAGCGTCGTCGCGGGAATCGTCGCCATCACGTAGCCATGCTCGTCGATCGCCGCGTCAGCGATTCCCATGGCTCGCAACTCAGCGACCAGATCACGAAGGAGGACCAGTTGCCCGGGCGTGCTGGGATAGGTCGTCGCGCTTTCGCGGGACTGCGTGTCATAGGTGACGTAGCGAAGGAAGCGTCGGAGAACAGGGCTCGGCATTGGGGTCGGCGGAACTCGCCCCTCAATCATCGCCGATCCCCCGATCGTCACCCGCCGCAAATGGCGCCTATAATCGGCTCGTGACCCCGGATCTGCCGCGCATCACCGAGCTGCTGTCCGCCACTCCTGGCGTGGCTGCGGCATACGTATTTGGCTCGGTTGCCAGCGGGACCGCGCGTGCAGACAGTGACGTGGACATCGCCATCCTCTTCACCGCGACCCCGCCGCACACTCTCGCCAGCGCCCGATTCGCGCTCGCCGGTCAGCTCGAAGCCGCCCTCGGCGCGCCGGTTGATCTCGTCGTGTTGAACGATGCGCCGGTTGATCTCAGCATCCGTGTCCTGCGGCAGGGCCGCCTGCTCGTCGATCGCGATGCGTCGGCGCGAATCGGCTTTGAAGTACGGACTCGCAATGAAGCGTTCGACCTGGAGCCGGTGTTGGCGCGCTATCGGTCAGCCCGAGGGGCGCGACCATGACCGATGTCGCCCTGGCCGAGAAGAAGCTGGCCCAGATCGAGTCGTGCCTGTCCGACCTCCGCCGCCTCGCGCGGGTCGAGGCGATCGCCAGCGACCTGCGCGAGCAGCGCTTCGTCGAGCACACTCTGCAGATTGCGATCCAGGCCGCGCTCGACCTCGAGGCGTTCGTCGGGGCAGTCCGTCGACGACTGTGATTCAGGGGTGCTTCAGCTCTTCTTCGCCGGGTCAGCACCGTCCCACAGGTTGATCGTGCCCAGCTCCTCGCGCCCGCACGCCTTCAGGTAGAGGAACAACTGCGTTCGGTACGCCGCATAGCCGCACAGCAGGAAGGCGACGAGAAAGGCCCCGCGCGAGGTCTTCTCGCCCCACGGCGCGATCTCGGCTCGCATCTCGGCGTCGGACCACCGCGTCTCGAGCTGGCCGAACTCCACGCCCTGCGCGGCGATCGACGACAGCGTCTGCTCGAAGTCGCGCGCGGCGGCGGCTTGCTCGTGCGCCGTCCATGCTGGCGGGCTGAACGTGCCGGTATCCGCCACCTCGATCAACCCGGGCGCCATCGCGGCAAGATAGCGCAACAACTCAAGCGCGCTGCGCTGCTTCGGCGTCGGGCGGTAGTCGAGCATGGCGGGCTCGAGCTTGCCAGCGAGGTGCAACAGGATCTTGATCTCGTGCTGAAGAGCACGGCTCAGTTCTTCTCGTGACAACACCATCGTTGGAATCTCCTCGTTACTTGGTCCGGCCGCTCACCAGTCGTGCCACCTCGGCAAACCAGTTGGTCACGACCATGAACTGCGGCGGGCCAGGGTCGGGCGGTTGCAGAGTCAGGAACCGCGTCCCGTCGGGGCTGACACGGTGGCGCTTGATGCTCGAAACGCCAAGGCGCGCGCCGGGTGACAAGCTCATGTGTGTCGGATTCTATCGCGGGAGCTTCATCACCAACATCTTGTCGATGCGCCGGCCGTCCATGTCCATGACTTCGAACTTCATGCCGCCCCACTCGAAGTGGTCGGCCGTCTTTGGTACGCGTCCGAGCCGCGCCATCACGAAGCCGCCGATGGTGTGATATGCGCCGGCCTCGTCTGGCGGCAGCGTCTCGAGCGCGAAATGGGTCGCGACGGTTTCCATCGACGCTGAGCCGTCGACCAACCACGAGCCATCGCCGCGCGCGACGAATTCGCCCACGGCTTCGGCCGCGTCGCCGGGCAACTCGCCGACGATTGCCGTCAGCAGGTCGGTGACGGTCACCAGGCCTTCGACCGCGCCGTATTCGTCCATCACCAGCGCGACGTGCTTGTGTGATCCGCGAAACGATTCCAGCAACTGCACCGCCGGCATCGAGTCGGGCACGAACAGCGCCTCGCGGGTCAGCGTGCGCAGGTCGATGTTGACGCCGCGAAACGCCATCGGCAGCAGGTCCGCGGAGCGGACGATGCCGAGCACTTCGTCGAGGCCGCCGTGGCAGACCACGAACTGCGTGTGAGCGTGGGAGGCGAGAAACTCGCGCAGCTCCTCTTCGCTGGCGTCGACGTCGATCCATTCAATGTCTGGACGCGGCGTCATGATCGCGGCGACGCGCTGATCGCCCAGCTGGAACACGCGCTGCACGATGTTCTCTTCGGTCGCGCCGACCGCGCCGGATTCAGCGCCCTGGCTGATCAAGGCCTTGATCTCGTCTTCGGTCAGGTTCGGCTCGGCCTGGCCCTTGATGCCGAAAATACGCAGCACCAGGTTGGTCGAAGCCGTGAGTAACTTGACGAACGGTGCGCCAATCCGCGACAGCGCAATCATCGGACCGGCAACCCACGAGGCAATCGCTTCGGGATTGTTCAAGCCAATCCGCTTTGGCACCAGCTCGCCGATGATCAACGACAGGTAGGTGATGGCCGCGACCACCAGGCCGAGCGCGATGCCTTCGGAGTACGGTGCCAGTATCTCGAACTGCGAGATCGGCACCGCGAGTTTTTCGGCCAGCGTGGCGCCGCCGTAGGCGCCAGCCAGCACGCCAACCATGGTGATGCCCACCTGTACCGTCGCCAGGAACTGGTTGGGTTCGTGGGCCAGTGCCAGCGCGGTCTTGGCACGCTCATCGCCATCTTCGGCGCGCTGCTGCAAGCGCACCTTCTTGGCGGCCACGACGGAAATCTCCGACATGGCAAAGACCCCGTTGGCGAGGATGAGGATGAAGATGACGATGATCTCGGTGGCGATGACCAATTCTATCCCTTCGACTTGCCCGCCCATGAAACGCTCAGGGCAAGCCGGTCGAAGGGTCAGGGCGACCCGGTCGACGCCCGTTTCCCGCCGTTCGGCCCGCCGTGCCGAACGGCCGCAAGACCGGGCCGTATAGTCAGGTAGCCATGTTGACCCTCACCAACGTGCGGAAATCCTTTGGCCAGACAGTAGCGGTCGACGGCCTTTCGCTGTCGGTTCGCAAGGGCGAGTTGTTTGGACTGCTGGGTCCCAACGGGGCCGGCAAGAGCACCTCGGTCAGCCTTGCCGTGGGCCTGCTGTCGCCCGACGCCGGTGGCGTCGCGATTGAAGGCCTCGGCAATCCGGCCGACCCGTCGGTGCGCCAGCACATCGGCGTGGCGCCCCAGGCAATTGCCCTCTACGACCTTCTCAGTGGCGAAGAGAACCTCCGCTTCTTCGGCGAGGTCTACGGCCTGTCGGGCGCCGCCCTCGCCTCGCGCGTCGCGTGGTGCCTGGATTTCGTCGGTCTCACCGACCGGAAGAACGATGCGATTGCTGGATATTCGGGAGGCATGAAGCGGCGGCTCAACTTGGCCGCCGCGCTCGTGCACGACCCGCAGTTGCTGCTGCTCGACGAGCCCACGGTGGGCGTCGATCCCCAGTCGCGCAACAAAATCTTCGAGAACATCGAGGCGCTGCACGCCGAGGGCCGCACCATCATCTACACGACGCACTACATGGAAGAAGCCGTGCGGCTCTGCCAGCGCATTGCCATCGTCGACGCCGGCAAGCTACTGGCGCTCGGCACCGTCACGCAACTGCTGCAGCAGCACGGTGGGCCGTCCACGCTGGTGGTGAGCGCGAACGGCGCGGAACGCCGCGTACAATGCGCGGATCCCCTCGCCGAACTCAATCGCATCGCCGCCACGAGCAGCATTGACACGTTCCAGATGGAGCGGCCCACGCTCGAGCAGGTCTTTCTAAGCCTCACCGGCCGCAGCTTAAGAGACTGACATGAGACAGATCATCGCGCTCGCCAAGAAAGACCTCCGCCTCATGCCGCGGAACAAGGGCGGCATGTTCTTCACGTTTGCCTGGCCGATTGTCCTGATGGTGCTGTTTGGCTTCGCGTTCGGCGGCAATGCCGCGAACGGCGGCGCGCAGGCCAAGGTCCGCATTGCCATCGTGGACGAGGACCAGACCGATGGCTCGCGACAGTTCGCCACCAAGCTGGAATCGTCGTTTGAACTGACCCCGATGACGCGCACCGAGGCGGAGACTGCGGTGCGGCTGGGCCAGCGCGCCGCCTTCATCGCGATCAAACCCGGGTTCGGACAGGCTTCGGAGCGCATGTTCTACGGCACCTCCAAGGAGATTGAGCTCGGCGTGGATCCCGCCCGGCAAGCCGAGGCCGGCATGATCGAAGGGCTGTTGATGAAACACGCCGCGGCGGACATGCAGAAGATGTTCACCGATCCAACGGCATCGGCGCGCATGGCCGACAAGGCGCTGGCCGAAATGCCCACCGACCCGGCGGCCGCGCCGCAAGTGGCGCCCGTGCAGCGGTTCCTTGGCGAGCTCAAGACCTTTACCAGCTCGGGAGCCGTGCAGGGCCAGCCCGGTGCCGGCCCCGGCGGCGAGTGGCAACCGCTCAAGATCACGTCCACGGCGGTGGCGCGCGAGCGCCGCGGTCCCGAAAACGCGTTCGATGTGACCTTTCCGCAGGGCATCGTCTGGGGACTGATCGGCTGCGTGATGACGTTCGGCATCAGCCTGGTCACCGAGCGCACGCACGGCACGCTGGTGCGGCTGCGCATGGCGCCGCTCAGCCGCGCGCAGATTCTCGGCGGCAAGGCGCTGGCCTGTTTCATTACGATCATGCTGGTGGAGGTGATTCTGTTGACGGTCGCGTTCGGATTCGGCGTGCGGCCGACGTCGCTGCCAATGCTCGCCCTCGCCGGGGTGTCGTCCGCGATTTGCTTCGTCGGTTTCATGATGCTGATCGCGAGCCTGGGCAAGACCGAACAAACCGCCTCGGGCGCCGGATGGGCGATCCTGATGCCGATGTCGATGCTCGGCGGCGCCATGGTGCCTCAATTCGTGATGCCGCAGTGGATGCAGGCAGTCGGCATGATCAGTCCGATCCGCTGGGTAGTGCTGGCGATCGAAGGTGGCATCTGGCGCCAGTTCACGCTGAGCGAGATGGTGCTGCCATGCGCGATTCTCGTCTCGGTCGGGATTGCCTGCTTTATCGCGGGGACGCGCGGGCTGCGGGAAGTTTAGCCACAGAGGACACCGAGAAGTTCTCGCGCATGCAGGCACACGGTTCGAACGGGCATCTGGCATTCCGGAAGGTTTCTCTGCGTCCTCTGTGTGCTCTGTGGCCAACGTTGTTTATACTCGCTGGGGATGTTCAAGCGGAAGACCGAAGGGTCCGTCATCTGCTCGTCGTGCGGCGTGCTGGTGGGCGTCAACGACAGCACCTGTTATAACTGCGGGCGGCGCAATCCCGGCCTCTGGGGCTTTGGCCCGGCCCTGCGTAGCCTGGGGAATGATCTTGGCTTCGTCTCGATCGTCACCGGCGGCACCATCATCCTCTACGTCCTGTCGCTGATCCTGTCGCGCGACGGTATTCAGGTGATGCTGTCACCCTCTGGCGGCATCCTGTATCTGCTGGGAGCAAGCGGCGCGATGCCGGTCGTCGGCTACGGCCGCTGGTGGACGCTGCTGACCGCCGCCTGGCTTCATGGCGGCGTCCTCCACATTTTTTTCAACGTCATGTGGATTCGCAGCCTTGGCCCGGAGATCGCGAACTTGTACGGCGCGGGCCGTATGATCATCATCTACACGCTGTCGAGCATCACCGGATTCGGCTTGAGCACCGCCATGTACTTGCTACCGGTGCGCATCCCTTTTTTTGGCGGCGCTTACACCACGGTCGGCGCGTCGGCGCCCATCTTCGGCCTGCTCGGCGCCCTGGTCTATTACGGGCGGCGCACCGGTAACAGCCACATCAGCCAGGCCGGCTTGCAGTACGCGCTGATCGCGGGCGTGATGGGCTTCATCATGCCGGGCATCGACAACACCGCGCACCTGGGCGGGTTTGCCGGCGGTTATCTCGCCTCGCTGATCCTCGACCCGCTGAAGCCCGAACGCATTGACCACCTGGCGATCGCCGTCGGCTGCCTGGTCGTCACGTTCATCGCCATCATCTGGTCGGTCATCACCGCGTTGCCGCAGCTGACGTAGCGTTCTTGCGTTCATCTAGGGTTCAGACGGTTGGATCACACTTCGCTTGCTTGAAGCGGCGGCGCGCCCGAAAACGCACACCGGCCCGGTACCAGTGACGAGTTGCACGCAGGCGGTGACCAACCGCACTGGCACGACGTCACGTTGAATCGATCTCCAACATTCCGTTGCTTCGATCTGGGCACTGGCCTTGCTCTAACACCGATGGCGTTGCGTCCCGCAGCTCCCTGGAGCCGCAGATGACACAGATAACGCAGATCAGCAAATCCTCCTGATTGATCTGCGTTATCTGCGTCATCTGTGGCCCTGGTTCTCTGTGTTGGAGGTTTCACAACATGAAGCGTTGGAGCAACATCGTTTGGGCTTTGCTCGCGACTCTCGTCCTGGCGTCATCGGCGGCGGCGCAGGGCGGCGGAGCGAGTTCGACGGGCAGCATCAGCGGCGAGGTGAAAGACGCACAGGGCGGCGTGCTGCCGGGCGTGACAGTCACCGCGACCAGCCCCGCGCAGATCGGATCGCTATCGGCGGTCACGAATGAAGCGGGCCTCTACCGGTTCCCGGCGGTGCCGCCGGGAGAGTATCGGCTGGCTTACGAGCTAGCCGGGTTCCAGGCCAACGTGCGCGACGGCATTCGCATCACGCTCGGCTTCAACGCCCAGGTCAACGTGGCGATGAACGTCGCCACGCTGCAGGAGACGGTCACGGTGAGCGGAGAATCGCCGGTGATCGACACGACGGCCACCCGCATCCAGACCAACTACGACCAGCAGATGCTGTCGTCGCTACCCAATGCCCGCGACATGTGGTCGCTGCTGGCGACGACGCCATCGGTCACCCTCAACCGAGTGGACGTCGGCGGTTCGACCGCCGGCACCCAGACGACCTACTTCGCCTACGGGTATTCCGGCCAGAACCGCCCGCTGATCGAAGGCATCAACACCACCGAGGGAACGTCGGCGGCCGGGTTCTACCTGGACTACGGCTCGTTCGAAGAGGTGTTCATCGGCGCCGCCGGCAACTCCGCCGAGATGCCAAACTCCGGGGTGCTGACGCAGTTTGTCGGCAAGAGCGGCAGCAACCGACCGTCGGTGAGCCTCTACTACGACTACGAGAACGATACGCTCCAGGGCAAGAATCTCGCTGCCGACCAGATCAGACCGGCGCCTGGGGCGACGATTCGACCCGACGGCAACCGGTTAGCGAGTTACCGCAACCTCAACCTCGGCGTCGGCGGCCCGATTATCAGAGACCGCATGTGGGGTCATTTCTCGTACCTGAACCAGGAGAACTCGGTGGCCGCGCCGCCGGCCGGATCCTTTCTTGACGGCACGCCGTTCAACACGTCGCTCGTGAACTACACGGGCAAGGCCACCTATCAGGTGAACCAGGCAAACAAGTTCATCGCTTACCTGCAGCACGGCACCAAGGAACAGCCGACGCGAACGGACAGCAGCAACCGGCTCGGCGCGCCCGTTCACATCACGGCCGACTCGACGGTCCTGCAGGCTTCGCCGAGCTGGGTCTACAAGGGCGAATGGAATGGCACCATGGGCCAGAACACGTTTCTCGAGGTCCGTGGCGGGCAGTTTGGCTACAACTTCGGCCTCGACAGCAACACTCAGGCCACGCGCTATGAATCGCTGACCTCGGACGAGATCCTCGGTGGCGGACGCGACTGGGAACTGCGCCGTCGCCGCAATCAGTTCACCGGCGCGGTCAGCTACTTCAAGGACAACTTCGCCGGTGGCTCTCACAACTTCAAGGTGGGTGGTGAGTACATGGACGAGAAGGGTGAGACGCTGTGGAACTCGTACTACACCGACAACGTGATCCACTTCGTCAATGGCAGCTTGCAGGGTCCCTTGGCGGCGACGACCGCGGCAGCGGTGAGGCTGACCAATAACTCCGACAGCTGGAGTGCCTTGGCCACCACCAGTGCATTCGTCACCGATACGTGGTCGGTCAAGAAGCTGACGCTCAACCTGGGCTTGCGGTTCGATCGCTATCGCGTCTACACGCCCGAGCAACAGCTCGCCGCCGGCCGGTTCGTGCCTGTACCGCTGACGTTCGCGGCGGTCGACAAGATCGTCGGCTTCAACCACATCGTGCCGCGCCTTGGTGCCACCTACGACCTGATGGGCGACGGCAAGACGGTGCTGAAAGCCAACTGGGGTCGCTTCTACTTCAACCCCGGTATTGCCTTGGCCGACGCCGTCAACCCCAACACCGGCAGCCAGTACGCCGACTACGCGTGGAACGACCTCAACAACGACCGCGTCTACCAGGTGGGCGAAGAAGGTGTGCTGCAAACGCGCTTCGGCGGCGTGGCCAACGCCTCGGTCGATCCGAACCTCCGCAACTCGTACAACGATGAGGCCTCGTTCTTCGTCGAACGCGCCGTCATCACGGATCTCGGCGTCCGCGCCGGCTTCGTCTACAAGAAGGACAACGACGGCTGGCAGCAGAACAACGCCAATCGCCCCTTCAGCGCCTACAGCATCCCGACGACCGTGGCCGATCCTGGCCCCGACGGTGTCTATGGCAATGCTGACGACGGCGCGGCCGTGGCGGCGTTCAACCTGAATAACACGACCCTGCCCTCGAATAACGTCGCGACCAACGTCGATGGTTACGAAGGCACTTTTAAGACGCTCGAGTTCTCGGCCAACAAACGCTACTCGAGCCGCTGGTCGATGAACGCGTCGTTCTCGCGCACCTGGACCGCCCAGTACGGGAACCTCTACTTCAACAACCGTTTCGGTACCACGGTGGCCAACTTCTCGTTGTTCGGCAGCTACCCGACCAACCCGAACGAGAAGACCTTCAATGAGTACACGGACTGGAACGGCAAGCTGTCAGGCACCGTTGACGCCGGATGGGGCCTGCGCGTGACCCCGGTGCTGAAGGTGCAGAGCGGCGCGCCCTACGGCCGGTTCTTCACGACCCGCGCCGGCGAGCTGAACTACGGCACGCAGATCATTCTGGCCGAGCCGATCGGAACCCGTCGTCAGGACACCGTGACCGTGCTCGACTTCCGCGTCGAAAAGCAGATGCGCTTCGCACAGAAGGCCAGGCTCGGCCTGTTCTTCGATCTATTCAACGCCATGAACTCCAACGTGAACGTCAACGAGAACTGGCGTTCGGGCGCGGCGTTCGAGAAGGCGACCACCGTGCTCGGACCGCGCATTGCGAAGTTTGGTGTGAAGTTCGATTGGTAGGCTGAGGCGGCGCCTTACGGCGCCGTAGGGCTCGGCCGCTCCGCGGCCTTGTAGGGCTCCCGATGGGTTTGGCATCGGGAGCCCTACCCTTTTCCCTGCCTCCGCACGAGCGGCGCCAGATCGCCCGGGATACTTTCGCCCGTTTGCAGGACGCGCGCATCCTGACCGTTCATTCAGCTGTTTGGAGCCCCCTAGTCCAAATACTTGAATATGCCTGTGGCTCATCCCCATGAAATGCGGTTTGAAGGCTGTTTTGTTGCGAATAATCGATGGTGACAGCCGTGTGACCAGTGGCATAGATGCTGCTCTTTGGGGTGTGAACCTTTGTAGTTGGGCCGAACTGCCGATATTGCGGGACGGCTTTTGTGGATTGAAATTCGCCGGGCTCCCTGGCGTTTTGGAGGATTGGGAAATATGACGTTAAGAACCGTGCTTGTCGCGTCGGCGCTGATGCTCGTTGTGGGCACCACGGCCGCTGCGCAGCAGCAGACTGGTGAAATCTACGGAAGGGCGGCCGACAAGTCGGGCGCCGTGTTGCCAGGAGTAACGGTGACGGTCGCCGGTCCCGCGCTGATTTCGCCGCGCGTCTCCGTGACGTCGGAAACCGGGAGCTACCGCGCACCCGAACTGCCGATTGGCGCTTACTCGGTTACGTTCGAGTTACCCGGCTTCCGCTCCATGGTCATGCAGGACATTCGCGTCACCATCGGCTTCCGCGCGCAGGTCAACGGCGCCCTCGAGTTGTCGTCGGTGCAGGAAACGGTCACCGTGACCGGCGAGAGCCCGATCGTTGACACTCGCGAGACCGGCACCTCGACCACCTTCAACCTCGAGACGATGCGCGACATTCCCTCGGCGCGCGACCCCTGGGTCATGCTCGAGCGGACGCCCGGCATCACCATGGACCGCGCCAACGTCGGCGGCAACCAGTCGGGCCAGCAGTCGGGCTACATCTCGCGTGGTTCGAGCACCGGCAACAACAAGTGGTCCATTGACGGTGTCGACATCACCGACATGGCCGCCACCGGCGCCTCGCCCATCTACTACGACTTCGACATGCTCGAAGAAATGCAGGTCTCCACGGGCGGCTCGGACGTCACCCAGCAGACCGG
>JANLWW010000193.1:0-14714 GCA_031364805.1 Acidobacteriota bacterium
CCGAGCGGCTGAGCACACCAGCGTCACTCTCGGCTCGCTGAAGTAAACTTTCCGCATGACATTGAACGGGAAGAATCTGACCCTTGCAACAGCACTTCTGACGTTGGCCTCGGCCGTGGCCGCGCAAACTCAGCAGCCCGCCGCACCTGCCACACCAGCCACGCCACCGCCGTATTTTGTTGGCAACCCGCTCGGCCTGCCGATCAACCCGGCGCCCGATGGCAAGTTCACGCCCATGTCGTCGAACGTCAAGGTCTACGGCGCGATCTATTCGGCCGAGAGCTGTTCGTACGATCCGGTCCGTGGTGTGATTGTGGTGCCGAACCGCGGCGTGGCGCAGAATCTGCAGACGAACAACGCCTGGATCTCGTTCATCAACCACGATGGCTCGGTGCACACCGCCCGCTGGGTGGGCATCCAGAATCCCGGTCCGCAGCGAGCCAGCACCCCGCCGCTGGTGCTGAACGAACCGCTCGGCAGCGACATCGTCAACGGCGTTCTCTACCTCGCTGATCGTGATGGTGGGACGGCGCCAGGCGATCCGTCAGTGTCGGTGGTTCGCACGTTCAACATGGCCACCGGCCTGCCGGGCAAGGAATTCCGCGTCGAGAAGTCGACCGGTTTCAACGATTTGGCGATCGACAAGGCGGGCAACATCTACGGCACGGTGACGGCGATGGGCGACGGCGCGCAGGTGTGGAAGATTACGCCGGATGGCGCCGCGTCAATCTTCTTCCAGAACGTCCCGCTGGTGGCGCCCAACGGCGTCGCGATCGATCCACAGGGCAACATCGTCGTCGTCAACATCGGCAATCCTGACGTGATCACGTTCTCGCCGGACGGCAAGGTCCTGAACACCGAGAAAGCGGTGCAGGGCGGTAACGACGGGCTGGTGATCATGGCCGACGGCACGAAGTACGTCAGCAGCGTCCAAAACGGCGGCGTCTCGAGGATTCGTCCCGGCCAGCCGGCCGAGATGATCGCGCAGAACATCCCGAGCGCGGCGTCGATGTGCTACGACAGCGGCGCCAACCAGTTGGTGATTCCGATGAATGCGAACAACGGGCTCGCGTTCATCCCGCTAAAGTAGCGAGAAGAACTACGTGCTGCGCCGGAGCTCGCGCTCGGCGATCAGCCAGAAGTCGATGTCGTTGCGGTCGTCACCGGAGTACTCCAGAGCGAGGAAGTAGGCGCGGACCCTGACCTCCTCATCGGTCGCCGGGCGCGGCGGAGGCGCGGCCACGGGCGCGGGTGTCGCGACCGTACCCGCGCGGGTCTTCTTGACGGGTCGAGCGCCTTCGGTGGCGCCGGCCCGGGCGCCCTTGGGCGCGGCGGGCTGTGCTGGGCGCGCCGCCTTGACGTCCGAAGCGCGGCGTCGCGGCGCGAGCGGGGCGGTCTTGGGGGTCTCTGGCGTTGAGGATGTTGGAGCGGGCTTGCGCGAGCGAGACGATTTTTTCGAGTCCACGATGCTTCTTTCCTGGCAGAGAGGTACTGTTGACGCATTCGGCGTCACCTCCAACGGTATCACTGAGTCGTGACGAGACTGCGACCGTTGCGTCGGCAAGCAAGGGACGAGGTCGGTTCTCGGACCCAGAGGCTCAAGGCCGCTGATTGATCGAGCCCGCCGACGGGACCGCGATCGTGACGCTGTCGAGCGCGAGACAGAATCGCGCGTTGTCGTCGGGCAGCCTGACTGCCACGCGCAGACGGGGGGCAGCCGGCTGCAGCCGGTTCGACACGTCCTTGACGTCAATATTGTGCTGCGCCAGTAACTCGTTCCTGATGCTGGCCGCCATCGTGGGGTCAGGGCCCCTGAGCAATGCCAGCAGAAAATTTCCGCCGCCCGAATGCACCCGGGCCACGACCGGCACGTTGGCAAGCATGGTGGCAAAGGCCGCGCGGTCGGCCTTGGTCCCGACCAACGAGCGCTCGAATTCGGAACGGTGCGTCAACAGCAACTCAAGGTAGAACTCCGCCGGTCCGCTCAGGTTCCGGACCGGAAGCTCATCATCGAGCACCCGAATCACCTCGGGATTGGCGCAGTAGGCGAAACCCAGCCGCAGCCCCGGCACCCCAAACGAGTTGCCCAGGCTCTTGATGACGATCACGTTCGAGACGGAATCCGCCTGCAGCCGCTCGACCATCGGCGTCTCGTCACAATAGTCGATGGCCGACTCGTCGACCACGAACAGGGTGTGGGGGTGCCGTCGAACACAGGCGTCGATCCACTCGGTTGGCACCACGGTGCCGGTGATGCCGTTCGGCGACTCGATCAGGACGACACCATCATCGGGAATGGCCGCGTCGAAGGCGGCCAGTTCGACGCTCGTTGAGTCGGCATAGGCCCTGGCGCGGGGGAACATCCGCTGGTATTCGTCGGACGAGGGCTGCGATCGCAACACCGGCCGGCTGCCCACCAATCGTTTCAGGACCGGGTAGATCTGCGATGCGCCGTGAAGCACCTGCACGTGCTCGGATGGGCACCCCAAGTGGCGCGCCAGCTTCTGATTGAGCGCTTTTTGTGTTGAGCCGCGGCGCTGCATCACGGCCGGGAGCGCGAGGCGCATCGCCTCAACCATGGCAGCGGTCGGGAAGCGCTGGTTGCGAAGCGCGGCAAAGTCAGTGAATTCGAAGCTCGTCATATCGCCGGCGGTCTGTCAGGAAACTGTATCAGAGCGGCCTTTGGGATTAGAATTCCCGCCTGTGCTCGCGAACGGTTCTGGCGGGCGGCCCTGGAGGATGACATGCGTCGACTGATACTCACGCTCGCCTTTGCGTCTTTGCCGGCGGTGATGGCCGCCCAGAACACGACGACGGCCAACACCGTCGCCAGCGACCGGCTCAACCTCGACCTGTACTGGGAATTCGAGACCGTTTCGGATCCACAGCTGTCGCCCGATGGCAGTCAGGTCATCTACACGCGAGGGTGGATCGACAAGGTCAACGACAAGCGCGAATCGTCTTTGTGGGTGATGAACGCCGACGGCGGCAAGAACCGCTTCCTCGTGCGCGGCAGCAACGCCCGCTGGTCGCCGACCGGCGACCGCATTGCCTACACTGCCCAGGGCGAGCCCAAGGGCACGCAGATCTTCGTCCGCTACATGGACGCTGAGGGCGCCGCCTCCCAGGTCACTCGCGTCGAGAAGGCACCAAGCGCCGTGGCCTGGTCGCCCGATGGCACGCGCCTCGGCTTCATCATGAGCGTTGAAGCGAAGAACTCGTGGCCGATCAAGATGCCTCGCGCCCCTGAAGGCGCCAAGTGGGTCGAGGCGCCGCGGATCGTCGAACGCCTTGACTACCGCTCCGACGGTGCCGGCTTCGATGATGATGCCTTCCGGCACATCTTCGTGGTGCCGGCCAGTGGCGGCACACCCCGGCAGTTGACCGACGGCCAGTGGCACCACAACGGCGTCGAGTGGACGCCCGACAGCAAGCAGATTCTCTTCGGCTCGAACCGGGTCGCCGACGCCGAGTACCAATGGCGCGAATCGGACATCTACTCGGTCACCGTCGAGACCGGCGCCATCAAGCAGCTGACCACCCGCAAGGGTCCAGACGGCAGCCCGCAGGTATCACCCGACGGCAAGCGAGTCGCCTATGTCGGCTACGACGCATCGCGCAACACGTGGCAGGACAGCAAGCTCTACGTCATGAACATCGACGGCACCAACGGCCGCGTCGTATCGGGCGAGTGGGATCGCTCGCCGCAGAACGTGATGTGGAAACCGGACGGCACCGGCATCTACTTCACCGCGCAGGACCAGGGTTCACAGAATTTGTACGTGCTGCCGATGGCCGGCGACCGCAGCGACGTCGTGCAGCCGCTGACCAAGGGCACCTACATGCTGACGACCGCCAGCGTCGTCAAGGGCAAGGCGGTGGGCGTGCTCACCTCGCCGCACGCGCCCGCCGACATTGTGTCGTTCGACGTCGCCAACCCGGCGCAGATCAAGCAGCTCACCAATGTCAACGAAGACATCCTCGCCGGCAAGAAGCTCGGCGACGTCAAGGAGATGTGGTACACCTCGACCGATGGCATGAAGATCCAGGGCTGGTACATCACGCCGCCGGACTTCGATGCCACCAAGAAGTATCCGATGCAGCTGCACATTCACGGCGGCCCGCACAGCATGTACGGCGTCGGCTTCAACTATGGGTGGCAGGAGCAGGCGGCCAACGGCTACGTGGTGCTCTATACCAATCCGCGCGGCAGCACTGGATACGGCAGCTCGTTCGGCAACCAGATCAACAACGCTTATCCGAGCAAGGATTACGACGACCTGATGGGCGGCGTCGACGAGTTGCTGAAGAAAGGCTTCGTCGACGAGCGCAACATGTTCGTCACCGGCTGCAGCGGCGGCGGCGTGCTCACCGCCTGGATCGTCGGCAAGACCAACCGTTTCGCGGCGGCATCGGCGAACTGCCCGGTCATTGATTGGGTCAGCTTTGTCGGCACCACCGACGGCGCCAGCTGGTATTACAACTTCGAGAAACTGCCGTGGGAGGACCCGTCGGAGCACCTACGCCGGTCGCCACTCACCTATGTGGCCAACGTCAAGACCCCGACCATGTTGATGACCGGCGTGCAGGATCTGCGGACGCCGATGCCGCAGACCGAGCAGTTCTACAGCGCACTCAAGCTGCTGAAGGTGCCCACCGCCATGCTGCGGATGAACAACGAGTGGCACGGCACCTCGAGTACCCCGTCGAACTTCGTACGGACGCAGCTCTATCTGCGATATTGGTTCGACAAGTACAAACGCGGCCCGTCGGCAACGACGACGGCCGCGCCGCAACAATAGTTTGAACACGAAGGTCACGAAGGACACGAAGGCGAACCAATAAAATGCTTCGTGACCTTCGTGGTCTTCGTGTTGGCTTTTTCGTGAAGGAATCTCATGACCCGGCTCTCGATTGTGCTGCTCTCGATTGTCCTTCTGGCGTCCTCGACCGGCATCGCCCAGGCGCCCGCCGGTGTCGACCAGGCCACCGTCAATCGTATTCGCGGCGAAGCCATCACGCGCTCGCAAGCCATGGAGACGCACTGGTGGCTGTCCGAGGTCTACGGTCCGCGCGCGACCGGCACGCCCGCGTATACACAAGGCGCCGACTGGGTGATGAAGAAGTTCGCCGAGTGGGGATTGAAGAACATCCACATCGAACGGTTCCCGTTCGGACAGGGATGGACGATCGAACGCTTCTCGATCAACCTGCTCGCGCCGCAGACGGCCGCGCTGGTTGGCCAGCCGCGCTGGAATTCTCCGTCAACCAACGGCACGGTCGCCGCCGACGTGGTGCACGTGCAGGCGGCTACGGAAGGCGACCTCGCCAAGTACAAGGGCCAACTGCAGGGAAAGATTGTCGTCAGCCAGGGTGTCCGCGTGGTGCGGATGCTCGACGGCCGGGTCGTGCTGCTCATGAACGACGGTGACTGGGCCGAGGCCATGAAGATGCCCGCGCCCGCCGCTGCGGACGCACCGCCTGCCGCCGCCCCCACCGGTGCCGCGGCGCCCGTGACGGCCGCCTCGCTGCAGCGCTTCCTCGCCGCTGAGGGTGCCGCGGTGTATCTCGATCGCGGGTCCGACAACGACTCGCCGGCCGGCGGCAGTAACCTGTCGTGGCGAACCCAGGTCATCGACGGCGGCACGATCTTCCCGAGCAACGGCGGCAGCCGCGACCCGAAGGTGGCGGCGCAAGTACCGTCGGCGACGATTGCGGTGGAGCACTACAACCGCATCGTCCGCCTGCTCGCACGCGGCCAGGCGGTGCGGATGGAGGTGAACATTCAGACCAGGTTCCATCCCGAAACGGATCCCGCCGGCAACGCGTTCAACATAATCGCAGACATTCCCGGCACCGACCTCGCCAGCGAGGTGGTGATCATGGGCGCGCACTTCGATACCTACCCGTACGCGACCGGCGCCACCGATAACACCACGGGATCGTCGGCAATGATCGAAGCGGTCCGCGTGATCCAGGCGCTCGGCCTGAAGCCGCGGCGCACGATTCGCCTTGCACTGTGGGCGGCCGAGGAGCAGGGCTTGCTCGGCTCGCGCGAGTACGTGCAGCGTCACTTCTACGACGCCAAGACCAAGGCACCCAAGCCGGGCCACGAGAACATCCAGGCTTACTTCAATCTCGACAACGGCACCGGCCGCATTGTCGGCATCTGGGGTCAGGGCAACTTCGAGGCCATGAAGCAGTTCGAAGAATGGGGCAAGCCGCTGAAGGACCTCGGCTGGAAGAACGTGAGTCCGCGCTCGGTGACCCAGACCGATCACGGCTCGTTCGAGGAGGCCGGTATTCCGGGCTTCCAGTTCATCCAGGAGCGGCTTGAATACAACTCGCGCACGCACCACTCGAACATGGACACCTTCGATCACGTTCAGAAGGACGATGTGATTCAGCAGGGGGCGGTGGCGGCGGTGTTCGCGTGGTACGCGGCGAATACGACCGAGCGCCTGCCGCGTAAGAAATAGGTGCAGCGTGGGCAAATCTGGCCTGGCGGCCTCACGCCAGGTCAGCCTTGCGGTCCTACCGTGCAATCCAACAGTTCTGTGAGCACAGTCGTGGCACGGCTGTCGCCGTGCGCACAAGAGCGGAAGCTGGCGCCGCGCCAGCCGGTTTGCATTTCCAATCGCGGATCAACTACCCTTTTCAGGTCATGTCGTTCGTCCACCACGCGCACCGCAGCCATCACCACCGTTCACAAAACGGCACGGTAGGAGTTTGCGCGTAGAGACAGGACGACATCCACCAGGATTGGTTTCACGCAAAGGCCCGCCGGCAACGGCGGGCTTTTGTTTTTGCAAGGCAACCACGAAGCGCACGAAGGACGCGAAGAATGGATTTTTCAAAACTCGACGGCTTGATTCCGGCGGTCGTGCAGGACGAGACCAGCCACGAGGTCTTGATGGTGGGCTTCATGAACGACGAGGCCTGGGCGCTGACCCAGCAGACCGGCTACGTCACCTTCTTCAGCCGCACGCGCAACAAGCTCTGGATGAAGGGCGAGACCTCGGGGAACCGGCTCGCGGTGCGACAAGTGCTGATCGACTGCGACGAAGACACGGTGTTAATCAAGGTGCAGCGCGAAGGCGACGGCAACGTCTGCCACACCGGCCAGCGAACCTGTTTCTACACCGAGATCAGTATTCCGGATGCTGGGAGGGCGGAACTTTAGTTCCGCCGAACACGAGGACCAGATGAAATTGAAATTAGGCATTCCCAAGGGGTCGCTGCAGGATGCGACGACCCAGTTGTTCCAGCGCGCCGGGTACCAAATGCGCGTGGATTCGCGGTCGTACTTTCCGTCGATTGACGATCCCGACATCGAGTGCATGTTGATCCGCGCGCAAGAGATGGCGCGATACGTTGCCGACGGCGTACTCGACGCCGGCCTGACCGGCCAGGACTGGATTGCCGAACACGAGATTGGCCACCCCGAACAGACGCCGCTCGCGCGGATTTGCGACCTGGTCTACGCCAAGCAGAGCTTCGGCAAGGTGAAGTGGGTGCTGGCCGCCCCCGAAGATTCGCCGTTCAAGACGGTGGCCGACCTCAACGGCAAGCGCATCGCCACCGAGCTGGTGCGCGTGACCAAGAACTACTTCACGACGCAGGGCCTTGACGTCGACGTCGAGTTCTCGTGGGGCGCCACCGAGGTGAAGCCGCCGGTGCTCGCCGACGCCATTGTCGAAGCCACCGAAACCGGTTCGACACTACGCGCCAATCGCCTGCGCATTCTTGAAACCATCATGGAATCCAATACGCAGCTGATCGCCAACCAGCCGGCGATGGCTGACGGCTGGAAGAAGACCAAAATCGAGAACCTCGCTCTGCTGCTGAAGGCCGCCATTGACGCACAGGGACGCGTTGGGCTGATGCTGAACGCAAAGCGGACCGATCTCGAGAAACTGATCTCGTTGCTTCCCGCCTTGCAGCGGCCGACCGTATCGTCGCTGAGCGATCCCGAGTGGGTCGCCATCAACACCATTCTCGAGGAGAAGGTCGCCCGCGACCTGATTCCGCGCCTGAAAGCCGCCGGCGGCCAGGGCATTGTCGAGTATCCGCTGAACAAGATCGTTATCTAGCGGCGGCACCAGGAGGGCGGCACTCGAGGGCCGCTTGGGAGACATTGTGAGAATTGTTGAGTCAAGCAATCGTCGCGCCGTCGCCGGCCTGTTATCGGCCACGCGCATCCGCGACAAGGCCACGGAAGCAAAGGCCGCCGCGATCGTCGAACGTGTCCGCACGGGCGGCGACGCCGCGCTGCGGCAGTACGCGCGCGAACTGGACGGGCTGCAGGGCGCCATCGAAGTGCCGCGCCGGGCGTGGCAGGCGCGAGCCCGTACGCTGTCACCCGCAGTCCGCACGGCCATCAAGCGCGCGGCCGCCAACATCCGCGCGGTCGCGTCGGCACAGGTGCCGAAAGGCTGGCGCAAGACGGTCGGCGCCGGCATCAGCGTCGAACAACGCGTGATCCCGGTGTCGCGAGTGGGCTGCTATGTGCCCGCCGGACGCTATCCCCTGCCCTCGTCTTTGCTGATGTCGGCGATTCCCGCCCGGGCCGCAGGCGTGCCGGACGTGATCGTCGCCTGTCCACGGCCCGATGCCGCAGTGTTTGCGGCGGCGCTTGAAGCGAAGGTCGATCGCCTGTTCCAGGTGGGCGGCGCCCATGCGATTGCCGCCATGGCATACGGCACGCGCACGGTGCCGCGGGTGGACAAGATTGTCGGGCCCGGCAACCGCTGGGTGTCGGCCGCGAAGTCCCTCATCTCCACCGACTGCGGAATCGACTTTTATGCTGGTCCGACCGAGATTCTGATTGTCACCGCGTCGGGACCTGCCGATGCGATTGCCGCCGACCTGATCGCGCAGGCCGAGCACGATCCCGACGCGCGCGCGGTGTTCATCACGTGGAATCGGCGTCTGGGGGAACAGGTGGCGCGCGCGGTGGCAGCGCAAATGCCCGGGACCGGACCGGCACTGCAGTCGCTCGAGGCCCACGGCGGCATTATCGTGTGCCGCAACCTGACCGAGGCGATGGCGCTGGCCAACGAGGCAGCCTCCGAACACCTGGTCGTCGGAAGCGAGGCCATGGCTCGGCGCGTGTGGAATGCTGGGGCCGTGTTCGTCGGCGCGTGGACGGCCCAGGTCGCCGGCGATTACGCGATCGGCTCTAATCACGTGCTGCCAACGGCCGGCGCTGCCCGCTACCGTGGCGGGTTGAACGCGGCTGACTTCGTGAAGCTGGTCTCCGTCCAACGAATGACCAGGCGCGGGCTGGCGAGCATTGCTGGCACGGTCACCACACTAGCGCGTGCGGAAGGCCTTGAAGGCCACGCCCGTTCGATTGAAGTACGGACCAAAGGCACGAGTGCCAGGAGGGCGGCGCTTTAGTGCCGCCGAAAACAGACACATGACCATCATTCAAGGAGTGCCCGACCTCGGTCCCGGCCTTCGCCTGCACCTCAACGAGAACACCGGCGGCTGCTCGCCCAAGGTCGTCGAGGCCGTGCGGGCCTTCGACGCCCAGCAACTCGCCACCTATCCCGACTTCCGCGACGCCATCCTGGGAACCGCCGCGTTTCTTGGCGTCGACGCCGACCGGATTGTGCTGACCAACGGCCTGGACGAGGGCATTCTTCTCGCGTCGATCGCCTACCTGGGCCAGCGCACACCCGAGGCGCTCGTCGAACAGGGCGCACCGCTGACCGTGACGTCGGGCACTCCCGAAGTCCTGGTGGCGCAGCCGGCGTTCGAACCGTACCTGGGCACCGCCCACGCCATGGGCGCGCGCGTCGTATCGGTGCCTGCTGGTCCCGACTATGCGTATCCGGTTGACGCGGTGCTCAAGGCCATCACCCCCAACACGCGCATTGTGTACGTGAACAACCCGAACAACCCGAGCGGCCAGCCGGTGCCGCAAGAGGCCATTCGTCGCGTCGCCCGCGAGGCCGGCCACGCGCTGGTGTTCGTGGACGAGGCATATCACGACTTTCTCGGTGAGAATTTCCTGGACGAAGCCGCCGCGTATCCGAACGTGATCGTCGGCCGCACGTTCTCGAAGGCGTTTGGCCTGGCGGGCATGCGCGTCGGTGTGATGATTGCCGCACCCGCCGTGCTGGCACCGATTCGCCGCGCCATGCCGCTGTTCAACCTCAACGTCGTAGCGGTCGCCGCGTTGCGTGCCGCCATTGCCGATACCGAGTTTCGGTCGTGGTACGTCGCGCAGGCTAACGAATCGAAAGAACTGGTCTACGCCGCCTGCGACCGCGCCGGCCTGCGCTACTGGAAAAGCGGCGCCAACTTCGTGTTGATCGACGGCGGTGCCCGCGCGCGCGAACTGGTGGACGGCATGATTGCAAAGGGCGTGTTCGTGCGCGATCGCACCAAGGACCCGGCGTGTCCGAACTGCTTCCGCTTGACGACTGGGGTCGTCGAGCACACTCGCCACGCCGCCGAGACGCTGGAGGCCCTGTGCGCCCGCCTTCGCTAAAGCTTCCGACTCCGCCAAGGCTCCGGCGGACAGGACGGCGGGCAAGCCGCAAGGCCGTCATCGACCGGCGAACGGCCGAGACGCAGATCAAGGTCACGCTGGCGCTCGACGGCAAGGGCAAGTACGAGAACAGCACGGGCATCCGCTTTCTCGACCATATGCTCGACCTGGTCGCGCGGCACGGCGGCTTTGACCTCACCGTCAAGGCGACCGGCGATCTCGATGTCGATCAGCACCACACCGTCGAAGATGCCGGCATCGCCCTTGGCGAGGCGGTGCTGGCGGCGATTGGCAACAAGCGCGGCATCAATCGCGCCGGTTACTTCGTGATGCCGATGGACGAGACGCTCGCCGTTGCCGCCATTGACCTGAGCGGTCGCCCGCACTGCGTGATCGACACCAAGGTCACCGTCCGCGTGGTCGGCGACCTGCAAACCGAACTGGTGCACGATTTCTTCGACGGCTTTGCCATGGCGGCCCGAGCCAACGTGCACCTCAAAGTCATGTACGGGCGCTCGAATCACCACAAGATCGAGGCCTGCTTCAAGGCTTTCGCCCGTGCGCTGCGCGTGGCGTGCTCGAAAGACAAGCAGATGGCGCGCATGCTGCCCAGCACCAAGGGCCTGCTGAGATCGCACTCGTCGACTACGGCGCGGGCAACCTGACGTCGGTGCGCAAGGCGCTTGCGGCAATCGGCGCAAACGTCTGGACGCCGACACTGCCCGGCGAACTCGGTCGCGCCCACGGCATTATCGTCCCCGGCGTTGGCCACTTCGATGCCACGCGCGGGCTGACCGACGACTGGCGCGCAGCAATCAAGGCCACCGTGGCCGACGGCACGCCGCTTCTTGGCATCTGCGTCGGGTTGCAGTGGTTGTTCGAGGGCAGCGTCGAAGCGCCCGAGGCGGCGGGCCTCGGAGTGTTTAAAGGAACCTGCTTAACATTTACGTTTCCCGAAAATGCCAGGCAGAAAGTGCCACATGTTGGCTGGAACAGCCTGTCGATACCGCGGCCCAGCAAGTTAATGGCCGGCATCGCACCCGGCACGCAGGTGTACTTCACGCATTCCTACGCCGCACCGGTGGTTGACGACACTGTGGCAGTCTGCGACTACGGCGGCCCGTTTAGCGCTGCGGTTGAGCGCGCCAACGTCGCCGGCATGCAGTTTCACCCGGAAAAATCAGGACCCGCCGGGCTTCACATGCTCAGCAACTGGTTGCGCGATGCTGTCTAAACGCATCATCGCCTGCCTCGACGTCCGCGACGGCAAAGTCGTGAAGGGCGTGAACTTCGAAGGGCTGCGCGACGCGGGAGACCCGGCGGAGCTTGCGCGGCGCTATAACGTGGAGGGCATCGACGAGATCGTCATCCTCGACGTCACGGCCACCGTCGAAGCGCGCCAGGCACGAGCGCACACAATTGCCGCCGTGGCGAAAGAGATCTTCCTGCCGCTGGCAGTGGGTGGCGGCATCCACAGCGAGGCAGATGCGGCTGCCGCCATCGAGGCCGGCGCCGACAAGGTGAGCCTGAACACGGCGGCGCTCAAGACGCCAGAATTGATCACGAACCTGGCCAGGCGCTACGGCAGCCAGGCGGTGATCGTCGCGATCGATGCCAAGATGCAGGACGATCGCTACGCGGTCTATGTGCGCAGCGGCCAGGCAGCGACGCCACGCGACGCCGTGGAATGGGCGCGCGAAGCCACCGACCGCGGCGCCGGCGAGATTCTGCTGACCTCGATCGACCGCGATGGGACCAAAGCCGGGTTCGATTGCGCGATGACCGCTGCGGTTTCTGCTGCCGTGAACATCCCGGTGATCGCTTCAGGCGGAGCAGGCACCTTCGACCACTTCGCCGACGTCTTTCGCGACGGACGCGCCGACGCGGCCTTGGCGGCGTCGATCTTTCACTTCAATGAAAGAAGCGTTGTCGAACTGAAGCGGTATTTGAGCACCTGCGGCATTCCAGTAAGAATATGAATTTCTCGGTGTCCTCTGAGTCCTCTGTGGCCAACGTATGTTGATTCCGTCAATTGATTTGCAAGGTGGCAAGGTCGTTCAACTGGTCCAGGGTGACAAGCTCGCCATTTCGTCCGACGACTTCGAGGGCTGGATCGCGAAGTTCGCCAAGTTTCCCAAGGTGCAGCTGATCGATCTCGATGCCGCCATGTCGGTAGGCAACAACGACGATCTCGTCCGGCGCATCGCGGCAGAGCTGCCCTGCCGCGTGGGCGGCGGCGTGCGCAGCGTGCGGCGGGCCGAAGAGCTGATTGCCGCCGGTGCGACTGGTGTGATCGCCGGCTCCGGATTGTTCCGGCCCGGAGACGGCACCGACCTGTCGCAAATGATCGACCATGACTTCGCTCGCGCGCTGGCCGACACCGTCGGCAGGCACCGGCTAATCGCCGCTGTCGACTCGCGTGCCGGCCGCGTGTGCATTCACGGCTGGAAGACGGTGCTGCCGTTGACCGCCGTGCAGGCCGTGCAGCTTCTCGAAGGTTACTGCGAGGAATTCCTCTATACCCATGTCGACAAAGAAGGCCTGATGCAGGGCACCGACATGGCCGCGATCAAGGCCGTAGCCGGCGCTACGGCGCGCAAGCTGACCGCCGCCGGCGGCATCACCACGCGCGAGGAAATCGACGCCCTCGACGCACTCGGCATCGACGCGGTCGTCGGTATGGCCATCTACACAGGGTCACTCGCCCTCGACTAGGCCTGGCGACGGAAACCGGCGGCAACGCACAGCCAGGCCACGGTCAGGCATCCAAACGCGAGCAGCAGGGTCACCAGCGCTTCAGCTGAGCCGATCGCGACGATCTTCCAATCCACGACGCCCTCGCTCATCCAGATTCCGCGAAGCACGTTGATGGCGCCTACAGTGGTGCCGCTCAGTGCTGCAAACAGCCCCGCCAGCGAGACCGGCCGCATCATCGCCAACCGATGTTCGGACGGCCGCAGCAAGTAAGCCAGGCCCGCCCCCAGCGGGAAGATACTCACCAGCATGCTCAGCCTTGCCACAATGCTGGCGTTGCCTAGAATTTGAAATAACTCCATGTCGTTTCGTGCCTCCGATCGGGATATAACGCTTGGCGAGCCCGCACGTGACAGCATCGGTGCAGGCCACCCCCTCATTGGGGTGGCCTGCCAGGGCTTGTCACGATCGCCGCGCTCGTGCGTTATGACCGATATGGACCGCGAAACCGAGCTGGCCCTCGTCAGCCGGCTGCGTGATGGCCACCCGGACGCGTTTGACGCGGTCCACGACGCCTTCAACACGCGGCTGTTCAACTTCCTGGCCCGGCTGTCGCGCCGGCGCGAGGTCGCCGAAGATCTGCTCGAAGAAACCTGGTTGCGGCTCGTCTCACGGGCCGCGCAGCTTCGCCCGGACACGCAGCTGGGACCCTGGCTGTTCACGGTGGCACGCAACCTCCATGTCAGTTATCGCCGGTCGCGCCTGCTCGAAGACTCACATGCAGCCGGCCTGATTGGCCTCTGGCCGTCGGGATCGCCGCAGCCATCGCCCTTCGAAGTCGCGGCCGCCAGCGAGACCGGCCTTCGCATCGAGGCGGCGCTCGGCACACTGCCCGTCCTGTATCGCGAAGCCTTGCTGCTGGTGGTGATTGAGGGCCTGCGCCCGGCAGAGGCCGCTCAGGTCTGCGGCGTGTCGCCCGAAGCCATGCGCCAACGTTTGAGCCGCGCACGGGCGGCGCTGGCGCTCGGCCTGAATTCGGACGAACCAGCACTCGCCGTGCTCCGAGAGGTACCCACATGATCCAGAACGACGCCCTCTTGCGGCGAGTGAGTGAGCTGACCGTACTGACGTCAGACCACCGGCGGGCCGAACGCCTGCGCTCGCGATGCCGGGCTGCGCTGGAACAGCGCACGTCGGTGAAACAGCAGCGGTTGGGTCCGGCACTGCTGGCTGGGGTTGGCCTGATCTACCTGTCGGCGCTAGTTCACGATGTCCTTTTGCTGCGGCGCCTGTTTTAGACCACAGACTGACTTTGGTTGTCCGGGACACCCCAGATCGGTGTCTAATCTGTGCCTAATCTGTGGCTGCCTTGCTCGGCAGCCCGCGAAGGAGGGACCCCATGGTTCCATTGATGTCGTTGCTCGTTCCGATCCTCGTCGCCTCAGTGCTGGTGTTCATCGCCAGTTCGATCATCCACATGGCCACGCCGCTTCATAAGGGCGACATGAAGCGAGTGCCC
>JANLWW010000152.1:0-18819 GCA_031364805.1 Acidobacteriota bacterium
CACCACCGGCGTGCATCGTCTTTACGAGATGACCGCCGCCAATACGCTGCTGTTCCCGGCCATCAACGTCAACGACTCGGCGACCAAGAGCAAGTTCGACAACCTCTACGGCTGCCGCCACTCGCTGATCGACGGCCTCAACCGCGCCAGCGACGTGATGCTGTCGGCGAAGGTCGCGGTGGTGTTCGGCTACGGCGACGTCGGCAAGGGCTGCGCCCAGGCGCTCAAGGGCCAGGGCTGCCGCGTGATCGTCACCGAGATCGATCCGATCTGCGCGCTGCAGGCGGCGATGGAAGGCTACCAGGTCACCACCATCGACGACGTGATCGAGACCGCTGATATCTTCATCACCGCCACCGGCAACAAGAACATCCTGACCGTGGACCTGATGAGGCGCATGAAGGACAAGGCGATCGTCGGCAACATCGGCCACTTCGACAACGAGATCGATATGGCCGGCCTCGCCAAGGGCGGCGCCAGGCGCGTCGAGATCAAGCCGCAGTACGACGAGTGGATCTTCCCGGCGGAAGGCCAGCGCCCCGAGCACAGCATCCTGGTGCTGGCCGAAGGGCGCCTGCTGAACCTCGGCTGCGCGACCGGCCACCCGTCGTTCGTGATGTCCTCGTCGTTCACCAACCAGGTGCTGGCGCAGATCGACCTGCACCTGAGCATGAACGGCAAACCGACGCTGTCGGGCACCAACTACGATGCCAACCGCGTCTACATCCTTCCGAAGAAGCTGGATGAAGAAGTGGCGCGCCTGCACCTCGGCAAGCTGGGCGTGAAGCTCACCACGCTCAGCAAGGAACAGGCTGACTACATCGGCGTGGCCGTGGAAGGACCGTACAAGAGCGCGCATTACCGCTACTAGTCCGCGGTTCGACAATCGAGAGACGTCCGGTAGAATGCCGGATGTCTCTCACCTATGCGCCACGTCTTTTTGTTAACGGCCTGCTGCACCCTTGTCGCGGCGTGCGGAGGAGCCACCGGCACCACGAGTCCCTCGTCCGTGGCCAGGTTGTCACGCACGCGCTTCCTGGCGTTCGGCGACAGCATTACCGCGGGCGAAGTGACCACGCCGCTTGGGGCGAGCGGTCCCTCGTCGCTCAGCACCAAGCTGGTGATACTGCCAACCGCGTCGTATCCCTCGCAGTTGGTGTCTATGCTCCAGGCCAGGTACCCGGCGCAGGCGTCGGCGTTGGTGGTCACCAACATGGGAGTCCCCGGCGAAACGGTGCTCGAGGGCGAGGTGCGATTCCCTGCCGCGATGAGTTCCAGCCGGGCGGAAGCGGTGTTGCTGATGGAAGGCGTGGCCGGCTTACCGGTCGCCGGCCCCGACCAGTCGACCGACGTCGTGCAGCGGATGGTGCAGGTCGCCAAGGTGCATGGCGCGCGTGTGTTCGTCGGATCCATGGTACCGACCATCGAGGGCCGGCAACGATCGGCCTCAAGCGCGGCGCTGGTCGCCTACAACCTGAAGCTCCAGCAGATGGCTCGTGATGAAGGTGCGGTGTTCGTGGACTTGTATAACGCGTTGCTGCCCGAAGCCAGCACGGTGATCGGCGTCGATGGCCTGCATCCCACCGAAGTGGGATACAAGCGCATCGCCGACGTGTTCTTTGCCGCGATCCAGGCAAACCTGGAGGTGAAGCCCTAGCCGTCGAACAGCGAACAGCGAATCGCGAACGGCGAATCGCTTCTACTTCAGCGACACTTTCTGCACGCGCCAGTTGGTGCGTTCACCCACCAGCAATTCGTTGTCGCTTCGGCAATCGATGGAGTTGGCCAGGCCAAACTCCTTCAGCACCTTGCCGGCGCTACCGAACTTGCCGACCACCTTGCCATCCAGCTGCACTTTATAGATCGCCGCATCGTCCATGCCGTCCTCGTCACCGGCATGCGAGATGTAGAGATGCTGCGTGGCTCCGCGCGTCATGCACATGGCGATCGGCGTGCCGACGCCGCCGAACTCCGACTTGAACGCGCCCTCGGCGTCGAAGACCTGGATGCGCTTGTTGCCGAGGTCCGCCGCATAGACGTTGCCCTGGGCATCGACGGCGAGTGCCTTGACGCCAGTGAATTGGCCAGGCCCCTTACCCGTGGACCCCCAGTGCTTGATGAAACGGCCGTCCTTGTCGAACTTGGCAATGCGGTTGGTATTGCCGATGCCGTCAGCGATGTAGATGTTGCCGGCGCGATCCCACGCCACGTCGGTGGGGCGGCTGAAGGTTGAGCCCGGAGTACCCGATCCGGGTGCGCGCGGAGGCTGCCCGCCGAATCCGCCGGCGGGCCCTGCGGCCACGGGCGCAGCGGCTGCCCCCCCGCCTGGCGCACCGGCTGCACCGGCCGGTGGCGGAAGACCGGGTCGTACGGAAATCGTCTCGGGCTTGCGGCCCAACACCAGCGCCACGCGGCCTTCGGTGTCGAACTTCACGACCTGGTTGGCGCCTTCGTCGATCGTCCAGACGTTGTCTTGTGGATCGATCCGCAGGCCGATGGCGGCGTTGAAGCCGTAGACATCCTGGCCAAATTCGCGCAGGTACTTGCCGTTGGCGTCGAACTGGAACAGGCGCGAGCCACCGCGATAGAACGTGCGGTTGTCGCCAAGCGTGGCGTAGGGATGGCCGGCGCGGTGATAGACAAAGACCTGGCCCCTGGAATTGGCGCCGACGCCGCCGACTTCACCGACGTAGACGTCGTTCGGGGTCTTGAGGAAATCGCTGGTCGTGAACGCGATGTCCGGAACGCCCGATTGGGCGATCAGCGAACCGCCGACGGCGAGGACTGCCGCTGCCACACAAGCTGAAAGGGTTCGCGCCATGGGTGTCTCCGCACTCTGTCTGGTCGGTGTCATCGGTGGCCCTGCTGCTGGCTCGAGGTCTTCATGGCTTGCGGCTTAAGCAGAATCTTCTGCGAACGCCAGTTGTTGATCTCGGCGGTGTAGATGGTGTCGGGGTCGCGGCAATCCATCTGGTGGATGGTGGAGAACTCGCCGACGGCCTTACCGGCGCGGCCGAACTTGCCGATGATGGTGCCGTCGAGCTCCATCTTGTAGACTTCGCCAGTGAATTCGGCGCCGGCGGCCGGCGCGCTGTCCTGCCAGGAATTCGACACGTAGAGGTACTGCTTGCCGGGGTTCTTAGGACCCGGTCCGCCCGACACGCACACCGCCCACGGGTTGCCGACGTTGGGATAATTGGCCTTCCAGTTCAGGTCGTTGTCGAGCACTTGCACGCGCGCGTTGCCCCGATCCCCGACGTAGACGTTGCCCTGGAAGTCGGTGGCAATCGAGTGCGGCGTATTGAACTGCAGGTTAGCGTTGCCACGGGTGCCGACCGCCTTCACGAACCGGCCATTCTTGTCGTACTTCACCACGCGGCCATCGAAGTAACCGTCAGACACGAAGATGTTGCCCTGCTGATCGAAGGCAACGTCGGTCTGGCGGCCGAACCGGTACTTCTCGTTGCGGCCGTGGTACCTGCCCGTGCCGGGCATGTTGGTGAGGCTGTCGACCGGGTCTTCGCGCCGGCCGATGGTCATCAGCACCTTGCCCTCGGGGCTGAACTTCACCAGCATGTCGGTGCCTTCATCGACGGCCCAGATGTTGTCCTGGGCATCGACGCGGACGGAATGCGCGAACGAAAAGCCGTAATTGCCGCGGCCAATCTCACGAACAAAGCTGCCTTGCGGCGTGTACTCAAAGAGCCGCGTCTCGTTGGCGCGATGGTAGATGTAGATGTTGCCCTTCGAGTTGGTGGCAATGCCCATGTTCTCGCCGGTATAGATCCCCGGCGGGTTCTTGAAGAAGTTCGGCACCGCTTCGTGCGGGATCGTCGCCACGTTGGTGGCGGTCGCCTTCGTCTGGGCGGCAATCGCGCCGCTCCCCAAGACGAGGGCAGCGAGTAAGCAATAGGTCAATCGTCTCTGCATGGATTCCCCTCCGGCGGTGGCAGTGTAGCCCAAGAACAGCGTCCGGCGCGTATACTCTGCCAATGCGAACCGCCGCGCTGTGGGCTCTTCTGTCCAGCTTTGGGATTGGGGCGCTTGCGCCCGTCGCGCTCGCCCAGGTCGAGTGTTCGGCGGCCGCGATTCAAGCGAGGGCCCCATCGGGAACCACCATCACTGCGGTAGCCCTCGTACCGGCAGACGGCAAGCGGCCGCAGTACTGCCGTGTCGATGGTCACACCGCCTCGCCCGGTAACGAGGTGAACTTTCGCCTCGGCTTGCCCGATGGCTGGAACGGCAAGTTCCTGTTCCAGGGCGTCGGCGGACTGGGTGGCACCATCGCCAATCTCGATTCCAGTCTCGCGCGCGGTTACGCGGCAGCCTCGACCGACACGGGTCACGTGTCTACCGATCCAAACTGGGGTGCGAATCGCGCCAAGGAAATTGACTACGGCTATCGCGGAACGCACGTGACCGCTGTTGCGAGCAAGGCGATTACGGCGGCGTTTTACGCCAAGCCGGTGCAGTACGCCTATTTCAACGGCTGCTCGAACGGCGGACGGCAGGCGATGATGGAAGTGCAGCGCTACCCGGATGACTTCGACGGCATCATCGGCGGACATCCGGCCACCGGCACCCCGATGCAAGCCGGCCGCGCCATTGTCTACCAGCACATGCTGGCGGCTGCCGACAACTTCCTATCGCCAGAAAAAATCGAAGTGCTCTCGAGAGCGACGCTTGCGGCGTGCGATGCGACCGACGGGCTGGCCGACGGGCTGATCACCGATCCCCGCGCGTGCCGGTTCAATCCCGAAGTCTTGACCTGCAAGAGTGGTGACGGCCCTGATTGTCTGACGGCGGGGCAGGTCACGACCGTAAAGAAGATCTATGCGGGCGCCACGGCAAACGGCAAGCCGTTCGCCTACGGATTTCCCGTTGGCCATGAGGGCGGCACCAGCGGCTGGTCGCAGTGGATTTCCGGCGCGGCTGCTCCGCTCAAGCAAGGCGACGGTTCGCTCGCCTACAGCGGCAACCGACTGCCGTCTGGTTACGGCTTGATGGAGCCGAACTTCCGGTTCCTTGCACTGGACAACGACGATGCCACGTTCAGTTGGAAGGTGTTGAATCTCGATCGCGATTTGCCGCGATTGAAGACGATGACCGAGATCCTCAGTCCGCTGAATCCGGATCTGCGGCCGTTCAAGAAATCGAATGGCAAGCTGATCATGTATCACGGCTGGTCCGATCCGGGCATCAGCGCGGCAGGGACCGTGGCCTACTACGAACAGATGGTGGCAGCCGTTGGTGGCCAGATGGCTGCCGACAGCTTTACACGCCTCTACATGGTGCCGGGCATGCACCACTGTGGGGGCGGACCTGGCCCCAACAGCTTCGACATGCTGCCCGTGCTTGAGGCCTGGGTGGAAAAAGGCGTTGCGCCGGCCAGTGTGATCGCCTCTCGCATCGTCGACGGCAGGGTCGATCGGACTCGGCCGCTCTGCCCGCATCCGCAGGTGGCGCACTACAGCGGCCAGGGCAGCTCGGACGATGCGGCAAGCTTTCGGTGCGAAGCCAAGTAATCCTGACTTCGGCGGCCCTAGTTGTTTAGAAGAATCCTCCACCACCACCGAAACGCGGATTGACGACGTTGTTGTTGATCGAGCCGAACCGGTAGGTAAATCCGACGGAGATAAAATAGCGGTACGAGGTCGCGAGCTGACGCTGCCGGGCAATG
The DNA here is from genome assembly GCA_031364805.1 of Acidobacteriota bacterium. Taxonomy (GTDB): domain Bacteria; phylum Acidobacteriota; class Vicinamibacteria; order Vicinamibacterales; family UBA2999; genus 12-FULL-67-14b. The sequence goes on from JANLWW010000152.1 coordinate 5,681, forward strand.
ATTTCTTCGTCGCTGGCCTGGCCAAGCCGCAGGTAAAGCTGATCGTGCAGGATCTGGTAACTGCCGTCGAATCGCAGCGACAGTCCGCGCGTGATCCGCAGCTCGTTATCGGCGAACAGCGCCAGACGGTATTTGCCGACGTCGTCGAAGTAGTGCGCGCCTTCGACCGTGAAGCTGACCGTGCCAAACGGCTGGCGAAGGTTCAGGGAGGTCATCACCGTCTGGTCCCACTTGGTTTCTTCGGTCTTGTTGAAGATGGTGACTTCGTCATACACAAAGCGGTTGACGCCAGTGGTCCACTGCACGGTCAGTTGACGTTCGGTTGATTGGCTGTAGGGAAACACGTTGTATTCGAAGCCTGGCGCGACCCGCACGTTCAGTTTCTGATTGTTGAAGCTGCTGCGGGACGCGCCCGCTTTGCCCCCGAACGACCAGTGTTCGCCCATACTCTTCACCGCCAGCCCGTGCACGTTCCACCCGCGACGAAACGAGCGAAAGGTTTGGCCGTCGCCCAGTTCGAACTTGCCCTCGTTGTAGTTCACGCCGGAGTTGAAGTTGAGTTTCCACGCCGCCGTCGTCCGGTTCGCCGATTGGTTCGCATTGAGGTTGGCGAAGCTACTGGTGGCCTCCCCGTTCAGGTTGAGGTTGAAAGTCGTGCGAAAGACCCAGTAGTTCCACGGATCGTCGGCTGCCATGGTTTGTCGCCCGGGCATCGCGGCGGAGGTTGGCGCCACTCGCAGTTTCGCCCCGATGGGTGTCGCCGAGGCGAATCTCGCAAGGCCCAAAGCAAAGACCTGCGCCAGCGCCCGCCGCCGCCCGTCGTCGGTCTCGGCCGCCTCGGTGTTGCGCCGAAGCGTGTCTTCCTGGCCGTTCCACGGACCGTGGCCGATGAACCGGATCGTGTACTCTGTCCCGCCCCCGCCGGTTCCCTGCCCGGTGACCAGCACGTGCACATCGGCGTCCTTCTGATCGCGAACATGGTCAACCCACGCCAGCTCGGTGCGGAAGAACTCCTGGTCGCACCCCCCGGCGCGGCAATCCAGAAAGACTCGCAGGGGCCGGTTCAGCGGCTGGACGATGGCGGAACCTTGCGCCGCGGTATTGGTTGCCAGCAGTAGGACGCAGAGGGCCAGTATTGGACAACTTTGGCGAGGTGTAGTCATTGGCTACTTGGCGATACGGCCGGGGGTGATGCCCGTGGCCAGCGAGTACGACGCCCCGACGGCTCCCACCATGCAGGTCTGCCGGGTGAGTCCCACCAGGTCACGAATGCGATAAACCGACTCGATGCCGGTACAGTGAGCGCCAAGCAACTGCTGGACCCCGAACGCCTTGAGCTGCCCGGCGGTCCACGCCAGGTGCTTCTCGTCGGCGGCGAACAAATGCAGTCCGCCGATGACGGCTTTCACCGGCGCGGGATCGATCGTCTTGCGGGCGTGTTCAAGCGTGTTGATCACGCCGGCGTGGCCGCAGCCAAACAGGTAAACGGGGCCCTGCGCCGTCTGAATCACCAGCGTCATATCTTCTGGGACGGTGTCTTCGACATCACCGGCCGTGGTGCGGACCTTGCCGACGGAACTCCAATTTCGCTCGGGATGCACGCGAGGAACGGGACCGGTCAGCCACACGCCGGGCAGAATCTCAATGGGCTTTGAGACTTCGATCACGGTGCCGCCGGTGGCTTCGTACTCGCGCTTGATGCGAGCCATGCGGTCGCTGACCTCGCCTGCGGGACTGATGCGCGGCAGAAAAATACCCGTGCCGCCGTACAGCTTGCTGAGCGCCTTCGGCGACTGCGCCGCGAACTGGCGCCGCAGCGTCAGCAGCCCGGTGGTGTGATCGTCGTGGTTGTGACTAAGGATCACGACCTCCACGTCCGAGAGAGCCAGCTTCATCGCTCTCAGGTTGCGCTGGACGGTGTCATCGTTGGCGCCGGTGTCGAACAGGATGCGCCGGCCGTCCACTTCAACCAGCGCCGCGAACCCCCACTCACCGAACCCCTCATCCGCCAGCATCGTTGAGAGAATCTTGATCTCGAGATTGGCGACCTTATGGCCAGACGGACTCGGTTGAGCGGCGACTTCAGCCACCGACGCTGTGAGAGAGAGAAGTAAGACGAACCCGGCTGCGACACTCACAAACCGCGACTTTGCCATCGAAGGACTATACACTTCCGCCCATGACACTGACGCACCTGGTGGGCTTCGTCCTGCTCGTGGTCGTGACCATGCCGGGCCTGGTGCACACACAGACACCCGCGGAGGCAGTGTCCTACCGGTTCACTTACGCCAAGGCAGGTGACGAGACGGTTTCTATCGAGATCAGCTGGCAGAGCCCGCTGCCGGAATCGCGCGCATTGGTGATGCCACGCGCCATCCCGATGGGTTACGGCGAGCAGCGCTACGATGCGTTCGTGACCGACGTGCGCGCGTTTACCGGCGACGGTGGGAGTGCGGTCCCGGTTCGCGAGGAAGGACCGCGCTGGCGGTTAAGCGCGGGCACCACGCGCGTGAGCTACCGCGTCGACCTGCAACGAATGGAAGGTGAGGTGCGCGCCGCCTCCGATGCCTCGCGCACTCGTGACGGATATCTCGGTGCGTTGGGATACTCAGTATTTGCGTTTGTCGACGGCTTCGAATTGCGATCCGCGCGACTGCGCGTCGAGGGCCCGGCCGGCTGGCCCGTGTTTTCCACCCTCGCCCCTGCGTGGCCGGCGGCGGCGACGGCGGTCGAGGCGCGGGTCGCCGACTACTACGAACTCGCCGACGGCCAGGTGGTCATGGGCCCGCGCGCCATCGTTCGCCGGTTAGCCGAACAACCGGTGCCGATTTACCTGGCCGGCTATGCCGAGGGTCCTGTGGATTTCGATCGCGTGGGGCGGCTGGCGGTGTCGGCATTTCAGCGCGTTTCGGCGTACTTCGGGACCACGCCGTTCGCGCACTACACCGTGCACCAGGAGCTGCTGGAGCCCCTCTCGCCCGAGCATCAGTACGGCATGAGCATGGAGCACCTCGGCTCCAGCACCTACTATCTCGCAGCGTCGGCGGGCCTGACACCAACCTCGACGGCCGATGACGATGCGCGCGTGCTCTACAACTTCGCGCATCACATCGCCCATGCGTGGGTACCGAAACGCGCCTACGGGCACGGCTACTTTCCCTTCCAGTGGGAGTTGGCGCCGGTGCTTGATTCAATTTGGTTCGCCGAAGGCTTTGGTCAATACGCGGCGATCATGGCGCTGGCGCCAGGCACCCCAGACCCCGCCGCATTTCGGGACGGCATGTTGAACCGGCGGTTCCGGCCAAACCTGGCCAACGCGCCGCTGTTTCTCAAGCGATTGAGCCTGGTGGACCTTAGCCGCGTGGCCTCGACGCGTTACGCCGAAGACTTTCGCACCGGGCGGCTGGTGTTTTCGCGTGGGGGGCTGATGGCGGCGGCGATCGACGATCGCATTCGATCGCAATCGAAAGGCTTGAAGAGCCTGCGCGATGCGTTCCAGTTCCTGGTCGCGTGGACCGCTCGTGAACGACGTGCGTTTGCCAACGACGAACTCGCGTCGCTGATCCAGCAGGCGACCGGGGTCGATACCACGGCGGTGATCGCCGAATGGTTGCGCCCGCTGCCGTAAGGGATGACCTCACCACGTTGGGCGCACGTGAAGCGCTGTTCTGGATCAACGCGGAGGGAAATCACCAACGGTGAAGTATATTCGGCCGATGGATGCACTTACCCGGCGCGGCTTCGTCGGCACACTCGGCGCCGCCGCCGGCCTCGGCTGCCTGCCTTACACGTCGGCATTAGCGGCCACTGCGGTCGAGCCCGAACGCATCGTCCACACGTCTGGCGATGGCATCGGCATCACGCCGCGAGAGTATTCGGGGCTACTGAACCGGCTATGTCAGGAGAAAGCGGTCGTCGACGACAACTACCTGCTCGGTGGCGAGGTCGAGGCGTTCGAGCAGCACTGGGCGACGCTGCTCGGTAAGGAAGCCGCGGTCTTCATGCCATCGGGCACCCTGGCGAATCAACTGGCGCTACGCGCGCTGGCGGGATCGCGGCGCCGCATCATCGTTCCCGAGATGAGCCACATCTACAACGACACCGGCGATGCGTGCCAGACATTGTCGGGCCAGACGCTGATGCCGTTGGCGCCGGGCAAGGCGACGTTCACCAGGGCCGACGTCGAGGCGGTGCTCACGCGCACCGCCGGTGGCCGCGTCGCCACCGACGTCGGCGCCATCGTCATTGAGAGTCCGATCCGGCGGCTGACCGGCCAGATGTTCGATTGGGATGAGGCGAAGCGCATTGCCGCGTTCGCGCGCGACAAGGGCATTGGCATGCACCTCGATGGCGCGCGGCTGTTCATCGCCTCCGCCTACACCGGCATCTCGCCCGCGGAGTATGCCGCGCACTTCGACACGGTTTATGTGTCGCTGTGGAAGTACTTCAACTGCGGCATCGGCGCGATCCTGGCAGGACCCAAGCGTGTGCTCGATGGCATGTTCCACGCTCGGCGGATGTTCGGCGGCAACCTCGCGGTGGGCTGGAATGCCGCGCTCGTCGCTCGTCATTACATGGATGGCTTCGAGGGACGGTTGAAGAACGCCGTGCAAGTGTCGGAAACCTTCTACGCCGCAATGGCGAAACACCCGCGGCTCGCGATCGAGCGGATCCCGAACGGCACCAACCTCACGCGCGTTACGTTCAAGGGCGTGAGTGTCGCCGAGGTCGGCAGGCGGCTCGCCGAGCGCGGGGTCGCGATGTCAGGGCCGCAGGGCCCGGGCACCATCACGTTCGGCGTGAATGAGACATGGAACCGCATGCCGGCAGCGGATCTGATCCGCGCCTTCGAACAGGCGCTCGGCTGATCGCGTCGGTATTCGCTATTTGGCCGCCGGCGGGGCGGTCGACAGTGAATTGAGCAGTCGATGATACCGAGCATCGGCGCGCAGCGAGGTGAGCTCGGGCTCGCTGGCCACGTCGGCCACCGCGAAGCGGGCGGCGAGCGCGCGCCGCAGGGTGTCCAGGGCGCGGTCGCGCGCCCCGGCCAGCTCGAAGACCACCGTAGCCCGGAACAGAATCTGCGCGGTCAGGTTCGGTCGACTGGCAACCCCTTCAATCGCCTTCAACGCCGCCGCACGGTCTCCCATTTTGACCAAGTACACCGCCTGCCGGCTCTCCAGGTCCGGGTCGCCCTGTTTCCGGGCCATCTGTTGCTGAATCAGTTCACTGGCGCGGCGGTACGCCGCTGGTGCCTCGGCCCGCCGGCCCGACGCCCACCGGTAACCGTCGCCGAGATTGCCCCAGAACAAGTGATTGTTGGCGCCCAGTTCGACGGCCTTTTCGAAGGCAGTGACGGCATCGGTATAGCGTCCCTGGAAGAATCGGATGGTCCCCAGGTTGGTGTAGGTTGACGCGGCCGGCCGCACCTCCAGCGCGCGCTGCAGGATCGAGGCCGCCTCGTCGTGGCGACCGAGCTGGAAGTAGGCGCCGCCCAGGTTGCGCAGCACGATCGCGTTATCGGGCGTGACCTTGAGGGCCGCCTCCCACAGCGCGACGGCTTCTTGATACCGCGCCCGCCGGAAGTGGAACTGCGCAAACTCGCTATGGGTGCGCCATTCCTGGGGGCCGGATTGTATGGCCTTGCGGAACGCGGCCTCCGCCTCGGCATCGAGGTTCTGCGCCGCCAGGTTCAGGGCCAGGCCGAGAGGCGGAAACGGGTTCACGGGATCGAGTTCGGCGGCCCGCTGCAGGGCCGCCGTGGCTTCGGTTCGCTCGCCGGCTTCGAGGTGGACAAAGCCCATGGCGACGTGCCCGGCCGCCAGATCGGCATTGAGACCAATTGCCTGCTGGGCGTTCTCCCGGGCCAGCTTCATCCATTGCGGATCGGGGTTGGTCTGTTGCTTCCGTAGATAAGCCGAGGCGAGATGCGCGTGCGCGATCGCCGAGTTGGGCTCCTCGGTGAGAACACGCTCCAGCTGCGCGATGGCGCGGTCGGCGTTGCCATCGCGGTCGCCGCGGGCCAGCAGGGCGGCCGCGGCCTGCGTCAGCTCGTACGCACCGGCCGGCCCGCTCGCCGGCGGCGCCGCAGTCTCGACCGTGGCGCCGGGCTGGCGCGACCGCCAGGCCGCCGTGCCCGCGATGCCCGCGAGCACGACGACCAGCAGGCCGATCACCGCCAGCGGCGGTCGGCGGCCTCGCGACGGCGCGACCGGCGCCGCAGGTGTTGGCATGGCGGTGGTCGCGGCGTCGGCGGACACACCACCGCCCAGCGCGATCGCGACCTCGCTCATGTTCGCAAACCGGCTCGCCGGGTCCTTCGCCAGCGCCCGCCCGACGATGGCGCGCAGCGCCGGCGGGGTGTCCGGGCGCAACGACTCCAGTGGCGGTGGATCGGCGAAGTGCAGTTCGCGGAGCACATCCGACAGCGTCTTGCCTGCGAACGGCAGCCGCCCCGCGAGCATCTCGTACAGGATGACGCCGAACGAGAAGACGTCTGACCCTGCGCCCACCGTGTCGCCGATGGCCTGCTCCGGCGACATATAGCCGAGGGTGCCCACCGTCGTCCCGGCCCGCGTCAGCGCTGCCTGGGTCGCGGCATTGGTCGCGGCTGATGCGTCGGAGGGCTGGTTGACCTTGGCCAGGCCGAAATCGAGCACCTTCACCAGGCCGTCGTCGGTGACCATGATGTTGCCGGGCTTGAGGTCGCGATGAACGATGCCGGCGCGGTGCGCGCGACCCACGGCCTCGGCGATCTGGCTGGCGAAACGCTGCACCAGATCGATTGCCATGGGGCCGCGCTGGAGCATGGCACCGAGCGTGCGGCCCTGGACGTACTCCATCGCGATGAAGTCGACGCCCTGGTCGGAATTAATCTCGTAGATCGTGATGATGTTCGGGTGGTTCAACGCGGAGGCGGCTCTCGCCTCGCGAAAGAACCGTTCCTTGCGCGTCGCCAGATCGGTGTCGCCGGCGGGCAGCACCTTGAGCGCGACCTCTCGTTCCAGGATGGTGTCGCGCGCCAGCCACACCTCGCCCATGCCGCCCTGGCCGAGGCGACCGGTGATGACGTACTGCCGAAGGGTCGTGCCGATCATGCTGGATAGGGGCAGCGCCGAAATTTGGTTCCGAACGGCCGGGCTTGAGTGTAGACTCTGCGGGCTCGACGCGCCAGCCTCTTGGCGCGTCATGACAGGTGCATCAGGAGGGTGGACGGATGGCTACCTACACGTGCAATTTCACGATTCCGGGTGCCGGCAGGGGCGGACAGCTTACCGGCGCCGGCTTAGGCGGCGGCCAGCCCCCGGTCCTGGGCTCCACCGACACGCTGACGGTGGTCGTCAAGTGGGCCGGCCAGAACTCGACAGCTCCCGCGCAACTGACCGGCTACTTTGTGATCTCCGCTGCGCCCGCTTCGCCCGCCACCCAGGTGGCACCCTCGCCGTTTCTCAACGGCTCCAACTACACCTGTTTCGCTGCGCAAACCGCGTCGGCATCCACCGGTCCCGGTGCGGTCACATATACCTTCGCGGGCCTGCAGTACGGCGGCGGCCAGCCAGGTAAGTACGAACTCACGTTTACCGCCCAGGCGGGTACCATTGGCCAGCCGGGGTTCACACAGTGGTCGGCCGACCCGGAGTTCGACACCAGCAGCTAGGGCCCGCCGGTTTGGTCACGGTTTCGCTAGTTCACGCACCAGGGTAGGGGAGGCAACGCATGGCGCAGTACAGCTGCAATTTCAGCATCCCGGCGGGTTCCACCGGGGGGAAGCTGAGCGGAGGATTTGTCGGCGGCACGCCGAGTCTGGTGGCGAATAACAGGATCATTGTCTCGGTGGTCTATCCATCGACCAGCGGCAATCCGGCCACGTTGGACGGGGCATTCGTGTTCTCTGCGGCGCCGGACGCCCCCTCGAGCCAGACCACTGCGACGCCGTTCGTGTGGAGCTACAACAACGCGTTCCTCTGCTTTTATGCGCCTGTCGCAAACCCCGTTACCGTCGGGAACACCGTCGTCTACACGTTCCCCGCGCTCGACTATCTCGGCGGCCTCCCCGGGAACTACGAGCTGACCTTCGTCGCAATCAACAACAACGTGAATCCGCCACAGCAGTGGTCTGAGGATCCGGAGTTCGACACCAGCAGCTAGCTCACCGGCGTTGCTCACGGTGCGGATGGCGGAGCCGTTATCCGCCGCCGCCGCCGAAACGCGGGTTGACGACGTTGTTGTTGATCGACCCGAATCGGTAGGTGAATCCCACGGCCAGGAAGAAGCGGTACGACGTCGCCAGCTGGCGCTGGTTGTTAAAGCTGCTGCGTGAGGCCCCCGCCTTGCCGGCCACCGACCAATGTTCGCCGAGGCTCTTCACTGTCAGGTTGTTGAGGTTCCACCCGCGACGATACGAGTGGAAGACCTCGCCGTCGCTCAACTCGTACGCGCTGTCGTTGTAGGCCACGCCGGCGTTGAAGTTGATCTTCCAGTCCGCGGTCGTCCGGTTGACCGATTGGTTGGCGTTGAGGTTAGTGAAATCGCTGGTGGCTTCGCCGTTTAGGTACGATCGAGCGGCTGGACTGCCGGGAGGCTCTGTCCGGCGGCGCCGCTGGCCAGCAGGATCGCGCAGAGGAGGCCGGCGAGGGCCACCGGGCGTCGAGCCACTATCGGACTTTGCCGTCGAGAATCTCATAGGCCCGGCGCATGCCGTGGTTTGGCGTGATGCCGACCGTGCGAATGGCGGGGAAGTTCACCGCGTTGCCCCGCAGGTCCACCTGCTTCGCGGCTTCTTCCCACGGCGTGCCGGCCTTTTGGAACTTCTGCGCCTGGGCCCAGAAGTCGCGCAGGTACGCCTGCCAGTGATCCAGCTTGGCCATGTCGGTGAACGCGGCGCCGTGTCCCGGCAGCACGGTGCCGATGTCGAGCTTCTTCACGGCCTCGATGGTATCGACCCAGTCGGTGATGAACGCGTCGCCCATGTAGGACGTGCCATTCACCATCAGGTCGCCGGTGGCGACCATGCGCTCCTTCGGCAGGTAGACGACGACGTCGCCGGCGGTGTGGCCGCGGCCGAGGAACAGGATGCGAATCTCGCGTCCGCCGCGAAAGAGCGTCATCGTCTGCGTCAACGTCATCGTCGGCGGCGTCGGCTTCACCGCGTTGGTGCTCGCCAGGTGATTGCGCTGGATCTCGAGCTGGTTCTGGATGGTGGCGCGGGTCTTGTCGTCGGTGGCGGCCGCCAGTCGCGCCTCGAGTCCCTTGATCTGCGCCGGCACGCCGCCGACGTAGAACTCGCGGGCGGGTGAGTCCTGCGACTTGCCGGCGAGAATCTGCTGGCGCGCGAACTCGTGGCCGATGATTTCGACCTCGGGCCCGTAGATCTGGTTTCCGTGCGAGTGATCGAAGTGGTAGTGCGAGTTCACTACCCAGCGGATGGGTTTCGGCGTAATGGCCTTCAGCTCCTCGCGCAGGGCCCACGCGCCCGCGGGTGACACCTGGGAATCGACGACCAGCACATCCCGATCGCCCTCAATGATGGTGGCGTTCGACATCACCACCAGGCTGCCGGTGCCCACGGCGTGGTACACGCCTTCTGCCACTTTGTTAAAGGTCCACGCCGGTGCCTTGTAGTTGGTACCCGGGGGACGGGCCTCGGCCGGCGAGCGTTGCCGAGCCGCCACCGGTGCCAGGGCCAGGGCCAGGGCACCGACGGCGATGATTGTGAGCAGCAGCAGGGGGCGCTGTCGTGTCATGGTGCCGGGGATTCTAGCGCAGTTCGGCTAGTTCCCCGGCGACCGCGTGACTGCCGCTAGAAGCGGAAGCCCACCGAGAAGTTGAACTCACGGGGCATCTGGAAATCGCCCGTGCCGGTCGCACGTCCGTATTCGGGACCGAGGTCGTAATTCACCCCGACACGCGGCGTCGTGGTAAACGGGTTGAACAGCTCGTACCTCGTGTCGTTGGTCCGGGTCAGGATTGTTTCGTTGCCGCTGACTTGCCCCGCCTGGTTGAACGCGTTGGACAGCACGCCTCGGAAGAACACATCCATCCGCCCGGCCGTCCGCAAGGTCCACGACAGCGACACGTCGGTCCGCCACACGTCGTCGTAACGCTGCTCGCCGCGGGGACCAAAGTAATAGGTCACAGTTGAAGGGGCCGACTGGTAGCCGGGATTGGTGACGTAGTTGCGGGGGTCGATGGTGCCGTCGGCGCTCGAGGCGTCCGACGAGTCCCAGCGCTCGAGCAAGCCCAGGTCGAAGCGCCCGAGCGAGGCAGGTGCCGGCATCCGGTACTGGGCCCAGCCGCGCATCTTGTTGCGCTGGTCGCCTGGGTTGTAACCGGTGGGGAAGCTCCACGATTCCTGCTTGTATTCGGGCTGATCGTTGCCGGTGAAGCGAATTGGTCCGCTGCCCTCGTCTTCACCCGTGAAGTTGCCGTTCTGCCACGAGAGCGTGTAGTTGCCGCCGAACTGCCAGTCGGCCAGGCGGTAGTTGGCCTGCGCGACGACGCCCTTGTAGGTGCGATTGGCGAGGCTGGTATTGCGCACCACCGTCAGGTCGTAGACCCGTCCGGTCGGGTCGGTCACCTTGCCGGTTGACGGATCGCGGAAGTCGCCATAGAAGTCGGCGAACACTTTGTGGACATAGTCGACCCGCACGCTGCCGCGGTTGCCCAGCTGGCGCGAAAGGCCGGCCATCCATTCATTCGAGTTGGGCGCCACCAGGCCGCTGTCGACGCTGACCGTGACGCCGGGAATGCTGGGGGCGTTGCGGGTCGCGCGCGAGGTGCCGCCATTGGCGAAGAACCAATTGAAGAGAATGGGCAGTGCTTGTTCCGCGGTGAGCAGCGGCTGCGTGGGGTCGGTGTTCACGCCCGGGCCCTGGTAGAAATAGCTGAAGGTGGCGGTGCGGCCACCTGCCGACCCGGCATCCACGATGGCGGTACTGACTCCGGTCACGTAGCGCGCAAAGCCTGCGTTGGCCATCCACTTGCCGTCGCCGGCGATGTCCCAGGTCGCGCCCAGCCGCGGGCTAAACGCGGCATCCTTGACGACCGGCGTGCCGGCCTGGTCTTTCGAACGATTCCGATCGTACCGCAGCCCGAGGCTGACGCTCAGCGCCTCGTTGAGACGCCAGGTGTCGTTGGCGAAGAACGACTGCGTACGGATGTCGTTCCCCACGCTCGGTGCCACCAGCGGCAGGTATTCGACGTAGGTCGTGTTGTCGGCCAGGAACACCGGATAGATACTCTGGCCCTGGATGACCGATCGCGTGGCCTGGACCCGGTACGAACTGCCCGACTGGAAGTTGTCGTTCTTGCGCGTCTCCTGGTACAGGTCCACACCGGCGACGATGTTGTGCGAGCCGGCTCGATCGGTCGACAGGAAGTAGTTGGCTTTGACCGCCGTGTTCCAGTTGTTGCGGACCTCAAGGCCGCTGCCGCACACTTTGCAGAACGTCGGGGCGTTGAATCGCGCCTGGCCGCGCGAGCGATCCCAGATCGGCGTGCCGTTCGGGAGATCGGTCTTCGAACCACCGGTGCCGATGAAGTCCAACTCGCGGCGCGAATATTGGGCTTCGACAAACCAGGTGTTGGTCAGCACGCTCGTGAAGTTGGCCGAGTAGAGATTTTCATCGTTCGCGCTGTCATAGAGGGAGCGCGCGTCGAGGATGGTGCCGAAGTTATTGTTGGTGATGTCGGCGTGCCGCTTGGTGTAGGCGCCCCTGAAAGTGTTCTTCGGGTTCAGCGTCCAGGTTACTTTCGCCTCGTAGCGCTTTTCGTCATCGACTCGTGCGTAGTTGAACGCCGTGTAGTCGGTCGTGCGGTTGTCCTCGTTCTTCTCGAATCGGCCAGCGCCGAAGTACCACAGCCGGTTCCGGAGAATCGGCCCGCCCGCCGTGGCTTCGTAGGTCGGCACCACCTGGTCGATATTCTCGTCGCCGGCGAACGGCGTGAGGGCGCCCCACGCGTCGTTGACGAACGAGGTGCGGAAGCTGCCCGAGAAGTCGTTGCTGCCGGACTTGGTCACCATGTTGACGACCCCGCCCTGGAACCGGCCGTATTCGGCGGAGATGCTGCCAGTTGAAACCTTGGTTTCCTGGATGGCGTCTTCGATGAAGACGTTGCGCGCCTGGCCGCGCAGGTTTTCGTTCACGACGACACCATTGATCAGGAACAGGTTCTCGTAGGACATCGCACCGGAGATCATGATGTTGCCGCCAGGGCCGTTGTCGGTGACGCCGGGCGCCAGCAGCACGGCCGAGTTGAGGGTGCGGCCAATCGGCAGCAACTCAAGGTTGGAGGCCTTGTAGGTGCTGGCCACGGTGAGGTTCGGCGCGATCTCTGCCGAGCCCGCGCTGGCACTGACTTGCACCGTCTCAGCGATCCCGGCCACCTTCAGCGATACGTCCGCCCGGCGGGTTTCGGCAATCACGACCGCGACTTTCTCAAGCCGGGAAGACTGGAAACCAGGCAGGTCGTAACTGACCTCGTAGGTCCCAGGCGGCAGGAACGGGATGATGTAATCGCCATTGGCAGACGAGACGGTCGTGCGCACACCTTGCATGGCAGCGGACGCGGCGGTGACGGTCACACCCGGCAGCGCGAGGCCGTCCTGGTCGGTGATCTTGCCTTCGACGCTGCCCGTCGGGTTGCCTTGGGCGGACGCCCACCCGGCAAAAGCCAAGACGATGAACGCTGTCGCGACGGAGCGAAACAATGCAGTCATGTCCGCAATCGTAGCACCGCGGTGGCGCCGCCGGAGCAGCGTGTGCGTGCTAGCATTCCCGGCCATGAAGCGAATTCTTGGTCTTGCGCTGCTGGCCCTGCTTGTTGTGCCGACGTCGGTGGAACTGGCCGCCAACGGGACGCCGACCCGGATGTTACGGTCGCCGTCGATCAGCGCGACCCACGTCGCGTTCGTCTACGCCAACAACATCTGGGCGACGGAGCGGGCGGGCGGCATGGCACGCCGGCTGACCAGCTTCAAGGGCCAGACCATCAACCCGAAGTTCTCACCAGACGGGACCAGCATCGCCTTCAGCGGCGACTACGGCGGCAACGTCGACGTTTACACCGTGCCGGTCGAAGGTGGCGAACCGAAGCGGCTGACGTGGCATCCGGGCGCGGACACCGTGCAAGGGTGGACG
>JANLWW010000025.1:0-7271 GCA_031364805.1 Acidobacteriota bacterium
GCCGAGGGCCAGCGGCTGTGGGGCTCGCGCTACGGTCGCGTGTCATCCATCCGCCTGTCAGGCAGCCAACCGGTGGCGGCCCAGAGCATTTCCCCTGCCTCCGCTGGTTTCACCGCCCGCGCGGTCCGCCGCGAGGCACTCGCAGCAGCACAGGGCACCACGGACTTCGGCGAGTACTTCCTCTACTTCAGTTTCTTCCTCGTCGTCTCGGCGTTGCTGCTGGCGTATTTGTTTTTCGCGGTTGGCCTCGAGCAACGCACGCGCGAGGTGGGCCTGCTGGCCACCGTCGGCTACGCGCCCTCAGCCATCCGACGCGCGTTCGTCCGTGAAGGCGCCGTCCTGGCCGGCGTGGGGACATTGATCGGCATTGCCGCCGCCATCGGCTACGGCGCATTCATCATGTATGGCCTGCGCACCTGGTGGGTCGGCGCCGTTGGTACGACCAGGCTCACGTTGCATGTGGCGCCGCAGTGGCTGGCCGTCGGCGCCATCGGCGCGCTCGCGGCCGGCGTGCTGGCCATCTGGTTGGGCGTGCGCCAGATGAGCCGACGTTCGGCGAGGTCGTTGCTCAAAGGCCAGATTGAGGCGGGTCAGACGGGCCGGACCGGCTGGACGCGTTTTGTCGCGCTCGGTTTCCTCTTTCTGGGACTGGCCCTTATTGCGGCCGCGTCGGCGGGCTCGCTCAACCCCACCGCTGGATTCTTCGGCGCCGGTGGCGCCTGGCTCGTCGCCGGACTGTGCGGCGCTTCGGCGTGGCTGCGACGCCGGCGGCTGTCACGGCCGCTCACACGCGGACTGAGCGGCATGTCGCAATTAGGGTTCCGCCACACCGCGGTGCGACCCGGCCGCTCGGTGCTCAGCCTGGCGCTGATCGCCTTCGCGTGCTTTGTCCTGGTGAGCGTCGGCGCGTTCCGCAGGGAACCGGCCAGCGGCGGCGACAAGGCATCCGGCACCGGTGGCTTCACGTTGATGGCCGAATCGGTCGCGCCGTTGATGCACGACCCCAACTCACCGGATGGCCGTGACGGCCTGGGGTTCGAGACCAGCGATCCAATTCTCTCGCGTGCCAAGGTTACTCGCTTCAGGCTCCGGCCCGGAGACGAAACCAGCTGCCTCACGCTCTATCGGCCCACCAATCCGCGCATCGTCGCTCCCGGACCCGGCTTCGCCAACGACGGGCGCTTCACCTTTGCCGCGTCGATGGCAGCGACGCCGGAGGAACAAGCCAACCCGTGGACGCTGCTGGGACGGACGTTCGTCGACGGCGCGGTCGCAGCCATCGCCGACCAGACGACGCTGATGTACGTGCTGCACCTTGGCATCGGTGATGATTTCGAGTTCACGCCTGATGGCCAGCCGCCCGTGCGCCTGCGAATTGTCGGCGCGCTCGCCGACAGCGTGCTGCAATCGGAAATGATCATCGGCGAATCGGATTTTGTCCGCTTGTTCCCACGCCACGAGGGCTATCGCCTGTGGATGATCGACACTGACCCGGCCGACGCGGCGGCCGTGACGTCTCATCTCGAGGACCGGCTGTCGGACTACGGCCTGGACGTCAGCAACACGCTCGATCGATGGGCGTCGTACCACCAGGTGGAGAACACCTACCTGGCGACGTTCCAGGCGTTGGGTTCGCTTGGCCTGTTACTGGGCACGGTTGGACTGGGCGCGGTGCTGGCGCGCAACGTGCTCGAACGCCGGCGCGACATCGGACTGCTGAGCGCCGTGGGTTTCACGCCCGCGAACGTGCGTGGCATGGTGCTCTCCGAAGGGCTGGCCCTGGTCACGGCCGGTACGCTGCTCGGCGCGACCTGTGCGATTGTCGCGGTCTGGCCGGCGTTGCAGGAACGCGCCCAGGCAGTGCCGCTCGGAAGCCTGTTGACCTTGTTGGCTGCAGTCATCGCCACTGGCGTGGTGTCGTCGTTGTTCGCCGTTCGCCTGGCATCGGCCACCCCGGTCGTGCAAGCGATCAAGAGTGAATAGGCTTGCGGCGGGCGAAGAGCGGCGTGCGGACGCGAATTGCGAATCGAGAGAGTGTGATGCGGAAACCATTTGTTGTCGCAGTAATTGTCTCGGTGTCGATCGGCGCCTTTGCGCAGACGCCGCCCTCGTGGTCGCAGTGGCGCGGACCGGCGCGTGACGGCGTGGCGTCGACGCTGACGGTGCCGACCGCGTGGCCCGCCCAGCTCACCAAGCGCTGGCAGGCCACCGTTGGACTCGGTCATGCCTCCCCTGTTCTCTCGGGCAACCGAATCGTCGTGCACGCGCGACAGGCCAACCGTGAAATCGTGTCGGCTTACGATCTGCAATCCGGCAAGCAGCTCTGGCAGGACGGCGTCGATGCGCCGTACACCATGAACTCCGCGGCAACCGGGCACGGGCCCGGACCGAAATCGACGCCGGCGATCGCTGATGGCCGCGTCTTCACGCTCGGCATCAGCGGCATCTTCTCGGCACACGATCTGGCGACCGGCAAGCTGCTATGGCGGAAGGCCGCGCCGCCCGCGCCGCCCGAGTTCGGTACCGCTGCCTCGCCACTCGTCGATGGCGGCAGCGTCATCGTGCACCTCGGCGGTACCGGTGGAGGTGCGCTGACGGCCATGGACGTGGCCACCGGCGCCGTGCAATGGCGCTGGGCCGGCGATGGGCCGGGATATGCCTCGCCGGTCGTGGCGTCGCTGGCTGGAACACGCCAGGTCATCACTCAATCGCAGAACAAGCTCGTCAGCGTTGACGCCGCCAGTGGCCAGTTGTTGTGGCAGGTCGTGCTCAAGACACCCTACGAGCAAAACTCCGTGACGCCGATGATCATCGGCGACCTGGTCATCTATGCGGGCCTCGAGAATCCGACCACCGCGCTGCGTGTCTCCAAGGCGGGCACGAAGTGGACGACGACACCGGTGTGGCGGAACGATCAGGTCTCGATGTACATGAGCACGCCGGCCGCGGCAGGTGCGGCGATTTACGGCTTGTCGAACAAGAACCGCGGCCAGTTTTTCGCCATCGACGCCACCACTGGCAAGACGCTGTGGACCTCGCGCGGTCGCGAGGCCGAGAACGCCTCGATTGTGCGCGCCGGCGAGTATCTGTTGATGGCCACCACCAACAGTGAATTGGTGATCGCGAAAGCCAACCCGGCCCGCCTCGAGGAGGTGAAGCGCTACACGGTCGCCGATTCGGCGATGTGGGCTCATCCCGCCTTCGCGGGACGGACCATCATCGTCAAGGACGTGGACAAGCTGATCGCCTGGGGGTTCTAACTCGCTATTCGCGTCATCTGCCCTTGCGCCGATCGCCGATCGCCCAGAGATATGACGAGGTTCGCATGAACAGCTGGCCCTCGGAGACCGCCACGGTGCTGAGGCAGTAGGGCGAACAGTCGTTGAGCAGACGATTTGACGAGAGGATCTCGAATTTTGGTCCTGCGCGATAGACCGTCGTGAGGCCGTCCTCTTCGGTCGTGACGTAGATCTTTCCGTCGGCCAGAATCGGCGACGCGCTGTAGGTCCCTGACGGCAGTCTCACCGGACCGTACACGGTGGCGCCGGTCTTTACATCCAGCGCAAACGCGACGCCCGTGTCGCGCACGACATACAGCAGCTTGCCATCACTGACCGGCGTGGGCACATCGGGGCCTTGCGTGAATGTCCAGGCGACGTGGGTCTTGGCGACATCGCCGCTGCCGCCGGGCCGCATGGCGACCATCGGGCTGACGCGCGTCGGCGCGATGATCAGGTCGTTGACGATCGTCGGTGACGCGACAATGCGGTAGGCACCATTGCGCTGGGGGTTCAGCACGTCGGCGCGCCAAAATTCCTTGCCGGTGGCCGGGTCGTGGCCTGACACCACGTCGCCGCCAGTGATGATCAGCTCTGCGCGGCCGTTCGCTTCAATCCAGGCCGGGGTGATGTAGGCGTCGGGCGATTCGTTCACGGCCGGGTTCGGACGCTCGACTCGCCAAACCGTCTTGCCGGTCAGCTTGTCGATCTTGAGGACGTAGGACGGGTCGTCGGTCTTCATCCCGTGTAAGACCGGGACGTAGAGCGCGTTGTCTTTCAGCAGCGGCGATGACGCGTAGCCCCAGTTCAAGCCGAACTTGCCGTAGTCGGCCTGGATGTTCCGTGCCCAGATTTCCTTGCCGCCGAAGTCGAACGCCTTGAGAATGCCGAGACCTGTCATCACCCAGACGTACTTGCCGTCGGTGACCGGCGAGGGCGACGACATGTTCTGTTTCCGCTCCATGTGATTGGAGTCGGTGATCTGGCGCTTCCAGTTAACGGCCTGCTTGTTGCGATCGATCGACCACAACTCGAGCACGCCGGTGTTGGTGGCCGTTGCGACGTTCAGGAAGATGGTTTCGCCCCAGACGATGGGCGTTGAGCCGCTGTAGGCCGGCAGCGACAGCTTCCAGGCAATGTTCTTGGTTGCGATGTTGGCGCACACGGTGGGAACAATTGGCCGGCCCTGCCCACCGCGCTGCGGGCGCTGCGCGTCGGCGTCTTCGTCCAGGGCAGACGGCCCGCTGGCGAGGCCTTCACCGGTGGCCGGCGCATCAGCACATGTGGCGCTCCAGGCTTGCGGCAGCCCTTTTTCGGCGCTGACGCCGTCGTGGGTTGGACCACGCCAATGCGGCCAGTGCTGCGCCAGCCCGACGGTATTGCCGGCCACGAGAAGAAGGGTGATCAGCCCCAGGACATTCATCATAGAACCTCGTTTAGCCAATACCGTGCTGTCGGCTGGAGCGTTTACGGCGCCGGGCGATAGTAGAGCACCAGTCCCGCACCAGCGGCCGCCATCAGCACGCCGACATAGAACATCGGGCTTGGCGCGGTCTTCGGCGGATGCATGATCATGGTCGAGATCACGTTGATCAGCGGCGCGCCGCCGAACACCAGCGGCATGACGACGGTGGGCGTGCCGCCGTTGCGGAAGGCGTAGGTGATGCAGACGGCGCCGAGGGCGCCGAGCACGCCGGCGATGGTCGCGGTGGCGGTTCCGGTGAGGGTGAAGTTGCGCCACTCACCCTGCTGCGTCAGCGCCGCAGCCGGCACCAGCACGGCGATCAGGAAGTAGGCGACGCCAACGCATAGCATGGCGCGCATCGGGTTGCCCAACTCGGTCTGTCCGCGATGAAGCGATGCGCCATACAGACCCCACGACATCGCCGCGCTCGCGGCCAATGCTATCCACATACTGAACCTCGCTGTTCGCTGTTCGCTGTTCGCAGAAAATCCAACACTCCAAGCTGGGTTGGAAGCAAATTCTGACAGGCTTTCCCGGGCCGGTCCAGACGGATCATCGAAATCATCGCTTCCTAGTTCGGCGTCGGGTTTGCGCCACGCGCCTGCGGAGGACTTCATGCCCCGAGACCATCGCAAACTAACTGTCTTCATTCAAGCCGACCAACTTGCCCTGGAGGCGTACCTGCTAACCGCCTCGTTCCCGGCGTCGGAGCGCTACGGGCTGGTAAGCCAGATCCGGAGGGCGGCGGTATCTGGCCCCTGCAACGTGGTGGAAGGCGCGGGCCGGTCGTCGAACGCTGCGTTCGCACACTTCCTGGACATTGCGGCCGGCTCGGTCGCCGAAGCGCGATATCTGATGCAACTGGCCACGCGCCTCGAGTTCATCGCCGCCGACAGCGTCGCGCGTTTCGATGACGATGCGGACCACCTGTTGCGAGGCATCAACCTCCTGCGCCAGACCGTCCGACCGAAAACCGAATAGCGAATAGCGAATAGCGAATGGCGAACCGCGAATGGCGAACCGCGCTCAGAATCTGACCCGCACGCCGAGCTGAACTTGGCGTGCGGAGGTGACCGTATTTCGGATGCGGCCGAAGTTGCCGAGTGGCGCCTCGCCGTCGGTAGAGCCGGCAAAGACGGTCAGATTGGGCACGCCGAAGTTGGCGCGGTTGAACAGGTTAAACATTTCGAGCCGCAGCTCGAGCCGGCGCGCACCGCCAAGCGTCGTGTCCTTGGTCAGCGCGAGATCCACGACGCGCAGGTCGGGTCCGCGGAAGTCACCGCGGCCGGTGTTGCCGAACGTGCCGGCCGGCTGCAGCGCGAATGCCAGCGGATTGAACCACTGAGCCGGGTTGCCGGTGACGGCATTCTCGGCATTGAAGCCCGGCGCGTAACTCGGTCGATCGCGGCCAATGCCAGGACCGAGCGAAGGCTGCCACTGCGATCGCGAGCGGTTGTTCTGCACGAACACCGTCAACGGATAGCCGCTGCGATAGCTGCCGATCGCAGAGACCCGCCATCCCCCGAACAGCGCGCCGGCAGGACCCGTCAGGTCGCGGCCCCACGGGATATCCCACGTCGTGTTCGCCACCAGGTTGTGCCGAATGTCGAAGTCCGACGGTCCGCGGTTGTAGCCGGCAATGTATTCAGGAAATGCCGACGTCGTGCCGTTGGTGGCATCCGAGAAGAAAGTGGACGCCTGCGTCGTGTCCTGCGAGTCGGACCAGGTGTACGAGGTCTGGAATGACCAGCCGTTCGCGAACCGGCGCCGGACATCGACAATCACAGCCCTATACCAGGAGTCGCCGTCGGAGGTCTTCGCTTCGATGGTGGTCCAGGCGGTGTTCTGACGAAGGCCGCCAACCGGAAAGAACGGGCGGCCATCCGCACCCGTGGTCGGCACGGCGGTGTTGAGATCGTTGCTGCGAAGCAGGTCGTGTCCGCGCGAACCGGCGTAGCCGAGCGTCACCGCCAGCTGCCCAGGCAGCTCGCGCTGCAGGTTGGCGTTCCAGACATGCACCGACGGCGTCACGCCATCCCATTGAACCGGGCGAATCGAAATGCCCGACGCACGCTCGAACGGCGGGTTCGGAAACGTCGGTGCCTGGTACACCACGCGAGGTGTGTCAGGTGGATTAGTGACCGTGACAATCAGGTTCTGCGAGCTATTGGTCGAGTAGTAGAGGCCGTATCCGCCGCGGACGGCAGTGCGGCCGTCGCCGGTCACGTCCCACGACAGGCCGACGCGAGGCGACAGGTTGTTGTAGTCGGCGCCCTGGTAGAGGCGTCCGACCGTCGCCGTGCGGTCGGTCAGGTTGACCAACGCCGAATCGTGCCCGCCGGTGTCGATCGGCATGGTCATGAACTCATAGCGCAGGCCGGCCGTCACCGAGACGCGGGCATGCGCCTGGAACTCGTCCTGCACATAGCCACCGGCGAGCCAGAACGGCCACTGGCGTGCGAACTGCGCCACGGGCGTGAGGCCGATGAAGCTGGTCGCCCGGTTTTCCATGAGCGCACGCAGGTTTG
>JANLWW010000050.1:0-58730 GCA_031364805.1 Acidobacteriota bacterium
CCCCCACCCACAACAGGCTCGCATCGAGCGAGAGATCGAGAGCCCGCACCGAGAACCGCGATGCATAGCGCCCCAGCACCGACACCATCGGCTGCGCGATCAACACGCCGACGATCGCGCCGGTCAGGCAGACGACCAGGCTCTCTGCCAGCAGCGTCTTGCGTAAGGCCGCCGTGCTGGCGCCGAGCGCCGCGCGCACTGCCAACTCCGCCTCGCGCCTCACGGCACGAGCGAGGATCAGGTTGGCGACATTCGAACACGCGATCACGAAGACCAATGCGGCGGCGGCCAGCAGCACCAGCAACACCGTGCGGGCCTGCGAGGTGATCTGATCGCGCAGCAGCCGGGCATCAACCCGAAAGTCGGCCTTGACGGGATACGCCTCTGGAAATCCGCCGACCATGGAGGAATGGACGGCGCGCAGCTCGGCGCGGGCCGAGTCGAGGTCCGCTTCTGGTGCCAGCCGGCCGAACACCTCGGTCATGCGATGCTCGCGTCCGGTCACCATGGTCGCCGACATGTGGTGCGGGCTCGTCACCATGTTGGCGATCACTTCGGTGTCAGCCGGGTACGGCACCGACGGTTCCAGCACGCCGATGATCGTCGCCGTACGCGTGCCCAGGCGCACCTCTTTGCCGATCACCATGGCATCGCCCTTGTAGGTGGTCATCCAGAACCGATGCGTCAGCATGGCCACGCCGGCAGCGCTTGGGCCGTCATCCGCCGTCGAGATCGCGCGGCCCAGAACGGGATGCAGGCCCATGACTTCAAAGAAATGACCGTCCACCACTCCCGCCCGTACCTGGCGCGGCTCGCCGAGTCCAACCATCAGGAACCCGATGGTGGAAAACTCGCCAAACGCGGCAATGGTCTTCACGCGCCCGCGCAGCTCCTGGATCTCGGGCACCGAGAACGTCGTGTTCTCGACATTTCGGCCCGGCGCGCTTTGGCGAATGTAAATCAGCCGGTGCTCGTCGCGGTTGACGAGCGGCCGTAGCAAGACACCCCGGACGACGCTGAAGATGGCGGCGTTGGCGCCAATGCCCAAGGCCAGCGTGAGGACAATAGTCAGGAACAGGCCCTTGGCGCGAAGCAACGAGCGCAGGGCGAGGCGGAGTTCGTGAAGAAAGGCCATAGCGTCCCTATTCAACCACTACTCGAATCCATGTACGTCGGACGTATACTGCTCGTACTCATGACCTTGAGCGCGCGCGCCTGCGCCCTGATTCTGGCCATGGGCCTAATCGTCACGAGCCAGGGCCCAACCCTGGCCGGCGCGACAGACGGACAGGATCCGGCGACCGGTATCTTGACCGGAGTAGTGCGACTGACCGCTGGCAAGGCCCCGTCTCCAGCCTCTGCATACGATGGCCGATCGGTCGGTCCGCGCCCCAAGGCCCTGGCCGAGTCAGCCAACGTCGTCGTCTTTTTCGAGGGCCTTCGCGGCAGTGGCGGGCTCAAGGCGACAGCGGCCGCGATCGTCCAGAAGGACGAGCAGTTCGTGCCGCACGTGGTCGCGGTGACCGCCGGGTCGGTGGTGGAGTTCCCTAACCAGGATCCGTTTTTTCACAACGTCTTCTCGCTATCGAAGCCGGCGACCTTCGATCTCGGCCGCTTTCCACCCGGCTCGTCACGCGCGCGGACGTTCAGCCGGCCGGGCCTGGTCAAGGTCTACTGCGAGATTCACTCGCACATGAGCGCCGTCGCGCGCGTCTTCGATCACCCCTGGTTCACGATTCCTGATCGCGCGGGTGCATTCAGGATTGAAGGCGTGCCGGTTGGCGAGCACGCCGTGGTGGCATGGCATGAACGCATCGGCGAGCGGCGCGACCGCGTCACCATCCGGCCTGGTGCCACCACCACCATCACGTTCACGCTGCCCGTGCTGGAGCCGGCACCGTGACGGCACCGCGATTCATCACCCGCGCGCTGGTGCTGTCGTTCATGACCGTCGCCCTGGTCCTCGGTGCCGTCTTCGCGGTGTTAAGCGTCGGCGTACGCGATCAAGTGCGGCAAGCGGTCGTCGATAACCTGGCAACCGCACAGCAAGTGTTCACGCAAGTGGAGGCGCGCCGCCAACAGGACCTGCGCGCGACAGTGGCAACGCTCGCCGAGAACCCCACCCTCAAGGCGGCCCTCGACACCTGGCTCGCCGAACGGGCGGGCGCCAGCGCCACCACCACTGACGAATTGCTCGCGACCGTGCAGCGCGAAGTGGACAAGATTGCCGACCGCGTGTCGGCGGGAGTGTTAGCCGTCGCCGACAACACGGGCGTGGTGGTTGCGAGCGGCGGCCGGCAGGCAACGTCGTGGCCGCGCGGCTCGCTCGTCGGCTCGGCGCGCGCCGGCGGGGCGTCGGATCGCGTGGTCGCCGCCGGAACCGGCGACAACCGTGTGGTGTTCCGGATGTTGTCGGTCCCGCTGCAGTTCGGCGACACCACGATCGGCTCGCTCGAACTCGGGACCGCCCTCGACGAAGCCTATGCCGGCGAATTAGCCCAGCTGTCGCGCGGGCACGCGGCGATCGTGAGAGGGACGGCGGTCCTCGCCACCACGCTTGCCCCGAAGGTCGCTGCCGGCCTGACCTCTCGCGGCGCCGGCAATGACACCAGCACGCAGATGGTCGATCTGGCCGGCGAGACGTGGGCTATTCAGCCGCTATCGCGGGTTGACGATGTGACACTGGTCGCGCTCGTGTCGGTCGACGCCGCGGCGGCCGGACAAACCGTGACCGCGCTGACCAGCTTGGCCTGGATCGGACTGGGGGCGATCGGCCTGGCCGTGCTCGGCAGCGTGTGGCTGGCGCGCACGCTGACCGAGCCCATCGATCACCTGTCGCGATCGCTCACGGCGATGTCGGTTGAGGAGCGCACCAAGACGCCGCTGGTTCCGGGTGGCAGCAGCCGCGAGATTGATCAGCTGACGCACACCTTTAATTCGCTGATGGCGTCGGTGACGGCGGCCGAAGCCGAGGCTGAAGCCACCTACCTCGGCGCCGTGCGCGCCCTGGCCGCGGCGCTGGATGCGCGCGATCCGTACACGGCCGGCCACTCCGAGCGGGTCAGCACCTTCGCAGTCGCGATCGGCGAGGAACTGGGGCTTGATGGCGAGGCGCTG
The DNA here is from genome assembly GCA_031364805.1 of Acidobacteriota bacterium. Taxonomy (GTDB): domain Bacteria; phylum Acidobacteriota; class Vicinamibacteria; order Vicinamibacterales; family UBA2999; genus 12-FULL-67-14b. The sequence goes on from JANLWW010000050.1 coordinate 3,118, forward strand.
GAAACACTGCGGCTTGGCGCGCTGCTGCATGACGTTGGCAAGATCGGCGTGCCGGACGAGGTGCTGCGCAAGCAGGGGGCACTGACCGCGGCCGAGTTCGAGTCGATCAAGGTGCACCCGTCGGCGGGCGCGCGCATTTTGCGCAGCATTCCTTTTCTGGCGCCGCACATTCCAATTGTCGAATTGCACCACGAGCGGCCCGATGGCCACGGCTATCCGTACGGATTGATCGGCGCCGCGATTCCAATGGCCGCACGCATTGTGCACGTGGCCGATGCGTTTGACGCCATGACGAGCGCGCGCTCCTATCGTGCCGCGCGACTTCCGGTAGAAGCGATCGCCGAGCTCCGGCGATGCACTGGCACCGACTTCGACGGCCCGTCGGTGGAAGCCCTCGTGACGGCGGTGCCGCGCCTGATTGGCGCGTTGGCCCCACTCGACTTATCAGCCTTCCAATGGGCACAACGCTCTCGTACCGCCTGACTTGCCTGGTGGCCGTGCTGGCGATCTCGGCACTCGCTATCTTCTCGACGCCTGCCCTCGCGCAGACGTCGCGAATCGCACTCGACGTCGTGGCAGCGGTCGACGCGGATGCCGGCTCGCAGCTCAAGCGCTATCCCACCGCGTGGTTCGACGCGTTTGGCGCCCTTCGGTTGACCGAGGGCCTGAACCTGCGCGCGCGTCCGGTGGTGTTCCGCCGCTCGTTCGATGGCGCCTGGCGCACACAAATTTACGAGCTGGCCCTGCGTTACGAGCGGCCCGGCCGAATTGGCTTGCGCTTCGACGCGGGTCAGCTCGCGTCGCCGGTGGGGCTGAGCATTCTCGAGAACCGGCCCAACCGGAACCCCGTGGTCTCGCAGCACTCGACGCTGTACCTCCCGGTGGTGCGATTCGAGGCCGGCACACCCACGAACTTCCTGCTGGCCGCGTCTTACCCGTTCGGCGCGCAAGTGATGGCGTCGGCGACGAAGTGGGATGTGCGCGCGGCCATCACCGACAGTTCACCCGTTCGCGGACGCGGCTTCTTCGGCGACAACAAGCCACCGCGCATGGCCAATGTGATGTTCGGCGGCGGCATCACGCCAACGATTGGCCTGCGGCTGGGCGCTTCGTTTGCCCGCGGCGGCTATGCCGCCGCACGAGAGGTCCGCGATCCGTCGCGCGGCGACCGGCTTGCCTCGCTGGTACAAGTGGAGGGCGAATGGTCGTTCGGCCATACGCGCGTGGCCGGCGAGTGGCTATGGACGTCGAGGGAGATGGCGGTAGGTTCGGCGCGGGTGGACGGTGGCTGGATCGAAGCGACCCGGAAACTCAGCCCGCGATGGTTCGCAGCGACACGCTACGACGATCAGCGGACCGAGTGGACGAGTGTCGTGGATCAGGGCTGGCGCCGCGAGCCCTATCGGCGACTGGAAAGCACGCTCGGTTTTCGCGCCGCACCGGAAGTGACCGTCCGCGCCAGCTACATGAGCCGCAAAGGCTACGTCGTCAATTTCTGGGACGATCAGGTCTTGGCGTCGGTCGTCTTCGCGAAGAAAATCAAATAGGCCTCGCCTACGCCGCTTGTTCTGCTCAGGTCCGCAGCGGTCCACCTCTTGCATCAAGCAACCTTTGGAGGCGCCATGAGAGACCCAAGACTGCCAGATCCGTCGCAGGATGAGTTGATGCCGGACTTGCCCGCGAGCCACACCACCACCCGTCCAGTCGACCCGGTGCCCGAAGGCATCAACCCACAGAACCCCTCGAGCATGCCCCGTGGGGAAGACGATGCCGAAACGGAGCGGAATAGTCCCGAATTTCACGACCGCCCGGACTCGCAGAATCCGTAGAGGTGGCGCTGGCCCCGGCGGCCGCTCAGCGGCCGATCATCCTCCTGATGTAGTCGAGCGCTTCGGGGAACTCGCGGGAATTGTTGAAGTGTCCGCGGTTCGTGAACTCGAAGTAGCTGCACTTCAACTGAGACGCGACGTGCCGGGCTTCGATCACCGGGATCAGGGGATCGTCAGTGGAGTTGAAGATCGCGATCCACTGCTGGTGCTCGCGGATGCGATGCCACTGCCACGGCTCACGGTAGTAACCACTGGCCGCTTCGAATGCATCCCCGAGGTCGGTGTGGCACACGCTCACGAGCACCGAGCCGAGCAGCTGGTGCGTTTCGGCGTAACGCATGGCCGCGACCGCGCCCGATGAGTGACCGACGAGGATGGTGTCCTCGTCCGCATCCAGCGACTCGAGGTACGGCAGCCAGACCGCGGACCGCGCCTTCATGTTGTCCGGAAACGTGTGGTTGATGACGTCGACACCAAGCGCGGTGAGCTGGCGTTCCAGCCAGGGTAGCCAGATGTCGGCGGCCGTGCAGCCGCCGTTGCCGTGGATCAGAATTGCCTTCACGACGCTCGACCAGTCGGTGTCTATTCCGAGCCAGTCTGTGGCCTAGCCCCGATACGCCACCCGCCAGATCTTGCGCCCACCATCGTCAGTGACCAGCAGCGAGCCATCAGGCATCTGCAGTAGGCCGACCGGACGCCCCCACACTTCTTTCTTGTCGGGCGCTAGCATCCAGCCACTCAGAAAGTCTTCGGGGCCGGCAGTCGCCATGCCATTCTTGAACGGAATGAAGGCGATCTTGTAGCCTTGGCGCTCGGCGCGGTTCCACGACCCGTGTAGCGCGACGAACATGCCGCCGCGGTACTTCGCAGGGAACTGCGTGCCGGTGTAGAAGAGGATGTCGAGCGGGCCGACGTGGCCGCCGAGAATGACGTCGGGATAAAGCGTGCTCTTGACCTTCGCCATGTCGACGTTCTTGTGGCGCGGCTCGGCGTTGGGGCCAATGTAGGCAATCGGCCAGCCGTAGAAGCCGCCCGGTTCGATCTTCGTCAGGTAATCGGGCACCAGGTCGTCACCCAGTTCATCGCGTTCGTGCACCGAGACCCACAAGTCGTTGGTGTCGGGATAGAAGCGCATGCCCACAGCGTTACGCAGGCCGGTGGCGATGGTCTCGTGGCCGGTGCCGTCAGGATTGAAGCGATGCACCGCAGCGCGCATGGGCGGTTCGTCGAGGTCGATGTTCGAACGCGACCCTACCGACAGATACAGCTTCGAGCCGTCGCGGTTAAACGCGATTGTCCGCGTGTTGTGACCGGTGTCCATGCCCGCCAGCGAGATGACTTCCTTGCCGGCGCCGATCACCTTCATGGTCTTCGCATCGTAGGTATAGACCTTCACCGACGCGGGTTCGGCCACATACAGCTGGTCGCCCTTCAGGGCCAGGCCGTACGGGCGATCAAGCTTCTCGAGAATGGGCGTGCGCACGCCGTCCTTTATTACGAACACCGAACCCTGGCGAGACGTGTCGGACAACAGGATTTCGTTGTTCGGGCCAAGCATCATGAAACGCGGGCGTTCGGTGGTGAACGACATGAACTCTTCGACCACGAACCCGGCCGGCACATCAAGCTTTGCGGCCTCAGGTTTGGGCACGACCGTCGCATTGTTGCGAACCGAAGGCGTCGCAAACGGCGCCGGCATGTCTTTCCAGTTCACCGGCTTGCGCCTTTGCTGCGCGGTGAGGCCAATGCCAAGGGCGGCGGTGAGGACGGCGGTGAGGGTAACAATCGTTCGGTTCATGACGTGGCCATTATCGTCGGCTACGCGGAAGAGCTCAACCCTGGTCGGCCAGAATCACGAAGATCACGCCGATCAGCACCAACAAGACAACGAAAAAGATCTTCCACGCGCTGAGCGGATACTTCCCGGCAATGCTGCCGGTGGAGCCGTTGACCAGCACCTGGTAGGACTTGGATCCAAACACGTAGCTCAGCAACCAAATCGGCACCAGGATGTGCTTGAAGGTCTGTCCCGAGAACGTCGGGTGAATCACCAGGTTGCGATGAGTATCACCTGGGATCTGAGCGACGCACAGGATCATCAGCGTCTCTTGCATCTGCTCCTGCGACTGGCTCGACGCCTCGGTGAGCACGACCTGGTAGTGCTCGACGACGTGGCCCGAGAGAAAGGCGGTGTCGTACGGCACCAACTCCTGGGTCGGGAACGGCTCCACTTGTCGTAGCAGGTCGATTGGCAGGCCCTGCGTCCCTGGCACCGGCTCATCGTCAAAGTCGTGCTCGACCACCCCGGCGGCGGGTTCCCAGCGTGTTCGCCGTTCCTGACGAACCACTGCACGGCCCTTGCTGTCACGGCCCTCGACGCTGACGTAGTAGTAGTGGCCCGCTTCGGCATCCCACGGGCAGTGGGCGTGCGCATCGAAGGTCCAGTACGGAATGTAGAGGCTATGGACCGTATCGACCAGCGCGGCCTTCGCCAGTCGTCCTGGCGCGAACCACTTGCTGCGCCACCACCGACGAATGTCGTCTCTTACGCGATTGCGATCGATGCGGAAGGGCAACACGCCTTCCGGACGAATCGGCGACTTGATCTCTTCATAGGCCACCAGCGCGGGCGAGCCGCAGAACTCGCAGTTCTGGCCGACGCGGTCTGACGCGTAGACCATCACCGCACGACAGCTCTGGCACTGCACGCTGCGCCGCGTCGCCTGCCACTGCTGCTCGGCCGCCGGCAGGTCGCGCAGCGCGGTCGCCAGATCCTTCTCGGCCACCTTGCCGCTGTCGCGGTCGATGGCGTACGGGGATTCGGTGCCGCAGAAGGGGCACACCAGTTTCTGCGAGGACGGATTCCACTCGGCCTGCGCGCCGCAGGCCGGGCAGGCGTGCTTGCCGAGCGCCGAGATGTCGTGGTCGCGGCTTGAAGTCTTCGATTCCTCGGTCATCAGTCGGTCTTCAAGACGCCGCCCGAGGCGGGCCAAGAAACACTGGCTACTCCGCGAGGTAGCTGTTGAGGGCCGCGCGCGAGATGCGCCAGGACGTGCCGATTTTCTTGCCCTTGAGCTCTCCCGATTCGAGCACGCTCATCACGTCCGCAAGTGTCACGCCGAGTGCCGTCGCCGCATCAGCTGGGCTCAACAGTTCCGGCGCCGCCGCGGTGGCCGCCGCCACGGTCGGCGCTGCGACGCCGCCCGCAAATCCCTGTTGCATCATCTGCTGCGCCATGCCGAAGCCCATGGCCAGTTCTGCGGCGGTGCCGGCCGCGCCGCTCCCACCACCGGCTTCCATGCCCTTGCCCATCTGATACTTCACGTAGTCGTTCAGGTTGCCGATCGCCGTCATGCTGGCGCGCTTGTCGAGCGCCGCTTCCACTTCGGGTGGCACCGACACGTTTTCGACAATGAAGCTGGTGAGGGCGAGGCCATATTTCTCGGTGACCGCCGGATTGATCATGGGGAGCAGCGCGTCGCCGAGCTCGCCATAACGCGAGGCGACGTCGAGCACCGGAATTTTCGCCGAGGCGATGGCGTCCGTGAAGAGGCTGACAATCCGTGACCGCATGGTGTCGGCAAACTCGTCGAGGCGGAAGTTGTGATCGGAACCGGCGACCTCGCGCAGGAAGGTCTTGGGATCAACGATCTTGAAGTCGTAGGTGCCGAACGCGCGAACGCGGGCGACGCCGAAGTCGGCATCGCGCAACATCACCGGATTCGAGGTGCCCCACTTGTTGCCGGTGAACAGGCGGGTAATCACGTAGTAGACGTCGGCCTTGAACGGCGAGTTGAAGCCGTACTTCCACGACTTCAGCTTGGTCAGAATCGGGATGTTGTCGGTGGCCAGCGTGTGCTTGCCGGGCATGAAGGTGTCGCCGAACTCGCCCAGGTAAACAAACTGCGCCACCTGCGACTCGCGCACGATCAGTTGCGCGCCGTTCTTGATCGCCTTGTCTTCGTCGGGAAACCTGAACGACAACGTGTCGCGCGAATCATCGGTCCACTCGATGACGTCGATCAACTCGCCTTTGAAGAAGTCTGTAATGCCCATGGCTGTCGATTTTACTCCTGTTTTCCAAGCAGGCGCGCCAAGGCGGTCAGGCCGGCGCCGACCAGGCCGAATGACGCGCCGTCATCGAACCACATCGAATCGCGCGGCAGGCCCTTGAACGCTTCGTCTGCCTCCCGGCGCGCCCGTGCCAGCGCCAACGGTAGCGCCGGGTCGACGGGCTTGCCACTGCGATCCGCCTCGCGCAGCGTGTTGACCAGCGCCTCGGCTTGCCGCATGTCGAGCATGGACAGCGGCGACCCGCAGTGCGAGCAGTCGGACGTCCGGGCCAGGTCGATCGCCGAGCCGCAGTTCGAGCAGTTGACGGCTTGGAAGTTCTTGCGAAGTTCCGCCACCTGCACCGGCGTCAGCGGACGGACGAAGTCCTTCTCTTTCAGGAAGTCGACGAAGGTTGTCAATCGGCCGTGATCATTGGGGCAGCGAAAGTACTCGAACCGTGTCGAGCGCTGCATGTCCTGTGTCCGTCGCAGGCGCGCTTGGCAGCGAGGACACTTGGCGGTGTCAGACTCCAGCGCGTGAGGCGTCGCCACGTGCTCGCCGATCACCCGGAACAGCATCAGCGTCGCGCCGGGTGTCAGCTGCAGGCTCTCGCGCGGGTCGAACCAGATCGCCTGGCAAGGGTCGCAGAGATCGATCGTCACTGCCCGGCCAAGTTGGCCCGTAAGGGTGTGCGAGGTCATGGCAAGCGCGCAGCGCGGACAATCCATTGAGGACAGATTCTGACATTAACCCACGCCTCCGCGCTTTCTTGAAGCCGCCTACACTCCAGGTTGCGCCACCCTTGGCGCGTAATGTGCAAAGGCGTTGGCATGAGGCGATCGACATCTGGCGCATTCCTCTGGACGCTCGGCGCAGCAACCCTGGCCGTGGCGCTGGCGTGCGCCATCCCCGCGACTGCGTCGGCCCAAGATCTCCCTTCCGTTCCCGATGGGCTTGCCGAACCTCAGGGGATCATTGCCGAGCCCGCATGGCTGGAGCGAACCGCCGTCTTTGCCGACCGTCACCTGAGCAGCAGCGGCGGGGGCGGCACCGGGTTTTACCTCAACTCGAAGAGCCCAGTCTCGGGCGCGGGCTGGCTGACCCTCGGGCCTGGCTACCGGCATTGGTTCAGCAACGACGGTCTCCTGGTCGACGGCACCACGGGCGTGTCGTGGCGCGGATACAAGATGGCGCAGGCCCGCGTCGAGATCCCGAAGCTGCTGCGCAGCCGGATCGCGCTCGGCGCGCAGTATCGCTACCAGGATTTCCGCAGCGTGAAATTCTTCGGTGAGGGTCCCGACTCCCTCGACACGGCGCTTGCGCGCTATCACCTTCGCACCCACAACGTCGTTGGCTACGCCACCGTTCGGCCGGCGCGACGGATGGCGATCGACACCCACGTCGGCTGGCTCGAGCCGTCGCTTCGCAACGCGGGCGCCGAACCGGCATTCGCGCACGGTGGAGTGGCCGTGACTGCTGACACGCGCGACTTCCCCGAGCACCCCACGCGTGGCGGTCTCGTTCGGATGGCCGCATCGCGGTTCTCGGATCGCGACGGTGGCGAGTCGAGCTTCAATCGCTACGAGTCGGAAGCGGCTGGTTTCGTTCCGATCGCGAGCTCACGCGTGGTTATCGCCGTGCGTGGCTGGCTCGTGGCGTCGGACGCTGAACCGGGCAACACCGTGCCCTTCTACCTGCAGCCCAGCCTGGGCGGCGATCACTCGCTGCGATCGTTCTCGGACTACCGCTTCCACGATGGTCACATGTTGCTCGCGAACGCGGAATTGCGCGTCGCGTTGCTCACCCACATGGACGTCGTCGGTTTCGTGGACGCCGGCAACGTAGCCGCGCGGCTTGGTGATCTGGATCTCGGCCAGCGGTCCTACGGCGCCGGCGTTCGCTTCCATACCCGCCGCGATACATTCCTGCGGCTCGATCTGGCCAATGGCAGTGAGGGGTGGCGCACGACGTTTACTCTGAGCGAACCGCTCAGCCTGTCGCGCCACACGCGCCGCTACGCGCCCGCGCCGTTCGTGCCTTAAGGGGAGACGATGAAGAATTGTTCGACACTAACGGTGTGCGTGGCGCTGACGGCGGTGGTCGTGGCCACGTCGTGCGCCAAAGCGAAGCGGCCGGCACTGCAGCCCTCGGCGCCGGTAGCCGGTGCCGTCATGTGGCTGGCGCCCACCGACCTGGCGCAACGCGATCTGTTCTACGGTCCGTGGGGCAAGGACAACGCCCCCAACCCGGCGGATACGTTCACGTTTGTCGAACCCAAACGTTCCGGCGTCAACCTCGGCATGACAGTGAAGGATTCGCAAGGCCGCGAGTGGAGCGTGAAAACGCCATACCCGGGTGGTCTCGATTCGGAGGCGCCGGTTGAAGTGGCGCTCTCGCGAGTGCTGTCAGGGGTGGGCTATCCGCAGCCGCCGATCTATTACCTGCCCGCGTTTCGACTGAAGGATGACTTTGGCACGCGTGACATGGAGGGCGGCCGCTTCAGGCTGAAGCACGACAGCCTCAAGGATGAGGGCGCCTGGCAGTGGGAAGAGAACCCATTCATCGGCACCAAGCCGTACGAGGGCCTGCTGGTCATGCTGATGCTGTTCAACAGCACCGACATCAAGAACCGCAACAACACGCTCTACACGCGGCGCGATGGCGATCGGCTCGAACAGCAATACGTGGTGCGCGACATCGGCGCCGCCCTTGGTGACACCGCCTTTCTCGTCCCGCGCAAGAACAACATCGATGCCTTCGAGGCCAGTCCGTTCATCACCGGGGTCAGCGACGGCAAGGTCGAGTTCGCTTACAAGGGCGTCTACCGCAAATATGTTGACGACCGCATTACGGCCGCCGATGTGGAGTGGGCCAGCGAGTTGCTGGGCAGGCTGAGCGATCGGCAGTGGGACGACGCGTTCCGTGCCGCCGGTTACCAGCCAGCCGAACGGGCGCGCTTCATTGCGAAGATTAAACAGAAAATTTCCGAAGGCCGCGGGCTCGCGCGACTGGCCGCCCGCAACTAGCTACTCGTATCGCAGGGCTTCGACCGGGTCGAGGGCCGAGGCCGCGCGCGCCGGCCAGTAACCGGCAATCACGCCGATGGCCACCGACGTAAGCAGTCCGGCGGTCACCGCCCACAGTGGTGGCGCCGCCGGAAAGGTCGGCGCCACAAACGCGACCATCAGCCCAATCACGGAGGCCAGCACCACACCGGCCAAGCCGCCGGCGCCGCTCAGAATCGCCGCCTCGATCAGGAACTGCCGCCGCACCTCCGCGCGCCGTGCCCCAATCGCCAGCCTGACGCCGATTTCACGCGTCCGCTCCGTCACGCTGATCACCATGACGTTGGCAATGCCAATGCCGCCAATCAGCAGGCTGATCGCCGCCAGTGCCACGGTGGCGATGAAGATCTGGACCCCGATGCGGTCGAACTGCGCGATGATCTGATCGGCCGTGTTCATCGAGAAATTGCTCTCGGCGCCAATTGGCACGTTGCGCAGCAGCCGCAGGATGGTGCCCGCTTCTTCCTTGGCCTGGTCCCGCAGCCCGGGCCGGGCCCGAATGTACAGCACCATGTTGCGGGCGTCGGGAAACTTGCGACGCGCCGTCGGCACCGGGATGGCGACGACGCTGTCATTACGGTTCTCGCCGAAGAACGTGCCTTGCCGGGGCGCCAGTTCGCCCACCACGAAATAGCGGTCACCGCCGAGCAGGAATGATTTGCCGACGGCCCCCTCCGCTCCGAAGAGCGCCTTCGACACGTTGGCGCCAATCACCGCGACCTGCCCTCGGGTGCGCTCTTCGGTCGGCGTAAACGGGCGGCCCTGCTTAAACGACGCTCCCACCACCTCGAAGAAGTTGGACGACACGCCTTCAATCAGGACGGTGTCCAGTTCGTTGGCGCCGGCGCGCGCGGTAATTACCCGCGTGCCGGTCACGGCCGGCACGATCAGCTCGATGCCGACATCGCGAATCGACGGTCCGAGCCGCTCGAGCGCTCCGGCGTACTCCTCCTTGAGCTGCGGACGCTTCACGTCGAGCTCGGTCGGTGCCGCGTACGGCTCGCCGTTGAGGTGATACGCAAAAATATTCTCGGTCCCCAACTCGCGAAACAGCAAGGCCACGCTGTTGCGCAAGCCGACCAGCGTCGAGGCCACCAGCACCACCGTGACGATACCGATCACGATGCCGAGTATGGCCAGGCCCGAGCGCGCCTTGTTCGCGCGAAGGGACTCGGCCGCCAGGGTCGCGGCCTCGACGAAGGTGCCCAGCAGGCTCGAGCGGCGGTTCGCCATCATTACTCCGTCCGAATCGCCGCCACCACGTCGAGGGCGACCGCGCGGGTCGCGGGATACCACGCCGCGACAATGCCGCTGCCGGCGGCGGCGGCCATCGCCATCAGCAGGGTTTGCGGCGCCACTCGCAGCGGCAGTGCGAGCGCGTATTCGAGCGTGGCCAGGAACAACCAGCCAGCCAGGGCCCCGGCCGTGCCGCCGGCAATCGACAGCAACAACGACTCGGCGAGAATCTCCTGCACGATGCGACTGGCGCGGGCGCCAAGCGCGCGCCGAACGCCGATCTCACGGGTGCGCTGGGTCACCGACACCAGAACCGTATTGGTAACGACGACGATCGCGGCCAGCAGGGCCATCAGCGAGATGGGACCGGCGGCCGCGCCAATGCGCTGTGACAGGTTGGCGACAAAACCGCGTGCGGCATCGGGGGTCAGCACATCGAAAGTATCGGGCGCTCCGGGTCGCAGGGCGCGCTTCGCCCGCAGCGAGGTGCGGGCGCGCGCCTCGGCGGCGCCCGAGTCGTAGCCCGGGGCTGCCTTGGCGAACACCTGCAGCGTGCGCGGCGCGCCAAACGCGCGCTCGTAGGCGCGGATCGGAATCCACACGTACTTGTCGAGTGAGCCGGAACCGGCGCTGCCCTGCCGTGCCTGCACGCCAATCACCGTGAAACGGCGGCCGCTTATCCGCAGCGTTTGCGCCAGGGGATCGCTGGTCGGAAACAGGGTGTCGGCGATCTCGGCTCCGATCACCGCCACGGCATCGCCGGCAATGTCTTCGGCCGGCTGGAAGAACCGCCCGCGTTCGAGATCGAGGTCGCGGATGTCGGCCAGCGACGCGGTGGTTCCTGTCACCGTGGCATCTTCAAGGCTGCGGGACGCCGACGCGACTTCGGCGCGGGTCTGGGCGCTCGGGGCATAGACCGCGACGTCTTCGGCGTAGCGATCGAGAAAGCGAACGTCGGCGCGCCGGATCGCCGGGTTGCGCGCCAGTTGCTCCCGCAGTTCGCGCCGCGACACCCGGCTTGACCCGGCCACCTGCGCGATCACGAACGTGTCTGACCCGAAGGTGCGCGCAGTCGTCGCTTCCGCGTACAGGCGAACGCCTTCGAGGGCAGTGACGACGGTGACGATGGTGGCGACGGCGACGGCAATGGCGAGAGCGCCGAGGGTGGACCGCAAGGGGTATGCGGTCAGGGCCGACGCGCCTTGGCGTAGTGATTCGAGCCACATACCAGTTAACTTAGACGCAGGGCGGGGACGCCGCGTCCCCAAATTGCGTCCAAGGGGGCATATGCGTGGTCGAATCATCATCGGTGTGGTTGTCCTGGCGGTGGTCGGCAGTGTCGCCGCCGTTGCCATGCGTTCGGGCAATTCCGCCATCCAGGTGGAGACGGCCAAGGTCACCCGGGTCGATTCCTTGCAGGCATTTGTCACCGCGTCGGGCGAGATCGTGGCCACGCGGTATGCCGACATCGGCTCAGCGGTGATGGGCCGGCTGGTCGAGCTCGCCGTGAAAGAGGGCGACTCGGTCAAGGCCGGGCAGGTGCTGGCACGTATCGACCCGGTGCAGGCGTCATCGTCCGCGGCCGCCGCAGCCGCGTCGGTCGGCGCGCTCGAAGCCGACTCGCGAGGGGCCGCCACCCAGGTGCGAGCCGCACAAGCGGCACTCGACGAAGCGCGGTCGCGAGAAAAAGAATCGGGCGCATCGCTGGCGCGCGCCCAGGAATTGCAGCGGGGAGGCCTGCTGCCGCAGTCCGAGTTCGACAAGGCGAGCCTGGCGGCTGCCACGGCGACGGCGCAAGTCGCCTCGGCGGCGGCGGCGCTCGACCGGGCCCAGCAGGCGCTCTCCGGATCGGAACGACGCATCGCGCAAGGCCGTGCAGAGAATACGCGAGCCCGCGACATGCTCTCGAAGACGGAGATCACGGCGCCGATCGACGGCGTGATCACCCGACTGGATGTCGAACAGGGCGAGATGGTGGTGATCGGCGTGCAGAATCAACCCGGCAGCATCCTGATGACGATCTCCGATTTGAGTGCCGTGAACGCGGAGGTGAAAGTGGCCGAAGCGGATGTGATGCGGCTGTCGAACGGTTTCACTGCAGCGGTCACGCTCGAGGCACTGCCGCTGCAGAAGTTTACCGGTCGGGTGGTGGAAATTGGCGCCAGCGCGTTGCCGCAAGTCGGCACGCAAGCGGCCGCTCGCGAGTTCCGGGTGAAGGTGCGGCTGGACGGACCGGCGGCGGCCCTGCGGCCCGGCCTGACCTGCGATACTGAGATCCTGGTCGCCGAACGAAAGAACGCGACGACCGTTCCGCTGCAGGCGGTGGTCGAGCAGAATGGCCAGACCGGCGTGTTCGTGCTGCGCGACGGCGGCGTCCAGTTCACGCCCGTCACCACGGGGATCATCGGCGGGTTGTCGATCGAAGTGAGCGGCGTGGCCGAAGGCACCGCGATCGTGTCCGGCCCGTTCCAGGCGTTACGCGAGTTGCGCGATGGCGATCGCGTGCGGGTTCGCTAGTTACGGTTGACTGGCAGTTGGATTGCGGATGAGAACGCGTGAGCGATGAAACTTCGACAGCCGTAGTCAGTGCCGCGCGGGTCGCCGTGACAGGTGCCACCGGCTACATTGGCACGCGACTGGTGCCGCGCTTGGCGACTGCCGGCTACCAGGTGCGCTGCCTGGTGCGCTCGCCCCGCAAGTTGCGCGATCGGCCATGGCACGGCAACCCGAAGATCGAGGTCGTCGGTGTTGACCTCGAGAACGAGACTGAGCTCACCACATCGCTGACGGGCTGCCAGGTCGCGTTCTACCTGGTCCACTCGATGCAGGCCGGGCCCGGCTACGCCGAGCGCGATCGCCGGCTGGCCACGCAGTTTGCGGCCGCCGCCGCAGCCGCCGGCGTGGGCAGGATCATTTACCTCGGCGGACTGGGCGACGCCAGCCCGCAACTGAGCGCGCATCTGGCTTCGCGGCGCGAGGTCGAGACCATCCTGAAGGCCGGCCCCGTTCCGGTCACTGCATTCCGCGCCGCCATGATTATCGGCTCAGGCTCCGCATCGTTTGAAATTCTGCGATACCTCACGGAGCGGCTGCCGCTACTGATCGCACCACGATGGGTGAGGACTGAGAGCCAGCCGATCTCGATCCGCAACGTGTTGCACTATCTGGTGCAATCCGTGGGTGTCAGCGAGACGGCGGGGCAGACGATCGAGATCGGCGGCCCCGACATCGTGTCGTACCAAGACCTGATGCAGGCCATGGCCGAGGTGCGGGGACTGCCCCGCCGCATTGTCATTCCGGTCCCCGTGTTGACGCCGTTCCTCAGTTCGCTGTGGATTCACCTGGTCACGCCGGTCAGCGCCAGCATGGCACGGCCCCTGGCCGAGGGCCTGCGCAACCGCGTGGTGGTCAGCGACGATTTAGCGGCGAGGCTGATGCCACAGCCACTGCTTGGCGTGCGGGAATCGATTGGCATTGCCCTCGACGCCGAGGCGCGATCCGATATCGAGAGCAGTTGGACAGCGGCCGGACCAGTGCCGGGCGATCCCGACTGGGCCGGCGGGACGGTGTTCTCAGACTCGCGGGATGTCGTTATCGCCGCGACGCCGGACGCGGTCTTTGAGGTCTTGATTCGGCTGGGCGGCAAGCAGGGCTGGTTTCGCTACAACCGCCTGTGGCGGCTCCGCGGCTGGCTTGACCGACTCGTCGGCGGACCCGGCACGAAACGCGGGCGCCGGGATGCCACGCGCTTGTCGTGGGGCGAGGCACTTGACTTCTGGCGGGTCGTCGAAATCGAGCGCGGACGCCGATTGACGCTGAGGGCCGAGATGCGGGTGCCGGGTGACGCTGTGCTGGATTTCGAGCTGTCACCGGCGAAGAGTGCTGACGGAGCGCCGGCGACCCGGCTGGTCCAGACCGCGAAGTTCAGACCGCGCGGCCTGGCGGGACTGATGTATTGGTATCTGGTGCTGCCGTTTCACAAGCCGGTGTTCGACGGCCTGATCGAAGGCATTCGCGCGGCCGCGTTAGCCAGCAGCATCACCCGAACTACTGAGTTCGATCCGACGGACGTGAAATTGCATGACCCATCGACATGACCAAGAACGCGCAAGGCGGTTTAGCAGTTGGAATATTGGCAGGCGCGGTCGCGCTGGGGGTCGCGGCCGCGATAGCTACGCGTGGCCCTCGAGCCGGCAGGCGAGGCAGCGATTCTGACCGAATGGATGCTCTCCGTGCCTATCTCGCCGATCATTTGGCCGGTTCGGATGCGGCGTTCGCGGTGGTCGGACGTCTGCGTGCGTCGCAGGACGGAGCGGCGGAGGCCGACCTGTTCGCGCAGCTCCATGATGAGTTCGCCGAAGAACGTGAAATCGTCAGCGAGTTGATGCGACTGCTCGGGGGCTCGCCGTTCAAGATGAAACGGCTGGTCGGACAGGCGGCCGGCGCGGTGCTGCAGGCAGCCGCCGGTGGCGAGCCGGGAGACCTGGCGCTATTTCGCACCCTGGAATCTCTCGCCATCGGCGTCCAGGGAAAACGCTGTTTGTGGCGGGTCGCGCAAAGCCTCGAACCGGAGCTTCAGGCGCCCACCGCCAAGACGTTTCATGCGCTCGAACAGCAGGCGCTGGACCAATGGCAGCAGATCGACCACTGCCGCTTGGCTCTGGCGTCGCGGACGTTTGCCGCCCGGCCTTAATTGGCAAGCCTCCTTCGGAGAGCTTCTATTTGCCGCGGCCCGGTCCGCTGCTGCGGAGGCAACTCCCGACAGTAAGTCCGCCACTCGAGAGCTGTCGCCGCATCGGCGCTTGACCGACCAATTGAGTCGGAGATATCCTTCTGCCATGTTGCGACTGGGTCTCATCTTTACGTCTTACCCGCTCCGACGCGTCTTGGCTGGCAGCTTCTGGACGCTTGTCGTCTGGTTCGTGACCTCCGCGGCCGCCGGTGCTCAACCTGCTGGAGGTATGCCTCAGGCCACCGTGAAGGGGCACGTGGTCGACGCGAACGGCGCGCCCGTTCCTGGCGCGGTGGTGCGGCTGGCACCACTGTCTTCTAGCCAAGCACTGGTGACGACCATCGCCGACGGTGAGGGTGCCTTTCGCTTCGATCAGTTACGACCAGGCGACTACGAGATCGTCGTCGACGCGCGGTACTTCTCCGTCGCTCGCCGTCTTGTCCGTGTCGACGCGCCGATCGACGTCGCGATCGCGCTGGAGACCGGACGCTTCTCCGAATCGGTCAGCGTCGTCGGCACGCGGATGGGCGACTCACCAGCCACCCTGCGGCGGCTGCCTGGTGTGCTCAGTGTCCTAGAGACGGCAACCCTGGCGGGCAGCCAGGTCTTCACCGCGACCGAAGCCCTGCGTAAGGTGCCGGGCGTGAACGTGCGCGACGAGGAGGGGTTTGGCCTCAGGCCGAACATCGGCATCCGCGGCCTGAACCCGACGCGATCGTCGAAGGTGCTGCTGCTGGAAGACGGCGTGCCGTTCACGATCGCGCCGTACGGCGACAACGCCAGCTACTATCACCCGCCGATTGAGCGGTTCGAGAGCGTCGAGGTTCTGAAGGGCTCGGGGCAAATTGCCTACGGGCCGGTCACGGTCGGCGGGATTGTTAACTACCTGACCCCAAATGTGCCGACGCACAAGACGGCGACCGCACGCATCGCGCTCGGCTCGCGCGACTACGCCAACTTCTCGGGCTTCGCAGGAACGACCGTCGGCCGCCTCGGGATGTCGGTGGACTACATGCGGAAGCAGGGCGACGGCGCGAGGGACAACGTCAACTCGCGCCTCGACGACCTCTCGGCCAAATTGCAAGTGACCTTGACCGACGAGCACTCGTTGACGGTGAAGGCGAACTACTACGGCGAAGACTCGACGGTGACCTACTCGGGTTTGACCGAGGCGGAGTGGGCTGCGTCGCCGCGGCAAAATCCCTTCACCAACGACGCGTTCGTCGGCTCTCGCACCGGGGTCACGGCCACCTGGAGAGCACAGTTCGGCCGCGGCCTGCTGATGACGACCAACCTCTATCAGTCGTCGTTCGATCGCGACTGGTGGCGGCAGTCGAGCAATTCCGGCCAGCGCCCCAATCGGAGACAGGATGCGGCGTGCGGCAGCATGGCCAACCTTCAGACCACTTGTGGCAATGAGGGCCGGCTGCGCCAGTACGATTTCTGGGGCGTCGAACCCCGTTTCCGCGCCACGCCGACGTTCCTGGGCCTGACGAACGAGACTGACTTCGGCATGCGCGTGCATGCCGAGCGGCAGGACCGCCTGCAGAAGAACGGGCTCACGCCGATCGCGCGTGACGGCGTGCTGGTCGAGAGCAACCAACGAGAGAACACTGCGCTCTCCGGCTTCGTGCAGAACCGTTTTCTGCTCGGGAAGATCACGGTAACGCCAGGGTTGCGCGTCGAGGAGATCCGGTACGAGCGGACCAATCGGCTGACGGGTGTCGCTGGAAAGGCCTCGCTGACGCAGCTGCTGCCGGGGATCGGGGCGGCATTCGCGCCATCGCCCGCGCTGACGATCTTTGGCGGCCTGCACCGCGGCTTCGCGCCTCCGCGGACGGAGGATGTGATCAGCAATACGACGGGCAGCGTGGTGGAGTTGGACTCGGAACTGAGCTGGGACACCGAAGTGGGAGTCCGATACGCAGGCACCGGCCTCAGCGCCGACGTGGCGTTCTTCCGCATGGACTACGAGAATCAGATCGTTCCAGCCAGCCTTGCTGGAGGAATTGGCGCGACGCTAACCAACGGTGGCCAGACCCTGCATCAGGGCATGGAGTTGGGGCTCCGGACGGATTCCGCAGCCTTGATTGGCGGACTGCACAACGTCTTCGCCAGGGTAGCCTACACGGCGCTGCCGACAGCCCGATTCACGGGGGTTCGCTACAGCAGCGTCGCAGGGTCTTCACAGGTGCCGGTCACCAACAACCGGTTGCCGTACGCCCCTGACCGCCTGCTGTCAATGACCTTGGGATACCAGCACCCGGTGGGATTCGACGCGCAGGTCGAGGTCGTGAGTGTGAGCGATCAGTTCGGCGACGACCTGAACACGATCGTGCCATCGCCAGATGGCCAGCGCGGACTCATCCCCGGTCATATCATCTGGAACGCCGCCGCGAACTGGGCGATTACGCGCCTGCATTCGTCGGTGTTCGTGACCGTGAAGAATGTCGGCGACACGCTGTATATTGCCGACCGTTCGCGCGGCCTGTTGCCAGGTGTGCCGCGACTAGTGCAAGCTGGCGTTCGCATCCGGTTCTGACGCGAATGGCCATCAAGCGCTCCTCGTTCTCGGTATCGTCAACGTCCACGGCGGTTGTTTTCAGCCTCCCGCGCGGGCCACGGAACAAAAGGATTTGATGACGACGTTGGTGTTTCTCACGCGGGATGGATGCGTCAACACCATCCACATGCGAGCCAACCTGGACGAGGCGCTGGCAAGGCTCGGACTGCCCGCCGACTATCAATTCATTGATGCCGACACCCTCAAGTCCTCGGACCCTCGCGGTGGCTACGGAACGCCGACCGTGTTTTACGGCGATCGCGACCTCTTTGGGATGGACGAACCGAGGGCTCCTCACCCGGCACCGACGTGACGGCTTTACCCGGGCGGAGTTCCGTCCTCAGCAGCTATTCAAGAGCAGTTAAAGCACACGCTTCACGTTCAGGGCTAACAAGATCGCGCCAGCGACGGCGACCGCGAGCGATGCCAGGTGCGCAACCGTCAAGGGACCCACGACGCGTTCGTTGATCCGCACAAACTCGATCGCGAACCGCAGCGAACCGGTCAACAGCAGGTACATCCCCAGTACCCTGAAGTCGGCCTGCCCATCGCGGCGCCACCTCAAGAGCAGCACGAGGATCGGCATCAGCAAGATGGCTTCATACAACTGGGTCGGGTGAACCGGCACCGTGGTCGGCGGTAGTCCTTCGGGAAAGGCGACTGCCCAGGGCAATGCGCTGGGCGATCCGTAGTCGTCGCCGACGAGGAAGCATCCGATGCGGCCGATCGCATGACCCGCTGCCAGTCCGGGAGTGGCAGCGGCGAGCACCGACACCAAAGCCAGGCGGCGCCGGCGAATCATCCAGATTCCGGCCAGCAGGCCTCCGGCGAATCCACCGAACCAGCTCATGCCACCGCGCGAGAGCAGCAGGTCCATTAGGGGCGCCTCGCCGGAGTGCTCGAACGCCCACAGCAACTTGGCGCCGAACAGGCCGCCGAAGACGCCAGCCATGCCGACATCGGCGGCATTCTCCGGCAGTCCCGCCCGGTGCAACTCGCGGCGAAACAACCACACGCCAACGAGCGCGCCGACGGCCACGAGCACACCAAAGCTCGTGATTTCGAAGTCGCCGACGCGAAACAGGACTGGATAAATGGCGGTGCCTCGTGACTCTATTGCGCCGGACGGCGAGGGCGGCTCGAGGTGTGCGAGTGACGAATCTTCCAAGTGCCGTCTGGCATCTTGATCAGGGCCAGCGTCTCCAGGCCTTCGGAATCCAGGTCCCGTTCGCCCATCTTCGCCCTGATGGTGTAACGCGACGTCGCGTAGGCAGACTGTCCACCCGGCATCAGCGTCACTTTGATCTCGGAGTGGCCGAACTGCAGGTTGGTAAAGGCCTTCAGTTCCGGACCGAGATGGCGATCGCGGTAATCTGCCCAGCCGTTATTGATGCCGGTGCCTTCGTAGATGGTGACGTCGGGATGGTAGAAGGACGCGAGCTTGTCGAGATCCTTCGCCATGAACGCGGCGTCGTAGCCTTTCAGCCAGGTCTCGACGGCAGCCGCGTCACTCGCCGAGCCTTGCGCCGAGGCTGCGGCAGGTAGTGCGATCAGTAGGGCTATGGCCCGAACGAGTCTCATCTGCTGTCCTCCGTGCCGCAGGTAACGGCGCCCATAGCCTGACACGGATGACTCGCTCCGAGCATCGAAAGATGCGATCTGGGCATGGCTAGGCAGGTTCGTGGCTGCGATCATCGCCGGAACCGTCCCCGGTAAACATCCGATACAACACCGGCAAGACCAGCAAAGTGAGCAGGGTCGACGACAGGATGCCGCCGACCACCACGGTCGCCAGCGGGCGTTGGACTTCGGCGCCGGTGCCAGTCGCCAGGGCCATAGGCAGGAAGCCGAGCGAGGCGACCAGCGCCGTTATCAGCACCGGCCGAAGGCGCGCCAGCGCGCCGTTGAACACGGCGTCATCGACCGATGCGCCATCGGCCCTGAGCCGGTTGATGAAGGTCAGCATAACGAGGCCGTTCAGCACGGCGACGCCCGACAACGCGATGAATCCGACCGCGGCCGAAATCGAGAACGGGATGTCGCGAAGCCACAGCACCAACACACCGCCGGTGAGAGCCAATGGCACACCGGTGAACACCAGGAGCGCGTCCTTGATGTTGCCGAACGTCGCAAATAGCAACAGGAAAATCAGCAGCAGCGCCACCGGCACGACCAGCTGCAGCCGGGCGCGCGCCGACAGCAGTTGCTCGAACTGGCCGCCCCACGCGGTCCAGTAGCCGGCCGGAATCGCGACCTCGTTCTGGATCCGTTGCTCGGCCTCTGCCACGAACGAGCCGATGTCGCGACCGCGCACGTTGGCCGTCACGATCACCCGGCGCTTGCCGTTCTCGCGGCCAATCTGGTTGGGGCCAGTGGCAATCTCGAAATCAGCAATCGATCCCAACGGGACGTAGTCACCCGCGCCAGGCGACTCGGGCAAGGGAATCGGCAGCCGCTTGAGTCCCTCGATGTCGGTCCGTAACACCTCGGGCAATCGCACCACGAGATCGAAGCGGCGGTCCCCATCGTAAACCTGGCCGGCCGTTCGTCCGCCAATCGCCACCTCGACAACTTCCTGTACGTCGGCGACGTTGAGCCCGAGCCGGGCCATCGCCGCCCGATCCAGTTGCACCGTCAACATCGGTAAACCAGTGGTCTGCTCGACCTTGACATCGGCCGCTCCCTGGACGCTCGCCAGCACGCCCTCGACGTCGGCGCCGACCGTTTCCAGGGTCGCCATGTCGTCGCCGAAAATCTTCACGGCCACATCACTGCGCACGCCGGCGATCAACTCATTGAAGCGCATCTGGATCGGCTGGGTGAACTCGTAGTTGTTCCCCGGCAACTTCAACAAGTCGGCTTCGAGCTGCTCGACCAGGGACGCCTTGGGGCGCCGCGGGTCTGGCCATTCCGACAGCGGCTTCAACATCACGTAGGTGTCGGCCACGCTCGGCGGCATGGGATCGTTGGCGATTTCCGCGGTGCCCAGCTTGGAGAACACGTAGTCGACTTCGGGATAGGTCTTCAGCTTGCGCTCGAGCGCATGCTGCATCTCCACCGCCGTCGTCAGGCTGGTACCGGGAATGCGCAGCGCATGCACCAGCAAGTCGCCTTCATCCAGGCTGGGCAGGAACTCGGAGCCGAGCCGCGTGGCCATCACACCGGTCACCAGCATCAGCGCCGCGGCGGCCACCACGGTGGCGGCCCGGTTCGCCAGTGCCATCTGCAGGGCCGGTCGATAGGCGCGCAAGGCCCCGCCAACCAGCAGGTTCTCCTTTTCCGACATGCGCCCGGTCATGAAGATCGCGAGTGCCGCCGGCACGAATGTCAGCGTCAGGATCATGGCCGCCGCGAGCGCCGCCAGCACCGTGAACGCCATCGGGAAGAACATCTTTCCCTCGATGCCCGTGAGGGTGAGAATCGGCAGGTAGACGATCATGATAATCAGCTCGCCGAAGATGGTGGCGCGGCGGACCTGGCGGGACGCGTCGAAGACCACCTCAAAGCGTTCCGCGCGGGTCAGCAAGCGGCCGAGTTCGTGCTGCCGCTCGCCGAGGCGGCGCACGCAGTTCTCGACAATGATGACGGCGCCGTCAACGATGATGCCGAAATCAAGCGCACCCAGGCTGAGCAAGTTGCCGCTGACACCCTGTTCGACCATGCCGGTCACGGTGAACAGCATCGACAGCGGGATGACGCAGGCGGTGATCAGCGCGGCACGGATGTTTCCGAGGAATACGAACAGAATCAGGATGACGAGCAGGGCCCCGACCACCAGGTTGTTCTGTACGGTCTTGATGGTTGCGTCAACCAGCTTCGAGCGATCGTAAACGGTCTTGGCAACCACGCCGGCCGGCAGCGTGCGGTTCACTTCCGCCATGCGGTCGGCGACCCGCTTCGACACCACGCGGCTGTTCTCGCCCATCAGCATGAACGCCGTGCCGACCACGACTTCCTGGCCGTCTTCGGTGGCCGCCCCGGTCCGTAGTTCCTGGCCGAGCGCCACTTGTGCGATGTCTCGAACGTAGATCGGCACTCCTCGGGACTGCCGCACGACAATCTGCTCGATGTCGGCGATTGTGGCGACCTGTCCAGGCGTGCGCACCAGATACTGTTCGCCGCGGCGCTCGATGTAGCCGGCGCCGACGTTGGCGTTGTTCGCCGCCAGCGCCGCCATCACCTTGCGGAAGGTCAGCCCGTGTGCGGCCATCTTCGCGGGGTCTGGTGTGACGTGAAACTGCTTGGTGTAGCCGCCAATGCTGTTGACGTCGGCCACGCCGGGCACGGTGCGCAGCTGCGGCCGCACGATCCAGTCCTGGATGGTGCGCAAGTCCATGCCCGAGTACGGCTGCCCTTCCAGGGTGCGCGCGCCCTCCCGCGCTTCGACTGTCCACAGGAAGATCTCGCCGAGCCCGGTGGCAATCGGGCCCATCGACGGCATGATTCCGCGCGGCAGGTTGTCGCGTGCTTCGAGCACGCGTTCGTTCACCAGTTGCCTCGCAAAGTAAATATCGGTGCCGTCCTCGAAAATCACCGTCACCTGCGACAAGCCGTAACGCGAAATCGACCGGGTTTCGAGCAGGCGGGGCATGCCGGCCATGGCGGTTTCGACCGGGAACGTGATGCGCTGCTCAGCCTCGAGCGGCGAATACCCCGGCGCCTCGGTATTGACCTGCACTTGGACGTTGGTAATGTCCGGCACCGCGTCGATCGGCAGCCGCTGGTAGTTGAAGACGCCGAAGATCGCGAGGCCGATGGTCGTCAGCAGCACCACCCACCGCTGCGTGATCGAGAACTGGAGAATTCGCTCGATCATGACGGTTCTCCCCGGTATCCCCTGCGCGCCGCCTTAGTGATCATGCGTCGCACCCAGCTTGCCGATCTCCGCCTTCACGGCAAAGCTGTTGGTGGCGGCGTAGCGTTCGCCGGCCGTGAGCCCGCTGAGCACCTCGACCCAGCCGCCGTCGGTTCGGCCCAGTGCGAGCGGGCGCGCTTCGAACCACTCACCATAGCGAACGAACACCACCTGCCAGTCGCGAAAGGTCTGGATGGCGGCTGCCGGCACGGCTAACGGCACGGTCGCTGACGACTGCTCGAGCTTGATGGTCACGAACGATCCGGGCCGCCAGGCGCCATCGGTGTTCGGCACAATGATGCGGGCGGTGGCGCGACGATTCTGCTCGCCGATCAGGGCGCCGATGAAGCTGACGCGGCCGCGCACCTCGAGGCCGGCATCAGGGGCGACGACGACCGCAGTCTGCCCTAGCCGAACGTTCACCAGATCCTTGGCAGGAATGCTCGCTTCGATCCACACCGAGCTGAGGTCGGCGATCACGAAGATGTTGCGATCGGCCGCGACCGCTTCGCCGACGGTCAGGTCGCGCTCGACCACCGTGCCGCCGATCGGCGCGCGAATCTCGTAGCGAGACAGGCTGTCGGGCGCCTTCGTAGCCAGCACGTTGACCGCCGACTGGCTCAGCCCCAGTGCCACGAGCTTCTGGCCCGCCACCTCGTGCGCCAGCCGAACTTCGTCGAACGCGCGGCGGGCCTCGAGATACTCCTGTTCGGCCGAGATCTTCCTCTTCCACAGGTTCTCTTCGCGGTCGAGCGTCACTCGCGCGAATTGGACCCGCTGCCCGGCGGCGAGGTACGCGCTCTTGGCATCGGCCAACTCGCGGCTGTTGATCACGGCCATCAGGTCGCCGGCGCGGACGCGATCGCCCTCCTTCCGCACCACTTCGAGCACCACGCCCTGGAGGCGCGGCACGACGTGCGCGACCCTGGTTTCGTCCGCCTTGATCTCGCCGGGTACCTCGAGCGTCGTCACCATCAGACGCGGGCCAACTACCTGGATCGTGATGCCGGCGCTCGTCAGCGTGTCGTCGGCCAGCTGCACCTTGCCTTCGATCTGCGAATACGCCCACTCCTCTGTGCGGCCGTTACGCACCGCATGCACCTTGACGTCAAACGAATGCGGCTCTTCGACCACGGCCTCGCCGCGCAGATAGTCGGCCTCGGCTACGAACGCGATACGATCGACACGCCCGCCGAGGCGGTGGAGTTCCACCCGCAGGGTCACTTCGGCCGGCGCAATCGGCCGGCCGTTACGGTCGAGCGGGTAAATCCGGAAGTGCGGCTCGACGCCGGTCTCGTAGATCGTGACTTCGATCTGAAAGTCGTCGCCCGGCAGTAGCCGCGCACCGTGTGGACCGCGCGCGTACTCGGCAGCCGCCTCCCCTTCCTCGTGTTCCTCGGGGCCGGCTGCGTCGCTGCGCAGCAACCACAGTGAGGCGCCGACGGCGGTAAGGATGATCGCGACGATGAGCAACAAGCTCTTGCTTTTCATGACAGTTCCTACTGGCCCTTCACTGGCGCCGACGCGGCGGCTGCGAGCGGCACGCCGATGAGCCGTTCAACTTGTGCCACCGCCTTGTGCGCGTCGGCCAATGCGCGCAGATGCTGCGTTTCGGCGCTGACCAATGTGCGCTGGGCGTCTAGTACTTCGAGGTAACCGAAACGGCCGAGCCGATATCCTTCCTCGACGGCGGCAAACGCGGATCGCGCGCCCGGCAACACCGCACCGGCCAACGCCGCCGCCTCGTCGTATGCCGCCGCGAGATCACGGTAGGCAGCCGACAGCAACGTCGTAATGCGTGCGCGGACACTGCGTTCTTCTTCGCGAGCCTGCGCGACGCGCTGCGCGGCGGCCTGCACACCGGCCCGGTTCCGGTCAACGAACGGGAGCGGAATCGAAGCCCCGATCACGAATGCGTTACTGTCAACTTCGGTCAGGCGACGGTAGCCGGCGGTGACGGTCACGTCGGGGACGCCGCGGGCCGATTCCAGTCCGCGGGCCGCGTCGCGACGCGTAATCTCGGTGACCCAGCGCGCGACCTCGGGGTTGTGCGCGACATGTTGGACCAGCGTCTCAAATGGCGGCAATGGCGGCGGCGACAGCAGATCCCCGGCCACCGACTCGAACACCGCCGAGGAGTGTCCCCAGAGCGCGGCGAGCGCGGTCCGCGCTGCCGCGAGCGAGCGTTGCGCACGCTGCATTTCAATGCGCGTCATCGCCAGCGCCACGCCGGCCTTGGTCTGCTCGATCGGCGAGACCACGCCGGCTTCGACGCGCGTCCGCACGGTTTGATCCACCTGGTCGAACAACGCGCGGTTGCGCTCGGCCAGCGCCACCGTCTGCTGGCTTACCAGCACGTCGAGGAACGCGGTGGTCACTCGCGTCAACACGTCGATGCGAGCGGTCTCGAAGTCCCATTCCGCGAGTTCGCGGTCCAGACCGGCCAAGGTGCGTCGCGCCGCCCGCTTCCCGCCGAGCTCGATCAACTGACTCAACTGCAGCGTCGCCTGCGCTCCGACCGTGCCATTCGCGTCAGCCGCACGCCCCGCGCCGAGGTCCTCGAACAGGAGGTCCGCCACGGGGTTGGGTGGACGGCCGGCCTGGCTCGCGGCGGACGCTCGAGCCCGGATTTCCCAGGCGAAGCTTGCCAGCTCGGGGCTCTGTCGCAGCGCCAGGGCCAGCGCATCCCGCAACGTCACTTGGCCGGTTGGGTTCTCGAGCGCACTGGCTGGCATCGCACCGGGATCAGCAGACGGCTGACCAATGGTCAGCCCGGCCCCGAGCAGCCTGGGCACCACCACCTGGGCCACCGCCGGCGCGGTGAAGACCGTGAGCATCACGGAGGTCACCCACCAGGCGCGCACGGCGCACAAACCACCAGACAGTGAGACAAAGCCAGGCAATGACATAACCCTCCGGCCACAAGGCAGCCGACGAAACACGAGCGATCAATTGGGCAGAGAAGTACGTGCGGAGTCGCTAGGCGACGGCTGGCGGAGCGGGCGAGGAGACAAAGCGTAACGGCGGATCGTGCGTCGGCAGCAGCGTACGGCGACACCCCGGCTTGGCTGCGGCGGAAGCTCGGTCGGCCAGGGCCCACGGCGCAGCGACTGGGGACGCGAAGCCGGCGAACAGCCTGGCCACCTCGGATGACAGAGTCAGGATCTGGGCGTCGGAGTGATCCTCGTGATCGACGCTCGCATCGTGGTCAGCCGCGCCATCGTCGTGTTGGCTCGATTCGCCACCGATGACATGGCGGTGTACCACCCGGTCATGCTCGTCCGCGTGCAGGTGGGCGAACGGTAACAACCCGGCCAGTGCCACCGCAACTGCGGCCACGATCGCCATCGCGCGAGGGGTCTCGGTCAATAACACGCTGTCGGGAGTATGTCGGGGTGCGTGCGCCAAAGTCAATTCATGGCCGAGGTAAAGGGCACGTTGTTTCTGATAGGCTCCCTCCAACATGCTCAAAACCATCATTGCCCTGGGATTAGTGTTGATCTTCGGCAGTCATACTGCGGCCCAGGAGATGCCGGCGGAATATAAGGGCGTGCTCGACGCGCTGTCCCGCCAAGGCGATTTCAAGGACGGTGTGCTCAAGGTGAACATCCCGCGTAGCGACGTCAAGGTTACCGTCGCCGGCGTGGCGACGCCGACACCGTTTGGGTTCGGCGGCTGGATTGCGCTGACTAAGGGCAACGGCATGGACGTCATGATGGGCGATCTTGTCCTGACGCAGGACGAAGTCAATCCGGTGATGTCGGCGGTGCTGGCGCAGGGCCTGAACGTCACCGCGCTGCACAACCACTTCTTCTGGGAATCGCCGCGGATGTTCTACATGCATGTGCACGGGCACGGCGCCGCAGCCGACCTCGCGAAACGCATCAAGCCGGCGCTCGACCTGATCGGCAAGACCGCAGTCCGAGCCGAGCCGGCGACGACCATCACCTCCACGGTGACCGCTGGGACACTGGACACCGCGAAGTTGTCGAGCATTGTCGGCACCGCTGGCGAGCAGAACGGGCAGGTCTATAAGATCACGGTCGGGCGTCCTGACTTGAAATTGCAGGAGATGGGCGCGGTCATCAACGCGCGCATGGGCCTCAACACCTGGGCA
Organism: Acidobacteriota bacterium; assembly: GCA_031364805.1. Taxonomy (GTDB): domain Bacteria; phylum Acidobacteriota; class Vicinamibacteria; order Vicinamibacterales; family UBA2999; genus 12-FULL-67-14b. The sequence continues at coordinate 29,568 of JANLWW010000050.1, forward strand.
GCGTTCTTCGGCAGCGACGCCAACGCCGTCGTTGCGGGCGACGTCGCGATGATCGACACCGAAGTCACACCTGTCTTGAAGTCGCTGCGCGACCACGGCATCGACGTCGTCGCGATTCATCATCACATGACAGGCACGCAGCCGACCGTGATCTTCCTGCATTACTGGGGACAGGGCCCGGCTGAGAAACTGGCGGCGGCGGTGCGGGCGGCGATTGATCTGACCGGTCCACGCCGCCCGCGATTCTAAGGGAGACGACCATGACGATGATCAAGACCTCGTGCCTGCTGGTTGCGCTGGCGATCCTGATCGGTGGAGGCCGCGCCGCCGCCCAGTCCACGCCGGCTACGCCGACGGTGTTGTTCGTCTGCGAGCATGGCGCCGCGAAGAGCGTGATCGCGGCGGCGCACTTCAACCAGCTTGCGAAGGAACGCGGACTTGCCTATCGCGCCGTCGCCCGAGGAACCGCGCCAGACGCCGCGATTCCAGCTGGGGTGCGAAACGGCCTCGAAGCCGCCGGGCTGGAACTGGTTGTGCCCAATCCCGTGATGGTGACCACCGCGGACGCATCACGGGCGAACCGAATCATTACTTTCGAGATTGCGCTCCCCGCAACCGTTTCGGCCGGGTCGAAGTCGGTAATGGATTGGAAGGCCGTCCCGTCCGTGAGCGCCGACTTCACGACCGCCAGCGCTGATATCAAACGCCGCGTCGAGGCGCTGATCGACGAGCTGGCCAGGAAGTAAAGCCGCCCGCTGGCTACTTGACCTGGACGTCGGTACGAGCGCCGGCGACACGCACTGGCTGCTCGGCCGTGCGGCCCTCGAAGGTCACCCGCAGGATGTAGTCGCCAAACGGTACCTTCGCAAATGTGAACCTGCCGGACTGATCCGACACCGTTGCCCGCGCCGCGTCGGCGGCAATCAGGGTCGCCTGCATGCCGGGATGCTCGTCGCAGATGATGTCGTACTGGCCAGCGCGGTCAAACGTATAGGAGTGCATCTGGTGCGGCTCGGTGCCGACGTTGAAGATTTCGGTGCCGGGGCCGCGCCGAATGGCCGTCACGTTATGCTGCATGTCCTCGCTATTGCGAAACTCCACCTTCTGGCCGACGCGAGCGTACAGAAGCTCGGGCTCGAACCGTTTCGAGATTTGATCCATGACGGCCGGGCCCTCAGGCAGCGGGTCGGGACCGGCCGCTGGTTGCAACGTCACGACCGCGCCAGTCATCGCCGTGCCCGACACCTCTGAATTTGTTGCCACCAGAGCAGCCGAGGCTGCCGGAGCGGCGGTCGGCGTTGGAGCGACGCACGCCGCACACAGTGCTAACGAGGCCAACACGACAGTCCAAGTCTTCACGGACCGATGATCGCACGTTGTCGACCGCTGCGAGGCACGGCGCAAATGGGTCAACTGGACGACCGGAGGTTCGCCCACACCCCAAGGCCTGGGGCGAAGCGGCCGCTGTAACGCGGAGCCAGTAACGGCGGCAATACGCTGACGTTCACGTGCGCGCCCAAGCCCGGGGCCCAGCCCTTGATCGCCGGCCACCGGTGGAGGTAGCCCAGCTGGCCCTTCCCTACCGTGAAGATGTTCTTGATGTATTCATGGACGTGCAGGTCGTCGGCCGGCTTGCCGACAATCTCCATTCGTGCGAACCATTGGTGACGGCCACTCGCCGAGCGGAGGCTGGTCTCGGCCAGCACTGCGTGGGTTGACTGCTCCAGCAATCCTTCGGGGACCGCGCTCGTCTCGTGGTTCACGCCGTAAGCAACGGTACTCGCCCAGCCACCCTGTCCCGCCATCGGCCGAAAGTAGATCGCCGACGCCGTCGCACGGCTGACATCCTGCCGCGGCTGGCTGCCGAGGCCCGCGTCAGATTCGCGCAGGTGTCCCGCCGATGCCTGCAACGACCACCGGTTGGTTGGCGCGAGCGAGAGGCGCGCAGCCACCGAGTCCAGCGGCGCAAACTCCAGGCCCGCGCGCGAATCATCTGGTTCGCGGCCGTTGAAGACAGATCCTTCGGCACGCCAGCGCGAGCCCGAGACCCCGGCAGTCATTACGCCGAACGCAATGTGTGTCGCATCCAGCCAGTGATGGCTGATCGGCGCGATCGGATTGGGCATCGCCGACGCGCGATGCGGAAACCCTGGCGGCCCAAGCGCCGGCTCCCCTGCCAGTGCGGTGTAGGCATGAAACTGCAGGGCGCTAGAGATCGGACGCTGGTAGACAACCGCGAGTTCCATGAAGAGGTCATGTGGGTGCTGTCGATCGTGAATGCTGTCGCCGTCGCACACCTCACCGGTCGCCAGCAGGTCGGGATAGCCGCAGCCGCCGATTGTCCAGGGCTCGGCACTGAGCATGGCGCGCACGCCGACGCGGCCGGTGCCAACCCGGCGCTGGAGCATCCCCATGAACCAGTTGATGCTGCCGGCCTGGCGGCTGGTGCGGTGGATGTCGCCCGATTCGTAGAGGAACTGTGCGAACACGTTGGCGTGGGCCATGAACATCCACTCACCAACACTCGCATGAATCCCCTCCATGGGTGTAGCGGCAGGTTGCCACGCGGTGCCGGACGCATCGCGCGGTTGATGCTCCTGCGCCGCCGCGCTGGCCGTCAGCAGGAGCCAGGCGACCATGCCAGCGAAACGCCTCACCAGTCCTTTATAGCACCGCGGCTGCGTCAGGCGGCGCCGCCGTTCGCGTCGGCGCGTTGAAGAGTGTGGCGAACAGCACGAGCACCAGTGCCGCTGCGCCCGCCGGCACCAGCCAGATCGCGCGCCAGTCGTGGATCGAGGAGCCAGTCGTGGCGAACGCGTCCACGACCAGGCCCGACAGCCAGGAACCGATGAACATGCCGACGCCCAGCGTCACGAACGCAATCAACCCTTGCGCGGCGGCCCGCATGTCGGCCGGCGCGCGCTGATCAACGTAGATCTGACCGGTGACGAAAAAGAAGTCGTAGCAGATGCCATGCAGCAGGATGCCGCCGTAGAGCATCCACATCAACGGACCCGCGTCGCCATAGGCGAACAAGACGTAGCGCGCCGCCCACGCTGCCATGCCGACCAGCAGCATGTATTTCACGCCCAGCCGGCGAAAGAAGAACGGCATCAGCAGCATGAAGCCAATCTCTGACATTTGACCGAGCGTCATCTTCCCGGCGGCATTGGCGACGCCGATCTCATTCAGGAACGGGTTCGCAAACGCGTAGTAGAACTGCAGCGGAATGCAGACCAGGAACGAGCCCAGCACGAACACCGCGAACGAGCGGTCGCGCATCAACTGCAGCGCGTCCAGGCCAATGGCCTCGCGCCACGTGATACGCACGCTACCCTTGAGCGGCGGGGTCGCCGGCAGCACGAATGACCACCCGCCCAGCACCAGCGATGCGGCCGCGGCGATCTGCAGTGGCATGGCCGTGGCCTCGAGGCCGAGCGAGCCGACTGCCAGGCCGGCGACAATCCAGCCGATGGTGCCGAGCACCCGCACGCCGGGAAAATCGCGATCGGGCGCTCCCATGTGGCGGAAAGAGAGCGAGTTGCTGAGGGCCAGCGTCGGCATGAAGCACAGGGTGTAGGCCAGCAGCGCGGTGTAGACCGCTGGGAACGATGTCTGCCGCGACGCCACCAGTAGAATGCCGGCGCCAGCGATATGGAGGACGGCCAGCAGCCGATCGGTGGCAAACCACCGGTCGGCGATCATGCCGACGAAGAACGGGGAAATCATTGCCGCCAGCGCGGTCGTGCCATAGGCGAGGCCAATCTGCGCTCCCGAGAAGCCGAGCGACTCCCCCAGCCACGTGCCCATCGTCACGTACCAGGCGCCCCAGATGAAGTACTGGAGAAACATCAGACCGGATAACTGCAGGCGCGTGCGCAAAGTCATTGATGCTGTCCCTGGCCTGCCGTCACGGCTGAAGAATGCGGGTGGCGAACTCGACGCACGCCTGCACTTCGTCAACCGCGCCGCGCGCGCCCTTGTATTCGTACTCCACGTAAGCGGGAATCGCGGACCTGGTTTGCTTCAGCCAGAGCAGCACCTCGCGAATCGGCGTGTCGCCCTCGCCCCACGGCACGTTGTCGCCCTGGTTCTTCTTGCGGTCCTTGAGGTGCAGGCACGTCACGCGGTCGTGATGCTGTTGCAGGAATGCGAGCGCGTCGTGGTTGCCGGCCGTGAAGTGGCCGATGTCGAGATTGATGGTGAACAGCTTCGACATGGCCAGCGCGGTCGTGAAGCTGAGGGGTGTGGCAAATTCGTTGGGATCGTCCACGCGCGAGTGATTGTGCATGGCCACCGGCATTCCGTGCCGTTCTGCGAACGGCACCAGGCGCCTGGCTACCGCGACCGTGGTCGAGGCGGTGATGGCCTGCGCGCCCAGTTCGCGGGCGGCCTGGAAGCCGCGGTCGATCTCGGCATCCGTGAAGGTGTCGTTGAAACTCAGGTTGTAGGCAAACACCGTGATGCCGGCGGCCTCGAACTTGCTACGGACAGCGGTGAAATAGCTGATGGGCGTGGCAAGGCGCCAAGCCCGGAGCTCAGCGCGAGCGCGGCTGCCGACGGTGCGCAACTCGACTTGGGGCGACCACAACTCGCACTCGTCGATGCCGCAGGTGGTCATGGCCTTGATCAGAATGTCGACGCCGTCGCCGGTAGCCGGCCGCAGTTCACGGAAGCTGTAGGTCTGGACACCAAGTCGGACCCCAGCCACGGGCGCTGCACCAAGCGAGCGGCCGGTGAAGGGCCAGACCAGCCCTGCGAGGGCAGCGTGAGCGAATTCTCGTCGGGTGGGCATGGATAAGCCTCTCTGCGCGCCTAGGGTAACGCGTTCAGGCGCCGGCGCGAAGCAAGTTGCTACGCGCCGGATCCTGGTGTCACGCCAGAGCGTCACACCGGAAGGCCGGGGCGAACTGAGCAATCACTGATAGGAGCACGCGATCATGACGACCGAACTGGAGAAATTCTACGAGCTGGCCGACGACATCGAAGTAGCCATGATGACCACGCGGAGGCCCGACGGCCACTTGCGCTCGCGGGCGATGGCCAACCAGAAGCGCGCTGCCGGCGCCGACATCTGGTTTGTGACCGCTGAGGGCGCCGACAAACTTCGCGAGATCGCGACCGACCCTCATATCAACCTCTCCTACTTCCGGGAGAGCACCATGGAGTGGATCTCAGTGTCGGGCACTGCGGTGATCTCCCGCGACCGCGCCAAGATTAAGGAACTTTTTGCCGAGGACTGGAAGATGTGGTTTGGCCACGAGGGAGACCCACGCCACGGCACACCTGACGATCCGCGCCTGGTGCTGATCGGCGTCATGGCCCACGCCGTCGAGTTCCTCGAGGTCAACAAGCCCAAGCCGGTGGTGCTCTATGAACTGGTGAAGGGCTGGCTGACCGGGACGCAGCCCGACCTCGGCACCATGCATGAGCTGAAGGAGCCTCGCCGAACCAGCTGAGCATGACGGGTGGCCGTGCTGGCGCTCCCCTTGCATCGTCAAGGCGCGATGATCGCGGCCGCCCTTCCCATTTCCCTGGCTGAGCTGATTCGTCGCACCCTCAGGGAATGCATGGACGACGACTGTCTCGGCCTGGCCGCGCAGTTGTCCTTTTACTTCTTCCTCGCCCTGTTCCCCGCGCTCCTCTTCCTGCTGGCCATTGCCAGCTTCTTCCCGCTGCACACACTGACGGACGACGTCGCCCGGCTGTTGGGGCCGTTTGTATCAGGTGAGGTGCTGCAATTGATCCAGGAACAGATGCAGCGGCTGGCGAGTGCCGAAAATGGCGAACTGGTTACCGTCGGCGTGGTGGGCGCGCTGTGGAGCAGTTCCGCGGCCATCGTCTCGATCGTCAGCGCTCTGAACAAGGCTTATGACCTTACCGAGGGGCGTCCCTGGTGGAAGGTCCGACTGGTCGCCATCACGCTGACCTTGGGCTTCTCCCTTTTCATCCTGGCCGCGTTCAGCCTCGTGCTGTCAGGTCCATCAGTGGCTCACTACCTGGGCGAGGCCACCGGGCTAGGCACGAGCTTCGAATTCGCCTGGCGGATCCTCCAGTGGCCGCTCGCAATTGCCCTCGTCGCGTTCGCCATCGGGCTGCTCTACTATTTCGGACCCGATGCCGATCAGGACTGGGTCTGGATCTCGCCTGGCGCGATTGCCGCCACGATCCTGTGGCTGATCGTGTCGGTGGCGTTCAAGCTCTACGTCGCCAACTTCACCGACTACAACGCTTCCTACGGCGCGCTGGGCGGCGTGATCCTGCTGTTGCTGTGGTTCTACCTTTCTGGTTTGGCCATTCTGGTAGGCGCCGAGCTGAACTCAGAGATCGATCACGCCTCGCCGCACGGCAAACCGCCGGGCGAGAAATCGGCAGCGGGCAGGCGTATGATTGGCCGGCGCGCGGCGCGCGCATTCGAAGCGCGTCACCAGAAAATCGAGGGCACCCGACTGTGACCGCAGCGAACGCAACCGTCGCTCGAGCGTACCAACGGTGGTCGCACGTCTACGACTTTACCTTTGGCGGCGTGTTGCAAGCCGGGCGGCGCCAGGCGATTCACGCGATGCGGTTGCAGCCAGGACAGCGCTTGCTGGAAGTCGGCGTCGGTACCGGACTGACCCTGCCCCTGTATCCTTCTGGTCAGGCAATTCTTGGCGTGGACTACTCGCCGCCCATGCTGGCGCAGGCGCAACGCCGATTGGCGCGAATGGGCGATCCGGCCCACGTGCGGCTGATGCGGGCTGATGCAGCCCGCCTGCCGTTTGACGACGCGTCGTTTGACGTGGTGTATGCGCCTTATGTGATTTCCGTGGTGCCAGACCCGGTGCAAGTGGCCCGCGAACTCCGGCGTGTGTGCAAACCGACCGGCAGGGTCGTGCTCCTCAACCACTTTCGGAACGAACCCGATCCGGCGTGGTTCGAGCGTCTGCTCGCTCCGCTGGCTGCAACGCTCGGTTTCAAGAGCGACCTGGCCCTGTCTCCCTTGCTCGCCAACAGCGGGTTGCGGCCGGTCTCGATACAGGCGGTGAACGTACCGGCGATCTGGAAGCTGGTCGTCTGCACGCCGCAATAGACGGCTGGGAAGACAGGCCGCGCAAGGACTGCTCCTTGACGCGCTGATCGCCGGCCATCGAATCGTTGAGAATTGCCGTCACCCCGTCCGTCTATAACAACGAGGTTCACATGCCTACGCCGATCCGCCGCATCACGACGGTGCAGTTCGCGCTGCTCGCCCGGCCCTCGCAACTGACGCGCAAGCTCTCCTCGGTCCACCTGCATCACACCTGGCGGCCGCGTCGCCAGGATTTCCGCGGGCTGCCCACGATCGAGGCCATGCGCCGCTTCCACATGGAGACGCAGGGCTGGAGCGACATTGCGCAGCACTTGACCATCGACCCGCAAGGCGGCCTGTGGACCGGCCGCAACTGGAACCTTGCGCCCGCCAGCGCGGCCGGGCACAACGGCAGTTCCGCTGATGGTCCGTTCATGATCGAGATGGTGGGCGATTTCGATCAGGGACACGATCCCTTCGATGGCGCGCAGCGCGCTGCCGCCGTTGCGGTCGTCGCGCACCTGATGCAGGCATGGGGTTTGGCAGACGACGCCCTCAAGTTTCACAACCAGCTGACCAACCTGAAAAGTTGCCCGGGTACGGGGATCGATCGCGCCGGGTTCCTGCGGGCGGTCCGTGCGGTGGCGCGGCCAAGAGGCAAGGCGCATGGGCCGTTCCGCCGTGAACACCTGCTGGGTGCCGATTCGGTGCGCTCTGGCACCACCACCGATGACGCCGCGGCGTCCGCGGTCCCCGAGAACGAAGCCGCCGGCGCGGCGATCGAGGAGTTGGCACGAACCGCGGCCGGCACCGCCCAGCGCCGCGCGCGCGGCCTGAGCCCGCGCATCATGGGCGGCACCACCTTCAATGCCAGCCGCGGCAGCGGCGACTGGTCCATCTTGAAGCCTCACGTGATCAACCTCGCCAAGGGCGAGCTGTCGCAGGGCGGAGAATTCTCCACCAACCCCGGCGACGTCGAAGCCATTATTGACGCCATCCGCGATTACGCCGCGGGCGCCGGCTCGCCGCGGTTGATGATCCACGCGCATGGCGGACTGGCCGGTGAAACCGGTGCCCTCGACTACGCCAAGACCATGCGCGGATGGTGGCTGGATCACGGCGTCTATCCGGTGTTCTTTATCTGGGAATCGTCGCTGCTCGAGATCATCGGCCAGTTTGTGCTGGGACGTCGCGACGTCGCGGACTGGACGTCGGATCTCGTCATCGAAGGCCTGGTCAAGGGGCCGGGCTCAGCCGCGTGGGCCGGCATGAAAGAAAGCGCGCGCCTGTCGTCAGCCACCGATGCCGGCGACGGCGTCATGGGCGGAGCGCGGTTGTTTGCGCGCAAGCTGTCGGCACTGCTCAACACCGCCGGCGGCCCGGCCATTCCAGTGCACACCGTCGGCCACAGCGCGGGCGCAATCTTTCACGCGCACTTGATCCCAGCCCTGTTGGCCGAAGGCGTGAAAGAGATCGAGCACCTCTACCTGCTGGCACCGGCCGCGCGTACCGAACTCTTCCGGGACTGCCTCGCCCAACCGGTCGCCCAGAAGAAGGTCAAGGCCTTCTCGTTGTTCACGATGGAAGAGGAGGCCGAGGAACAGGACGAATGCTTCAAGCTCTATCGTAAATCACTGCTCTACCTGGTCTCGCATGCATGCGAAGGCCTGCGGCGCCGGCCGATTCTCGGCCTGCAGAAGTCGCTGCGGAAAGACGACGAGTTGCGCGCGCTGTTCGGGTTGGATGAAGACGGCACGCCCGATCGCAACGCCGCCGCGAAGCTGATCCTGTCGTACGCCAAGGGCAAGCCGGAGAACCCGCTCACGCGGGCACTGGCGCATGGCGCCTTTGATAACGACCCAAAGACGATGTCTGCCGTGCTGCGCCGCATTCTCGGCATCGACGACAACACCGGCATTGGCGAGGTCGACTTTCCTTATCCGCCACAGCCGCGCGGGTTTGATTTCGTATTGCCGGCGGCGGGCACCTACGCGCCGATCCCAGCATCATCGTCGGCGACGCCGGCGGGCCCGTCGGCCGGCGTCCCTGGCGCCTCTCGCATCAAGGCCCTGTGCATTGGCATCGACACGTATCGCGAACGGCCGCTCTCCGGGTGCGTCCACGATGCGCGGACCTGGGGCAATGCACTGTCACAACTCGGGGCGCAGGTGAATTACCTGCTTGACCAGGACGCGACCTGCGACGGCATAAAGGCGGCGATGCGCGCGCTCGTCGCCAGCGGGACGCCGGGCGACGCGCTCGTCTTGCAGTACGCCGGGCATGGCGGTCAGTTGCCGGCGCACGTCAACAGCGAGGCCGACGGATTCAACGAGGCGCTCATCCCCGTGGATTACGACACCGGGGCATTGCTGGTGGACGATGAGGTCGCCGAGATTCTGAGTGGACTCGCGACCGACGTCGCCATGACGCTGTTCATGGATTGCTGCCACTCCGGCACCAACAGCCGGTTTGCGCCGATCGCGCGCGCCCGTGCGGCCGTGGGCGACAAGCCACGCTTCATGCCGCTCAGCGACGACATCGTCGAGGCCTACTTCGCCAGGCGCGGCACGCGTGCGTTAGGCCGGACCGCCGACATCTCGCTGCCCGGCGTGGTTCACTTTGCCGCCTGCCAGGACCACGAGTTGGCCTGGGAGTCAAATGGCCAGGGCGACTTCACCAGTGCGGCCGCCCGTGTGCTCGCTGCCGCGGTCCATGATCGCGTGGTCAACGAGAAGTTCGCGGCCGATGTCGCTGGCACCCTCGCAACCAGGGGACGCCAGCACCCACAGTTGATGGAACTCGATCCGCCCATGCGGAATCGTGCGCTGCTCGTCGCGCTGGGCTCCACCAGCGCGGGAGGTCGCTAGGTGGCGAAGGCACCGCACAGGTTCTTGCTCGGCGAGCGCCTGCTGCGAGCAGCCACCGCCCGGCCCTACGACGTCCACGCGGTGCAGCAGGCGGCCGCCGCGAACGGCGAGCGGCTGCTGCTGCCGTCGCTACGCCGCCTTCAGATCTACACTCGCGACCCATCGTCACCCCGCATGGACGCCGCCGTGACTGAGGCCGTCGTGCCGTATGAGCCGCTGCACGCAGGACCCTCGGGGGCCGTGATCCGCGTTGACGACTTCAACACGACCACCGGCGAGACCTACCTCGCGCTCGATCTCGATGGCGCCGACCATGCCTTTAAGGTCGGGCTCAAGCCGTCAACCGCCGACCCGCGGTTCGCGCAGCAGATGTGTTACGCGCTGGCGATGGCCACCTACGAGCAGTTTCGACAGGCGCTCGGCCGCTCACCCGACTTTTCGTTCGATGCGCACGAGGGCGAAGACGACGTCAAGTTGCACATCCATCCGCACGCCAGCAAGGAGGAGAACGCCTATTACGATCCGGATGCGGGCGCCTTGTTCTTCGGCTACACGTTCGCCAATCGCAAGGCGGCCGGCGCCAACCAGCCAGGCGGCATCGTCTTCACGTCGCTGTCGCATGACGTCGTCATTCACGAGATGACCCACGCGTTGCTGGACGGCATGCGGTCGCAGTTCATGTTGCCGACCAACCCGGACGTCGATGGCTTTCACGAGGGATTCGCGGACCTGATTGCCTTATTCCAGCGGTTCCGCTACGGCAACCTGCTGCGCCGCGCCATTGAACAGATGGGTGGCGAGTTGACGTCGCGTTTACTGATCGACATTGCGCGGCAGTTCGGCGAGACCACCGGCGACGGCAAGTCGCCGCTGCGCCAGGCTTTCGAGGATCCGGGCGGGCCCGATCAAGACGTCAAGAGAGCGAGCGTGTACCAGCCAGGTCTCGAAGCCCACGACATGGGCGCCGTGCTCCTGCGCGCGGTGTTCGATGCGTTCCGCTGGATTTACGACAGCAAGACCGCCCGGCTGCGCGCGCTGGCGCCGGCGTCCGGCGTGCGAATGCCGGCCGAGTTGATCGACCTGCTCGCACGCGAAGCCGAAAAGCTCGCCGGCCAGTTCCTGCGGATCCTGATTCGGGCGGTGGACTATTGCCCGCCGGTGGATCTCACCCTCGGCGAGTATTTGCGCGCCATCATCACTGCCGACTTCGACCTGGTGCCCGACGATCCGTGGGCGTATCGGGAAACTTTCGTTCGTGCCTTCCGCCGCTACGGGATTGCCGTCGACGCGGTCGCCGACCTCAGCGAAGACGCGCTGCTGTGGTGCCCGCCCGAGCGCCCAATGCCGGCGGTGACCGACCTGCGACTCGAGGGCGTGCAGTTCGGCAGCTTGCCCTCGGACACTGACGATCGCGAGGCCCTGGAACATCGGGCCACGGCGCTTGGCCACTACATTACCGACCCGGCCTTTCCGGAACGGCTCCATTACTTCGGGCTGGCAGCGCCCAGCCCGACCAAGGGCATCGAACGTCCGGTGGTGGAATCCATTCGCGTGTTGCAGCGCGTCGGCCCCGACCGCAGCGTCAATTTCGACCTGGTTGCCGAAGTCATCCAGCGGCGCAAGACCGGCAAACAGCGCTGGGTCTACGGCGGCGCCACCGTCATTCTCGATGGCATGGGGTTCATCCGTTACCTGATCGTCAAGAACGTGCTGAGCAAGGACCGCGAGAAGCGGCAGGACAAGTACCTGCGCGAGAAGCCGGCCTACGCGGTGCATTTCTCGGACCACTCGCCCGAGGGCGCGGAGCGGTTCAGGCAGCTCCATCGCCATCGTCTCGGCGTCGGACGCCGCAACTCTCGTAAACTGCCGGGATGAACTTCGACAGCCTCCAACTGGAAACCCCGCGACTGCTGCTCCGCCTGCCGAAGGCCGACGAGTTGGACGCCTGGGCCGGAATGATGGCCGATGCGCAAGCCGCTCGATTCATCGGTGGCGTAATGCCGCGAGCCCTGACGTGGCGCGCGCTGATGACCATGATCGGTGCCTGGCACGCCAACGGCTTCGCCATGTTCTCGGTATATGAGAAGGCGAGCGGGCGATGGGTGGGTCGGCTGGGTCCGTGGATGCCCGACGGCTGGCCGGGCACCGAAGTCGGCTGGGCCATCGTGCGCGACTGCTGGGGCAAGGGCTACGCGCCCGAAGGCGCCGCCGCCGCCACCGATTGGGCCTTCGAGCACCTGGGCTGGACCAACGTGATCCACAGCATCGACCCGCAGAACACGCCGTCGCAGGCGGTTGCGCGTAAGCTGGGCTCGCGCAACCTCGGCCCGGGCACGCTGCCCGCACCATATCAAGAGGCGCGCATCGACCTCTGGGGACAGTCGCGCGAAGAATGGCGAGCACGACGATGATGACTTCACCGCGTCACCTGCGCACCATGACCGTCGCGGCCGCCCTGCTGGCGGTCGCCATCAACGCCGCCGCCCAACCGGCCACCGATGAAGCGATTCGTCCGTTCACTATTCGCGTCCCGGACGCCGTGCTGGCCGATCTCAAGACCCGCCTGGCCACCGCTCGCATCCCGGAACCGTTGCAGGGCGATGGCTGGGCCCTCGGCACCGACATTCGCTACCTGCGCCAGCTCGTCGACTATTGGCGGAAGGACTTCGACTGGCGAGCCCAGGAACGGAAACTCAACCAGTTCGAGCAGTTCACGACCACCATTGACGGCCTCACGGTCCATTTCATTCATCGCCGATCGAAGCATGCCGATGCGTTGCCGCTGCTGGTCACACACGGGTGGCCGGGCTCGATCGTTGAGTTCACGAAGATCATTGGACCGCTCACCGATCCCGAGGCGCACGGCGGCAAAGCCGCGGACGCCTTCCACGTGGTGATGCCTTCGATTCCAGGATTTGGTTTCTCCCAGGCCCCGAACCAGCCTGGCTTCGACCCCGCTCGCATTGCGGCGCTACAAGCAAAGCTGATGGCGAGGCTTGGCTACGCTCGCTACGGCGTCCAGGGCGGCGATTGGGGATCGATCATCAGCACCCAGATCGCCCTGGTTGACGGCCCGCGGGTGGCGGGCCTGCACATCAACATGTGCTTCGGCGCCGCGCCGGCCGGCACCGATCCTAACGAAGGCCTGACCGACCGCGAGCGAGAACGGGTGAAGCAGCGGCAGATCTTTCAGGCCGAAGAAACCGGCTACCAGCAAATCCAGGGTACCAAGCCGCAGACGCTGGGCATCGCCCTCAACGACTCACCCGTGGGCTTGGCGGCGTGGATTGTCGAGAAGTTCCGGACCTGGTGCGACTGCAACGGCGACCCCGAGACGGTGTTCACGAAGGACGAACTGCTGACCAACATCACGCTCTACTGGGTCACCCAGACCGCAGCCTCGTCCGCGCGCATCTATTACGAGAGCCGTCACGCCCCGCCCTCGGCCACCGCCGCCCGACGAATCGAGGTGCCGACCGCGTGCGCCGACTTCCCGAAAGAGATTATCTGGTCGCCCCGCCGATGGCTTGAAGGGCGCTACAACATCACGCGGTGGACCGAGATGCCGAAGGGTGGCCACTTCGCCGCATTCGAGCAGCCACAGCTGTTAGTGCAAGATGTGCGGGCGTTCTTTGCGACGTTGCGTGCCACAACGGTGCTCGCGCTGATGCCGAATTCGTTGTCGGCGCAGCGCCTGACACGGCGGGTGTTCATGAGCGCGGTGGACGCGGCCGGTGCGCCGGTGCTCAACCTGACCGCCGCCGAGGTGCAAGTTACCGAGAACGGATCGCCACGCGAGGTCACGCGGGTGTCGCTCGGCACCGCGCCGTTGCGAATCGTCTTGCTGGTCGACTCCAGCACCTCGATCGGACCGATCATCAACAGCGTTCGCACCTCCCTTAACCGGTTTGTCGACGCGCTTCCGGACGAGCACGAGGTCACCTTCATCAGCACCGGCGGACAGATCCGCGTGCGCACGCAGCCGACCACCGACCGCCAGAAGGTGCAGACAGAGATTGCGCGGTTTGCACCAGATGGTGGCGCCAACGCGTTTCTCGACACCCTGATCGAAGCCGATCGACGCTTCCTCAGGACTGCGCCCGGCCAGTGGCCAGTCATCGTGATCGTCACCACTGACAACGGCGAGACACGACGGGAGATGCCGATTGACGACTACAACAGGTTCATGAACGACTTCGTGACACGCGCCGGCGCCGCGCACGCGGTGATTGTCAGGGGCAAGCAGATTGGCCCGGTCACCGACCTGACGGTGAACCTGGTCGAGAATGTCGCGGGGTTGTATCACGCCATCAATACCGACATCACGCTCCCCGATCGTCTCGAGGCCATCGCCGAGCGCCTGGTCGCTGACCATCAGAAGATGGCGGACAAGTACGAAGTGGAGTTCACGGGCGACGCGCGGGTGCCATCGCCGATGGTGAACGTCACCGTCACCCGCGACGGCGTCCAATTGCACATGTCGCCGCGTCGTCCGTTCTAAGCCACCACTGGCCGAGTGACGTCCCACTCTGTCGAGGCCTCGCGGGCCGCGTCGCGAAGGCGGCGCTTCTCCAGCGCGGCAATCCGGAATAAACTGACCATCTCCTGGGGGCTGTGGTGGCACCTCTTTCATCAGAATTACAGATTGTTCTGATTTCATTGAGGATTGGTCACGCAATGTCTGAGCTGTGGGTGTTGGCGTTCGGTGCGGCGGTCGCGGGCCTGGTGCAGGGTATCTCGGGGTTTGCCTTCGCGATGGTGGCCATGGCCATCTGGGTGTGGGGCGTCGACCCCGCGCTGGCCGCCGTGATGGCGGTGTTTGGCGGCTGGACCGGCCAGGTCATCTCCGCCATCAGGGTACGCCGCGGCTGGCATGTCTCGTTGTTGTGGCCGTTCGTGCTGGGCAGCGCCATCGGGATTCCGATCGGCACCCGCCTGTTGCCGCTGCTGGATCCCAATCGCTTCAAGCTGGTGCTGGGCTCAATGCTGGTGGTGTGCTGTTCCGCCATGCTCGCCACCGCGCGCCTGCCGCGCATCACGAGGGGCGGCCGAGTAGCCGACGCCGGTGTCGGCCTGCTCGGAGGCGTGATGGCGCCGATGAGCGGCTTCAGCGGCCTGGCGCCCGCGCTGTGGTGCACGCTGCGCGGCTACACCAAGGACGAGCACCGGGCAGTGCTGCAGAACTTCAACCTGATTGTGCTGTCGGCAACGCTGGCGTCGCTCGTGTGGTCGGGCCGCGCGCACGCCGGCCTGCTGCCGCAGATGGGCGTGGTCGCCGGCTCGCTGGTGATTCCGTCGGTGTGGGGCTCGAAGATCTACGTCGGCATGAGCCCCACCGCCTTTCGCAACGGCGTGTTGTGGCTGCTGGTGTTCGCCGGCGTGATGATGCTGGCGTCTTCACTCCGCAGTTTGATCGGCTAGCCCTGGACGGCTCCGGTCGGTATACTTCGCGCGGCAAGCAACACGCGAACACGGGAGGCTCCATGTGTGATCAGGACCATTTCGACGACGACCTGAAAGATTACGTTGCCCGCGGTGCGGTGACACGGCGCGAATTCGGCGCGGTGACGCTCGGCGCCGGCATGGCGTTCATGCTGCCCCGCGCGGCGAACGCGCAGGCGGTGCGTGAATCCGACGTCAAAGTGACGACGCCTGACGGCGTGGCTGACTGCTACTTCGTGCACCCGGCGAGCGGCGCGCACGCCGGGGTCGTGATCTGGCCCGACATTCTGGGACTGCGGCCGGCGTTTCGGCAAATGGGCAAGCGGCTCGCCGAATCGGGCTATTCGGTGTTGGTCGTGAACCCGTTCTATCGCCAAAAGGCCGCACCCGTCGTACCGGCCGGCGCCAGCTTCTCTGATCCCGAGATTCGCAAGACCGTGATGCCGCTCGCCGGTGCGCTGAACGCCACCACGCACGTCACCGACGCTAAGGCCTTCATCACGTTCCTGGATTCACAAGCGGCGGTAGACAAGCGGAAGAAGATCGGCACCATGGGCTATTGCATGGGCGGGCCGATCACCATGCGAACCGCAGCTGCAGTGCCCGATCGCGTCGGCGCGGGCGCCTCGTTCCACGGCGGCGGCCTGGTTACCAAGGAAACCAACAGCCCGCATCTGCTGGTCGCGACCACCAAGGCGCAATACCTGTTCGCCATTGCCGAAAACGACGACCAGCGCGAGCCGGAGACCAAGAACGTGCTGAAGGACACTTACGCCAAGGCTGGTCTCGCCGCGGAGATCGAAGTCTACGCGGGCGCCGCCCATGGCTGGTGCCCGCCAGATTCCGCGGTCTACAACGAGGCGCAGGCCGAGAAGGCGTGGAGCCGGTTACTGGTGCTGTTCGGTAAGGCGCTCGCGTAATGACGCGCACCCGCACAACCCTCACGACCCTGACCGCCGCCTTGCTCTTGCCCATGGCCGCCCACGCTCAAGGCGCGAATGCTGTTGTCGCCAAGGGGTCGCCGACGGCCGACCGGCTGCCGATCTACGAGATCGATCCGACCTGGCCGCCGACGCTGCCGAACGACTGGATCCTCGGCGACATTCGCGGGTTGTTCGTGGACGATCGCGATCACCTCTGGGTGATCCACATGCCGTCGAGCCTGACCGATCAGGAAATCGGCGCGGCCTCGAAGCCGCCGATTGCCGACTGCTGCCTCCCCGCGCCACCGGTGCTCGAACTGGACGCCGAAGGCAAGGTGCTGCGAACGTGGGGCGGGCCGAGCCCGGACTATACCTGGTTCAACCAGGAGCACGGCATCTACATCGACCACAAGGGCTTTGTGTGGACCGGCACCAGCAACGGCATGCATGTGATGAAGTTCACGCAAGACGGCAAGCATGTGCTGACCATCGGCGAACCGGGCGTCAACAAGGGCAGCAACGATCCGGATCACCTGGGCGGGCCGGCGAACTTCTACGTCGAGCCGAAGACCAACGAGCTGTTCATCGCCGACGGCTACATCAACAAGAGGGTCGTGGTCTACGACGCCGACACCGGCAAGTACAAGCGGCACTGGGGAGCCTACGGCAAGGTCCCGGATGACACGCAAAAATACCAGTATCCAGTGAAACCCGACAGCCCGCCACAGCAGTACTCGACGCTGCATGGACTCGTCGGCTCGAAGGACGGACTGATCTACGTCTCGGATCGCCGTGGCAACCGCATCCAGGTGTTCCGCCAGAACGGGGAGTACCTGATGGAGAAATTCGTTCGCCCGCAAACCGGAGGTTCGGGCAGCGGCTTCAGCCTGCAGCTCTCACGCGACGCGGAGCAGAGCCTGCTCTACCTGATGGACGGCACCAACCAACGCGTGTGGATCCTGCGACGGAAGGACCTGGCCATTCTCGATCGCTTCGGCAAGCCCGGGCGCCAGGCCGGCGAGTTCATTCGCGCGCACATGATTGCCATCGACTCGAAGAACCGGATGTATACCGGCGAAGCGGGCAACGGCCGCCGCATGCAGCGCTGGATTCTCAAGGGCACGCGGCCGGCGTCGAGCGTAAAGCCGCCGGTGGCCGCGGGGGGCAGTCCGCAGTAGTTCGACCCAGCCTGCCCCACTCTTGACGGCCCCGGGTTTCGACCCCGGGTGCGGGCCGATCCCCTATTGCCGGAGCAACAGTCGCGTGAACGCCCTCGGCGGCGACGCGCTCCAGGATGCCCCGCCGTTCTCGTTGAGCCGCGCGTAAGAGCCATACGCGCGGTCTTCGAACAGTCCGCGCGCCTCCGGAGCAGCATCGTGGAGTAGGTCCCCTGCCGCCAGCACCTGCATGGCCATCACCGGAGAGGCTGTCCTCAGATCGACGAGATCCACCGGGCAGCGCACGACCGAGGCAAGTTGCTCCTGGAGGTCGAATCGCACCATGGGATCCAGCGGATGCGGGCAAAGCACTGCAAGATCGAGGTCGCTGCCTGGCCCCTCCGTGCCCGCTGCCATGGAGCCGAAGCGGTAAATGGCCTGAACGTCAGGCACCGCGGCGCGAATGGTCGCGACCGCGGCCCGGATCCGTTCGAGATCGTCGACGTTCATCGCGTGCGGCCTCCTGCCCCCGATCTTATCCGAGGGCGGGGCCTTAGACCTGATGCGAAATCGTCCCGCCGACGACGGTGCGAACAATTTGGATGTCCTTGATCTTCTCCGGATCCACCGTGTGCGGGTCGCTGGCGAGCACCACGTAGTCGGCCAGCTTACCGGCGGTGATTGATCCTTTGCTGGCTTCCTCGCCAGAGGCCCACGCGCCGTTGTAGGTGTTGACGGCGATCGCCTCACTCACGCTGATGCGCTGATTGGCGCCCCACACTTTGCCGTCCCAACCCTTGCGGGTAACCATGCCCTGAATGCCCATCAGCGGCGCGAACGGACCCGGCTGGAAGTCCGAACCGGCGCAGGCGTAGACGCCCGCGTCGAGCAGCGAGCGGAACGCCATGCAGTTCTTCATCATCTCCTCGCCGTAGAACACGAACTTATCGGGGTTGTAGAAGGCGTAAGTGGTGAACAGCGCCGGCACGGCGCCAATCGCCTTGATGCGGGCCACGAGCGACGGGTTGAGCTGCGTGCAGTGCGTGATCTTGGGTCGCGCGTTCGCCCGCGGAACCAGCTTCAGCGCCCGTTCCGCCGCGGTGAGGTACATGTCGATCGCGACGTCTCCGTTGGCGTGGCAGTTCACCTGGATGCCGGCGCGGTGCACCCGCTCGACCCATGCGTTCAGCGTCTGCTGCGTCTCGATGATGTTGCCTTGGTACGGCGGCGTCACGCCGGGATAGGGCGTGCTGAGGGCCATGGTCCGCTCCGAGAACGAGCCGTCGATCATGTGCTCGAACGTCGCGCCAAACCGGATCCACTCGTCGCCGAACCCCGACTGGATGCCAGCCGTGATCATCGACTCGAGCTCCCTGCCGTTGGCCTCGTAACCAATACGGTGCTTGAGCTCGCCGCGGACCCGCACGTCCTGCATCGCCTGCAGGTTACCGCTCTGGTGGTGCACGCTGGTGAGCCCGTAACGCGCGAACTGCTTCGAGATGTGCGCCACGCCGTCGCGGGCGCGCTGCTCCGCCTCCGCGGCCGTGTAGGTCTGCCGCGTCCCAACCTTGTTGAACGGCGCCGACGCCACATCGGTGACCCGTCCGTTCAGCTCGCCGTTGGCATCCTTGTCATAGGTGCCGCCCTGTGGGTTTGGCGTGTTCCTGGTGATGCCCGCCATGGCGAACGCCTTGCTGTTGTAGAAGTAGGTGTGGCCGCCGCGATGGCGCACAATCACCGGGTGTTCGGATGACACCTCGTCCAGATCGCGAATAGTCAGCTGCCGCTTGTCGCTGACCTTGGTGTCGTCGAAAAAGAAACCTTCCACCCACGTGCCGGCCGGCACCGTCTGCGACTTCTCGCGCAACTTGCCGATGATGCTGCGGATGCTGACAAACTCCACTTCGAACGGGTTGCCGACCAGCACTTCGTTCAGCAGCACTTCTCCGATGGCGTGGTTGTGGCAGTCGATGAAACCCGGCACGACCGTCATGCCCTTGGCGTCGAACATTTGCGTGTTCCTGCCGGCCAGGTTCCTGATGTCGCTCGTCGACCCGACGGCGACGAAGCGTCCGCCCGATACCGCAAAGGCCTCAGCCCGCGGCGCGCGCGGGTCCATCGTGTAGACGGCGGCGTTGATGACGATGAGATCGATATCGGGCCGGACAAAGCCTGGAGCCTGCGTCGAGAGCAAAGCGGCCTGCTCGCTTGCCAGCAGTTCGGGTGCGCCCGCGATGGCGGCGAGAGCGGCACTGCCGGCATTGATGAACTGACGACGGTTAGGGCGGGTGTGCGGCATGGCCGCTAATCCTACACGACGCCACTGACGAGGTCGACACCAGCTCCTGGCGCGCGGAACGCTTCTTGCTCGACGAAGGGCATGAACCGAATAGCGCTGCACCTTCTCATCTGTCTGGGTGCCTTCGCGGCCGGATGCTCGAAAGACACCCCGACCGCTCCGACGCCAGTAGCGACGGCACCGGCGCCAGTCGTGCCAGCCCCGGCTCCGGCAGCGCCGACCATCTCGAGCGTAGCGGTGATCGGTACGTCGAGCTTTACCGAGGCCGGCGTCCGGTCCCAGTTCATGGCACGGGCGACCTTATCCGATGGCACGACTGAAGACCGTACGAGTACCGCGATCTGGCAAGCAGACAACACGGCCGTAGCGACCGTTTCATCGCAGGGCTTGGTGACCGTAGTCGCTTCAGGTGACACCGCAATCACTGCGACGGTCTCGAACGTTCGCGGGGCTCTTGGCATTGCGGTGAGGATTGCCAACCGCACCCCCGATCCAACAGCCGGCCAGCGCATTCCGCTGCCGAACGTGCGGGCGTTCATCGAGCAGTCCGCAAACGCGCGCCCCGACCTGATCGCGCAATCATGCCCGAACGGCATCAAGTACCAGAACAACGTGTGGCTGGACTACATGGTCGATCGGCTCCGCACTCTCGACACGCGGTGGGGCTACAACAGCAAGCCGACTCGCACTGCCGCCGACAACGGCGGCAACCCGGTGATCGCGGCGGGCGACGAGGTCGCGTTCCACTACGGTGCCGGTCCGGACCAGAACTCGCCGGACGTTTACCTGATTGACCTGCTCGAAGGCCATTGCAGTTCGAACCCGCGGCCGACCTACCGTGACTTTACCGGCGAAGAACGCGGGCTCTGGACCGGCCTCGGCCGCCTTCACTGATCGCCTTGGTCGCCGATCTCTGAGATCATGAGCGCCTGATGCGAACCCTGCTGGTGCTCAGGCACGCCAAATCAAGCTGGAGCGAGAGCGCGCTTGGCGATCACCAACGGCCGTTGAACGATCGCGGTGAGCGCGATGCACCGCCCGTGGGCGAGCGGCTGCGCACACAGAAGTTAACTCCCGACCTGATCATCAGTTCCGACGCGGTGCGGGCGCAGATGACGGCGAGGGCGGTGGCCAAGGCGGCCGGCTACGCCGGGGAGATACGGCTGGATCACAGCCTGTATCTGGCAGAGCCGAATGACATCATCTCGGTGCTTCGCGGCGCCGAAGACAACGCCGGAATCGTGATGATCGTCGGTCACAATCCCGGCCTGGAGGGTCTGGTCAGCCAGTTGACCGGCGAGCCGGCTCACTTGCCGACCGCCAGCCTGGCGAACATTCTCCTGCCGATCGATCGATGGCGTGATCTCGATGAATCTGCGCCGGGCAGCCTGGTGGACGTCTGGCGCCCGAAAGACGCAGGGTGATTTAGATCCTCATCGCGTGACCGGGGTCGATCAGGGCCGCGCGTCGCGCCGGCAGCCAGCTGGCAGCCACGACCACCACAAGAAGCACGGTTACTGCGGTCACGAGCGTGACCGGATCCTGCGGTGCCACCCCAAAGAGCAGGGTGCGCGCAAAACGGCTGCCCGCCGCCGCACCAACCATGCCGATGGTGCTGCCAGCGGCAGCGAGCGCCAGCGATTCCATGACAATCGACCGGGCAACCCGCCGCGGCGACGCCCCGAGCGCCATCCGCAGCGCAATCTCACGACGCCGCTGCACCACCGTGTATGCGAGCAGGGCGTAGACTCCACCGGCGGCGGTGATCAGCCCACCGATCGCGAAAAGCGTGATCAACAGCATGGCGAATCGATCGAGCTGCACCGCATCGCCGAGCAGCTGGTCCATCGTCGTCACCGAGTGGACGGGTTGATCGGGGTCAACCCGTAGCGCAGAGGCGCGAGCGGCCTGGGCCACGGCCATCGGGTCCATGGTCGTCCGGGCGATCACGTTAAGAACGAGGTAGGGATTCTGCGCGTGTGGAATAAAAATCTCGGGCACCGGTTCACTGCGCGGTCCGTCGTGACGATCGTCACGAACAACGCCGACTACTTCATAGGGGTAGGGTCCGCCCTGGTAGTCGAGAAACAGGTTGCGTCCGATCGGGCTGTCGTTGCCCCACGCGCGTTTCGCTAGCTGCTGGTTGATGATCACCACGCGCGGAGCGTCAGCTTCGTCTGCATCGGTGAACTCGCGCCCCGCAATCACGGGCAAGCGCAGCGTCGCGAAGTAACCAGGCGTGGCCATCCGGATGCTGGCGTCCGTCTTGCTCTCGGGGCTGGCGTGTTCGGGCCAGTACGGCCGGGTAAATTCGGAGCCGATCGTGCTCATGGGCAGCGACGTGATCGCGGCTACTGACCAAATCGCGGGAACCTCGCGCAGTGACGTCAGCACGCGGCGGTAGTAATCGGTCGTTTGTGCGCCGGTGCGGTAGCGTGCGGCATCGGGCGTGATGCGCAGGACGAGCAGGTTGCTGGTGTCGAAGCCGACATCAACCCGCCGGAGCTCGGCAAACGTCCTGGCCAGCAACCCGGCACCGACCAGCAGCATCACGGCGGCCGCAATCTCGGCCACCACCAGTCCGGCGCGCAGCCGGCCAGCCGCGCGGGCCGACACGGCGACGCCGTCTTTGAGCGCGCCCGCAATCGGTGTCCGGCTGGCGCGAAAGGTCGGCACGGCGTTGCCGATGGCGGTGACCAGCAGCGCCAGTCCGGCAGCAAACCACGCGACGCGCGCGTTCACTGCCACCTCGCGCAAGCGGGGAATGCCTTCGGGGGCGATTGACAGGGCCGCGGTCACCCACCACGTCGTGAGCAGGATGGCGATGACGATCGTGACGATCGCGCTCAACACGCTTTCGGCGATCAACTGTCGCGTGACGCGGCTCCCACGTGCTCCGAGCGCCAGGCGGATGGCAATCTCCCGCGCGCGGGCCACGCCACGCGCGAGGGCGAGGCTGGCGACGTTGGCGCACAGCAGCAGCAGCAGGCAGAACATGGCCGCAAAGACGAGCAGCAGCTCCAGTCGGCTGGTGCGTGAGATTTCATCTGCTAGGGGAACCAGCCGAATGGTCCACCCGGCATTGGTCTCCGGATGTGCGGACGCGATACCGCTTGCCACTGTCTGCATTCGCGCTTCTGCACCTGCAATCGACATCCCGGCTTTGATCCGGCCCACCACGCGCAGGAACCGGGCGTCGCGAGGCGATCCTTGCGGAAAACGCGGGCCGCGGTACGACGTCTGCATATCCCACGGCGCCCAAAAAGCCGCCTTGCTGTCGGGCACCGCGAAGTCTTCGGGCATGACACCTATCACGCTCCACTCGCGGCCTTCGACCGAGACCGTCCGGCCAACGAGTTGAGGATCGGCGCCGAGGGTCTGCCAGAGGTGATGACTCAGGACGATGACCGGTTCGCCGCTGGAGGCCTGCCGCGAGGTGATGGACGCGGCGCCCTCGAACTCGCCCGCGTCGAACGTTCGCCCAAACTGCGGCCGGCGACGATACACGTCGAAGAAACCGCGCGTGACGTGCACGCCAGCGATCGGCGTGCCGCCGTCGCCGGCCCGGAGCGTGGCAGAGACCGTCATCATGGCGGTCATGGCTTCGAACGCATCATTCCGATCGACCCAATCGAGAATGTTGCCAGGGGAGGCGCCCTCGCGCAGGCGATCCTGGCTGACATTCGATTCGAACAACATCACCAGCCGCTCGGGTTGATCGTACGGAAGCGGCCTGAGCAGGGCGGCGTCCACAAACGCGAAGAGTGTGGTCGTCGCGGCGACACCGAGGCCCAGGAGGAGCGAGATGCCGAGGGTGACGGCCGGCGATCGAATCACCGACCGCAGGGCCTGGGCAAGATCGTGCCTGGCACCGACGAACACGAGATCCCAGAGCAGCGCGAACCAGGTTGCCACGAAGGCAACGCGGCCCCGCGCGCGAGCCTCGGTGAGCAGCCGTTTGCCATCTGCGCGGATGGCGCGCCGATCGCTCGTCATGCGCGGGCCTTTCGCAACGCCCGGCTGGCGCGCGCGTGATGGACGATGGCTTCGAGCCGGCGGACCTCGGCATCGAGCACGCGTTTTCCCTGTGGCGTAAGCGCAAAATAGCGCCGCCGCTCGTCGTCTTCGCCGGCCGCCGGCCGTTTATCCGACTCCACGATCAGATCGGCCTTTTCGAGTTCCCGAAGTAACCCGTACAGCGCCGCCGGCCACAGCCGCACCTGGCCGTCGGTCCGTTCCAGGACTTCCTGCATGATGCTGTAGCCGTGCCGCGGCCCATCGGCCACCGCCAACAGGATGTGGAGCACCTTGGGTTTGAGGGGCAGCAGCGGATCGACGCCTCGCAGCTTGTCAGGCACGAACAAATATATATATCGAATTGTTAATAGTCGTCAACCGGACCCGTATCGGAATTGCACAGGGGGTGTAGAAATTCCTACATCAACCGGGCGCGAGCATCGCAGTGGCCGGAAGGCTCGTCTTCGTATAAAGTCGCAGCAGTCTTGGCAGCACAATTGCTTAGCCCGGGACGACACCCCGGAAGCTCGAACGGATGCCGTTGAATAGCCAAAGTTTTTCCACCAACTCGGCGCGCCAGGAATTTTGTCTCTCGTTGAAGACCGCCCGCGAGCGGAAGGGGATGACACTCGACGAGATTGCGGACGCGACGAAGATTCCAGCCTCTCTGTTTGCAGCGCTCGAGCGCAACGACCTGTGCCGCTGGCCCGATGGGCTTTTCCGGCGTTCCTTCTTTCGCGATTACGTGCGGATGATCGGCTTGCCGGTGGCTGAGGCGTGTGCCGAGTTCGTCAGGCTGTTCAGTGATGACGAGAGTGCCGACCTCCCTGCGGTGACCGGAGCGGCCGGTGAAGCCAGTGAGGCCAGTGATCCGCGCTTGGTATTGGACGCGGCGTGGCACGGAGCACGCGCCTCTGTCGCCGTCCGGCTGCTTGCCGCACTGATCGACGCCGGGGTTGTCATCCTCGTGGCCGTCGCGATCGCGTGGGTGGCGGGCACCGGCCAGCTCGGGACCACCGGGATCGTCGCCTTGGCGTATTTCTCCCTGGCCACAGCGCTGTTCGGCGTTAGTCCCGCGAACTGGGCCATCTGCCGGTACAGGTCCATCCTCGGCGTGCAAATGCCAGGCCTGGCGGCCATCTCGGCTGCGTGGACGCACGTGTTTGGGCCATCCAGCAGTGGCACACCTGAGCCGGGGGCGGAGCCGGAAAAACGCCCGTGGTTCAGCGACGCGCGCCGCGTCGGACCCGAGCGCCCGCCGCGATTCCGAGCACGCATAAAGCTGCGGCAATAAAGCGGACGCCCGCCACGTGCCGCTGAGGGTGAACCTTCACCCGGGTTGCAGTGCAGCCCGACTTTCCCGTACGATATTTTTTCCTAACTGTCAGTATGCGCACCGACGACTTGACGCGGACACTGGAGAATCTGTTTGGCGAGCTGATGCACGGCGTGTCCGGCAAGGGCGGATTCATGCTCAACGTGGGTGATCGCGGGCTGCTGCGATCACTCGAGCGCCTGTCGGCGGCCGAGGCATCGGCGCTCACGCCGACAGGCTCTTCAATCGCCGCGCACGTCGCCCACGTCGGGTATGGCCTGTCGCTGATGAATCGCTGGAGCCTGGGCGAGGAGCCCTTTAGCGACGCCAACTGGGCCGCCAGCTGGACGAAGACCAGTGTGACCGATGCGGAGTGGGAGGCGCTGCGCATTCAACTGCGAGACGAGGGCGCACGGTGGCTGGTCGTCCTGCGCACGCCGCGAGCGGTCGAAGGCATCGAATTGAGCGGCATGGTTGGCAGCATCGCTCACCTCGCGTATCACATGGGTGCGATCCGCCAGATCAATACCAAAGCCCGCGGGCCAGCCGAGGGCGCACGCTGACGTCTGCTCGACCCCATGCCAGGGCTTCCTGCCCAGAGCGAGGCTGACAATCGGCTCCCGATGAGGACGCATCCACAGGGACCTGCGCGCGCTGTCAGCACGCAAGTACGTGACGCCGAACGCGTCCCACTCGTCCATGCGGGGCTCGGGTGACATCAATGCCGAACTACATGGCAGGGAACCGCATTCTGAAGCGCCCCTAACCGCTTACGAATCGGCTCGACGCGTCGAGCATGTTCCGTCACAATCCCGACATGCGGGGTCGACTGCCCTCCGGCTTCAGCCGCCGAATCTGCGCGGTGTTCTTGCCGTTTGTGTTGTGGGCGCAGCTGTCGCCGGCCCAGGTCCCACCTTCTACGGGCGGCGTCGACCCGCGACTGACGCAAGCGATTGCCTGGTACAGCGGCACGGCGGGACGAGTGGACGATGATCGCGCCCATGCGTTACTGCTGGCGGCCGTGGCGGACGACGACCCCATCTCGCTGATGTGGCTCGCGCGGTGCCACTCGCGCGGACGCATGCGCGTCGAGCGGGATGCGGTCAAGGCGAACGAGCTCGCGACCCGAGTCGGCGGCGAGATCGCACGACTCGCCGAGTTGGGCGTCGCCGAGGCGGTATTCCTGATGGGTACGGCGTACGACGAGGGCCTTGGCGTGGCCGTCGATGCGTCGCTGGCGGCCGCGTGGTTTCATCGCGCCGCAGATCTTGGACACCTGCTGGCACAGCACAATCTCGGCAACGCGTACGCCGACGGCCGCGGCGTGTCGCGGAGTGACTCGATGGCAGTCTACTGGTGGCTCAGGCCCGCCGAGGCTGGCGATGCCATTCCACAATTACGCCTGGCGCGGATGTACGAGGAGGGCCGCGGTGTGGTCAAGGACCCGGTCCAGGCGAAGCGGTGGTATCGACGTTCCGCCGAGCGCGGCAATGTGCAGGCCCGCGAGGCGCTGAAGCGGCTCGGCGCCGGGTGAGTCGTCTGCAGTATGGCGTGGGCCGTGGTGTGGGCTGATGACACGGCCGCGGCAGCGTGAGAAACACGACGCTCGACGTGATGTGGTTGCTACAAATGAACACCGGTCCGAACAACTGATCGGCGTTGATCGGGACTAATATCCTTGTAACGACATTCAAACGCCGAGGTGCTCCCTGTTTTCCTCCAGAACTGTCTCAATCGTAATTCTCCTGGCGTTGTCCCTCAGGTGGGACAACCCGAAGGCACAGGATCAATCTGGTCATCGCAACGTTTACCCGCTGAGCAAATTTCAGCCCGGGCAATGGGTCGAGAAGGTGTCGGGCGATTTCACAAAGCCCGGCGAGCCGTTCGTGTTTCGGATTCATCAGGATGCGGGGTATATCACTCTTCCGCACACTCATCCGATAGACGAACATATTACTGTTGTGAAAGGGAGTTGGTCGCTCGGTATGGGCCGTCGGTTCAACCGAGACGCCCTGGAACCAATGGAGACTGGGACGTTTGGGACAGCGCCCAAGAACATGGCGCACTTTGCGTGGTCAAAAACGGAAACGATTTTACAGATTCATGGCATCGGGCCGTTTGCGTCTACGATCATCGAGCCTGTGTACGAGCTTACTGACAAAGGCATTTTCTCGCTGACGTCTCTGCTGCTGCCTGGTAGTCCCACCTCGTCTAGTCCGCAGGACTGTTTCGCGCTGAAGGTTAACGCGAAGGTGCGCGGCGAGGCCGGCGAAGGCATCGTCGTTGGCGCTCGGTGTTCACCTTCCAATCAGATCACTCAATACTGGGTTCAAAAAGAGAACGGCGAGCGGTTCTGGGCCAGCTTTCAGGAATTGAAGACACGATAACGGCGCCAGCAGCCCCATCGGATTCGGCACTGCACGTCGGATTGGTCACGGTAAGTCGCGCAGTGTTGATCTCTGTGCGCGTCACAGCTGATGGAAGACACGAAGCACCGGCCCGGTATTTTGCCGATCGCGCCCGCGCCGCAGTTTCCACTTGGTGGGATGCTCGCCGGATGGCCGAATCGCAGCCTCGGTAACTACGCGTAGTTACCGTGGTAGTTACGCAGGCCAACAATGGGGGTTCTGGAAACAACACTTGAGGAATCGTTAAGTAATTTGGCTCCTCGGGCTGGACTCGCACTGTCGTGAACGCTCGCAGAGCGTTCGCGATTGAGCCCGATTTCAGGACGAGGAGGCCGACTCACGAAGTGAGTTGGCTCCTCGGGCTGGACTCGAACCAGCAACCCTCCGGTTAACAATTGCAGGGCCGCGATGCGAGCCGGAGCGCTATGACTTCAGTGGGTCGCGTAGATGACTGGTGAAACCAGTGATTCTCGGCGTATGCCTTGCGACACCAATTGACACTGGTTTCCATGGGGGTGGGTACAGTTTTGGGTACACTAGGCCGCTACGACCACGGACACTTGGCCGTGGGGTTTGCGCGTTCGTTTTACGCGAATCTCAACGTCGTGCCCGAGGTCGGTCAGGAAGTCCATCAGACGCTCGACCGAGAAACTACCGGAGCGATTGCGCATCAGCAGTGACACGTGAGGCTGCTTGATGCCCAGGAGTTCAGCTGCGCGCGCCTGCGTGAGCTTGCGAGCCTTAACCACCCTGTAGATCTGAAGCGTTAGATGAGCCTTTAGCAACTCTTGTTCAGCGTTCGCAAACCCAAGATCCGCGAATACATTGCCAGTACCCTCTTCGAACTGGATCTTGTCGGTCGCCTTCCTTGCCATTTCAGCTCTGCCTTTCTTCACGAAGCCGTTCTGCATCCTTCAATCTCGCGCGGATCAGGTCCATCTCTCGCTTCGGCGTCGCAATGCCCTGCGTTGATTTTTTCTGAAACGCGTGCAGGACGTATACCGCATCGCCAAACCAACTCACATAAACGGCTCGGTAGGCGTCGCCTGAGAAACGGCTCACAATCTCAATCACGTAAGCGCCACCAAACCCTTTTAGCGGTTTCGCATCCGGATCCAATTCGCCCTGCTGAGCCGCGTATAGCGCGTGTCCGATCTCCGACTGAACCTTCTTTGGAAAGACCCGCAAGTCCTTCCGCGATGACCCCATCCAGTAGACGGGCTTTAGGACTATCGGTGTCGTCTTCATCGCTGATTATACAAGTATACATCTTTTCGTATATTCATGATTATCGGACGGCGGGCTCTCGCTCTTTCTAGGGCGAAACGCGCCGCTGTTACTGCGGGAATTGGCCTCGCTTGAGCCTCTCGCCGCGCGTGGCGCCGCACTAGTTCCAAGACCCCAATGGGGTTGTCTAATGCGCCCGAGCGTGACTGGCGTGATCTCGTGACCCCTGTCGAGGCCGCTTTGCGTCTTTGGCCTTCTTAATTGGCTTGTCCAGAATTGCTACCGCTTGCCGTTGGGCCACGTGATGTGGGGTAGGCCGCGCGCAGCGTCTCGAAGGCGTCGCGGTACGAGGCGTGGAACACCGACACCGGCGGCGTATGAAGCGACACGAACAGCGTCGGCCGGCGGCGGTGCCAGTAGGTCCGATGCGGGTCCGTCAGTGCCAGGGTAGGTACAG
>JANLWW010000059.1:0-8032 GCA_031364805.1 Acidobacteriota bacterium
TCAGGAACGCGACACCCTTGGCGACGACTGAAGAGAGAGAGGCGGGCGAAGCTTGGGACCACATCGCTCTCTAGCCTATCAAGAGGTGCCGCCGGAACACGATTACCAGAGGCCGGCCTTGCCGGTCACGGAGGCGATCAGCTTGACCGGGTCGTAACCGATGCCCTGCTTGAACACCGTCTCGACCTTGCGGATGTCGGAGATCGTGGCGGCTGGGTTGCCGCCGACCACGACGAGATCCGCCTGCTTGCCCACCGCCAGACTACCGACCCTGGCGTCGCGGCCGAGGTACTTCGCGCCGTTCAGCGTCGACATCATGATCGCCTCGAGTGGCGTGAAGCCGGCATCCACGAACAGTTCGACTTGCCGTTGATTGGCGAAGCCTGGGATGACGCCACCGCCACCGGTCGGATCGGTACCGGCGATGAGCAGGCCGCCGGCTTTGGCGAAAGCCCGTTCGAGCGCCATCCCCTTGGCGAAGAGCGTCGTGTAAACCGAGTCCTTGTTCTGCGCCGTGCGCGCGTAGGTCTGCTCGAATTGCTCGCGCAGTTGCGGCGTCAGCACTTCAAGGCCCGGCGGCTTGGGCCGGCCAGGCGTCATCGTTTCGAAGACGGTGAGCGTTGACGTGAGGGCCACCTTCTTGTCGATCAGGGTCTTCACCAGGGCCTCGAACGGCGCACCGTTCTCGTCGAGCGCGGCAATGGTCTGCTGGCCAACATTCTGACCGGGGCAGACATCGGGCTTCTTGTCGGTGACGAAGTCGGTGGCCGCGAAGAAGCCATGTTCGAGGTTGTCGATGCCGAGGCCCGCGGCTTCGGCGTATGTCACGGAACACAGATGGCCGGTGACCTTGATGCCGCGCCGGTGCGCTTCATTCACCGCGGCGGCCAGCTCGCCTCGCGTGATCTGCATGTAGGTCTTGAGCGAGGTCGCGCCTTCGTCGGTCCAGTACTGCACCTGCCGGCGCGCGTCCTCCGGTCCTTTGAGGGTCCGCATCTGGATGAAGGTGTTTGGCCCGTTCAGGTACGGCGCGGTGGCATCGATGGCCGGACCGGGCTTCTGGCCGGTCTGCACCAGCTTCGCCATGTTCAGGTCCATGAACCCATTCACGTTGCCGCCGGTCCGCATCGTCGTCACGCCGCCAGAAAGATAGAGGCGCGAGAAGCTCTCGCCCAACTGGCCATACACGCCGGGACCATTCGGATAGTAGAGATGCTCATGCACCATCACCAGGCCGGGGATCACACTCTTGCCGGTGAGGTCGATGGTGATCGCGTCCTCTGGGACGGTCACGCGCGCGAAGTCGCCCAGTGCTGCAATGTTGCCGTCGCGGAGGATCACCGTCTGGTCCTCGCGAGGCGCCGCGCCGGTGCCATCGATCACGCGGACGTGCGTCAACGCAATGACCGGGGCATCGACGCTCACGTGCGCACGTACCGCGGGCGCCAGGGTTGGCCGTTGAGCGGCGGGTGTGTCGGTGGCGGCCACCGCCGCGATCAGGGCCAGCGCGAGGCGTGTCAGTCTCATGGCGCCAGATGTTACTCTGCCCTTCGCGACTGGTGTTAATTGATAATTGAATTTGCACATAGAACCCAGCCCTGCTAGGCTGAGGCGTGGTCGATCGTCTCCTGCGCCCGTTGCTGCTCAGCCTCACCCGACGGCATCCGGTGGTTACGATTACCGGTCCCCGCCAGTCGGGTAAGAGCACCCTATGCCGGGAGGCCTTGCCGCGAAAGCCGTATGTCTCGCTCGAGCCGCCAGATCAGCGTGACCTGGCCCGTACCGACCCCCGGGCTTTTCTGGCGCGATTCCCACGGGGTGTGGTCATCGACGAGGTGCAGCGCGCGCCCGAGCTGCTGTCCTACGTGCAGGAGGCCGTCGACCGCGACCCGGCACCTGGTCGCTATATTCTTACGGGCTCGCAGCAACTCGGGTTGATCGAGGCCGTGACCCAGACGCTGGCGGGCCGAACGGCCCTCCTTCAGCTGTTGCCGCTCAACCTGACTGAGATTCAGCGGTTCCCAAAGGCGCCGGCGGATCTGTGGACGCTGATCTGGACCGGTGGCTATCCCCGCATCTACGACCGGAAGCTGCCTGCCTACGAGTGGCTGTCGAGCTATGCCTCGACCTACGTCGAGCGCGATGTCCGCCAGTTGGTTAACGTTGGAGATCTGCTGGCGTTCCAGACGTTCGTACGCCTGTGCGCCGGTCGGGTCGGGCAGCTCGTCAACCTGTCGGCGCTTGGCGCCGACGCCGGCATCACCCACATGACCGCGCGGGCCTGGCTGTCAGTGCTCGAGGCGAGCTTCATCGCCTTCCGGCTGCCGCCGTTGCACCGTAACCTTACCAAGCGGCTGGTCAAGACGCCCAAGCTCTACTTCTACGATACCGGCCTGCTCTGCTGGGCACTGGGCATCCGGTCACCGGCACAACTCGACACGCATCCGTTGCGAGGCGCGATCTTCGAGTGCTGGGTCGTATCGGAGATCCTGAAGCACCACACCCATCGCGGCCTGACGCCGCGGCTGTCGTTTTTCCGCGATCAGAAAGGGCACGAGTGCGACCTGGTGATCGAGCAGGGTGATCGGCTCACCGCTGTTGAGATCAAGTCGGGGCAGACCGTGGCATCCGACGTGTTCGCTGCACTTGCCCGCGTCGTTGGTGACCTGCGCGCCGGCCCCGGAGGCACCATGCCGGTGTCCCCTGTCGTCCTCCACGCTGGCGGCGACTCACACGCCCGCACGGCGGCGCATCAGTTGTCGTGGCGCGATCTCGACAGCTTCAAGTGGACGGCCGCCCGGCCGTCGCGGCGACCGTCGACGGCTCGCTGAGCGACCCTACCGCACGCGCTCGGTGAATCCGTCGCCCTGGAACATACGGACGACGCGGCCGTTTTCCTCGACGAAGCGGACGATCTCGCCGACCGGGCCACCGCCGCTGGGCGCGACGTAGCGGAACTGCCCGTTGCCAATCGGCTCGAGCCGGATTGGGCTGTCGAGGTTTGCCGCATTCGGATTGATGATGACGAGCCGCTGGTTGAGCTCGATGACCTGCGACTCGCCGCCGCGGCCGCGATACAGCCCGGCGAATCGCGACCAGGCCGGGTCCCACTTCATCGTGGTCGTCGGCGCCGGGGTCGCAGCCTTCGCCACCGCCTCGCCCACGGTATTCATCAACTGCGTCGCGATCGTGCCCGGGTTCGCATCGTCCGCATTGGTGAGCACGATCTCGCCGACCTTGCCGTCGATCTGCATCACCGTGTTGGTCTGATAGCCGGGATAACTGCCGCCGTGCGACACGTAGACTTTGTCGCGTTCGCGGCGTACCGCAAAGCCGATGGCGTTGCCCTGGGTCCAGTTGTTCTCGAGCACGCGGACCCGGTGCATCTCGCGGAGCGAGCCCGTGCTGAGAATCTGGCGGCCGCCCATCCGCCCTTTCCGGAACTGCGCCGAGACAAACCGCGCCATGTCCTCGACGGTGGAGGTGATGCCCGTCGCCGCACCCATGCCACGCGCGTCAATGAAGGGATTGACGGCGCGCGTGTTGTCCGGCATCAGCCGGCCGTAGCCCACGGCGAGGCCGCTGACGTTCTGGTCGACACTGGAGGAGGTCATCCCGAGCGGCGTGTAGATGTGCTGCTGCACGTAGTCGGCCCACTGCTGGCCGCTCACCGCCTCGACGACCATCCCGGCGATCGAGAACGCGAGGTTGGAATACTTCCAGCGCACTTCAGGTGCGAACGGGGCTTGCCGCTCAGCGATCAGCCCGCGCAGTTGCTCGGTGGTGGGGAAGTCAAAAGTCGTCCAGTGCGAGCCCGCTTCGCGCGGCAAGCCCGAGTTGTGCGTCAGCAACTGTTCGATGGTGATCGGTGGGTCATCGGACTCGGCGGTCTTGACCTGGAACCAAGGCAGGTACTTCGACACCGGGTCGTCCAGCCGCAGCTTGCCCTGCTCGCGCAACTGCATGATGGCGGTGGCCGTGAACAGCTTGCTGTGCGAGGCCATGCGGAACTTGGTCTGCGGAGTCATCGCCACTTGCGTGCCAGTGTCGGCAAAGCCGAACCCAGTGGCCCAGATCAGTTCCTGGTCGGCGACGACGCCCACCGCGATGCCGGGGAGGTGGCGAGTGAGAATCTGGCCCTCGAGCCACGCGCTGAACAGCCGTTGCGCTCCCAGCACGTCGGGGTCGCGAGCGACTGTGGCAGCCGTCGCCGGTACTTGTGCGCGGAGATTCGATTGAGGCGTGCCCACCGCCAGCATGCACAGCACCCCGATGGTCATCACCAACCGGCCAACAATCGCGAGCGACATCGCTAAACCTCCAGGAGCAGACGGGTTTCGTGTGCCGCAGTCTACTCCGTCGCTGAGATCGAAAGAAACGGGAGGGAATTGCCCTACTATGTGCCGATGGCTGAGCCTGCGCGGCGCCTGGGATCCATCGACCGCTTGCGCGGATTGATCATGGTCGTGATGGCGATCGACCACGTTTCTTTTATGGTCGGACGGTTCCACTCGGGCGAGATGTGGGCTGGCATGTGGACACGATATGTGAGCCCGCTCGCGTTCCTCACGCGATTCGTGACCCATTTCTGCGCGCCCGGCTTCTTCTTTCTGATGGGTGTCGGCATCAGCCTGCTGGTCGATGCACGCAGGACGCAGGGCTGGAGTGCTGGCCGGATTTCTCGCTTTGTGTTCATCCGCGGCCTGCTGCTGGTGCTGGTCAGCTTCTTTCTGGAACTGCCAGCCTGGATTATCGGCTTGATCTCGTCACGCGCCGCCTCGCCGATGGGACCGGATGCGATCATCCCAGGCGACGGTCCGCCGCGCTTCGTCTTCACGGTGCTCGTCGGCCTGGGTCTATCGATGCTGCTGTCGTCTCTGTTCGTCCGCGCGCGAACGGTGGTGTGCGCGGGGCTGGCCGTGACCGCGCTGACCGCGAGCGCCGTGCTGACGCCGGGTCCAGAAGGGCTCCTCATCCCGCACGGCTTCCTCACCCGGTTGCTGCTGATTCCAGGTCTGACGCATCACATCTGGGTGCAGTACCCGGTGGTTCCATGGTTCGGCATCACGGCGCTTGGCGTGCTGTTCGGCCGGTGGATTGCTCACGATCGGTCGAAGGCCTTCGCCAGTTTGCCGTGGATCGGCGTGGCGGCGATTGCGGTCGCGATCGCCCTGCGCGCCTGGGGCGGCGTCGGCAACATTCGTCCCCCCCGCGACTCGTCGTGGATCGAGTTCCTGAACTTCATCAAGTACCCGCCGGCGCTGGTCTTCACCCTGTTCACCCTGGGCGTCAACGTCCTGATATTGGCGTGGCTGGACCGGATGCAGGAACGGTTGGGTCGGGCGGGCAACTGGTTGCAGGTGTTCGGCCAGGCGCCGCTCGCGTTCTACCTGGCGCATCTGTGGCTCTACGCAGTCATCGGCGCCGCCGCCTTTCGCGATGGCGCTGGCTATCTCACGGTCTACCTGATCTGGGGCGCGAGCTTGTGGCCGCTCTACCTCGTGACGCGGCGCTATCGCGACTTCAAGCAGGCCACGACCGTCGACTCCTACTGGCGGATGTTCTGAAGCTCTCGCGCAGTGCCAGAAGCCGGGGCAACAGTCGACGTCATCGATTATTGCATTTTGAGCATTCAATGCTCATAATGCAGTAATGACTAGACGTTCAATCGGACGCTCTCGCCTTGAGCACGAGGTCCGCGCCGCCCTGCGCCGCAGCCCGATTGTCTCGATCCTTGGTCCGCGCCAGTGCGGCAAGAGCACGCTCGCACGACAGCTCGCCGGTGCCCGTGCTCACCGGTTCGACCTCGAGAACCCGGTCGATGTCGCCCGGCTGGCCGAGCCGCAGACGGCGCTCTCACCGCTGCGTGGCCTCGTGGTGATCGACGAGGCACAGTTGCAACCGGGATTGTTCCCGCTGTTGCGCGTGCTGGCCGACCGCAGCCCCGTGCGGACGCGCTTTCTGTTGCTCGGCAGCGCCTCTCCCGGCCTGATCCGCACCAGTGCGGAATCGCTGGCCGGCCGCGTGGCGTTTGTGCCGATGGGAGGATTCGACCTCCCCGAAGTCGGCGGCGCCGCGCTCCGGCGCCTGTGGGGGCGCGGCGGGTTTCCCCGTTCGTTCCTGGCCGCGAGCGACGAGGCCAGTCGGCGGTGGCGCGACGACTTCGTGCAGACGTTCCTCGAGCGTGATATCCGCAAGTTCGGCGTCGAGGTGCCGGCCCAGGTGCTGCGGCGGTTGTGGACGATGCTGGCTCACTACCATGGCCAACCCTGGAATGCGTCCGAGCTCTCCCGGTCGCTGGGTGAGGCGCACACGACGGTCAAGCGCCATCTCGACATCTTGTCGGGCGCCCTGATGGTGCGCCAGTTGCCGCCCTGGTTCGAGAACCTGGGCAAGCGCCAGGTCAAGGCGCCCAAGGTCTACCTCCGCGACAGCGGGCTGCTGCATGCGCTGCTCGGGCTCCCCACGTTCGCAGCCCTGGAAGCGCACCCCAAGATCGGTGCCTCGTGGGAGGGGTTCGTCATCGAACAGGTGCTCCGTCGCACCGGTGAGCGCGATGCCTATTTCTGGGCGACCCCGTCAGGCGCCGAGCTGGATCTGTTGGTGTTCGTACGGGGACGGCGGATCGGCATCGAGGTGAAGTACAGCGACGCGCCGCGATTGACGAAGTCCATGGCGATTGCGCGGCAAGATCTCAAGCTCGATCGTCTGCTGGTCGTCTATCCGGGCGACACTTCATATGCACTGCGCCCGGGCGTCGAGGTGGTCGCCATCCGCGACCTGGACGATCGGCTCACGGGTCTGCTGCGGGGCACGCCCCGCCGGTCGCGCCAGTAAGCCGACTCGCTTGTGATCATGGCCCGGGAGGAGTTAAGCAGGCGTCGGTGGCCGCGTGGTCGGAGGTGCTGGTGCTGCAGGGCACAATACCGATCATCGTCGACGCCAAGATGGAGACGCCGGAAGACCCGGAGAGCACCCTGGCCTCGGCCGGCCCGATTGACTTCTTCGACCTCGATGGCGTGGCCGTGCCGCGCGCCCTCGCCGCGCAGGTCCGCAACCGCAGCCTCAACAACGGTGGGGCAGACATCCAGGTCCTGGTCAACGAGTCGGTTGATTGGGATTACGCCATCAACGGCGCCGCGGCTCCAGGCAAGGCCAGCTTCGTCTATACGATGATTCACGAAGTCGGCCACGGACTCGGCTTTCTTGACAGCTTTGATGTGTCAACCGGCCAGCTGATGAATTCGATTCCGTTTCCTTACGACGTGTTCGTGAACCGCGCGTCCGCGGGGCCTGATGTCGTCGCCACCCACGGCGCCGAGCAGGTGCTGGCGGACCTGACGAGCAACGCCCAACCATATGTGTGGCGTCCGGCGCAGGCGGGAGCCGGGGGGGAGGGTCATGGGCGGTCCTATTCCCAAGCCCCGCGGCCCAGTTGAGGACGACGGTGATGCTGGGGCGGACCTCGGTTGCGAGCGTGGCACGGGAGGAATTCAGCAGCAGCCGCTGGCCGTCCTTCAACACCTCATAGCTGTTTCGCTGGACGGCCGACCCTCCGGGCACCACGCCGGTCACCACATTGATCACAAACAGCTTCTTCGGCACGCCCACTTTGAAGACGGCCTCCGCCGGCTTGGACAGGATGTCCACCGCCATGAACTGGTTGTCGGCCACCGGCGACAGGTAGAACAGCTCCTGGCCGTCGGCGCGCCATTGCGGCTGCTCACCACCGTCCACCGAGACCTGCCATTTGCTGCCTGGCTTCGGAAAACTCTGGACGTACACTTCATACCGGCCCGACTCATCGGAGCGATCGGCGAGCCATCGCCCATCCGGTGAGACGCGCGCCTGGGTTTCGCTGAACGGTGTTCGCAGGTATTCGGTCGGTTTGCGGTCTCCAGACAGGGGCAGCAGCCAGATGTCCTCGCCCGACTTGGTATCGGTTTCGGTATAGACGATGTAGCGTCCATCGCGCGACCAATCGCTGGCTATCGTCGGCTGGCTGGTCTTCAGCAGCAACTGTTCCTGGCCG
>JANLWW010000112.1:0-8840 GCA_031364805.1 Acidobacteriota bacterium
TGGCCGTCGGCGCGCCATTGCGGCTGCTCACCACCGTCCACCGAGACCTGCCATTTGCTGCCTGGCTTCGGAAAACTCTGGACGTACACTTCATTCCGGCCCGACTCATCGGAGCGATAGGCGAGCCATCGCCCATCCGGTGAGACGCGCGCCTGGGTTTCGCTGAACGGTGTTCGCAGGTATTCGGTCGGTTTGCGGTCTCCAGACAGGGGCAGCAGCCAGATGTCAGCGCCCGACGTGGCATCGGTTTCGTCATAGACGATGTAGCGCCCATCTCGCGACCAATCGGTCGCCATCTTCGGCTGGCTGGTCTTCAGCAGCAACTGTTCCTGGCCGCCGCCTCCCGATGGCTTTTCAAAGAGATTGAAGACGCCGCCCTCGCGATTGGAGCTGAAGACGATGCGGGCGCCATCGGGCGACCAGACCGGGAAGTCGTCGATGCCCGCATCGAAGGTCAGGCGCGTCGTGGTCCGGGGGACC
This sequence comes from Acidobacteriota bacterium, assembly GCA_031364805.1. Taxonomy (GTDB): domain Bacteria; phylum Acidobacteriota; class Vicinamibacteria; order Vicinamibacterales; family UBA2999; genus 12-FULL-67-14b. The sequence continues at coordinate 481 of JANLWW010000112.1, forward strand.
AGGTCGGCAATCCAGAGGTCGTTGTTCTGGTCGGTGCGGTTGAATGCCACAAGCTGCTGATCGGCCGAGAGCGCCGACCCGCTTGCGCCTTCCGTGCCCTTCAAGACCTGGAGGTTGGGCTGGTCCAGAGAACGCACCCACAACCCCGGTGATCCCCCCCAAGGCCAGCGTGGCCAGATGTCTGCCATCAGGCGAAATCGCTATTGGTGCTCCTGCGGCCGGCGGCGTCTCGACTTCAAAACGCATCGTCTGCGCATCGGCAGCGGGCTGCCGGCATCACCGGCCACGGATGCGGGCAGCACCTTGATCGCGACCTGGCGTTTCAGGTTGCTGTCGGTGGCGCGATAGACCTCGCCCATGCCGCCTTCGCCGATCTTGGCGGTGATGTCGTAGACGCCGAGGCGGGAACCGGGGGTGAGGGCCAGGCTGGTCAGCGTAGTATAGGCGACGGAATCTCGACGACCATCCGGACTATCCTTGAGGCGTGGACCGGGACGAGATCCTCCGCGTGCTACAGGCCTTCGAGGCGTCGAGGCTTGAATACGTCCTCATTGGTGCCACCGCCATGGGCTTCCACGGGGTGGTGCGCGCCACCGAGGATATCGACCTGGTCATCAGGGCTACGGCCGAGAACGTCGCGCGACTGCGTGCGGCGCTGACGGCGGCGTACGGGGGCGACCCACACATCGAAGAGATTTCCGCGACGGATCTGCTGGGCGAGTACCCTGCGGTGCGCTACTATCCGCCGAGCGGCGACCTCTACTTTGACATCCTGACGCGTCTTGGCGAGGCCGCCAGCTTCGACACGGTCGAAGCTGAGACCAAGACCGTCGAGGGCATTCGCGTACAGGTGGCGACCCCTGCGGCGCTCTATCGCCTCAAGAAAAGTACCGTGCGACCCAAGGATCACCAGGATGCCGCGGCCTTGCGCGAGCGCTTCAACTTGAGGGACGAGGAGTAGTCACATGCCGGTGCAGAAATTCCGGAGCATCGAGGAGATGAACGCCGCGCCCCAGCGGGGATCGACGGAGTCGGACTTTGACCGATTCTTGCGCCACTGTGCGCGCTACTGGACCCTCGCGCCCAAGGTATACCCTCGCGGCACCTGGAAGTTCAAGACCATTGAAGACGTGCGCCACCCGTCGCCCGTGCCCCCGTCCCCGAACCAGTGAACCTCAGGGACTATCGCGGAAGCGTCGGTCTCCAATTCAGCACCAGCGTAATCGGCGTGGTTACCGACGCCTCCGTCGGCCGGAACAGCCGGCCGCCAGCAGTGCAGCCGCGGCGACCGACCAGGGCAGCGTGGCGTTTCGAGAGGGGATCAGGGATCGGGGACCAGGGATCGGGGGCCCGATCGGGGCCACCGATGCGGGCGCCGTCAGCACCTCGTCGATCGCTATGCGGGCGTCGCCGATGTCGCGCATGCGCTTCTTCACGTCGCGTGTGAGGCAACGCCGCAAGAGATCACGGATCGCCGTCGGCGTGTCTGCGGGCAGCCGGCCGAAATCGATGGGCCCGCGCAGCACATCGGCGAGCGTGTGCGACACCGTTTCGCCGTCGAACAGCCGCTGCCCCGTGAGCATCTCCAGCAGGACGACGCCGAAGGACCAGACGTCGGCGCGCTTGTCCACCGGCTTTCCGCTGGCCTGCTCGGGCGACATGTAGGCGGCGGTGCCGAGAATGATCCCCGCCTGGGTCATCGCGGGCGTCGTGATTTGGAGGGCGGAGGCTTCAGCCTCCGCCTGGCGACGGCTAAAGCCATCGCCCTCCGAAGGTCCCATCGCCTTCGCAAGACCGAAGTCCAGCACCTTCACCGTGCCGTCCGCGCGCACCTTGATGTTGGCGGGTTTCAGGTCGCGGTGAATGATCCCCTGCTCGTGCGCGGCTTCGAGCGCTTCCGCGATCTGCTTCGCAATCGGCAACGCTTCATCGAGCGGAATCGCGCCGCGAGTGATGCGCTGCGACAGGTCCTCGCCCTCGACCAGCTCCATGACGAGCGCCGTGAAGTCTGTGGCCTTCTCTAGGCCGTAGATCGCGGCGATGTTCGGATGGTTGAGCGCGGCGAGGACTTCGGCTTCGCGCTGGAAGCGCGCCAGGCGATCCGCGTCGGCGGCTACCGACGCCGGCAGCACCTTGATGGCGACTTGCCGCTTCAGATTACTGTCGGTGGCGCGATACACCTCGCCCATGCCGCCTTCGCCCAGTTTGGCAGTGACTTCGTAGGCGCCGAGGCGGGAACCGAGAATTAAGGACATAACAGTAAGGTGCCTAGGGGTGCGTACGGTGCCTGGGGTGCCAAGGGGTGAGTGCCACGTGCCGACGCGGGTGCCACGTGCCAGGGCGTAAGCGCCGCCACTGCGCACCAACCCATAGGCACCCCTGGCACCGTACGCACACCAGGCACAACTGCTACTTCCTCGCCTCGGGGTTCCAGTTCGTGATCACCGTGATTGGCGCGGCGCTGCTCTCGTCCACGCTGACGTTGATCAGGAAGCGGCCGTCCGGCGCCACGTCGTATTGCTGCCGGAACCCAACCACCGGCGTGCCGCCCAACGCGATCCGCGGTTGGAAGAGGGCGGTGGGCAGGCCCGGCTGGAGCGCCGTCCCCGAGGACGCGATGGGCGCGGCCATCAGGTGGCCGTCGGGAGCGATGTAGTACAGCTGCTTGCCGTCGGGCCGCCACCGCGGGTCTTTCCCGCCCGCCGTCGAGATTTGCCACTGCCCGCCGGGACCGGGAAACGGCCGCACGTAAATCTCCCGGCGCCCCGATTCGTCGGACCCGTACGCGACCCAGTGCCCGTCGGGCGAGAACGCGCTGTTCCCTTCATAGAAGGTGGCGTTGAGAAAGGGAGACGGCTTTGGATCGCCAGCCATCGGCAGCACCCACACGTCGCCAGACGTCTTGGGAGAGAAGGCGGTATACAACAGCGACCGGCCGTCCGGCGACCAACTCGTCGCCACTTTTGTCTCCGGCGAGGCCAGCAGGAGCGCCTCGGCGCCGGCCCCGTTCGCGGGCTTCTGGTAGAGACCGCTGACGCCCGCACGGCCCTGCTGGCTGAACACGAGCCGACGGCCGTCGGGCGACCACACCGGGAACTTGTCCGATTCTGGAACGAAGGTGAAGCGCGTGGTCCGCGCCGCATCGATCAGCCAGAGGTCGGTGTTGCCCTGCGCCACCCGGGACACCGCGACCTGGCGGCCATCGGGCGACAGGGCGGGATCGAACTGCGTGGCGTCGGGGGCCCCCAGCGTCCCGAGCGCCTGGCCGGCCCGATCGAACCACGTCAATTGCGTCCGAGCGGCGCCACCAGCCCGGTAGGTTACAAGGCCCGTGGCCGAGACCGAAAACGCACCTAGGTTCGCGCTGATGGCGAGCGCGTCAGCCACGGTCACGGGATCACCGATCAGGACGCCGCGCGCGGCATCGAAGCGCCGGGCCACCAGCGTCCCTTGGCTCCCAAAGAGCAGCCATCCGCCTTCGCGGGACGCTCCGGCGAGACCAGGCCCCGGCGGCGCGTAGGCCCCGGCGGTGTCGGCGGCAGTCACGCGCGTAACAGCGGTGGCGTCGAGCGCGCCGAGATAGATGCCGGTGGTCTCCGCCGACCCAGTGGCGTAGAACAGGAACTGCCGGCCGCCCGGCAAGAACTGCGGAAACACGTGGCCGCTCTGACCGGCGCCAAGCGTCGTCACGGGGACAACGTCGCCGCCCCCGGCGGGCACACGAGAGAGGGGCCCAGGGTGGCTGCGTGCGAAGAGGATGACGCCGTCCGCACTCCATGTCCCGCCGCGACCCACCGGGGCTGGCGCCAGCGTCTGCGGGGTGCCCCCCGACAGAGCGAGCCGCTTCAGCCTGCCGTCGGCAAAGAAGCCAATCGACCGGCTGTCGGGCGACCAGAACGGATAACTCGCGCCCTCGGTGCCGGCCAGCGGCTGCGCCGCGGTCGTGTCCAGCGGCCGCACCCACAGGCGAGACACGCCGTCGCCCGACGCGACGAACACGACCTGCCGCCCGTCGGGGGACACCGCAAACGACAGTTCCGACGTCGTGGCCGGCGTCACAATCTCGAGCCGCGTTTCGGGTGGCGCAGGCGTCGGCGTTTCGCGCAGATGCCGCACGGTCGGCACGGCGAGCGCGATCATCCCCAACACGGCGACGGCGAACGCGCCCATCCACACCCGGCCGTGCGATGTTGATGCAGTCGCGGTCGTCTGCGACGCGACCGTCTCGAACGCGCCGTCGAGCGCGAGGCGGACGTCCTGCATGTCGCCCAGGCGCTGCTTCGCGTTCTTCTGCAGGCAGCGCCGAAGCACGGTGACCACCGTCGGCGGGATGGTGGCCGGCAGCGCCGTCCACTCCGGTTCTTTCATCAGCACAGCAGCGAGTGTTTCTGACACATCGTCCGCGCTGAATGGCCGCCGCCCGCTCAGCATCTCGAACAGCACCGCCCCAAACGCCCACACGTCGCTGCGCCGGTCGACGCTGCGGCCCTTGGCCTGCTCGGGGCTCATGTAGGCGGCCGTGCCCAGGATCATGCCGGCCTGCGTCATTGCGGGCGACGTAATGGTCGCCGCCTGTGGGGCCGAACCTTTAGGTTCGGCCGTCTCCATCGCCTTGGCGAGACCGAAGTCCAGCACCTTCACCGTGCCGTCCGCGCGCACCTTGATGTTGGCGGGCTTCAGATCGCGGTGGATGATGCCCTGCTCGTGCGCGGCTTCGAGCGCTTCGGCGATCTGCTTCGCAATCGGCAACGCCTCATCGAGCGGGATCGCGCCACGGGCGATCCGCTGCGACAGGTCCTCGCCCTCAACCAGCTCCATCACCAGCGCGGTGAAGTCCGCCGTCTTCTCGAGACCGTAGATCGCGGCGATGTGGGGATGGTTGAGCGCGGCGAGCACCTCGGCTTCGCGCTGAAAGCGGGCGAGGCGATCGGCATCACCGGCCACGGCCGCGGGCAGCACCTTGATCGCGACCTGCCGCTTTAGATTGCTGTCGGTGGCGCGATACACCTGACCCATACCCCCCTCGCCAAGGAGAGCACTAACTTCATAGGCGCCGAGACGGGAACCGGGAATTAAGGACATAACAGTAAGGTGCCTAGGGGTGCGTACGGTGCCTGGGGTGCCAAGGGGTGAGTGCCACGTGCCGACGCGGGCGCCACGTGCCAGGGCGTAAGCGCCGCCACTGCGCACCCACCCATTGGCACCCGAGGCACCGTACGCACACCAGGCACAACGGTTACTTCTTCCCCTCAGGCCGCCAATTCATCAACAGCGTAATCGGCGGCGGCGTCTCGTCCACGATCGTGTTGATCAGGAAGCGCCCGTCGCGCGTCACGTCGTACTGGCGGTTCTGCAGCGCGTCCACGCCACCGCCGTAGATTCGCGTGGGAAACAGCACGATCGGTGCGCCCGGTTCAATGGTCGCGCCGGTGGCGGTGATCGGCGCCGCCATCATCGCGCCTGCCGGGTTGAGGTAGTAGACCTCCTTGCCGTCGGCACGCCAGGTGGGCATGATGCCGCCCGCCGTCGACACCTGCCACTGGGCGCCGGCGCCACTCGTGGTCGCTGCCGTAGCGGACGTGACGGTGGAAGCGCCACGCGACGGTGGAACAAACGGCCGCACGTAGATCTCCGGCCGCCCCGATTCGTCCGACTGGTAGGCGACCCAACGGCCATCGGGCGAGAACACGCCGTAAAGCTCGCGGAACCGGGTCTGCAAGAAGGCCCACGGCGTGCGATCTCCCTCCATTGGCACAACCGAGATGTCGGCGTTCGTCGTCCCGCCGGCGTTGCTGATGTACATCAGGTAGCGGCCATCGGCCGACCAGCTGGTGGCCGTGTTCGAGGCCCCGTTGGCGGGCACCAGCACTTCCTCCGCGCTCGCACCGCTGGCGAGCTTCTGAAATAGATTAAAGCTAGGACGCAAAGACGAAAACGCGATTCGGCTGCCGTCGGGCGACCAGAGGGGATACCGTTCGGCGGTCGCATCGAACGTGAACCGGCTCATGCGGGTGCCGTCGAGCAACCAGATGTCGTCGTTGCCCGCCACCGGGCGTGACACCACGACGCGACGGCCGTCAGGAGACACGCGGGGACTGCTGTAGACGTCGGGATCGCCGACGGTGCCGCGCGCCGCGCCCGAGCGGTCGACCCAGGTCAATTGCCTCCGGGCGACACCTCCCGCCCGGTAGGCCACCAGCCCCGACGCGGTCACCGACGCCGCCCCACGAGTTGGTGTCGCCACGTTGTCGGCCAGACTCACCGGCTCGCCCGACAGCACAGCCTGTGCGAGATTCAACCGCTGGGCCACGAGTCCGCCGCCCGTCCGCAGCCATAGCAGCCAGCCGTCCTTGCCAGGGGCTTCGTCGCGAAAATACTGGCCGTCTCTTCCATCCACAAGCCGCGTCGGGGTGCCCCCGTCGAGCGTGGTGAGGTAGATTCCAGACTTGGTTGGGCTCTCCCACGCCGTAAACAGGAACCGGCGACCGTCTGGCAGGAAGTGCGGCGCCGTGTGGAACGACACCCCGGGACCCAACGTCGTCGCCGCGGTCGCTTCGCCGCCGCCGGCAGACACACGGGTCAATGGCCTTTGCAGACCTGGCGAAAAGATGATGACCCCATCGGCACCCCAGCTTCCGCCCGCGCCCGCGGTCGCGGCCTCCGCACTTGCGGCCGCGAGGGTCCGCAGCGAACCGCCGTCCAGATCAATCCGCTTCAGCTCTCGTGAGGCGATGAAGCCAATGGATCGGCTGTCGGGCGACCAGAAAGGCAGACGGGCAGCGTCGGTACTCGGCAGCGGTTGGGCGGTCGTCGTCGCCAACGACCGCAACCACAGACGGCGGGTACCACCATCCAGGGCGACGAAAACGATCTGCCGGCCGTCGGGCGAGAGCGCGAAGTCTTCGGGCCGGTCGGTGGCGGGCGTGACGATGTCGACCCTCGTCTCGGGCAGAGTCACGGGCGGCGCCTCGCGCAGGTGACGCACGGTTGGAACGGCGAGCGCCACGATCGCCACCGCCGCCACGGCGAGTGCCGCAATCCACGGCAGTCGCCCGCGAGACGATGCGGCCGTCGTCAGAGTGGCCGGAGACGCGGCTGTCTCGAACGCGCCCTCCAGCGCGAGGCGCACGCTCTGCATGTCGCCGAGGCGCTGCTTCGCGTTCTTCTGCAGGCAACGCCGCATTACGGTGACCACCGTCGGCGGGATGGTGGCCGGCAGCGCCGTCCACCCCGGCTCTTTCATCAGCACGGCGGCGAGTGTTTCTGACACATCGTCCGCGCTGAATGGCCGCCGCCCGCTCAGCATCTCGAACAGCACCGCCCCAAACGCCCACACGTCGCTGCGCCGATCGACGCTGCGGCCCTTGGCCTGCTCGGGGCTCATGTAGGCGGCCGTGCCGAGGATCATGCCGGCCTGCGTCATTGCGGGTGTGGTGATTTGGAGGGCGGAGGCTTCAGCCTCCGCCTGGCGACGGCTAAAGCCATCGCCCTCCGAAGGTCCCATCGCCTTGGCCAGACCGAAGTCGAGCACTTTCACGGTGCCGTCTGGCCGCACCTTCACATTGGCGGGCTTCAGATCGCGATGGATGATCCCCTGCTCGTGTGCCGCTTCCAGCGCCTCGGCGATCTGCTTCGCGATCGGCAGCGCCTCGTCGAGCGGAATCGCCCCGCGCCGGATCCGCTCGGAGAGATCTTCGCCCTCGACGAGCTCCATCACAAGCGCCGTGAAGTCCGGCGTCTTCTCGAGGCCGTAGATGCCTGCAATGTTGGGATGGTTGAGCGCGGCGAGAACTTCGGCTTCGCGCTGAAACCGCGCGAGGCGATCGGCATCTGCGGCCACGGACGCAGGCAGCACCTTGATGGCGACCTGGCGTTTCAGGTTGCTGTCGGTGGCGCGATACACCTCGCCCATTCCGCCTTCGCCGATCTTGGCGGTGACTTCGTAGGGGCCGAGTCGCTGGCCTAACTGCATCGCGTTACCTTGGCTTCGGCGAGACCTCGCCGTAGCTCGCGCCGAGCGATGCGCGCAAGCGAAGGCGGGCCGCCTTCGCCAATTTGCACGGTGATGTCGTAGACGCCGACCTTTCGACCTTGCTCAAGGTCGCCCTGAGCTTGTCGAAGGGCGAGGCGGGTGCCGGGAGTGAAGGCCAAGCTGGTCGGTAGAGTATACGGGCAAGCACCGCCCGAACCTACCGCCGCGTGGCGCCCGCTACCGCTGTAACAGGTAGGTCATCTTCACCACCAGCTGGCGATCCTGCTTGCCGAAGATGTCGGCCGGCAGGCCCGTCTGCGACAGGTCGTTGTAGACGACATAGAGGTCGCTGCCAGGACGGTAGATCAGGTTGAAGCGGACGTTGTTG
>JANLWW010000118.1:0-10255 GCA_031364805.1 Acidobacteriota bacterium
GCCGGCGATCCTGTCGGTGGTGCTCGCCATCGGCGTGCAGCGGATGGCGAAGCATAACGCGATCGTCAAGAAGCTTTCGTCGGTGGAAACGCTCGGCTCTGCTTCGGTCATCGCCTCGGACAAGACCGGCACCCTCACTCGTGCGGAGATGACGATCGTGCGCGTAATGACCGCCTCTGGCGCCACCGATGTCACTGGAGTGGGGTACGCGCCTCAGGGGCGGGTTGAGCATGAAGGTGCCGCGCTGACGGCCGGACCCCTGCATGACGAACAGATCGTGGTGCTCAGCGGCGGCAGCCTGGCCGGCGACGCCGACCTGCGCCAGGGGGCGGATGGCGAGTGGGAAATCCACGGCGACCCAACCGAAGCGGCCTTTCTGGTGGCCGAACGGAAGCTGGGCATTACCGAACGGCGCGAGCGACGTTTCGAGCGCATCGGCGAGATCCCGTTCACGTCCGAGCGCAAGATGATGTCGACGATCGAGCTCGACCACGAACACAACGACGAGGTCGTGGTGATTACCAAGGGTGCCCCGGACGTCCTGCTCGAACGGTGCACGCGGGCGCGGGTGGGGATGGAAACCGTCGCGCTCGATGACGCGCTGCGGGCCCGGATCCTGGCTGACGTCGACACGCTGTCAGACGCGGCGCTGCGCACCCTGGCCGTGGCCTATCGCCCCCTCGGCCCGGGCGAGGACCCGCAAGTCACCGAATCGCTCGAACGCGACCTCGTGTTCGTGGGCACCGTGGGCATCATCGACCCGCCGCGCGAAGAGGCGGCGGTGGCCATTCGCGAGGCACATCGGGCCGGCATCCGGGTGATCATGATCACCGGTGACCACCCGCGCACCGCGAAGCGCATTGCCGCTGATCTCGGGATCGTGGAGGCAGGCGCCCCGGCACTGACCGGATCGGAACTAGACAATCTCGATCAAGCGGGCTTCGCCGACGCCGTTCGCAAGACCTCTGTCTACGCCTGGGTCTCGCCCGCGCACAAGCTGCGCATCGTCGACGCGCTATAGGCCGATGGCAATATCGTCGCGATGACCGGCGACGGCGTCAACGATGCACCCGCGCTGAAGTCGGCCGACATCGGCGTCGCGATGGGGGTGACCGGCACCGAGGTGACCAAGGAAGCGGCCAAGATGATCCTCGCCGACGACAACTTTGCGACCATCGTCGAGGCCGTGCGCGAAGGGCGCGCCATCATCGACAACATCCGCAAGTTCCTGCGCTACCTGCTGTCATCGAACATGGGCGAGGTGCTGACGGTCTTCCTGGGTGTCGTGGCGGCCGATTTCATCGGGCTGACGGGCGCCGCCGGCGCGATCGTGCTGCCGCTGCTCGCGACGCAGATTCTGTGGATCAACCTGATCACCGACTCCGGCCCCGCGCTGGCGATGGGCATTGACCCGCCAGCCGACGACGTCATGGCCCGCAAGCCGCGGCACCTGAGCGAGCGAGTGATTGACGCCCGCATGTGGGTGGGGGTCATCCAGATCGGCGCGGTGATGGCCGCGGTGACGCTGCTGACGATCGACATGTACCTGCCCGGCGGACTGATCGAGGGCACGCACGACCTCGCCAGCGCGCGCACCGCCGGCTTCACGGCGCTGGTCTTCGCCCAGTTGTTCAACTGCCTCAACCCCCGCTCGGAGAACACCAGCGCGTTCCGGCAGCTGTTCGTGAACCCATGGCTGTGGGGAGCGATCGCGTTGTCGGTGCTGCTGCAGGTGGCGGTCGTCAACCTGGCCTTCCTCAACCTTGCCTTCGGTACGGTACCACTGGCGGCGGGGCAATGGTTGACCTGCGTGGCGATGGCAAGTGTCGTGCTGTGGTTCAGCGAGTTGCGCAAACTCGTGAGTCGCGCGTGGGGCCGCTGACCCAACCGGGAGATCGGGGCCAGGCCGCAACCAGATAACGATGACGCGAAGGTAGGAAGCCTACCCGGCCGGCACGGCCAGCACGAACGCACGGCCGGTATGGAGCACCGCCGAGGCGATCACTCCAGGACGACCCCGACTGGGCTCGCGAAGACCCATCACGACCAGCCCTGAGCCTTCGGCGACCGCACATCGCGAGATCTCTTCGGCGACGTTGCCGCGTCGAACGATTAACGCCGTCGGCTTGACTGGCGTCAATCCGTGGGTGCGGTCGCGCAGCTGCTCTGCGGCGTCGTGATCGGACACCGGGTCGCCCGTCACGGTAATCACCAACAGGCCCTGCCCCGCCAGTTGCGCCATCCGGCTGGCCGCTTCAAGTTGGGGCCGCGAGTTCTGCGACAGGTCGACGGCCACCAGGACCGCGCCACACGTCAACTTGAAGCCATCGGCGCTGTTGATGATGTCCAAGTCGGTGGGCGGCACGAGCAAGATCGGAACTTGCGTCGTCTGCAGCAGCGAGTCGCTGGTCGAACCCAACAACAACCGAGCGAGCCTGCCATGACCGCTGCTGCCAATCACCAGCAGCGCGGCGCGATGCAGGCGCACTTCTTCCTGGATTGTCTCTTCTGCCGGTCCGAGGCGCACCAGCACATCGGACTCTTCGAACATCGCCTGGTACGGCGCCATCTGCAGGCACTCTGCCGCGACCGTCGCCTGGGTGTCGGCGGTGATGGCGGTGGCGATGTGCAGCACCTTCATCCGAGCCCCCATTACCCCCGCGAACCCGGCGGCGTGCAGCAAGACGCGCGGCGAGGTCGGACCCAGGTCAACAGCGCCGATCACAATTGGAGACACAGGCCATGCTACAGCGCGCTCCACAGGTAAGGCTGTGCGGTTTGGGACAGTGACACACGCGGACGCGCGCGGAAGATTCCGCTGCGGCACGGAATTTTCCGGCCTCGAGCCACCCGGTTCGCCGGAACTCCCGTAACGGCGTCAGCTGTGCGCGGCATGAGTGTTGCCCTTTAAGCGACTCAGAACGTTACTTGGAGGATTCCGCACATGCGAACTGTCACCACGACCATTGACCCACCGACGACCAGTCTCGGGTCAGACAAGATGCAGGCCTTGGTCTACGGCGGACCGGGCGTCCGAGCGTGGCAATCGATGCCCAAGCCGGTGGTTCGCGACCCCGGCGACGCAGTGGTCCGCATTACCACGTCGACAATCTGCGGCACTGACCTGCACATCATGAAGGGCGATGTCCCGACCGTGACCCCGGGCCGAATTCTCGGTCACGAGGGCGTGGGTATTATCGAGGCCGTGGGGCCCCAGGTGTCGTCGTTTCGGAAAGGCGACCGCGTGCTCATCTCGTGCATCAGCGCATGCGGAACCTGTGATGCGTGCCGCAAAGGTATGTACTCCCACTGCCGAACCGGCGGTTGGGTCTTGGGAAATACCATCGATGGCACCCAGGCCGAGTTCGTGCGAACGCCGCATGCGGAAACCAGCCTGTATCCTCTGCCGCCCAACGTGGACGAGGAAGCGGCCGTGATGCTCAGCGACATTCTGCCGACGGCGTTCGAATGCGGTGTGCTGAACGGCCAGGTCAAGCCCGGCGACACCGTCGCCATCGTCGGCGCAGGGCCGATCGGGCTGGCGGCGCTGCTGACGGCGCAGTTCTATTCGCCGGCAGCCATCCTGATGATCGACCTTGACGACAACCGCCTTCGGGTGGCCTCTCAACTTGGCGCGACTTCGTGGATCAACAGTGCCGACGGCAATGCCGTCGCCAGCGTCATGGCACTCACCGGCGGCGCCGGCGTGGATGTCGCGATCGAAGCGGTGGGGATACCCGCCAGCTTCGATATCTGTCAATCGATCCTGGCGCCAGGCGGCCGGCTGGCAAACATCGGCGTGCACGGCAAGCCCGTGCAGCTCAGTCTCGAGAAGCTGTGGGATCGTAATGTCGCGATCACGACCAGGCTGGTGGATACGGCGGCTATCCCGATGCTGCTCAAGCTGGTGAACTCGGGCAAACTGCAGCCGGCGAAGCTCATTACCCACCGGTTCCCGCTGAACGACATCATGAAAGCGTACGACACGTTTGGGAACGCCGCAGAGGAACGCGCGTTGAAGGTGATTCTCACCAACCCGGCATAGCGGCCCGCGCATCGACGCTCACCGTGGGGAATCTCGCCCGGCCGCGAGAATCTCCCCACGGCTTCTTCAAGCCGCCCCACGCTTCCGGCCTTTTCCTCAACAAACAGTCCACTGGTTCACTGGCACGGCTGTTGCCCCTTAGGGCATCAGTTGAATCAATCGAACACGGCAAAAGGACTCATATGACGACACGCTTTCTTACTCGCGCTTTCCTCGGCTCTACACTGACACTACTCACCTGCCTCGCTATCGGTCCTGGCGCATTCGCGCAGTCGGCGGCGACGCCCCTCGCAGTTTCAACCGCGCGGATCAGCATCGCGGGAACGTCGAACCTGCACGACTACACGGCATCGACCACCGATGCGCGCGTCACACGGGCGCAGTTCGGGGCCACAGCGGCCGGCGATCGGCTGTGGGACGAGGCACAGAAGCCTGGTGGCCTCGAGGCATTCGACATTGCCATTGCCGCCGCGTCGCTGAAGTCGCCCAAAGAAGGCATCGACAAGAACATGCACAAGGCGCTAAAGGTGAAGGAGCACGCCGACATCACCTTCAGCCTCAAGCGCATTGAAGGCACGGCGGGCGTCCTGCAGGCATTCGGCACACTGAGCATCGCCGGTGTCGAACGCGACGTCACGCTGCCGCTGGTCACGGTCAGGAAGGGCGAGGCCCTGGTGGTCACCGGCGCGATCGACGTGCTGATGCCCGACTTCGGCATTGCGCCGCCAAAGGCCATGCTCGGCATGGTCAAGACCGATCCCAAAGTCACCGTGTCATTCGAAATCGTGCTTGCCATGGCAACCACCTAACGAACGCACCCACACATCTGCTCAGTTCAGAGGATCACGTCATGAAACGAACCACACTTCCCCTCGTCACGGCATTCAGCGCCCTGTTGGCCTTCGCCAGCCCGGCGCTTGCCCAGCCGGCAATCTCGGCCCCCGAATCAACCACCGCCACCGCGTCAACCGACGATGCGAAGGCGACCACGCCACCCGCTGACGTGAACTGGCTCAAGGGACGCCCGGTCACGATTCAGTACTTCCGCCAGCTTGACCGCCGCGGCCTCAACGTCTTCGAGACGTCCAAAGAGCCGGGTGTCGAGTACACCGGCTTCAAGCTCGATTGGGGCGCGGCCTTCGCCTCGCAGGTCCAGTCGCTCAACCACTCCAACACCGCCCAGGCGATGATGACCAACAACGTCAACACGAACCAGTTGGCTGACATCGGCTTCGGGTTCAACAATTCGACCGCTAATCTCTACCTGAATTCGCAACTCGCCAAGGGCATCCGCGTTGAGTTGGCGATGTATCTCTCGTCTCGCCATCACAACGAAACATGGGTAAAAGGGGGCTACGTCCAGGTTGACGAATCGCCGATCGACATCAAGCCGCTCAACAAGCTGATGCAGTTCGTCACGGTGCGCGTCGGGCATATGGAGATTAACTACGGCGACGCGCACTTCCGCCGCACTGATAACGGCAACGCGGTTTACAACGCTTTCGTCGGCAACTACATGATGGATGCGTTCACCACCGAAATCGGCGCCGAGGTGTATGCCAAGAAACATGGTGTCATCGCGATGGCGGCGGTCACGGGCGGCGAAATCCGCGGCACGGTCTGGCACCCGGGCAGCGCGGGCCGAGCTACATCGGCAAGCTGGGCCTCGACCGCCAGGTGCGGCCGAACCTGCGCGTGCGCCTCACCGGATCGATGTACCGCAACGAGAAGGCGATGAGCAACACCCTCTATGGCGGCGACCGCGCCGGCTCGCGCTACTACTATGTGCTGGAGAACACGGCGTCGGCTGAAGCTACCCAGTTCACATCCGGCAACATCAATCCCGGATTCAGGAACTCGGTCACCGCATTCCAGGTCAACCCGTTCGTGAAGTTCGGCGGCCTGGAAGTGTTTGGCGTCATCGAACGTGCCGAAGGCAAGGCCGCAGCCGAGACCAGCAACCGCCAGTTCAACCAGCAGGCGGTCGACGTGGTCTACCGTTTCGCCGGCGATGCACTGCAGGTCGGCAGCCGTTACAACCGCGTCAACGGCCGGCTGGCCGGCATCGTCAACGACGTCGAGGGCGAACGGTGGCAGTTCGGGGGCGGCTGGTTCGTCACCACCGGCCTGTTGGTCAAGGCCGAGTATGTGAACCAGAAGTTCACCGGCTACCCGGTGACCCACATCCGCAATGGCGGACAGTTCAAGGGGATGATGCTCGAGGGCGTCGTTGCCTTCTAGCCGGAGCGACACGCCATGGGTAGTCTCATCACCAGTACCGGCAGGCCTGCAAGGGCTTGCCGGTTTTTTATTGCGGCGGCGGTCACGCTCTGCGCGTCGGCCCTCAGCGTGCAGGCGACCACCGGCTCGGATCCGCTCGCACCCACAGCGCTCAGCGTCCGCGAAGAGGACGGCGCCTACCTGGTGCGCGCGCAGTTCGAGGTCCCGCAAGCGGCCCACATCGTCCGGGCCGTGCTCACCGACTACGAGCAGATTCCCCGCTTCATGCCTGATGTGCGGAGCAGTGTGGTCGTTGAACGGACGGCGGCGCGGCTGATGGTGGAGCAGGAAGCGGTCTCGAAGTTCGGCTTGTTCTCGAAGACAGTACACCTTCGGCTCGAGGTCATCGAGGACGGCAACACCATCCGCTTCATCGATCGGTGCGGGAAGAGCTTCAAGCACTACGGCGGGTCGTGGACGCTGCAGCCGACCGTCAGTGGGACCACGCTGACCTACGAACTGACCGCGCAGCCGGACTTTGGTGTCCCTGAGTTCATCATCAAACGGCTGCTCAAACGCGATGCCGGCGAGATGATCGCGCGCCTGCGCGGCGAGATTGCCGCGCGCGGCCGCTAGGCCACAGATTCGACATCGACTGACACTGATTGCGGGGGCAGAACCTTGAGGGCGACCTGGCGTTTGAGGTTGGTATCGATCGCCCGATCCGCTAGATGAGGCGGAGGTCCGGGAGGTCGCGAAAATCGCCGGGGTTGAGCGTCCAGACGCCAGCGCTGTTGGCGATCGCGCAGGCGGCGACGGCCAAGTCGATCTCCCGTCCCCGGGCTCGCGGCACCTGCTTGTAGAGACGGGCGGCGACCGCCGCCTCCGCCGGCCCAAAGGCGACCGCTTGTTCGGACGGGAACAGCTCTTCCAGCACCGCCAGTTCTTCGCGGGTGCGAGGCCCCCGTAGCCATTCGTACAAAACGATGGTCGAGACGGCGAGGCGGTGCCCGCGATCGGTGAGCGCAATCAGGGTTTCGAGCGAACGGCGCGGCCCGGTGAGAGCATCGACCAGCGCCGACGTGTCGACATGGACGATCATGCCCGGGGGTGCCGCCGTCCGCCCACCCGGCGCGCGGTGCGGATGGCGCGCAGTTCCGCATCGACCCCGGTGGCCGGACGCGTCGGCTTGGCGCCGCGCAGTCGCTCTAGCACGCCCATCAGGTGCTGCCGTTCACGCTCGCTCAGGCGATCGGTGCGAGCGGCATAGTCCGCGACGGCATCGCGAACCACATGACTCTGCGGCCGTTGCAACCTGGCCGCGGTTTGCCGAATCTGCGCCACCGTGGCGTCATCGAGCGAAAAGGTGACCCGTGCCATAACACGGCAATAATACCATACGCTATCAGGCAGTAGGAACTCCGCCGACAGGCGTGTTGTCCCGAGCGGCCCAGCGACGGACGCGACGCCTGGACAGTGTTTGTGTGCAATTTGGAACAGTAGAAGCCGGGGTCGCGCGATAGCGTTATTAGCGGTTGGATTGGCGCGGCTGACCACGCAGTTCTCGCTCAGAGCCCAGCGCGGCCCAAGGATTCTCTGCATGCCCAACACGCCAAAGACAGCCACCGCCCGTCATCGGCGCCAGTTACCAAAGTGCCCCACTGGCATCAAGGGATTCGACGAAATCACAGAGGGTGGGTTGCCCAGAAACAGAATCAGCCTGTTTAGTGGCAGCACCGGCACCGGCAAGACACTGCTGGGCCTCGATTTCTTGATCAAGGGGGCCCTTCACCACAAGGAGCGCGGCATCTTCATGTCTTTTGAGGAGACAGAGCAGGAACTGCTCAAGGATGTGGCTTCGCTAAACCTGGATCTGCAGGGGCTGGTCGCGAGACGACAGATTCTCATTGAACACGTCCTGCTGGAGCGGCGCGACATTCAAGAGAAGGGCGACTTCAATCTCGAAGGGCTCTTTGTTCGGCTCGAGCACGCCATCGAGTCGATTGGCGCCAAGCGCCTGGTCCTGGATTCCATTGAGTCGCTGTTCGCAGGCATCACGGATCTTGGTATCTTGCGATTAGAGATCAAGCGATTCTTCAGATGGCTCAAGGCAAAACACGTCACGGTCATCATCACCGGGGAGCTGGGGCCTGGTGGCTACACGCGCCATGGCTTAGAGGAGTACATCTCAGACTGCATCATCCTGCTGGACAACCGGGTCAGGGAACAGATTGCGACACGGCGCATTCGCGTCATCAAGTATCGCGGCTCCCAGCACGGAACCAACGAGTATCCGTTCGTCATTGATAAAGACGGCCTGTCAGTCATCCCGATTACCTCCGCAGGACTCGATCAACCAGGCACCGCCAAGCGAGTGTCAACCGGCATTCCATCGCTGGACAAACTGTTCCAGGGTGCCGGATATACCAGGGGCAGCACGGTACTCGTCTCGGGCACCGCAGGCACTGGTAAGACCAGTCTCGCGGCTGCGTTTACCGCAGAACGCTGTCGCCGCGGCGAACGGTGCCTGTTTCTATCCTACGAAGAATCGTCCGGGCAGCTCATTCAGAACATGAGTTCAATCGGCATCGATTTTCGGCCGTTGATCAAGAAGGGAGTGCTGAAGATTGCGTCGACGAGACCCTCATTCTTTGGCCTGGAAATGCACTTGCTCGAGGTCTACAAGGTCCTGGCCGAGTTCAAGCCTCACGCCGTCGTCATCGATCCCCTGACCAGCCTCATTGGACAGGGCAACCAGCATGAACTGCAGTCGATGCTGACACGCTTGATTGACATGCTGAAATCTAATGGCACCACTGCTTTCTTCACCAGCCTGGTGTCTTCAACCGCGCAGAATGACACCAGCGGCGAGATCGGCGTGTCGTCACTGATTGACACCTGGATTGTCGTCAGGGAGCTGGAAGAAAACGAGGGCAAGCGACGAACCCGGGGACTGTATATCGTCAAGTCCCGCGGGATGGGCCACTCGAGCGACGTGCAACGATTGATCTTGAGTGACAAGGGCATCGAAGTGACCCCGATGGATGCAGAATCAAGCGCAAGCCCTCTTCAAAAGCAGAAGATTGGCAAATCCGTTGCCGTGACCAGAACCCGGTGACTAACCAGCGCGTTCTGGTAAGGTAGCGCCTAAGCCACGACTCAGTTCCATGACCAAAGGGGAACCTCGCTTCGTCGTCGCCATTGGTGGCTCTGCGGGAGCTCTCGGTGCTTACAAGGCTCTGCTCGACGCCATGCCAGCGAAGACCGGCATGGCCTTTGTAATCGTGTCTCACATTCACCCAGCCGCTAATAGTCAGCTGGCAAAGATCCTGTCGCGTCACACCACGATGCCAGTCACGCAGGTGCGTGAGGCAATGCCAATCCTGCCGAATCACGTCTACGTAATTCCGCCGAACGTAGATCTCCTGATTGAGCGACAGGCGTTTAAGGTCGTGTCACCGCGCACCGAGCGCAATGCACAGATCGACCTGTTCTTCATGTCCCTTGCCGAAGCCAGGGGCGCCCAAGCGATCGGCATCATCTTTTCCGGCTATGGTGGGGACGGTACTGAGGGATGCAGGCACATCAAGGCGAACGGAGGAACAACCTTCGCCCAGGACATGTCCGCTGAAGTAGACGGCATGCCCGTCAGTGCCCGGGCGTCGGGGTGCGTGGATCTCGTCCTACCGCCAGATAAGATTCCAGCGGCACTCCAGAGACTGACGCGGACTCGAGCCACGAAAAAGAAGCGCGAGTTCGACCCGAACCAGTTCCTGGCCATCATCGGTCAGGGCCGCACCAGCGTGCTAGTTCCCGAGAAACGAGCCATCTACGCCCAGGGCGCAGCAGCAGATGCCGTGTTCTATATCCAGAAGGGCGCTGTAAGGCTGACGGTTGTCTCGACCGACGGCAAGGAAGCGACGCTGGGCATATTGAATCCCGGCGATTTCTTCGGAGAGGGCTGCCTGAGCGGACAGCCTTTCCGTTTAG
>JANLWW010000119.1:0-26345 GCA_031364805.1 Acidobacteriota bacterium
TGCAGGGCGTGCGTCGCGCCACTCCGCAGCTGGGCGAACGCATCGCGGTGCTCGGCCTTGGGCTGATCGGCCAGATCACGGTGCAGTTGCTCCGCAGTGCCGGCTGCACGGTGATTGGCCTCGACCTCGATGCCGAGCGCGTCGCGCGCGCGAAGGCACTCGGGATGGATGCCGGCGCGTCAGATCCCGAGGCGTTCAAGGCGCTGGTGAGGGACCTCACCGAAGGCCGCGGCGTCGACAAGACCCTGATGACTGCGGCCACCCGATCGGATTCCGTCGTCAACCTCGCCATGGACATCACCCGCCCGAAGGGCGCCGTCGTCATCGTCGGCGATGTCGGTCTCAATGTGCAGCGGGCAGTGTTCTACCGCAAGGAGATCGACCTGCTGATGAGCACCTCGTACGGGCCGGGCCGCTACGACCAGAATTACGAAGCCGACGGTCGCGATTATCCGTTCGCCTACGTACGCTGGACGCTCAATCGCAACATGCAGTCGTACCTGGAGTTGATCGCGTCGGGCCGCGTGAACCTCGACGCCCTGATCGATCGGGTGATCACCGTGGACGAGGCGACCGCCGCCTACAAGGCGTTGGCGGGCGCGGCGGGCACGCCGCCGCTCGGCGTCTTGATTCGCTACCCGGACGATGCGCGGGCGCTGCCGGAGCCGGCCGATGCCACCCGCATCACCATGCGCGGTCACAAGCCGCCCAATCCCGATCTGATCAATTACGCGCTGGTTGGCGCCGGCGCGTTTGGCATGGCGATGCTCGTCCCGCAGATGAAGAAGCGCAAGGACCGCTACTTCCTGCGCGGCGTGGTGACGCGCAACAACGCTCAGGGCGGCAACTTCGCCCGCGAGAACGGCGTGGAAGTACTGGCCTCCGAGCTCAAGACCGTGCTCGACGATCCGACCTTTCACCTGATGGTGATTGCGACGCGCCATCACGAACACGTGGGACCCGTGATCGAGAGCCTCACGGCCGGCAAGCACGTCTTCGTCGAGAAGCCGCTGGCGATCACCTGGCAGGGTCTGGACGAGGTGGTCAAGGCCTACCACGACCTCGAGCACAAGCCGCTGTTGATGGTCGGGTTCAACCGGCGGTTCTCGCCGGCGGTCACCGAGATCAAGAAGGCGGTGGCCGCGCGCCGCGCGCCGCTGATGATCGAGTACCGCCTTAACGGCGGTTACATTCCGACCGACCATTGGGTGCAGGGTGCGCAGGGCGGCGGTCGCAACATTGGCGAGGCGTGCCACATGTACGACGTGTTCCGCTCGCTGACCAGCTCACCGGTGCGCTCGATCTCGGCGACGGCGATCGACCCCGGCACGCTCCCGTACCTGCGGAATGACAACTTCTCCGCGACCCTCAGCTACGAGGACGGCAGCGTGGCGACGCTGGTCTATACCGCGCTCGGCCCGAAGACCGGCATGAGCAAGGAGCGCATCGAGGTGTTCTGCGACGGCGACGCCTACGTCGTGGACAACTTCCAGAAGCTCACGCGCGCCAGCGACGGCACCGTGCTGTGGCAGAGCAGCGAGCCCGACAAGGGCCACGCCGAAGAGTTCAGCCTGCTCGGCGACGCCATTGCCACCGGCGGCCCGGCGCCGATCTCCTTCGAGGAGATTGTCGAAACCACCGCGGTGTCGCTGCACGTCGAAGACTTGCTGCACCATCGTGAGGAAGGAAGCGAGTAGCGGATGGCGTCGTGCTTGTACGTCGGCCCGCGGCTCGACGGCTTCCGCGTCGTCAGCCGTGAGGGCTTGGAGGCGACGACGGAGCGCCATCGGCTCGAGATCCCGGTCGCGCCGATGACGGCGTCGGCGGAGCCGCTTGCCGAGTTGGAAAAACTGCCAGGCCTTCTCGGGGTGATCATCGAGATGCACCAGGGCTGGCCCGGCCGCAATCACTTGAAGGCGGCGTCGGCCGTCCTCGCGAAAGGACGTCGGGTGTGGTTCCACTGGCCGCTCGAAGATGCGGTCGAGTGCATTGATCACGATCAAATCCGTACGTATACCAATCTCTGGCTCTTCATCGCCGGCGTGCGGATCTGGCGGCGGGTGGCTGGCAAGGTGTCGCGCGGCTGGCGCGCCCTGGGTCTGCCGTTCCGGATGTTGCGGGTGCTTGTGGAGCAAGCCAACAAGTCCGGGGTTGAGGAAACTGGCGAGCTGGCGGATCAGGCACTGGCCGCTGTCGAGCGCTCGCGGGGTGCGCTCGAGAGGCTCTTGTTTGAAGCAGAGCCGGTTCCCATGGGGGCTCTGCTGCGATCTGCCGACGCACAGCCGCGCATTCCCGGGACCGGCGTGTACCTCCGGACCGACTTTTGGGCGCGTATCACCTCTGGCGGCAGCTACGGCCACACGTGCTACGTCGCGAAGGAACTTGCGGCGGTCACCGAACGGTTCGTGTGCTTGATGGGCAGCCGGTTTGCCATGCTGGACGACTACGGTCTGCACCAGGTCGTTCTGCCGCGTGCATCAGAGACCAGCAATGAGACGGACCTGCTGGCCGCACACTGGTTCTATTATTCGCAGCTGAAGCTGGCATTGCGGGCGGTTCGGCCCGCGTATATCTACGAGCGGCTTTGTATGGGCAACTTCTGTGGTGCGGCCCTCAGCCACGAGCTTGGTATTCCCTACATCGTCGAATACAACGGGTCAGAGATCTCGATGACCCGCAGCTTTGGAGGTGTTCCGCTCGTGCACGAAGCACTGTTCGTGCGGGCCGAGGACGCCGCATTCAAGCAGGCCACGCTCATCAGCGTGGTGTCACAAGTCGTCAAGGATTCCCTGGTTGCCCGGGGCATCGATTCCGAAAAAATTCTCGTCAACCCGAACGGTGCAGATCCCGAGGCCTACCGTCCGATGCCGGCCGACCAGAAGCGCGCACTGCGGGCCGAACTTGGCTTCACCGACGCCGACTGCGTGATCGGGTTTACCGGCACGTTCGGCGGCTGGCACGGGATCGACGTGCTCGCGGAAGCGATTCCCGTGATTTGCCGTCGCTCTCCACGCGCGCAGTTCCTGTTGATCGGCGACGGCACACACAAGCCGCAACTGGACGAGGCCGTGATTCGCCACGGCGTGGGCGACCGCGTGAAGAGCATGGGCCGGGTCCCGCAGGCCGAAGGTGCCCGGTTGCTTGGGGCATGCGATGTCTACGTGTCGCCTCACAACAGCCACATGGTTGACAGCAAGTTTTTCGGGTCGCCGACGAAGCTGTTCGAGTACATGGCAATGGCCGGCGGAATCGTCGGAAGCGATCTGGAGCAGCTCGGCGAAGTGCTGTCACCCGCCTTGCGCATCTCGGATCTCACCGCCGGTGACGTGTTCGTCAGTGATCAGCGCGCCGTTCTCTGCGTTCCCGGCGACGTCAACGAATTCATCGCAGGCGTGGTCGCCCTGGTCGAGCGGCCGTCGGTGGCGGCGGCTCTTGGACGAAATGCCCGCCAGGCCGTGCTCGATCAGTATTCATGGCAACGGCATGTCGGCCACCTGTGGCAGTACCTGGACGATGACCGGGAAGCGATGCGCGAGCGCATTGAACGCGATCGTGCTCGCGCTTCCGCGGTGCCCCAGGCGCCGGTGATGGGGGTGGTAGCTCCGGTCGCAACAGCGCCAGTCCTCAGGCGGGTTGAGACTGGTGACGCCTACAAGGAGGAAGTGCAGGATCAGTGGAACAACAATCCGGTCGGCAGCCATTACGCGAAGACCACCAAGCCGCGGTCGTTCGAGTGGTATCGCGAGGTCGAGGCGTACCGTTACAACGAGTACGCGCCGTGGATGCCGGAGGTGATGGAGTACGCGAAACATCCAGGTGAGCAGGTGCTGGAGATCGGCGGCGGGCTGGGGACAGACCTGAGCATGTTCGCCCGCGGCGGTGCGGTAGTCACCGATGTGGACCTGTCGGCCGGACACCTGTCCCATGCGAAGGAGAACTTCGGACTGCGCGGACTCCAGGGGACGTTCGTTCATCACGACGCCGAACACTTGCCATTTCCGGATCGTTCGTTCGACGTGGTCTACAGCAACGGCGTGATTCACCACACCCCGAACACTCAGCAGGTAGTGCGCGAGATCTTCCGGGTCCTGAAGCCAGGCGGCAAGGCGATCATCATGTTGTATGCCGAGCACTCCTGGCATTACTGGTATCGCCTGGTATGGGAGCAGGGCGTGAAGCACGACCTCCTGACCACCTGGTCGATTGGCGAGATCATGTCGCGGCGCGTCGAGATCACCGAGAACGATGCCCGGCCGCTGGTGAAGGTCTACACCGCCAAGCGGCTCGAGCGCATGTTCAGTGAGTTTGAGAAAAGGGAGTTCTGCAAGCGGCAGCTGATTACCTCGGAGCTGCCGGAAGGTCTCCGGTGGGTGCCTCTTGGCCCGGCCGAGAAGCTCGTCGGCTGGAACATCATTATCAAGGCGATCAAGCCCCGCGCATGAGCGCGCGCATGGACTCGTGCCTCTACGTCGCGTCGAACCTGGGCGCGGCGGCGACTGTGACCGAGGCCGGCCTGGCGGAGACGACCGAGCGGCATCACCAGGCCATTCGCGTCGGCCCGCTCGCCACTTGCCTCGACCCGCTCGCCGAACTTGCCAGGCGCCCGGAGCTGCTCGGCGTGATCGTCGCCATGGAGCGCGGCTGGCCCGGGTCATCGCATCTGCGCTTTGCTGCGGCGGCTCGCAAGCAAGGCCGGCGGGTGTGGTTCCACTGGCCGGCGGAGCAGGCGGTGGAGGTCATCGATGCCGGCACCCTGTCGTCGTACTGGCGGCTGTGGGCCTGCTGCACGGCCGACCTCGTGAAGCGGCGAGCCAGGGGACTGGTACGGCCGCAGCTGCACGATGCCGGCGCCGACGTCATCGAACGTTGCAGCGTGGCGCTGCGGCAGTTGTACGGCGAGGCGCGGCCAGTGCCGTTCCCCACGCTGGCGCCGCGCGCGCCTGGGCAGCGGATGCCGGGTCTCGGTGTCTATCTGCGCACCGACTATTGGGTTCAGTTGACCTCGGGCGGCAGTTACGGGCATACCTGCTACGTCGCGCGCGAGTTGGCCGCGGTCACCGAGGATTTCACCTGCCTCATGGCCAGCCATTTCGCGATGCTGGATGAGTTCAACCTGCGGCAGGTGGTGATGCCGCCGCCTTCCGACTCGGCCGCGGAGATTCCGCTGCTCGCGGCGACCTGGCATTACTACCCGATTCTCAAGGTGGCGTGCGCGATGCGGCGCCCGGCCTACATCTACGAGCGGCTGTGTCTCGGCAACTTCGCCGCGGCGCTAGTGAGCCGGGAACTCGGCCTTCCCTATATTCTCGAATACAACGGCTCTGAGATCTCGATGAGCCGCAGCTTCAACGGCACCAGCCTCGAGCACGAGCAGATTTTCATCCGAGCCGAAGAGGCCGCGTTCCGGCAAGCGACGCTGATTACGGTGGTGTCGCAAGTGCTGAAGGACTCGCTGATCGCGCGCAAGGTAGACCCGCGCAAAATTCTGGTCAACCCCAACGGCGCCGATCCCGTGCAGTACGCGCCACCTGCGCCCGAAGCGAGGCGCGCGGTTCGCGCGGAACTGGGCTTTGGAGACGGCGACCACGTGATCGGCTTCTCCGGCACTTTCGGCGGGTGGCATGGCATCGACGTGCTTGCCAAGGCAATCCCGGAGATCTGTGAGCAAGCACCAGACGCCCGCTTTCTGCTGATTGGCGACGGCTCCCACAAGCCGATGCTCGATGAGGCCGTCGCGCAGCACCAGCTGCAGCCGCGGGTGCGCAGCGCCGGTCGCGTCGCGCAGCAGGAAGGTGCGCGCCTGCTCGGCGCATGCGACCTGTTCGTGTCCCCGCACAACAGCCACATGGTCGACAGCAAGTTCTTCGGCTCGCCGACCAAGCTGTTCGAATACATGGCGATGGGCACCGGGATCGTGGCCAGCGACCTCGAGCAACTGGGCGAGGTGTTGTCCCCGGCACTGCGTGTCACCGACCTCGCACGGTCGGATTTACTGGTGGGCCGCGAGCGAGCGGTCCTTTGCACTCCCGGCGAGGTTGGCGAACTGGTAGCCGCGGTGGTTGGCCTGATCGGGCGACCCGCCGTGGCGACGGCGCTTGGTCGCAATGCCCGGCAGGCGGTCATCGATGGGTTCTCGTGGGCCCACCACGTCGAGCAGGTGTGGCGCTTCATTGGCGAGCAGCCCGCGGCATCGGCCGGCGGGTCGTCCGCGCCTGGGCGAGTTGCCACCGGCGATGCCTACAAGGAGCAGGTGCAGGACCAGTGGAACAACAACCCGGTCGGCACCCACTACGCGAAGACCACCGAACCGCACACGCTGGAGTGGTTTCAGGAAGTCGAAGCACATCGTTACGGCGTCTACGCCCCCTGGATGCCAGAGTTGATGGAGTTCGACCGGCATGCCGGCCACGAGGTGCTCGAGATCGGCGGCGGCATCGGCACCGACCTGAGCCAGTTCGCGCGCCACGGTGCCCACGTCACCGATCTCGACCTGTCAGCGGGCCACCTGGCACTGGCGCAGGAGAACTTCCAGCGTCGTGGCCTACAGGGCCGGTTCGTGCATCACGATGCCGAATCGCTGCCGTTTGCCGACGCCACGTTTGACCTGGTGTATTCAAACGGCGTGTTGCACCACACGCCGAACACGCGCCACGTGGTGCAGGAGATCCGCCGTGTGCTGAAGCCTGGTGGCGCGGCACTCATCATGATGTACGCCGAGCACTCCATTCACTATTGGCGCGAGCTGGTGACCAAGCTCGGGCTCGAGCGCGACCTGTTGAAGAACCATTCGATGGGTGAGATCATGTCGCGCTACGTTGAGATTTCCCAGAATGACGCGCGGCCGCTTGTGAAGGTCTACACCGCAGCCCGGCTCAAGCAGCTGTTCGACGGATTCGAACGCCGTACCGTCTACAAACGCCAGTTGATGGCCAGCGAAGTGCCAGCGGCCTGCGCCTGGCTGCCGCTCGATCTGTTGTCACGCCTGATGGGTTGGAACGTCATCATCAAGGCGCGAAAGCCACTCGCGTGAGTTTGCTCGCCAAGCTAAAGCAATTGTTTCGCCACCCGATTGCCATGCCGGCCGCTTCGCAGTCGCCAGTCGCGACCGCGACGCGAGAGCGGTGGGACGATCAAGTGTCGGCGACCGGCGGATCGGTCGGCGCCTGGGTCGAGCAGCGGCGCGAGGCCGGCCGGCTGTATGCCGACCTGTCGGACGCCGCGATTGGTGCCATCCGCGCTCGCTGGCCGCAACGCGTTGAACGCACCCGCGCCGCCGCCGACCGCATCTGCCGCCACGAGTTCGACTTGCTCGGCAGCGGCCCGCGCCTGATTGCCGATCCCGAGCGTCAGGTCGAGCCAAGTGGCTATCGGCCGATCGACTGGGCGGTCGACCCCATTCTCGGCTTGCGATTTCCGCAGGGCTTTCCGCACCAGCAGTGGAATCCCGCCATGCGTCCCGGCCTCGCCGACATCAAGTGGCCCTGGGAGATTGGCCGCTGCCAGCACTGGGTGACACTCGGCCAGGCGTATCGCCTGACCGGGGACGAACGTTACGCCGCGGAGATCGTCCGCCAGCACGCGGACTTCATGGCGGCCAACCCGGTCGGCATCGGCGTGCAGTTTGTCTGCACGATGGACGTCGCCATCCGCGCCTTCAACTGGGCGTTGGCCTTCGAGTTCATTCGCACCTCGGCCGCGTTCGATCGCGACGCGATGGCAGCCGCGTATCGCTCGCTGTTCGATCTCGGCGTGTTCATCGAAGGCAACCTCGAGAACAAGTACGAGGTGACCAGCAACCATTTCTTGAGCAACGTGGTCGGCCTGTACGGGGTCGGCGTGGTCTTTCGTGACCTGGCGGCCGGTCAGCGGTGGCTGCGCCAGGGCCGCGAATGGCTCGAACAGGAAATGCGGGTACAGGTGCTTGCCGACGGAGCCGACTACGAATCGTCGATTCCTTACCACCGGCTGGTCGCCGAACTGTTCCTGAGCGGCGCCACCATGGCCAAGCGCGAAGGGCAGTCGCTGTCGGCCGAGTATCTCGCGCGGCTGCGCCAGATGATCGACTTTCTCGTCACCGTGCGGCGTCCAGACGGGTTCATGCCACAAGTTGGTGATGCCGATGATGGGCGGCTGCATATCTTCACGGATTACGGCAGCTGGAAGCCCCAGGACGGCCGGCACCTCGCCGGTGCCGCCGCGTTCGTGCTCGACCAACCCGCCTGGCACCGCGAGGGTGGCGAAGATGGATTGTGGGAGGCCGCCTGGTGGGGCGCCGAACCTGCGGCCGTGCCCTCCGGCTCGACCGAGCCGGAGGATGTCGCGCGCTTGTTCCCGCAGGCTGGGATCGCCGTGGTGCGGCGAGGCGGCACCTACCTTCTGGTGACCAACAGCCGCGTCGGCACCAACGGATTCGGCAATCACAAGCACAACGATTTGCTGTCGTTCGAATTTCACTCGGCTGGCGTGCCGCTGATCGTCGATCCCGGCAGCTACGTCTACACCTCGGATCCCGACGCGCGCAACCTGTTCCGAAGCACGAGATATCACAACACCCTGATGATCGACGGCGTCGAACAGAATGACGTCAGGCTCGACTATCTGTTCCGCATGTTCGAGACCTCGACGGTCGAGCACGTCGCCTTCGCCGATACCGCGGCCCAAACCACCTACGCCGGTCGGCATACCGGCTTCGAACGCTTGCCGGCCGCCGTCACGCACGAGCGATCGTTTCACCTCGCCAGGACGTCTGGCGCGCTCTCGATTGTCGATCGGCTGACCGGTTCTGGACCGCACAAGATCGCCTGGCACTTCCATTTCGCGCCCGGAGTGGCGATGGCGATTACGGGCAGTGGGCGAGTCACGCTGTCAGCCGGTGGACGATCGTGGGCACTCGCGGTGCCGAGCCACTTGCAGGCCACGGCCCGTGACGCGTGGTATTCACCTTCGTACGGCGTGCGCATGCCGTGCCTTGCGCTGGACCTGACCGCCGACGAAACCATTACCGAAACCAGCGTCTATCGGTTTGAGATCGCACCTGATGCCTAACCCTGTCACCGCGCTCGCCGGCGGCACCGCGGCCATGACGCGCACCCTGGCTGCCAACGCCCGGTTGCTGGTCGCGATCACGCGGGTCGAGCTGTCAAAAAAGTACGCCGGTTCGGTGCTCGGTCCGCTGTGGCTCGTCTTGCAGCCGGCGCTGCTGCTGTCGGTCTACATGTTCGTCTACCTGGTGGTCTTCAAGATGCGGTTCGCGGATTTCAGCCGCCTCGACTACGTGCTCTACGTGTTTACCGGCTTGATCCCGTACATGGGAACGATCGACGCCATCACCTCGGGCGCGGTCTCGATCAAGCAGAACATCCATCTCGTCAAGAACGTGATGCTGCCGATCGAACTGGTACCGGTGCGCGCCGTGCTGGTGGCCTCGCTGAGCCAGGCGGTCGGTCTGGCGGTGGTCATCCTGCTGACCGCGATTAACGGGACGCTGACGTGGCACGTGCTCTGGCTCCCACTGGTGTGGGGTCTACAGATCCTGATGCTGTTTGGCGTGGTCTGGATTCTCTCGAGCATTGCGGTTGGCCTGCCCGACATCAGCTATTTCATCAGCCTGTTCCTGTTTCTGCTGATGTGGGTTTCGCCGATTGGTTTCACGCCTGACATGGTGCCCGCCAATCTCGCCGCCGTGCTGTACCTCAATCCGGTTTACTACCTCCTCGAGATGTATCGCGACAGCCTGCTGTTCGGCCGGCTGCCGACGCCGTCGGTGGCGGGCGTCTACGTCGCATTGTCGCTCTCGATCTTTGCGATCGGCAGCGCCTTCTTCCGCGCCTTCCGTGGCGTGCTCCTCGACTACGAATAGGCCGAATCCGACGATATGTGCGGCATAGCAGGAATGCTTGCGTTCGACCGTGGCGCCGACCGCGTGTCGGCGTCGCTCGTCACCCGCATGCGCGAGACGCTGCGTCACCGCGGCCCGAATGGCGGCGACACCTGGGTCGACGAGCGTGGGCGTATCGGCCTCGGCCATCGCCGCCTTTCGATCATCGACCTTGCGACGGCGGCCTCGCAGCCGATGGCCAACGAAGATGGCACGCTGCGCGTGATCTTCAACGGCGAGATCTATAACCACCTCGAGCTGCGGGCCGAGCTGTCGAAGTCGGGCCGCCATCGCTGGTCCACTGATCACTCCGACACCGAAGTGATCCTCCACGGCTTCGAAGAGTGGGGCATCGAGGTCGTCCATCGGCTCCGCGGCATGTTCGCATTTGCCTTGTGGGATGCCCGCGAGCAGGCGCTGTGGCTCGTGCGCGACCGCATCGGCATCAAGCCGCTGTACTACAGCATCGACGCCAACCGGCTCGCCTTTGCGTCCGAGATCAAGGCCCTGCTGGAGGTGCCGGGGCAGCGTCGCGCCGTTCACGAAGAAGCGCTGTTTCACTACCTCTCGTTCCTGACGACCCCCGGCACCCAGACGCTGTTCGACGGCATTCTGAAGATGGCGCCGGGAACCTGGTTGCGGGCCGCCCGCGACGGCCGGGTGACGCAGAAACGCTACTGGGATGTGTGGGACGCTGCGCGGCCGATCGCCGCCGCCAGCGACGACGAGCTGGCCGAGCGCATTCTTGATGAACTGCGAACCGCGGTCCGCTTGCGGAAGGTGAGCGACGTCCCGGTTGGGGTCTTCCTCTCAGGCGGTCTCGATTCGAGCACCAACGCCGCGCTGTTCTCCGAGGGCGAGAGCCGTCCGGTGCGGACCTTCTCGATCGGCTACGACCGCGATTATCCCGGCTACGCCAACGAGCTGCACTTTGCGCGATCGATGGCCGAACGCATTGGCGCCGAACACCACGAACGCCGCCTCACCCGCGACGACGTCGTCGAGTTCCTGCCGCGGATGGTGCACCTGCAGGACGAGCCCATCGCTGATCCGGTGTGCGTGCCGGTCTACTACGTTGCCAAGCTCGCGCGCGAAAGCGGGACAGTGGTGTGCCAGTTAGGCGAAGGCGCCGACGAATTGTTCATCGGCTATCCGAACTGGCTGCAGGCACTCGAGCGTCAGCGGCTGGACGACCTGCCGGTGCCGCGCGTGCTGAAGGGCCTGGGCGCCACGGCGTTGCGGCTGGCTGGCTACGATCACGCGTGGCAGTACGAGTACCTGCGGCGCGGCGCGCGCGGTGAACCGCTGTTCTGGGGCGGAGCAGAATCGTTTCCCGATGCGGAGAAACGCCGGCTGCTCGGCACCCGTCTGCGCGGCCAGTTCAAGGACCTGACTTCGTGGGACGCCCTGGCGCCGATTCGCGCCGACTTCCTCAGTAAGGCCCACGAGACATCCAATCTCAACTGGATGAGCTACATCGATCTACGCCTCCGGCTGCCCGAGCTGCTGTTGATGCGCGTGGACAAGATGA
This sequence comes from Acidobacteriota bacterium, assembly GCA_031364805.1. Lineage (GTDB taxonomy): Bacteria > Acidobacteriota > Vicinamibacteria > Vicinamibacterales > UBA2999 > 12-FULL-67-14b. Next base: position 11,409 of record JANLWW010000119.1, read on the forward strand.
CGATGGGGGTGGGGCTCGAAGCGCGGGTGCCATTCCTCGACCACGAGTTCGTGACACTGGCAATGAGCATCCCAAGCGCGCGCAAGGCGCCGAATGGCCGGCTCAAGCACCTGTTGAAGACGGCGGTCAAAGACCTCGTGCCCACCGAGTTAATCGAACGGCGCAAGCAGGGTTTCGGCGTGCCGGTTGACGACTTGTTCGCGGGGCGGCTGGCCCAGGTCGCGACCAGGGAGTTGACACGCTTCTGCGATGACACTGGTTTGCTCGACAAGGCGGCGGCACTGCACCTGGTGAACTCGGGCCAGGGTTCGAAGACCTGGTACCTCCTGAACCTGGCGATGTGGTGGCGTCACTTCATCGCCGGCGAGACGCTGGAGGTGGGGTAGCCGTGCAGCCTCTGCCGGCGCGAGTGTCGCTGACCGCGGAGCGGGCGTGGGTGCTGCTCGGTTTTCTGCTGTTAAGCCTCGTCTACAGTGCCAGTCAGACCGTCGATCCGAGCGAGGGGCGGGGTTATGGCGGGCAGGCGTATCACGCGATGGCGAAGGCGATGCCGCGCGAACTGCCGCCGCGCGGGATCGCACCGTATGTCTATCGCTGGGGCACCCCGCTCGTCGCCTCCGGCCTGGCCAAGAGCCAGGACTGGGTGATCGCCGAGGGCTTCGATCGGGTCAACCTCGCGTTCAACGCGCTCTCCGTTCTGCTGCTGACCGTCCTGCTGCAGCGCCACGTGCCGAGCCTGCGCGCTCGGGCGCTCGTCATCATGGCGTTCATGGTCGAACCGCATTCCCCGGTGCGGTTGTCATTCGTGCATCCGATCGCGGTCGAACCTGCCGCGATGGCAGGACTGCTGGCGGGTCTGCTTGGGATCGACTGGTTCCATTCGCATCCCCATCCCCGGCGCGCCGTGCTGCTAGCCCTGCTGGTTTCAGCAGGCGTGATCTTCCACGAAGCAATCTTGATCGTCGGCATCGGCGTCCTGTTCATGCCTGCGTCACAGCCGGCGGGCGACGGTTGGCGCAATCGCCTGGTCACCCTCGACAGAACCGGCGCGTGGCTTCCGCTGGTCGCCGGAATCGGGACGCTGGCCGCGGTGCATGCCTGGGTGACGGTCACACCATCGGATTATTCGGCACTTGCCGAGGCGCTCCGCTGGGTAACGGAGAAATCCCCGCTGTCATACAGCCTGGCGTGGTTCCTGGTCTTTGGGCCGCTGCTCGTCGTGCCGTTGTTTTTCTGGAGAACGAGTGCCGGCTTCTTGCACGAGCGGCCGGCAATGCTGGCATACCTGGCGGTCTGTGCCCTCGTTGGCTGGATTGGCGACGGGCAAACCGAACGGTTGTTGACGCTGGCGTCGCCGGTCGTCTACATCCTGATCGCGCGCGCCCTGCCGGTCGCGGGCATGTCGGTGTCACTTCTGGGCGGCCTGGCAGTGATGCAGGTGATGTCTTCTCGCGTGATGTTCCCGATTGGCGGCCCCATTGCACCGCCACAGGTCGGCACGGAGATCTGGGAGCGATTCGGCTCGCCCACTGTCGCATGGGCGCTGTCGTACCAGAACATGTGGAGCCAGTTCTGCGCGCCGGCGATGGTGCCGGTCTATCTGTTCTGGTACGCGACTACAGGCGGCTGTGCGTTAGCGATCCTCTTGTACGCAGCCAGAGGAACGAGCAGCTCGTTCCGCCCGACGGCTGACGCAGTGGCGCGACTCTCGTCATGGCGTCGTAAGCCCTTGCCACTGGCGCCAGGCGCCCGATCCCTGATCGTCGTGTTCTTCGCTACAGCAGTGGCGATTGGGCCGGTGGTGTGGCTGGCACTCAGCGGCTTCTACCGGGAACACTATGCGACGCCGGGAGCCGGATACATCGTCTATAACCTCGCGCGCATCTGGCTCGTCGTGGTCCTGTTGATGGCGTTCTGGTCGACGGGGACTCGCATCGTCGGATCCCGGACCACCGCTGGCACCGCGCCTGGGCACTGGCGTGATCGATTTGTCGAAGCGGCTTTCGTGGGAGCCGCGGCATGGTCAGTAGCCGTCGTGCTGCTGGCGGCGCTCCACCTGTACTTCGCGTGGGCCGTCATTCCTGCGGTCACCGTCGCCGTCGCCCTGGCGATTGCCGACCTGACCGCCGCGCGCCCCCCCGCTCCGCCCGAGCCCGACCAGGCGGCCAGGGACCGATGGGGCTTGCTCGGCATCCTCCTGCGGATGATCGTAATTGCTACGGCGACGGTCGTGCTGGTGACGATCGCCATGTGGGGCCATTTCGGAGGAGACAACGACGTCCCTGGCAACTACCTGCCGTACTACGAGATGGTGTTGCAACGCCACTCGATCGCCCCGAACGACTATTGGGTGCACTATTTCGCCTCAAAGGGAAACGGGCTCGCGTTCCTGGCCAACGTGCTCTCCGACGTCAACGGTGCGGCGCTGGCGACATACCTGATACTGATGCTGGGAGCGGGCATGATCTGCCGGCTGGCCGCACGGCAGGCATCCGTCGCGCCGGCAATCGGACTAGTCGGAGCGTGTCTCTATTTGCAGTACTACGCCGGCCAAGGCGCCTACGCGAAGTCTCATATCATCCGGAACACCTTCATTCTCGCCTTGGTTCTCTTTGCGGTACGCGCGCTCTACCTCCAGGACCGTGCTCTGCGCATGGCGCTATGGCCAAGACTCGTCGTGGTAACCGCCATCATCATCTTGTCGCCGCTGGCCGTGGTCCTGGTCGTTCCGATCCTGGTTGCCGAAGCCGGGTTCGCCGCCGCGGTGGGGATTGGTGACACCGCCAGGCGCAGTCTGATCGCGCCACTCTGGGCGCTTGCTGCGACGGCTGTGGTCTGCACCTACAACATCATTCAGGTGGGTGTGCCCGAACTGCATGCGATGCCATCGGTGATCGGCCGGCTGGTTAGTGTCGATCGACTCAGCCAGTGGATCGATCCAGGCCTCGCGTATATCGACTCTCGCCTGTGGTTTCTTCGAGTGGCCTTGCCGGGAGTCAGCCAGGCCGATAGCCTGGTGGGTGTCGAGACGACGCGGTCCGTGTGGCAGACGGCCTCCGGTCTCTGGACCCCCGCAACCGCGACGCTGGTGGCGGGGGCGCTGCTCATCGGTGCATTGGGCCTGGCGATGTCACGTTGGCGCAACCTCGTTGGAACCGCCGCGGCAGCGGCCTACTTGCTGTTGGTGATCGCCCTTCTCACCGCTCTGCAATTGTTCGCCGGCGGCCCAGGCACGTCGATGGGACGATTCACGGATTTTGGTAACCCCCTGGGCATTGCGCTAGGCGTCTTGATCCTGGCGGCGGCGTGGAATGCGGACATGTCGCGTCGTTGGCGCGGCGTTGTCGCGCTGTCCATCGGCGCGACGGCGTCTGCCGCCATGCTCCTCGGTTCGACATCAGTACGCGCGCTGGCGTGGCGTCCGAGTGCCTCGTTCCTGGTTGGGCACAGCAGCTATGCCGCGATGAACGAAGAGGCGTGGGATACCTTGACCGCCAATCGCATCGCCCGATCGTTGCCAGACGATGCGCGGGTTGAGATGGTGAATTTTCTTCCCGGCTTCACAGCCGTGCCTGACACCCCGTTCCAGCGGCCCGATGGCTGTGTCTATCTCAAGGACTACACCAGGGTCTTGTTCGGCACACCCGAGCGAGTGAGCGCGATTTATGCGAGCGCCGGCGTCGACTATTTTCTGTTCGACCTCTCGGATGGGGCTCCGCTCGTCTGGAGTGGGTTTTCGCCGCTGTTCACTCCCGAATCGATCAGCTCGCGAATGCGGCTGGTGGCGCACGACGTGACGGCGACCAGAGAGTTGTATTTGCTGACCTGGCGCGATGACGGGGCGGCCGACAGGGTGCCAGAAGCCTTTCTTCAACGATGGGGAGACAAGCTCGAGCGGGAGAAAGCGACGGGATACTCATACGGGGCCTACACCGAAGGTCTCCGTCGAGTGGGTAGTTTCCAGTGAGCGCCCGCTCGCGCATCACCGTGCTGCGTCACGGCGCTGGCCGCTGGGAGGTTGGTGGGTCCGAGTCGGTCGCCACCGTCGATCGGCTGAAGTCGTCCGCCGCCAGCGGCGACTTGCTGCGTCATCTCTTCCGCTATGACGAGGCGCGTATCCTCACCCATCGGCTCGAAACGATCGGGCGGCCGCTCAAGCTCGCCCTGTTCATGCGCGTGTTGAGCCGCGGCCACTGTTTCGTCGAAGACGAGGGCGGTCGCCGGCGCGCCTTGTCGCTGCCGCTGATTGGCCGCTGGACCTGGCAGGCATTGCGGGAACCCTTTCGCAAGACCCGTCTCTTGCAGTCGATCGACGAGGCGACGGCGGCGCTGGTCGACCGCGCCACCCAGCATCCGCCACCCGCGCTGTCGCTTCGTCACCAGCCGCTCTACCTGCGCACCGACCTGAGTTTTGGCCTCAAGGCGGGCGGGTCAGTGGGACACATCGCCGGCGTGATCAATCACCTGCACGCGTTCGGCGGCGCGCCGATCATGCTGACCACCGATGTCGTGCCGATGGTCAATCCGGCGATCGAGGTGCACCTCGTGCCGCCCGCTGAAGCGTTCTGGGAATATCCGGAGTTGCCCAGCATGGTGATGAACGAGCAGTTCAACGCTGCGGCGCTCGCGGCCGTGCACTCGCGGCCGGTATCGTTCGTCTATCAGCGATACAGCTTGAACAGCTATGCCGGCGCCCGGCTGGCCGTCGAACGTCGCGTGCCGTTCGTCATGGAATACAACGGCTCCGAGATCTGGATGAGCCGGCATTGGGGATCGCCGCTCGAGCACGAAGCACTGTCCGAGCGGATTGAACTCGCCAATCTTCGCATTGCCGACTTGGTCGTGGTCGTCAGCCAGCCGATGGCCGACGAGTTGAAGGCGCGCGGTATTCCCGGAGGCAAGATTCTCGTCAACCCCAACGGCGTTGAACCCGATCGCTATTCGCCGGCGATTGATGGCACTTCGATCCGGCGCGAACTCGGGCTGGAGGGCAAGACCGTGGTCGGTTTTATCGGCACCATGGGGCCGTGGCACGGCGCCGAGGTGCTAGCCAGGGCGTTTGGCGAACTGGTGGCGGCAAATCCGTCGTACCGCGATTCGGTCCGCCTGCTGATGATCGGCGATGGTGTGAAAATGGGCGAGGTGACGGCGGCGCTCGATGCGACCGGCGTGCGCGATCTGACCGTCTTGACCGGGATCGTGCCACAGGCGGATGGCCCCCGCTACCTGGCGGCGTGCGACATTCTCGCTTCCCCGCATGTGCCGAATTTGGATGGCACGCCATTCTTTGGCTCGCCCACCAAGCTGTTCGAGTACATGGCCATGGGCAAGGGGATCGTGGCCTCCGATCTGGACCAGGTTGGCGAGATCCTGGAACACGGTCGCGCCGCGCAGATGGCGGTGCCGGGAAGCGTCGCCTCGCTGGTGGAGGGTCTGCAGGTGCTGATCGATGATTCCGGGCGGCGGTTGCAGCTCGGGGCCGAGGCGCGGCGGCTGGCGGTCGAGCGTCACTCGTGGCGCGAGCACACGCGCCGCATCATCGAGGCGTTGCAGCAGCGCGTGCCGCAATCGTGAGACGCCTGCTCGCCATTTCATGGGAGATGCCGCCGCTCTCGGGGCCGCGGGCCGTGCAGGTCACACGCACGCTCACCGCGCTTGGCGCCCTCGGCTGGAACTCTCGCGTGATCTGCTTCGGTGCGGCGTCCGACCGCTACCAGCAGGACTACGACGTGTCGGTCGAGCAAGACTCGCACGGTACGGTGGTCCGGCTGCCGGTCCGATCGCCCGAAGAGTGGTTCCTGTTTCGCGCGCTCTGGCGCGTCTGTCCGCCACTCAAGCATCAACCCGACGAGAAACGAGTGTGGCTGCCTCAGGCGCTGGCCGAAGCGAGACGGGCATTGGCCGGGCAACCGGCGGAGGTGATCGTCAGCTTCGCGCAACCGTGGACCGACCACCTGATCGGGCTGCGCCTGCATCGCGAGACCGGATTGCCCTGGGTGGCGCACTTCTCGGACCCATGGGTAGACAGTCCTTACCTGAGCACCAACGGGTGGGCGCGGCGGACCGCGGCGGCGGCCGAGCGTGACGTGATTGCCGAAGCATCGCGGGTGGTCTTTGTGAACTCCTACACCCGCGATCGCGTCATGGCGAAGTATCCCGCAGCGTGGACGGCGCGGACACGCGTGATTCCGCAGGGCTTCGAACCGTCCGACGCGGTACCGGCGCGCCAGCCTGGGGCGGCGATGCGGGTGGTCTATACCGGCCGTTTCTATCCCGGCGTTCGCACACCGGACGCGTTCCTCGAGGCGCTCGCCTCCCTCGAGCGCGTGCGTTCGTTGCAGGGGCGAGTCGCCGTCGAGTTTGTCGGCGGCGACATGTCTGATTGTGCCCGTCGGGTGTCGCAACTGCGCCTGGACGACGTCGTTCACTTCGCTGGCCGTGTCGGTCCCTTGGCAGCGCGCCAGCGTGCTGCCGCCGCCGATGTCCTGCTGCTGATCGACGCGCCCAGTGCCGGTCCCAGCTTGTTCCTGCCGAGCAAGCTGATCGACTACTTGCCGCTGCGCAGGCCGGTGCTCGGGCTCACCCCGGTCGAAGGACCGTCCGCCGATCTGCTGCGCGCCCTCGGTTATCCGGTGACCGATCCGCAAGACATCGCCGGCATTGCCGCCGCGATCGAACGCCTGGCCGCCGCCCACGCCGCTGGTCAACTCGCACCGTCCGCGCAACACGACGAGGTCTCTCGCCCATACGGCATCCACGAGACGACCCGCGCCTTTGCGCGCGTGCTGGACGAGGCCTGCCTCCAGGCATGACGTCGTCCCGCAAGCGGCCTGCTGTCCTGATGGTTACCGGAGCGTACTTCCCAGAGCTCAGTGGTGGTGGTCTTCAGAGCCGGACGATGATTCGCGCGCTTGAGAAGTGGTTCGATTTTGCGGTGTTCACGACCTGCACGGACCCTCGGCTCCCGGTCGATCAGCGCGTCGAAGGCACCCCGGTGACCCGTGTCTACGTGGATGTCGCGCAGCCGCTCACCAAGGTCGCGGCGGCGCTGCGGACGGTGTGGTTCTTCATTCGCCGCAGCCGGTCGTTCGACGTGGTGCATCTCCACGGCTTCTCACAGAAGTCGACCCTGATCGTCCTGCTCGCGCGCCTGCTCGGCAAGCCGGTGATCATCACCATTCACACCGCCGTGCACGACGAGCCCGAGGGCGTTCGCCGACTCGGCCGGCTGGCCTACTGGTGCTACTCGCATGCCGACCTGTATCTGGCAATCAGCGAGGCGATGGCCGACAACTATCGCGCGGCAGGACTGCCGCCGGCGCGCCTGCGAGTGACGCCCAACGGCGTTGAGGTCGAGCGCTTTCGCCCCGCGTCGGCCGAGGAGCGCGCCGCCGCGTGCCGGACCCTGGGGCTCGACCCGGTCACGCGATGGATCGCCTTTGTCGGATTCTTCTCACGTGAAAAGAGCCCCGACGTGCTGTTCGACGCCTGGCTCGCCTTGCCCGCCACGCTGCGCGAGACTACCGGGGTGGTGTTTGCCGGCGCCGTCGTGTCGAAGTATTACGAAGTCGATGCCGCCCTGGCGCCGGCGATTGGTGACCAGGCCGCCCGCCTCGGGCTGGCCGATCGCGTGCGGGTGCTGGGAGAGGTGGCGGCAATCGAGCAGGTGTATCGCGGTGCCGAGGTGTTCGCGATGCCGTCAACCCGGGAAGCGTTCGGGATGGTGCTGATCGAGGCCATGGCCTCGGGCCTGCCGGTAGTGGCGACGCGTATTGCTGGCGTGACCGACTTGATCGTGGACGATGGGGTCTCCGGCTTGCTGGTGACCCCGAAGGACGTCGCTGCCCTAACGGCTGCCCTCGCGCAGCTGTTGGGCGATCCGCAACGGGCCGAGGCGATGGGGGTGCGCGCACGCCGAGAGGTCGCTGCGCGCTATGGCCTTGAAGCCAGCGCCGCCCGCTGGCGCCAGATCTACGACGAAGCATTACACTCCTAAGATCCGCATGACGCGCCGCCCCGACATCCTCTGCATCTCGTCGATCGACTGGGACTTCATCTGGCAGGGGCACCAGGAGATCATGTCGCGGCTGGCGGCCGACGGCCATCGCGTGCTGTTCATCGAAAACACCGGCGTCCGGCGTCCATCCGTGCGCGACCTATCCCGGGTTCGCAAGCGCGCCGCGAACTGGTGGCGTGGCACCAAGGGTTTCCGCCAGGAGCGGCCCAACCTGTTCCTGCATTCGCCGCTGGTGTTGCCGCTGCCGTACTCGCGCGTCGCCCGCTGGGTCAACCGGCAGATCATGGTGCGCAGCCTGACCCGATGGATGAAGGCGACCGGGTTCTCGCGGCCGATTGTCTGGACGTTTCTGCCGACGCCGCTCGCGCGCGACATCATCGACAACATCGATCCGGCGCTGACGATTTATTACTGCATCGACGATCTGGCCTCGAGCTCGCCCGAGGCCCGGCGCATCACAGCCAGCGAAGACCAGTTGTTCCGCGAAGCGGACCTGGTGTTTGTAACCTCCGACAAGCTGCGCCAGCGAGCCGCGAAGTTCAGCGAGCGTGTCCATCTGTTTCCGTTTGGCGTCAGCCTGGAAGCCTTCGACCGGGTTCGCGAGGCGGGGGAAGGCGTTCCTGACGATCTCAAGGCGCTACCTGGGCCGGTAGCGGGATATGTCGGCGGCCTGCACCAATGGGTCGATCAGGATCTGTTGGTGGCGACGGCGAAACGCCTGCCACACGTGACGTTCGCACTGGTGGGACCCCCACAGGTCGATGTCACCGCACTTGAACGCGAACCGAACATTCACTTGTTCGGGCAACGGCCGCACGCCGAGTTGCCGCGCTACGTGCAGGGATTCGATGTCGGGCTGGTGCCGTACCGCATCACCGACTACACCGCCAACGTCTACCCGACAAAGCTCAACGAATACTTGGTGATGGGCGTGCCGGTGGTGGCCACCGACCTGGTGGAGATTCGCCGCTTCAACCGCGAGCACGGCGACCTCGTGCAAGTCGCCAGTGGACCTGAGGCATTTGCCGGGGCCATCGCCCGCACCATAGGGCAGCCCCACGAGGACGCCCGGCCGCAGCGGGTGGCTGTGGCCCGGTCCAATGGCTGGGACCGACGCATCCAGGCCATGTGGGTGCTGATCGACGAAGCGATGACGGATCGTGATGCGGGCGCCAAGGGCTGGCAGGAACGGCTGAAGCGCTTGTACAACGGCGCCAGGCGGCGCACCGCGGAAGGCGTCATGGCCATCGTGGTCGCCTACTTGCTGGTGTTCCACACCCCGCTGCTCTGGTGGGCCGCGTCCCCCCTGCGCCTCTCGTCGCCTCCCGAACTGGCGGATGCAGTGGTGGTCTTCGCCGGTGGCGTTGGCGAATCGGGCCGGGCCCAGGGCGGCTATCTCGAACGGCTCAAGCAAGCCGTCGACCTTTACAAGGCGGGCTACGCTTCGTCGGTGGTGTTCTCCTCGGGCTATGTGTTCAGCTTCAAAGAGGCTGAAATCATGCGGGCGCTCGCCGTCGATCAAGGCGTGCCAGCCGACCGAATCATTCTCGAAGAGCGGGCCGCCAACACCCATGAGAACGTGGCGTTCACCAACCAGATTTTGCAGGAACGGCAGTGGCGCCGCATTCTGCTGGTGAGCTCGCCGTACCACATGCGCAGGGCGACACTGGTCTGGCGTAAGCTGGCGCCGGAGGTCACGGTGGTGCCGACGCCGCCGTTCAGCAGCCAGTTCTACGAGCACGGCATGGGTGCCAGCCTCGAACAGGTGCGCGGCATCCTGTGGGAGTATGCGGCACTGGCGTCGTACCGGTGGAACGGCTGGCTGTGACGGGTTCCGCCGTCAGGCGGCTGATCCTGCTCAGCGTTCCAGCCGCCGTGATCAGCGCGCTGCTATTCGCGATCCTGATCGAAGCCTGGGTTCGCCTGTCGTGGAATGAGAAGAAGGGCACGCCTGGCTTCTTCGTCTCAGACCCGGTGCGCGGCCAACGGCTTGGCGAAAACTACGACGGTTGGTTCGCTGGTGTCCCGGTGCACACCAACCGCCTGGGCTTTCGCGCGACGCGCGATTACGACCTGAACAAGGCACCCAATACCTTCCGCATCCTGGTGCTCGGCGATTCGGTGACGTTTGGTCATGGCGCGGTGCACGACTACCCGTCGCTGCTCGAATCGCTGTTGAAGCAGTGGCGGCCCGCCACCGACTGGCAGGTGTGGAACCTTGGCGTTCCCGGCTACAACACCAGCCAGGAACTGGCGCACTTGCGCGAACTTGGCCCCACCTATCAGCCCGACCTGGTGATCGTTGGCTTCTTCATCAACGACATCATTGGTAATCAGCCGCCCCGTAGCCCGGCCCTGTGGCGGCGGGCGGCCAGCGGGGCGATGGCCGTCTTTCAGCGCCACTGGTACTCGGTGGAATTTTATAAGCGCATCGCCCTGACCCTGGCGTGGCGGATCTCGGGCAGCGAAGCGTCGCGTCTGCGATTCGAAAACCTCGAGAGCGAGGAGCGAATGCAGGCGAACACCGACACGCTGGCGGACTCGGCCCGCCAGCAGGTCTCGCCGTTCTCGCGCTTCAGCGACGCCGAGGTCGCGGCCCGTCCGTGCACCGAAGGGATGAAGCCGAGCGCACAGGACCTGGCGGAATTCCAGGCGCGGCCTGATTGGCCACCTTTTGTCGAGGCGGTCCGCGGCTTTCAAGAACTTCACCGGCAGGGCAGCTACCACGTGCTGTTCTTCCTGAACCTGATTCCGCCGGTGTGCCCCGACGGCGACTTTTTCTACGATGGCAAGTCGATCGAGCACGACTACTTCACGCAGTTGTTTGCCAACGGCACTCCCGCGGTCAGCGCATATCGGGCGTTCATGCACGTCAAGCCTTCGGAGATGCCGCTCGCCGAGGCGCATGCCATTGGCAACGCCAACCAGCTGAAGGCCGAAGTGCTGTTCGACTATTTGAAGCACACGCTTCCCTAGGACCCAGACCTCGATGTGTGGCATCTGCGGAGAATTGAGATTTGACGGCGCGCCAGTGGACACGCGTGCGCTCGAGGCCATGCGCGATCGCATTGCCCACCGCGGGCCGGATCATGCTGACCGCTATGTCGCACCGGCCGGCCAGGCCGGCCTCGGCTTCCGGCGGCTGCAGATCATCGACCTCAGTGCGCCGGCCAACCAGCCCCTGCCGAACGAAGACGGATCGGTGCGCGTGGTCTTCAACGGCGAGATCTACAACTACCTTGATCTGCGCGCGGGGCTGGTCGCGCGTGGGCATGCGTTTCGCTCGCATTCAGACACCGAGACCATCGTCCACCTCTATGAGGAAAAAGGCGCCGACTGTATTACTGAGCTGGACGGCATGTTTGCGATTGCCATTTGGGACGAGCGGCAGGGCCGTCTGACCCTGGCCCGCGACCGCGCCGGCAAGAAGCCGCTGTTCTATCACCACGACGGCCGCCGCATCCTGTTTGCGTCGGAGATCAAGGCCTTCTTCGGCCACCCCGAGTTCGTTGGCGAGATCGATCGCACCGCGGTGGCGCCGTATTTCCTGTATGGCTACGTTCCGGGTCCCGCCACGTTCTATCGCGGTGTCCGCCAGGTCGAGCCGGGGAGCGTGGTGACGATCGATCGCGACGGCCAGCTGTCGTCACGGCGGTATTGGACGCTGACCTATCCAGCCGCCGACCAGGTTGCCCGTCATGCGCCTGATCGCGCCGATGCGACCGCGCGTGTTCGCGAACTCGTGATCGCCGCGGTGAAGCGTCGGCTGATGAGCGATGTCCCGCTCGGCGCCTTTCTGAGCGGCGGCATTGACTCGACCGTCATCGTCGGCGTGATGCGGCGGCTCGGCGTGGCCCCTCTCAAGACGTTCAGCATCGGCTTCGAGGGCGACGATGCGTATGACGAGACGCCGGCGGCGCGCCGCATCGCTGAGGGGTTCGGGACCGAGCACACGGAGTTTCGCGTTCGCCCGTCGGCGCTCGATCTGCTCGACCGGTTGATCTGGCACCACGACGGCGCCTTTGGCGACTCGTCGGCGATCCCCACCTACCTGGTGGCCAAGCTGACCAGGGCGCACGTGACGGTTGCGCTCACCGGCGACGGTGGTGACGAGGTGTTCGCGGGTTACCTGCGGTTTCGTGCCGCGCTCGCGGCGGATCGACTTCCCGGTGGGTTGCGGGCGCCGTTGGCGGCAATCCTGTCGCAGCTGCCGGGCGGGCCCAACGAGCGCCACTGGCGGTCGCGCGTTGCGCGTTTCGGTCGCGCCCTCGGCATGCCCCTGCACGAGCGGGTGACTCGATGGAACAGTTACTTCTACGACGATCTCGAGGCGCTGATGGGCGTGGCGCCGGGATCGATCGATCGCCTGCAGCACCTGCGTGGCGCGATGGACGGCATGACTGGCCGTTCGCCGTTAGGGCAGTTATTGCTGGCCAACTTCTCGTCGTACCTGCCGGATGACCTGCTGGTCAAGGTCGATCGGTGCACGATGGCCAACTCGCTCGAAGCGCGGGCGCCGTTTCTCGATCGCGAACTGATGGAGTATGTCGCGACCCTGCCGGATCACTACAAGCTCGACGGCGCCCGATCGAAGGCGATCCTGCGCGACGCCTTTGCCGACCTGATCCCGGCCGACGTCGATCGCCGGCCCAAGGCTGGATTTGGCGTGCCGCTCGATGCCTGGTTTCGCGGCGAGCTCCGCGGCTACCTGCACGACCTGCTGCTGTCGCCGGATGCCCGCTACCGGGATTACCTGGACGCCGCTGTCGTGCACGACGCCGTTGCCCGCCACGACGCCGGACGGGCTAATGAGGGTCAGCGGCTCTGGGCCTTGATCACGTTCGAGCGGTGGCTGCAGTTGCTCCCGTCATTCCTTCGGGGTACCATGCCCGGAATCCCTGCATGATCGAAGCTCTTTGGCGCCCGTTCCTCCTCGCCTTCGGAGCATCGCTGGCCCTGGTCCCGGTCTGCCGCTGGATGTCCATGCGGCTGGGCTACGTGGCCAAGCCGCGCGAGGATCGCTGGCACAAACGTCCGGTCGCCCTGTTTGGGGGCGTCGGCATCGGTCTGTCACTACTGATCTCGACTCTCGCCTTCGGCATCGCGTGGCAGCTGCCGGTCTTGCTGATCTGCACCATGCTGATCTTCCTGACCGGCGTGGTCGACGACATTCTTCACCTCAGGCCGTCCACCAAGCTGGTGGCGCAGATCGCGCTGGCGTCGACGCTGCTGTTCTTCAACTACCGGCTGAACTGGTTCGAGTCGATGACCCTCGACGCGATCTTCACGCTGATCTGGGTGGTCGGCCTTACCAACGCGTTCAACCTGCTCGACAACATGGACGGGCTCTGCGCCGGCATATCGCTGATCGCTGGTGTCGCGCTGATCGCGGGCTTGCTGTCGGCCCTGCCACTCGGTGCGCCCGTCCCTCCCGAAGTGCGCTACCTGGTGATCTTGTGCGGCGCCACCGCCGGCTTCCTCGTTTACAACGTTCACCCGGCGTCGATATTCATGGGCGACGGCGGCAGCCTGTTGTTGGGCTTCAGCTTCGCCGCCGCGACCCTCGCCACCGGCACGGGTAACCTGGCCCGGCCCGACGTCATCTCGATCGTGGCGGCGCCGGTGCTGGTCCTCTTGATTCCGATCTTCGATACCACGCTGGTGACGATTTCACGGATTCTTGCGGGCCGCTCGGCCGCGCAGGGTGGCCGCGATCACTCGTCCCATCGGCTGGTTGCGATCGGTCTCAGCGAGCGTCAGGCCGTCGCCGTGCTGTGGTTGCTGGCGGCGTCAGGCGGTGCGATCGGCGTCAGGCTCGACTATCTCAACCGGGGTTTCGCGGCCATGGCGGCCGGTGCGTTCATCCTGGGCATGGCGCTGTTTGCCGTCTACCTGTTCAGCATTCGCGTTTACGAAGAGGGTGACGCGCGCGTTGAGCAGGGCGTCCTGACCCCGCTGCTGGTTGAGCTGGTCTACAAGCGCCGCGTCGCTGAAGTCGTGCTCGACTTCTGCCTGGTCTCGGCGTGCTATTACGCTGCGTATCGGTTGCGGTTCGAGGATCCGGAAGACTTCATGAAGAACTTCCAGAATTTCACCGCTTCATTCCCGCTGATCGTTGCCGTGCAGATGGTCGCGTTCTTTGCGGTGGGTGTCTACCGAGGCGTCTGGAGGCATTTCGGGCTGGCCGATACGCTGGTCGTGACGCGCGGAGTAGTGTTCGGCGCTGTGGCGACTCAGCTGATCATCCTGTACGCCTACCGGTTCTTCAGCTACTCACGATCGGTGTTCGCGATTTACGCGGTGCTCTTGCTGCTGGCCGTGACCCTGTCGCGCGCCTCGTTCCGCCTGGTCGGCGAGTTCTTTCACCGGCAGCGGCAGACGGGCCGGCGTGTCGCGATTTACGGTACCGAGGATGGCGGCAGCCTGGCGCTGTCACAACTCGCGCAGCACGGGGATGAAACGCTGAGGGTGGTTGGGTTCATCGACGAGGATCCTCGTCGCGCTGGCACCAGGCTTGGCGGCTATCCCGTGCTGGGAAATTTCAGCGCCCTGTCGCTGCTGGTCAGCACCCGGTCGGTTGACCTGGTCATCATTGCCAGCCCGCAAGTCTCGCCCGAGCGGCTCCATAATCTCCAGGCGATGTGCCGCGAACACGCGGTGAGCCTCACTCGCATTCACGTCGCCCTCGAAGAAATCATCTCCGACGAGTCCGCACGCCCGTCCTCGCCCGCGACCGTGGTGCCCTTCACCACGCGCAACTAGCTCGCGACCACCATTCTCATCAACCGCTTGTTACCAGGGGCGCCGAAGGTCTGCTCACAGTCAGCCCTGGCATTTCGTCGGGATGTCTCACGACTATAATGCCCGCTCAACGTGCCCGGCGCTTCCTTGCTCACCGCCTTGTCGGCCGCGATCTTTGT
>JANLWW010000154.1:0-30873 GCA_031364805.1 Acidobacteriota bacterium
CCGGTGAAGGACGACATCGCGACCAACGCCACCGGCGGAAAGCTGGCGTTCGTGCTCGGGCCCGACGAAACCAAGGTCGAGTTGATCGAGAACACGGCGGTGCCGGGCATCGTGATGCACCACATCCACTGGGCGGCGCCCGACGTGCCGGCGATGAAAGCCTGGTACGTGCAGATGTTCGGCGCCAAGCCGGGCATGCGTGGCGCCTTTGAGGCCGGCGACCTGCCGGGCGTGAACCTCACCTTTGGCGCCGCCGCCGGAGCCGCCGTGGTGCCGACCAAGGGCCGCGCCCTCGATCACATCGGCTTCGAGGTGCGCAATCTCGAACAGCTGGTGAAGGACCTGGAGGCCATGGGCGTGAAGTTCGATCGGCCCTATACCAAGGTGCCGGCGCTCGGCATCGCCATCGCCTTCCTCACCGATCCGTGGGGCACCTACATCGAACTCACCGAGGGCCTGGCCGCGGTGCCCTGAGTCGTGGTCGCCGCGGGGATCTTTCGGACGCCTTGCCGCACGGGCCGCTCCACGATCGGCCAGACCGCGTACGCGAGGCTACTTCTTCGGTGGGGCCTTGTAGATGGCGTCGGTGACCGGTTCCAGCCACTTCACCTCGCCCTCGTAAATCGTCAACTGCTGCACGTCCAGGTCCGGCGCCGCGCCGTGCCAGTGCTCGATACCCGCTTTCGTGTACCACGGTTGCCCCGGGCCCATCTCGATCAGCGGACCGTTGCGCTCCTGGGTGCGGCCCTTGCCCTCTTCGACCATCAACAACTGGCCGGCCGAGTGGCTGTGCCAATTGGATCGGCTGCCGGCAGGAAACTTCAGCCGCAAGGTCCTGATCGCCTTGGCGTCGAGTTGCGTGGGATTGCCGCCCACGAAATTGCTTTGCTGGGCCGCTGCGCCCGCGACGGTGATGAACACTCCGCCGACGATGATCGCTGACAGAACCCGTAGACGTGACATAGACTCCTCCACCTATGGTGCGTGTGCTTGCGGCGTGCCTGACGGTTGGCCTGATTCTAATCGCACGACCGGCCCTGGCCCAAGCACCTCGGCCGGCCTCGGGAGCGGCGCTGTTCGGCGAGCAATGCGCGACCTGCCACGGCGCCGATGCCCGCGGCCTCAACGGACCCAACCTCATTACTTTCCTGGCTTCAGGCGCCACCGACGATCGGGTCCTGCAGACCATTCGCAATGGCCTGCCGGGCACGGCCATGCCTCCCAGTCGCGCCACCGACGCCGAACTCCGCGCCATCTTCGCCTACCTGAAGAGCCTCGCGGCGCCACCGGCGGCAGGCGGCGAACCGTCCGCGCGCTACAACCCGTCGCGCGTCTCGAACCTGGTGACGCTCGTCACCACCGGCGGAAGAGAGATCACCGGCGAACGCCGGAACGAAGATGCGTTTTCGATCCAGATTGCCACCACGGGCGGGCGGCTCCAGGGTTTTTTCAAGTCCGAGCTGCGCACCATCGTCCGCGATGTCCGCGCACCCGCGCCGGGCGGCGACCCCCTGCCCGGTGTTACGGATCGCGATCTGCTTGATGGGTTGAAGGATCCGTCACGCTGGCTCACCTACTCGGGCGACTACACCGGACGGCGTCACAGTCCGCTGACCGGGATCACGCGCGACAACGTCGATCGCCTCAGGCCCGAGTGGACCTTCCAGACCGGCACGACGACGCGTGGCCGCGGCTTCGAGGCGACGCCGCTGTTGTGGGACGGTGTGCTGTATGTGACCGGCTCGAACAACTTCGCGTGGGCGCTCGACGCGCGCACGGGGCGGCCGTTCTGGCAGTATCGCCGCGATCTTCCCGCCGACCTCACCTACGGCGCGCAGGCACCGGTCAATCGCGGGTTCGGCATGCTCGACCATCGCCTGTTCATGGTCACGCTCGATGCGCACCTGCTCGCGTTCGACCGCGCGACCGGGCGCATACTCTGGGACATCGTGCTCGCCGACTACAAGATCGGTTACTCGGCGACGCTGGCGCCGCTCGTGGTCAACGGCAAGGTGATTGTCGGCATCTCGGGCGGTGAGTATCCAACCAAGGGCTTTCTCGACGCCTACGACCCCGCCACCGGCAAGCGCCTCTGGCGGTTCGAGACCATTCCCGGCCCTGGTCAGCCGGGCAGCGAGACGTGGCCGGCCTCGGCGGGC
Source organism: Acidobacteriota bacterium (assembly GCA_031364805.1). Taxonomy (GTDB): domain Bacteria; phylum Acidobacteriota; class Vicinamibacteria; order Vicinamibacterales; family UBA2999; genus 12-FULL-67-14b. The sequence goes on from JANLWW010000154.1 coordinate 2,160, forward strand.
GTGCTGGCGCGCGGCGGCGGCGCGACGTGGATGACCGGCACCTACGATCCGGATCTCAATCTCTTGTACTGGGGCACCGGCAATCCGAATCCCGACTACTACGGCGACGATCGCAAGGGCGACAATCTCTACACCAACTCGCTGATCGCGATCGACGCCGGCACCGGCACGCTGAAGTGGCACTACCAGTTCACGCCGCACGACACGCACGATTGGGACGCGAACCAGGTTCCGGTGCTGGCCGACTGGCCGGACCGCAAGGTGCTGATGCTCGCCAACCGCAACGGCTTCTTCTACGTGCTCGATCGACGGACCGGCGAGTTGATGCTCGGCAAGCCCTTCACCGACACGACCTGGGCGCGTGAGATTGGCCGCGATGGCCGCCCGATCGTCTTGAACGAGGGCAGCAAGGGCTGCATTCCCGACATGTGGGGCGGCACAAATTTCAATCCGCCGTCGTACGATCCGTCGTTACGACTGTTTTTCGTCAACGCGCGCGAAACCTGCGCCACCTACGAGCCACAAGCGCCGGTGATTGCCCCCGGTCGCACCGCCTTCGGCGGCGTCGTCCGCATGGACCGCGACAAGGCCTACGGTGCGCTGCGCGCGATCGATGCGGCGACCGGCGAACGCAAGTGGGAATTCCGCTATCCCCAACCAACCATGGCGGGCGTGATGTCAACCGCGGCGGGCCTGGTGTTTGCCGGCGACAACGAGGGCAACTTCATGGCCTTTGACGCGCGCTCCGGCAAGAACCTCTGGCGCTACGCCACGGGCACGCCGATCTGGGGCGCGGCGCCGATGACGTTCGTGCTTGATGGACGGCAGCACGTCGTGATCGCCTCCGGCACGACGCTGCTCTCGTTTGCGCTGCCGAAGTAACGGTCTTCACTGCGGTGACTTGGTTGCGGCCGCTTTCTCCAGGGCACGGGCGCCGCGCAGGATGTTCCCGATCGAGTAGTTGCCCTCGTGACAGGCGTACTCGTAAATGCGGTAGTCCGGATCGAAGGTCAGCGGAAACGCCACCGTCCACGGCCGGGTGTAGATCTCGGGGTCCTCAATCGTCGCCGAGTAACTGATGATGTCGGCTGAGACGCGCGTCAGCCGTTCGACCACGTGAAGCTGGTCGGTGTGAGGGATGCCCTTGATGCGCCCGCTCGCGGCGCTGGTGGTGATCCAGCCTTGGTTGTTGAAATTTCTCGTCTCGATCACGAGCGTGTCGCCCTCCCAGTGGCCACGAGAATCGCCCATCCAGAACTGCAGGTGCGCCGGGAGGGGCGGGCGGTTGTCGATGGGGATGATCCGCGCATCGTGGATCATCTCGTAGGCAATCGCGACGTGGTCCGCCGTCTGGATGATCTGATAGGCATTGTTATAACCAGCCGGAAACATCCCGCCCGGCACGCCGCGCGTGATGCAGCGGTCCCACACGCTCATGAACTCGTAGCTGTCGGCACTGCGCGCCGCGTAGTCGTCGCGCCTGGCTTCGGCCGACGGCCGAACCGGGACGCGGCCATCCGGCGGATCGACGACGAGCGACGTCTGGCGGGTGGACAGCACGGTCGTGCCGGCGTCGTACCAGAACTGGTTGTAGCTGCCGCTGTCGAGCGACCCGGCGGTGTCCAACTTCACCCGCTGCTCGGCGATCTCCTTCTCGAGCACGGCCGCCTCCGCGTCGGTCAGGAACGCCTTGCCGGCAAGTGCCCGTGGCCGTTCGAGCGGTGTGATCGTGGCATTGGTCCAGATGCCTTGCAGATCCGGCTGGCCGTCAGGCGTACGGGGCAGCGTCCATCCCGCTTTGGTGGGCGGTGCCTGCTCGTGCGCCAGCGCCACCGGGCACAGAAGCACCACCATCAGCGCGCTCGTCAACAATCGGCGCATCACTGGATCCCTTCCTTCGGGTGAACCGGTTTGGGCGTTAGTATCCCCCCGCACACTGCTGACGGCAAGCCCCTCACGTCAGCGTTGACGGTGGCGAGGATTGGGCGTAGCCTCCTGCGCATGACGCGACATTCCTACCGGCTGGCGGCGCTCGTCCCGTTCGTGTGGATCGTGGCAGGGCTGGGGCAGGCACCTCTAAGCGGGGTTGCTCACGATCAAGCCGCCCAACCAGGCGGTTCTGCGCCCAGCGTGACGTTCACCAGGGACATCGCGCCCATTCTGCAGCGCAGTTGCCAGCAGTGTCATCGTCCCGATGGCGGCGCGCCGATGTCGCTGACCACCTACGAGGAAGTGCGGCCGTGGGCCCGGTCGATCAAGACGCGGACCGGTCTTGGTCCCAAGGCCGGCGTCATGCCGCCCTGGTTCGTCGAGAAAAACATCGGCATTCAGCACTTCAAGGCAGACCCCTCCCTCAGCGAGACCGAGATTGCAATGGTGGCGAAGTGGGTGGATGGCGGCGCTCCTCGCGGCAACCCGGCCGACCTGCCGAAGGCGCGTGATTTCGTCAACGGCAACCAGTGGACGATTGGCGAACCCGACCTCGTGCTGCAGTCGGCCGATGTCGTGGTGCCGGCGCAGGGCCCCGACAAGTGGGGGTCGCTCGGCCTGGTGCCGACCGGCCTCACCGAGGACCGCTACGTCTCGGCCGTTGAAGTGCGCGAGGTCAACGACATTCCCGCCGACGGCGCCACCAAGACGGTGGGCGGACGCTATGTGTTTCACCACATGACCTACTCAAGCATCACCACCGGCGACGGCGCGCCGGTCGACGCCGAGGCCGAAGGCACCAGCTGGCCGATTCACGAGGTCGGCCGCAACCCCGACATTTTCCCGATCGAAGCGGGCCGCCTGCTGCAGAAGAACTCGGCCTTGGCCCTGACCGCTTATCATCTGCACTCGAATGGACGCGAGACGAAGGCGCACCTGCAGTTCGCGTTCAAGTTCTTCCCGAAGGGCTACAAGCCGCAGTACCGCCGCTCGAGCCTGCGCCTCGGCAACGGCATCGATATCGACGTGAAACCGGATCGCTCGAGCCAGGAGCTGCACTCCTACGCGACCTTGCAGGAGCACACGAAGATCGTCGCGTTCGAGCCACACCTGCACGCGCCGGGCGTGCGCATGTGCCTCGAAGCGATCTGGGGACACAACATCCTCACGCTCAACTGCGTCGGCTACGACCACAACTGGGTCAAGCAATACGTCTACGAAGACGATGCGGCGCCGGTGTTGCCGAAGGGCACCATCGTTCACCTGATCGGTTTCCTTGACACGACCTCGGCGAACAAGAATCCGGTCGACACGCGCAACTGGGCCGGCGGCGGGCGCCGCTCGGTTGCCAACATGTTCATTGACCTCGGCTATTCCGTGTCGCTCACCGAAGAGCAGTTCCAGGCCGAGATGGCCAAGCGCCGCGCGAAGATGAAGACGCGCAACGACTACGACATCGGCTGTCCGCTGTGCTGGGCGCCGCGGCCGCAGCCGCCGGCGACGCCAGGTTCGGGGGGGCCGGGCCGGCAATGATGCGGCGACTGCCACTCCCGCTCGCAACGGCGCTGTTGGCATGTCTCGTGGCCGGTGTCACCTCGGTGGTCGGTGCCCAGACCCGGTTCATGTACTCCAGCGGCCAGAGCGTGTCGCCCTCGTACGAGGGATGGTGGCCGAACCCAGACGGGTCGTTCACCATGTTTTTCGGCTATATGAATTCGAACTGGGAGCAGGAGTTCGACGTGCCGACCGGTTTGCAAAACATGATTGAGCCCGGTGGCCCGGATCAGGGACAGCCGACGCACTTCTATCCCCGGCGCAACCCCTTCCTTTTTACCGTCCGCGTCCCGGCGGATTTCGGCACCAGGGAGTTGATGTGGACTCTCGTCACCAACGGCCGGCCCGAGCGCGCCTATGCGTCGCTCAAGCCCGACTACCAGATCGACCCGCAGGTGATCTCCACCGAGGTCGGCGGCGACTTCGGCAGCCTGCACGACAATCTGCGAACCAATATTCCACCGGAGTTGAAGGTTGACGGCACCACCCGACGCACCGTGAAAGTCGGGCAACCGCTGACCCTCACCGTGTTCGCCAGAGATCCCGACAACATTCCGGCCCGACGCGGCCCGGCGAAGCCAGCGGGGGAGGGCGCGCCAACCATCTCGGCCGCCGCGCTGTATCGGCCCCCCTCGTCGATCGTCGCATCGAGCGGACCGGGGCTGCGGTTCTCCTGGATCGTCTACCGCGGCAAGGCGGCCACCGTGACGTTCAGCCCCGATCAAATGAAGACCTGGACCGACACCCGCGCCTATGCGAACTCGCCGTGGTCGCCGCCGTGGACCATCCCGGCACCGCCGCCCGAAAACAAGTGGGTCGTCCAGAGCACCTTCCAGGAGCCGGGAACGTATGTGCTGAGGGCCGTGGCCAGCGATGGTGCGTTGTTCACCTACGAGAACGTGACGGTCACGGTGACACCGTAGGCCGCAGATGGGTAAGAGCCCCACTCCACAGCCGCAGATTTGACGCCGATGTTCTTTCAGCCTTGCACGCCATGGACCAATCGGGGGCGCAGGAAAGACGCGCTCATGACCCGCTCGAAGACCGCACTCATCGCCCTGTTCGTCGCCCTGCTTTCCTCCGCCACGATGCACGCGCAGCAGTGGCCGCAGTTCCGCGGCAACCGGGCCGGCGTCGCGGCCGACGACCCCAGGCTGCCTGACACGTGGAGCACCACCGAGAACATCGCCTGGAAGCTCGACATCCCCGGCCGCAGCTGGAGCTCACCGGTGGTGTGGGGCAATCACGTGTTCGTCGTCACCGCCATCAACGCGGCGCAGCCCAATCCGACGCTGAACGCCGTGGGCACCTACCTCGCCCGCTCGCTCGGCGGGCCGATGAGCGGCGCCGACATCACCAAACCGACCGACGAGCACCGCTGGGTCCTGTACGACGTTGATTTCCAGAGCGGCAAGGTCAATTGGGAGCGCGCCATCCACGCCGCCGTGCCGCCACAGGCCACGCACCAGAAGAACTCGTACGCGTCGGAGACGCCGGTGACCGACGGCGAGCGGGTCTACGTCTACGTCGGCTACCTCGGGCTGTTCGCCTTCGACATGAACGGCAAGCCGGTGTGGTCCAAGCCGATGACCGCGCCGAAGATGCGCACGGGCTGGGGCAGCGCGGCGTCGCCCGTTCTCCACGACGGCCGCCTCTACATCGTCAACGACAACGAAGAGCGCTCGTTCGTCGCGGCATTCGACGCGCGAACCGGGGCCGAGCTGTGGCGCACGGACCGCGAGGGCGAGGCCTCGAACTGGTCGACGCCGTTCGTGTGGCAGAACGCGCGGCGGACCGAGATCGTGACCACTGGCAGCAAGAAGGTGCGGTCGTACGACACGAGCGGCAAGCTGCTGTGGGAGTTGGCGGGCATGACGTCGATCCACGCCGTCACCCCGTTTGCGAGCCACGGCCTGCTGTTTGTCAGCTCAGGCTATTTCCCCGACCCGCTGAGGCCGACGTACGCGATCAAGTCGGGCGCCGCGGGCGACATCTCACTGAAGGGCGAGGAACGGTCCAACGCCTTCATCGCCTGGTCGCATCCGACGCTCGGGCCCGCCTACCCGTCGCCCCTGGTGGTCGGCAATCAGTACTACACGCTGATGGACCGCGGGTTTGTGACGTCGAACGATCCGGAGACGGGACGGGAAATTTACGGCCGCCAGCGCATCGCGGTGGACGCCGGGACGTTTTCGGCGTCGCCCTGGTCGTACAACGGGAAGATCTTCGCCGTCAGCGAAGACGGTGACACCTTTGTGTGGCAGGCCGGACCTGAGTTCAAGGTGCTCGGCAGAAACTCGCTCGCCGAGATGACGCTGGCCAGTCCCGCGGTGGCGGGCGGCAGCTTGATCATGCGGACCGCCACGAAGCTGTATCGGATTGCTCGCGCAGCTGCCCGATAGGCACCTGCACGGTACGCACCCGGCACCGTACGCACCCTATCGTTTGAGTGCTGCCGTGTGGAAGGGCTCGAGGGTATCGAGCGCTTCGACGCTTTGGGTATTCACGTCCCACTTGAAGAAACGCAGAATGATCGTATCGGGCGTGAAGTCCGCGAGTGTGAAGCCGTGCTGTTCGATCGGTGTCACCTGTTCGTCGACCGTGAGATGGCGGGGCGGCGTCGCGCCGACCTTGCGAATGCTCGACGGCCAGCCGCCGGCGTGGGTGCCCACCGGGCCGGTCAGTACGGTCACGACCGGGTTGGCTGACAGGTCGAGCGTACCAGCGCGCACGATGCGGGCGATCGCGATCGCGTGCAGGTCGCCGCTCATCGACAGCGGGATGCGCCCGCGCATGCCCGACATGGCGGCGAGCAGGCGGTCGTGCTGTGTGAGCCAGCCGGACTGCCAGTAGGGTTTGGCGACCTCGGTTGTGAGCTTGCCGTCGGCGCCCAGGACATCCGGATACCACTCGCCCCATTTGCCGGCCGACCATCCGGGTGGGTTCGACGGCGCATTGACGACATGCGCGACGTCGGTGGCGGCCATTCGCCGTGTCAGCCAGCCCTCGACTTCACGATCGAGAAAGACCGCGCTCGGACCCGCGAGGGTCATGGTCCGGCGCACGGTGTAGAGCAGGACCTCCGCAAGCCGGCCGTAGCGCAGCGTGCCGAAGCTCTCCGAAACCGGCAGCGCGCGGGCGTCGGCCGATGAACCGGCCAGTCCCCGCGGGCGCGTCGCATCAGGCAGGAATTCCGGGTAGTACATCGACTGCGTCGCCCGCGCCATCTGGGTCATGAAGCCGTCAGGCGGAAGCGTGACGATCTCGTCGTAGGCGTCGTCGTTATCGAAGTAGTCGTGGTCGTCCTGGATGAAGAACACCGGCGTCGACCGGAAATCCGTGCCGTAGACCGGCGCGATCTGCGGGCCCGCGGCACGCTTAAGGATGGCTTCGTTCTCGGATCCAAGAACGATCTCGGAGCGGTCGAACAAGCCTTTGGCAATCTCTCTGGCGCGCGGCGAAACGCCGTTGTTGCGCGTCGTCAGCGGTGAACGCAGATCCCAGTAGACGTGGTCGCCGTTGGCGACCGCGGCATCGGGCTGAAACGAGAGCGCGCGTCGCAGCAGGCGGTTGCGGACGGCGGCTGGCAGGAAGCCCAGCGCCTCGTGACCGCCCGCGCAGGTGAAGAACAGCACCCGCAATTTGTCCGGTCGAGCGTCCGGCGACGGAAACGTGGACAGGTCCCAAGGCTGGCAGAGCGACCGGCCGCTGCCAGCATTCAGGCTGAGCGGGTAGCGCCGGCCGGGGGTGAGGCCCGTGGCGTGGAAGGCCCACATCTCGCCCCGCGTGTCGGTCATGCGGCCGGGCACGGTGAGCGTACCAACGCGCAGGATTGGCGGCTGCAACAGCGGCGCATCGAACGAGGCTTTCAGCAACATCTGGGTGTCGCTGACGGTCGGTAGCAGGTGGCGCACCGAGCCGTGGCTCCATGCCCCGCCGGTGGCAGGCCGCGTGCTCGCCTGCGCGAGCAGTTCCGGGGGCAGGGCGGCGAGCAACGGGCCGGCCGCGGTGGCGCGCAGGAACTCGCGGCGCTTCATGGTGCCTTGCGGAACCGCCACGGGCTCATGTGCATGAAGGGGCCCGCGTCGGCGGCCACTTCGACGTCGACCCTGAACGTGAGCGGCGCGGCAAGGTAGATGGTGTGGTTGAGCTTTACTTGCTTGCCCTTGAACGTGAACGGCGCGCTCTTGAAGAACAGGCGATAGTCGCCGCCGATGTTGCCACCAACCTCCGCCATCTGCACGTAGGCGTAGCCTCGGCTGTCGGTGACATGCCGAAAGGCGACTTTCTGTTCGCGGTGGTAGGCGATCAATTCCCTGATCGTGAACGTCCCCGCCTCGCTCTTGCCTTTGAGCACGGCTTCATAGAATCCGTCGCCGACCTTGCTGTAGGTCACGGTTCCCGATGATTCACCGCCAGGCCCGAGCACGCTGTCCGGTGCATCCGCCTGGAAGGTCCACGTCCCGACAAAGTACGTGTCGAAGTCGAGCAGCGGCACGACGTCGTCCGGCCGCGTCGGCCGCCCGAGATTCGGCGCCAGCCCCTTGGGTTGGGCGGTCGCCGGCACTTGCGCCGCGACGGCAATAACCCCGCTCAGCACGAGGCACGCGAAGCACCACGTCCCGGCACCCTTAGGCACAGTACGCACCGAAGGCACCCTATTTCTTGAGCCGCTGTCGATCGAGTGTGTACTCGATCCAGCCGAGGCTCATCTCATCCCAGCTCTGCTCGGACCAGTAGACTTCCTTGTCGGGATTCGGGTTCAACGGGTTGTCAGCTGAATTGTCGAACACCGCGCGATACCGCAGCGTGCTCCCCTTGGGAATCTTCAGCGGATCGGCGAGCACATAGCGTTCCTGCCAGTCGAATCGGTATCGCGGCACGTCGAACAACAGCTGCTCCTTGCCGTCCGGATACTGCACCGAGTAGGTCGCCGACTTTCCGCGCACGTGCATGTGCGGATAGAAGCCGTTGATCGTGATGTCCTGCGTAATCGCGAGGTCCGACATCACAGTGTAATTCGGCATGTAGGGCGGGATCGGCGGCAGCCCGCCGAGTTGTCCCGGCGCGCCCTGCGCAATCCGGCCGGCTTCGATGTCGGCCGCGTTCAGCACGGGACCGCCGAGGGCCTTGCCGTTGACGATCTGGTGCTCGTTGATCGGCGTGCGGAAGTGGAACTTCTGCAACGGCTCCTTCGCAAACCAGAGACCGACCTCGGAGCGATCGGTTTCCGGCCGTCCCGTCGGCGTGTAGTGCATGTTGAAATTGAGGTACTGGCCCGGCAGCGCCGGCGTGCCGACGCCGTCGGGATGATCGTCAAAACCTCGTCCGGCGACATAGGCGAGCAAGGTCGTAAAGCCACCGACTGAACTCAGCCGATCGGGTTTCTCGCCGGGCTCGCGCGCGATCTGCAGCTCGGTCGGCAGCTTCGCCTCGCTCAGGCGCGCGGCTCGCCGGTCGAGCGGCACTTTCTTGCCCGAGGCGTCGGTCGTGAAGGGCTGGCCGTCGATCACCTCAGTGCCGGGAGGGAACGTCACCAGGCTGACGGTGATGTGGTGGACCACGGCCTTGTTCGATGGCCGCGCTTCAGACATCTGAATCAACTTCATGCCGTCGGTCCAGGGGATCGGCACGTAGAAGTCCAGCATCGGATACTCGGATTTCGGTTCGATCTGAAATTCGACCGGCATCTTGAGCACCACGTCAGGTGCGCGGTTGAACTTCCACCCGCCGGGATACTCGGGCGGCGCGGGCATGTCGGCCGGGCTCCCCATCGGCGCGCCGCCGTCCACCCACGAGGCGATGGTGCGGATCTCCGGTTCGCTCATCTGGCGATCGTTGCTGAACGTCAGCGACGTCTTGCCGACGCCCCACGGCGGCATTTCGCGCTTCACGACTTTCGACTTGATCGAGCGGGCCCACGGACGCACCTGTTCGTAGGTCATCAACGACATTGGCGCCACTTCGTTGGGCCGGTGGCACTGCGAGCAGTGCTTGAAGAGGATCGGCGCGACGTGCTTGGTGTAGGTGGGCGTCGGCTGGCCGGCAGACGGCATGGGCCACCCGAGCAGAATGCCGCCGATCAGGACGAGCGTGGCTGAACCGGATCTCATGCCGACTGCCTCCATTGCGCGACACTCTACACCCTTTTGCCCCGCAGGCGGCGACCCTGTCGGATCACCCAAAGAGGCGCCTGAAATTGCCCGCAAAAATCTTCGCCTGGTCCTCGGTCGTCACGCCCAGGCCGGACACCGCGGCCGCCTGCAGGTTGTAGACCTCGCGATTCCACCCGCGTGGAAAGAACGACGAGTCACTCCCGAACAGCAGCCGCTCGGGGCCGACGACGTCAAGGGCGGTGCGGAACACCTGTGCGAGGGTGAGCCCGGGGGTCTGTGTGATCCAGGAGTTGGAGCTCGACGTGTCGAGCAGGATGTTGGGACACAGGCTGGCCACCATCAACGCTTCGCGCAACAGGCCCGCGCCGAAGTGAGGGATCACGATCGGCACCGTCGGGTATTTGAGCGCGACGCCGTGAAGATCGAGCGGGTTGCCGAAGCGGATGTCGAACGGGCTGGGCAGCCCCAGTTTCTTGCGGATGCCGACCGACAAGACGCCGCAGTGGGTGAAGATGCTGGGGCGCCCACCGACTGAGGGCGTGGGGCTTGCGCTTTCAGCGCTTGTGGGGCTTGAGCCTGCGGCCCTCGTGGGGCTCGGCGGCTGCGCCGCCTCGTAGGACGAAGCGAGTTCGAACACCCGCGCGACTCGATCATCATGCAGAGCGTATCGATGCATGGCTGGAAACAGGCAGATGGTGCGCAGGCCCGCGTCGAGTGCTCGCGTGGCATACGCAATCGCGTCCTCGCGGGTCGGGTCCAGCATGAAGAACCCGACGAAGCGCGAGGGATACTGCGCCACCGCGGCGGCTACGGAGTCCGCATCGCCAGGCACGCTCGCCATCAATGCGGCTCGCGTGACGCCGTTGGCGTCGAGTTCCATCACCCAGCGATTGGCCAGCGCTTCGACCGATTCGGGAAAGTCGAAGCCGAGCGCCGCGACTGCCGTACGGTCCGCCTTGAGCGCGGCGAAGAACCCGGGTGAGAAGAAGTGAACGTGGGCGTCGCAGATCATGAGGAGGTCCTGAGGGCCTGGGGGCTTGGGGCCCTGGGGGCTTGGGCCACATACTGCTTGATCTTCACGGTCCACGCCCACAACAGAATCGTGCCGGTGACGATCAGCCCCAGTGACAACCCGACCCACAGTCCCCACACGCCCCAGCCGGCGATGAAGCACAGCGTATAGCTGACCGGCAACCCGAGGAACCAGTGTGCGCCGAGATTGACGATCATCGGCGTGCGCGTATCGCCGAGGCCGCGCAGCGTGCCGGTGACGACACCCTGGATGCCGTCGAACAACTGGAACACGGCCGCCAGGTAGAGCAGCGACGTGCCCACGCGCAACACCGACGGGTCACTGCTGAACCATCCAATCAGCGTGCCTGGGATGAGGACGAACAACGCCCCTGACGCGAGCATGAAGGCGACGCCGATGAGAATCGCCGTCCAGCCCGCGGCCGCCGCGCGATCGGGATCGCGCGCGCCGACCGCGTGGCCGACGCGCACGGCCCCGGCCGCTCCCACCCCCAGTGGAATCATGAACGCGACGCCGGCGAGGTTGAGCGCGATTTGATGCGATGCCCCCGAAATCGGATCCAGCGTGCCGGCCAGCGCCGTCGCCAGTGCGAACACACCCACTTCGGCGAGCATCTGCGAGGCGGCCGGCAATCCCAGCGTGAGCAGGCGGCGCAGCCGCGCCGGGTCGATCAGCCGTGGCACTCGCCACACGCTGTGGTGATGCTGATCGGCGGCGGCCATGGCGGCGGCGGTCCGCTGGTCAGTCCACCAGATGGCCACCGCGAGCGCGGCTAGCATGTAGACCCGCGACAGCAACGTGGCCCAGGCCGCACCCGACACGCCGAGCGCGGGCAATCCCAGGTGTCCGTAGATCAGCGCCCAGTCCATCACCGCGTTCAGGAGGTTCGCGGAGACGAGCGCGAACATCACCGGCGTTACCAGGTGCATGCCCTGCAGGTAACGGCGGCACGCCGCATAGGCCAGCAAGAACGGCGTGCTCAAGACGACGATTAGGAAATACGACTGGAGCGGTGGCGCGATGGCGGCGTGGAACCCAAGCGACGGGATCGCAAAATAGAGCAGCAGGCACACCGCCGTGATCGGCACGGCCATGATTGCTGCCAGCGTCAGCCCGTCGATCAGCCAGCGGTGGCAGTCAGCGACGTCGCCGGCGCCGTAGGCCTGCGACACCAGGGTGTCGAGGCCCAGCAGCACGCCCATGCCGAAAATGGCAAACGCGATGTGCATCGAGGCGCCGATGCCGACCGCGCTGATGGCCTCGGGACCGAGGCCGCCCACCATCAACGTGTCGACCACGCCCATGGTCATCCAGCCGAGTTCGGCCATCACCACCGGGACAGCAAGGCGGAGCATCGGGACCAGTTCAGAGCGAAGGGACGCGCGCACGGGAATCTCCAAGCTTACGGTAGGATGGCCGCAGATGACACACCAGGGCCGCAGATGACGCAGATTACACAGATGGGTGTTGGCTCACGGATGGCACGAATCGTCGTCGCATTCGCGCTGCTGGCGGGTGTCGCGGTGACAGTCGACGCTCAAGTGGGCAGCACGCCGGGGTCCGGCTTCACCACCATCATCGGCAGCGCCATGCGCTACGTCATGGCGTACGAGCAGAAATTCGCGTTGCTGGTCGCCGAAGAAACGTACGTGCAGGAGCTGCAGCGTCCACCCAACCCGGGCGACAACCTTAGCCAGCGCAACCCGGGCGGCGGCATGCGCGCCGGCGGCACCATGGAACGCCGGATCATCCGCTCCGACTTCTTGCTGGTCCAGCTCGGCGGCGACGGCGAAGGATGGATGCCGTTCCGCGACGCTTTTGAAGTGAAGGGCGCCAAGGTGCGCAACCGTGACGATCGGCTGTTGAAGCTGTTCCAGGGCAACGACAAGGAGCGCTTCGAGAAAGCGGCGAAGTTCAGTGACGACACTGCCAAGCTCAACCTCGGCAACGTCGCCCGCACCATCAACATCCCGACCTTGGCCATGATGTTCCTGCATCCGCGCGTGAACGAACGCTTCGAGTTCACCGATGACGGTGAAGAGACGATTGACGGACGCGTGTTACGGCGTGCCGCCTATCGCGAAGCGGCGCGGCCCACGCTGATCAAGACGACCCGCGGCCGCGACCTGGCACTAACCGGGCGGCTGTGGATCGATCCGTTCTCGGGCACGGTCGTGAAGACCGAGTTGAATGCCGCCGACCCAGCGGTCCGTTGTGCAATTACCGTGACGTTCAAGCGAGACGACGCGCTCGATTTCTGGGTGCCGTCGCAGATGGACGAGTACTACAAAGCGGCACTCGGTCTCGACGAGATCGTCGCCACAGCCACCTATTCCAACCTGCGCCGCTTCCTGAAGCCAGCCGTCGATTAAGAGGTCTTTCACATGCGCGTTGCCATTGTCGCTGTCGCTGTCGTTGTCACTGCGGTATCACTGTCCGCCAATACCTGGCCGCACTGGCGCGGGCCCGCGGCGAGTGGCGTTGCCGTGGGAACCTTGCCCGCCGCCTGGAACGGCACGCAGAACGTCGCCTGGACGACTGCGCTCGAAGGCTCGGGCGTGTCGTCGCCGATCGTGTCGGCCGACCGCGTCTTCGTGACATCGCAAGCCGGCGACGGCCGCCGGCAGGACGGCAGGCATCCGACTCTTGCGCAGGGGGTTGATGCCGCCGCCGCGGGCGAAAGCACACTGGCGCGGCGAGCCAAGCGCGCCACCGTCGCCTTCATCGTCGAAGCATTCGATCGCGTCAGCGGCAAGCGGGTGTGGAGGCACGAGACCGAGGCAGTGGGCGAATTGCCGCCGGTGCACGACAAGCACAACCTGGCGAGTGCCAGCCCGGTCACCGACGGCGAACGCGTGTACGCGTGGTTCGGCACCGGCCAGGTGGTGGCTCTCGATGCGTCGGGCAAGCAAGTCTGGACCCGCAACCTCGCGCGCGACTACGCGGCCTTCGAGATCAATTGGGGTCATGCCAGCTCACCAGTGATCTACGCTGACTCGCTGATCCTGCTCTGCTATCACGCGCAGATGTCGTATTTGCTGGCGCTCGACAAGCGTACCGGCGCGGTCAAGTGGAAGGTCGACAAACCGGCGGGGGTCGAGTCCTACAGCTCCCCGGTGGTGATCGCGGGGCCGTCCGGGCCGGAGCTGATCGTCAATTCGAGCACTGGCGTTGAGTCGTTCAATCCCGTAACTGGCGCGTCGCTATGGCACTACCCGGAAGTCAATCGCTTTCCGATTCCGGTGGCCATGGCCGACAAGGGCATCCTCTATTTGAGCCGCGGTTATCGCAGCAGCCCGTACATGGCGATTCGTCTCGGCGGCAAGGGCGACATCACCGGCAGCCACGTCGCGTGGCGCCAGCCCACGGGCGGGCCGTACGTCTCGTCGCTGATCCAATACCAGGGCATCATCTACATGAGCGGCGAGAACGGAATTCTGTCGGCGGCCGATGCGGCTACCGGCCAGCGGTTGTGGCAGGAACGTGTTGGCGGTGTGTTCACGGCCTCACCGATCGCCGGCGACGGCAAGGTTTATTTCGTCAGCGAGAGCGGCGAGACGATTGTGCTGAAGGCCGGGCGTACGTTCGAGGTGCTGTCACGTAATAAGCTGGAAGGCCACTTCGTTGCCTCACCGGCCGCGGCGGGAGGCAAGTTGTTCCTGCGCGCCGACGACCGGATCTTCGCTATCGGACGTTAGCCATAGAGCACACAGAGGACACAGAGAATACTTTTTGTAAATGCAATCAAGCTTCGAACCGCCCGTCAGGCATTTTAAAAAGCGGTCTCTGTGTCCCCTGCGCTCTCTGTAGCCAATGTCCTTAGGGGTGATCAGCCGCAGCGTTTCGTCCCGCATAGCCTCCACCCCACGACTCTCACCGCATACGGAAATCCGCCGTGTGGACCGTGCCATCGTCGAGCCGCACGAGCAGGCGACGACAGGAGCCAGCCCAGGCCTTCTCGGTCTTCCAGTTGAACTGATACAGGCCCGTGAGCGGGTCGTACGCAAACTGGCTGGCACCGGGGTTGGTCGTGGTCTGCTCGATCGGATCTTCAATCGCCCCGGACGCGCACCCGATCAAGACGCTGGTCGCCACCCCGCCCTGGAGCACGTCGAGCCCGTGGTCGCCCCCCAGGCCGAACTTCACGGGTACCGTCTGGCCCGCCTTCACGCCATTCACCACCGGCGGGTTGCTCACGGGTGCGGCAAAGCCGCTGAACACATAGTGCACGGCGTAGCTGACGCTCGCCCATCCTGTGTTGCCGGCATTATCCCGTGCCCCACTGCAAGCGGCCGTGAACATGCCAACGCCGTTGCTGGAGCCACCGCTTGTGGCGACCACGGCCGAGACCGCCACGCCCGAGAGCGCATCGGTCGTGCTGCAACCAGCCGTCGGCACGCTGCCCAGGAAATACACCGCGCCGTTGGCCACACCGGTCACCTGCACTGCCGGTACGGTGAGGTCGATGTTGATACCGCTCAATATGGCGGCGGCCAGGTTGCCCGCGTGGTCTTGCGCATTACCGCTCGCGAACTGGTTGGCTCCTTCGCTGCTCAGGGTCTGCGCCGCGGCACACGACTCGACGCCCGACAACCCATCCGTGCACTGGAAGTCCACGATAACCGCGCCGTTGTTCCAACCCGCCGCGTTGGCCATCGGCGTGCGGGAGGCCGTGATCCCGGGCGACGTGCGATCGATCCGGACGGTCGCGGCGTTCGGTGATTCGACATTCCCGGCGACGTCGGTGGCAAAGAACGTCAGGCTGGCCTCGCCCTCGCCCGCGATCGCGGCGACCGCCGTGGCACCCGCCGCACCACCGGGCGTCACCTGCCCGTTCATCGTCACCGTGTAGTCGATGCGCGCGACGCCAGAGTCGGCGTCCGTGGCGGTGATCGTCGCGGTGACGTCGGAATTGTGCCAGCCACTGCTCGCGGCGGCAGGCGCCAGCGAGACGATGCTCGCGGGTGGCGTGGCGTCGGCGGTATTGCACCGCCACGGCCGGTTCGGATCGGGCGCCGGCCGGCGCTGCGAGAGGGCCTCGGCACGCTCCCACACTCGGATGTAAGCCTCTGCCGAGCAGAACAGCGAATCCACGTAGCGCTGATCCAGGCCGATGCTCTGTAGGTCCGCCACCATGTCGGGCAGCAACCCGATGTGCGCGAGGCCGTCGACGTTGTAGTCGAACGCCTTGAACCCGGTGACCTGCTGGTCGAAGGTGCCGAACCCGGGCAAGCTGAACGGATACTCGACGCGGTTGCGCTCGAATATCTGCTGCGGCCGCTCGAGCCCGTTCTGCGCGCCCCACCCACCGCAGGCATCGCTCCCGAAGCGCGGGCCGACGTGGCCGGCCGCGCCGTTGAAGTCGCTCCCCATCGCCACCGGTCCGCCCATCACGTCCACCGCGTACTGAAACGCCTGCGCCCAGCTTTTGCTTGAATGACGGCAATTGTCGGTGATGGCCGCGCCCCATAGCGGCGAATAGGCCGTCGTGAATTTCTTGCCCTTCAGACCGGTGTCTTGCACGTCGTCCTTCAGCATCGTCGCCACCATGCCGCCGCTGGCGCGGATCGCATCGAGCTGGGTGCGCGTGCGCATGCGTTCGTGGCGTCCGTTGTTGCCCTCGAACTCCCTCTGATGCAGGTCGAAGGCCTGCACGTGGCTGGCCAACAGCGGATACGCCACGCCGTTGCCGTCGAGCCCGGCGGCGGTCACGCCGATGGTCTCGTCGAGCGAATTTGCCGACATGTGGTCGATGTCGATCAGCATGCCTTTGTTCATCAGTGCCTGGAGCAGGCGCGGACCGGTAGCGGTAAGCCCGAACTGGTTGCAGGAGGCGTAGTCGGACGCGCCTGCGCCGCTGGTGTATGCCGGAATCGGGGGCGTCGCGCCAAGGAACCCGACCAGGCTCATCAGGGGATAGAGGACGTTGTCGAGCCAGAACCCGTAGGCGTCCGGGCCCGTGCCGCCGCAATCGCGTGTCTCCCACCAGCGATACTGGGACGCGGCATGGCCAACCGCGATCGCGTCCATCCAGGTGGCTGCCGCGCCGAAGCCGTTGTCGAAGTTGTGAATTGGGAAGACCTGGCGCACACCCATGTCGTAGAGGACGTTCACCGCCTCTTCCAGCGTGGTCGGCTGCGGCAAGCTGGTGAGGGGCGCAATGCGAGCCAACGGCAGGCCGAAATTCGCCGGACACCCCGGTTGGCCGCTCGTCGGATCGGAGGTGAATTGGCTGCAGTTGAACAGGTTGTCTACCTCGATCCCGAGCACCACCGCGAGCTTGCCGGCGCTGACTGCGGCGCGGGCCTGCTGTGGCGTGGTCACGATGCGGAACCAGCCAAGACCGGGGCCTCCCGACAGGTTGTCGACGAAGCGCTCGAAGTCGCGCGCCGCCTGCAGTTGATTCACGATGTGCAACATGGAGTCCTCGCAGATCGGCCACGATGTGGGGAACGTGGACTTGAGCGAGGTCTTGCACAGCGCTTCGACGTGCGACGCGAACAGCGTGGTCGTGCGCAGACCGCCGCGCCAGGCCCGCTCCAGCCATACGTAATACGTCTGCTGGTGGGTCGTGCTGGTCCACTTCGGCCAGCCGCTGAAGTACGGCGCGCCGAATTCCGTGCGCGAGCCGTCGCCGGTACCGTCGCCGGAGGTGTCGTTCAGGAGGCCGTGGTAGGGATTCTTGTGCACCAGCAGATCCGTGGCCGGCGACAGGGCCGTGTTTACGTCGTGGGAGCCGTCGAGGACGAAACCGCCGCCGGCGTCGATTGGTGCCGGCTCCCCCACCAGGTTCTTGCCGCCGTGCGCCATGTGACCGAGCAGGTGCAGGTGCATGTCGAGGTAACCACGCAGGATGCCGCGTGGTTCCGGTGTGGCCGACCAACCCGTGGTGGGCTCGGGGATAGGGTCGGGCGTCTCCTTGATGCAGGTGCCCTGGGAGCGCGCCACGCTGGAGCCGGCGATCACTTCACCGCGGCAGGTGGCATCGCCGGTCACCGGGACGAAGAAGTCGAACGCCAGATCGTCGCCGCGCTCGACAAGTCCCTGATCGCAGGAAAGGGCGCGCTCGGACGCACAGCAGGCGCGCTGTCCTTCACCGCCGCAGGCGGTGGCGAGGGCTTTCGGCATGCACGTGGCTGCACCGAACGTGCAGGCGGTGGGAAACTGCCCGAGGTTCGCTTCGCCCAATCCGGCATCGCATGCGGTGGCCCGCTCGAAGGGCGCGCAGCAAGCACGCTGGCCCGGGCCGCCGCACGCCGGTGCCTGGCCGCCACCTTCTTCGAACAGGGCGCTCACGTCCTTGGCGCGACCGAGAGGCCCGCTGGTCGAAATGTTTCGTGCGGACGCAAGAGTAGCCGACGGATCCACCGAGGCTGTCCGTGTCGGCTGCCAGCCGGCCGCCCCCTGGGTGAGCAGTCCGATGAACGTCCCGGCGACGAGCCCGACCAAAGCGAGCCGCCTGAGGCCGAGGGTTGATAGTGACATGACCTGTCTCCTGCTGGGCGACAGACGCGTCCGCGTACACGGGGGGCAGTGAGTACGGCTGGTTGTCGCTCTTTAGGGGAATACGCGCGAAGGCGGGCTTGGGGAAGAATCGTTCCTTGCGGTCTCGCGAGCGTTACCGCGGCAACGCCATCTTGTCGAGAAACGCTCGATAGCGCGGCTCCTGGTCGAAGCGCCGGAATTCCGGGAGCGCCTTTAGCTGGGAGAGGCCGGTGTCGCGCACCTTGTAGGCGTGCTCGAGCGACGCGAGCGTGTCATCCAGTTGGCCACGATATGCGTACACGGTAGCGATCTGGGACGGGGCCGTATCCGTGAATCCGTCGATCAGACGGGCGAGCGCCGCGTCGGCGTCGGCTCGTCGATCCAGCCTCCAGTAAATAAGCGCCTCGCCGAACACACGCCACAGGGGACTGGTCTCTCGAGCGAGCTCGGCGAGCGCGGCATCCGGCCTGCCTTGGGCGAGCAAGACTCGCGCGAGGCCATGACGGGCGGTTGGGTACTCCGGGTTGAGCTCGAGCACCTTGCCGAACGACGCCTGCGCCTGGTCGAGCTGTCCGACGAAGAACTCATAGCGCGCCAGGCGGGAGTGGACCTGGACGTTCAACGGATCGAGCGCGGCTGCTCGACGCGAGAGCGTCAGGGCCTCATCCAGATGGCCCAAGGTGCTGGCCATGCGGGCGGCGCCGAGGACCATCTGGGCGTTGTTGGGATCGAGTTGTAAGGCGCGTTGCGCAGCGGCGTTGGCTCCCGCCCATTCCCAATCGTAAGCGCGGCGCACAGCCGAGAGCGCCGCGTGTCCTTCGGCGAGCTGCGGATCGAGCGACACGGCACGCTCGGCCGCCCGGCGGGCCTCGCCGAACACGGTGTCGGGCGGCGCGAAGCCCTCAGTACCCATCACGCTGAGCGCGCGCGAGAGTCCTGCCCACGCCGGCGCAAACGTTGAGTCGGTCGTCACGGCCTCGGTGAAGTAGGCGGCTGCCTTTTCGATGCTCTCCTTGGTGTTGAACTGGAGAAAATGTTTCCCGTGCAGGTACGCGTCGAACGCCGGTCCGCTGGCGACCCGGGCCCTGGTGTCGCCGGGGCCATCGACTTTCAGCGCGACCTGGAGCGCGGTGGCTACCGCACGCGCGATTTCGTCCTGGACGGCGAACAGGTCGTCCATGGTGCGGTCATAGGAGTCCGACCAGAGTTGAAACCCACTCCGCGCGTCGATCAGTTGCGCCGTGATTCGCACGCGATTGCCCGATCGACGCACGCTGCCTTCGAGCAGCGTCGAGACACCGAGCGTGGCCGCAATGGCACGCGGATCTTCTGTCGAGCCCTTGAAACGGAACGTCGAGGCTCGTCCGACGACTCGCAGCTGTGTGTTCTTGCCGAGCTCGCCCAGCAACTCCTCGCTCAGCCCGTCGACGAAGTAATCTTGGTCCACATCCGGACTCAGGTCGACCAGCGGCAGCACGGCGATCGACGGCCCGGCACTGCCCGGTATCGCGGTGCCAGAGCCGGGCGCCACCCAACGGCTGATGCCGAAGGCGACCGCAGTCACCACCAACGCAGCGCCGGCCCAGGCGATGACCCGTCGACGACGGGGCGTAATCCACGCCCCTCGGCCGCGCGGATCTCGCAGCAGTCGTTCGATCTCGATGCGAGCATCGCCAATATCGCGCAGACGTTGCCGGGTGTCTTTCTGCAGACATCGGGCAATCAGCCGCACGAGCGGCGCCGGCGTTGCCGCCGGCAACAGGGTGAAGTCCGGTTCAGCCGTGACGACCGCGGCGAGCACATCGGTCATCGTCACCCCGTCGAAGGGCCGCCTGCCCGCCAGCATCTCGAACAGCATCACGCCGAACGCCCAAATGTCGGCGCGCTTGTCGACGGGCAGACCGCGCGCCTGTTCCGGCGGCATGTAGGCGGCCGTGCCGAGGATCACGCCCGCGCGCGTGCTCGCGATGGGAGCGATTAACGCCGATGATCCGAGCGCCGTCTCCGATCCATCGGCCGATTCGACTTTGGCGAGTCCGAAGTCGAGCACCTTCACCTTGCCATCGACCTTCACCTTGACGTTGGCGGGCTTCAGATCGCGATGCACGATGCCCTTCTCGTGCGCCTCCTCCAGCGCGTCGGCGATCTGCGACGCGACCGCGAGCACCTCCTCGATCGGCATCGGGCCGCGTGCGATGCGCACCGAGAGGTCGTCGCCTTCGACGAATTCCATCGTGAGGAACCGGCGCCCGCGGTCTTCGTGCAGGCTGTAGACCGAGGCGATGTTCGAGTGATTGAGCGCGGCCAGCAGTTTCGCTTCGCGTTCGAACCGCGCCAGCCTGCCGGCGTCCTTGGCAAAATCCGAGGGCAGCACCTTGATCGCCACCTCGCGGCCGAGCGTGAAGTCGGTGGCCTTCCACACGACGCCCATGCCGCCCTCGCCGATCTTGGTGCCGAGACCATAGTGCAAGATCGTCTCGCCTGGGATCAGCGCCAGGTTGTCTTCAAATCCAACCCGTGCCGCCGCCATCACGACCTGTTCGATGGGGTCGTCTGACGCGTGGTCGTGAGAGAGGAGAGCTTCGACCTCCTGCCGCAGGGCCAGGTCACCCCCACAGGCCGCCGCAAGCCGGACACCCTGCTCGGACGGCGTGAGATCAACAACTGCGTCAAAGATCTCGCGCGTCCGCTTCCAGCGGGAGACATCGTGCATGCTAGTGCAGCGAGCCGGCGAGTTCGTGCCGTAACCAGGCACGAGCGTGACGCAGATCACGGTCGACGGTGGCCTCGGAGATCTGAAGCATCTCCGCGATCTCTGGATAGGTTAGCCCACCGAAATAACAGAGTTCGACAACCTGGGCCTGCCTGGCATCGAGGTTCTCCAGACGCTGCAGGGCATCATCGAGCGTCAGAATGTCGACTGGATCGGACGTCGGCGCCGGCACGTGGCTGGTCAACGTGACGCGCAGCGCACCGGCGCCTCGCTTGGTGGCACGCATCGCTCGTGCGCGCTCAACCAGGATGCGGCGCATCACGCGCGCTGCCACGCTCAAGAAATGGGTGCGATTCTGCCACGGCACTTCTGCGCCGGCCAGCCGCAAGTAGGCCTCGTGAACCAGCAGCGTCGGCTGTAATGAGTGTCCCGCGGGCTCGCGGCGCAGTTGGCCTCGTGCCAGGCGGCGAAGGTCGGCGTAGACGAGAGGAATCAGGCGATCGTAGGCGGACTCATCTCCCTCGCGCCACTGATCGAGGAGTTGCACAACTTCCTGTGACTCGTCCATCCGTCCGATATTGACACAAATTATTGTGTCCAGGCCGCGACACGAGCGGACGCGAGAACTCGACCACAGGCCGGGAAGCATGCTCCACCGGCCTGCGGTCTGTAGAGCACGTGCGTTACGGCGCAGGCACGTTAAGCGTCACCGGCGTACTGAAGGCACTCGCACCCTGGCGAATGCTGACCAGGACCGGTCCCGGAACCAGCCCGGACGGAGCGGCAATCGTCACGACCAGGCCGATCGAGGCACTGCTGACAGCGGTGCCGGACGCGACGTCGCTGATGCTGGCTCCCTGCTGGAAGCGCACCACCGAGCCGAGGGTGTCAATACCATCGGCCTGGACGTAGATCGTAAGCCCGGAAAAGACCACGCCGGTCGGCGCGAAATTACCGTCGAGAATGTTCGTGATGACCGGGACACCAGGTGTCGCCGACACCGTGATGGGGAACGCGTTGGTGACCACCGCGCCGTTTGCGAGCGTGATGGTGGCGGCTCCCGTCGGGAACCCGGCCGGCAATCGCACCCAGTAGGCCGAGGTGGTCGACGGTGACTCGAAGACGAACCCGCTCGCGGTGGTCACGCCGTTAGTCACCGTAGCGGTCGCGCCCGAGGGTGACGGCAAGTTCATGCCGCGCAGCACCACAAAACCCTGACCCGCGCCGCCTGTCGATGGGCTCGCCGACGTAATCGTCGGTGTCGCCGTGAGCGGCGCGCAGACCAGCGCAATCGAGTCCACGACTTCGCCGACGCCGCCGACGACGCCGGTGACGGCCTGGCCGGGGTTACACGTCAGACTGAACGGCGTGTCCGGGTAGTACCCCCCGCCTGCTCCGCCGAGCGGACCGGCGTCCGTGATCGCCCCACCGCTCGTCGACTGACATTGCGGTCCAAGGCGTTCCACGACGGGGAAGCCGAACGGCGCACCGGTCTGGCCGTGAAGCCCGACCATCACCTCGCCAACACCGCACGTCACGCTGGTGGCCTGATAGACGGTCGGCGACCAGTCTAGCGATGGCGGCCCGGCGACTGCCGGCGGGTGGTTGCCGTCACCGCAGAGCAGCTGCACACCGACCAGCCCGTAGTAGCCATTGGTGGACGGGCGGACGCCATTGGCGACGACACCAGGCCCGCAGCCAAGCGCCCCCGACGCCGGGTAGGGCGCGCCGCCGTTGCCGCCCGCCGGCAACGTCGAGGCGATCTTGTGGATGACGCTCGCGGCGCCGGCGTAGCCGTTCGGCAACGCGATGCCCTGTACGAAGTAGGCGCCAATCGCGCTCGGCGCCGTGGTGCTCGCGTTGTAGAGGGTGACGGCCGGGACGGACGACGTGACCGTGACCGGCTTCGCCATGCCGTCGAAGATCGCATTGACGTTGCTGATCGACACGCTGGCGGTCGCCTGTGGCAGCGCCGCGTTGTAGAGGGCCTGCACCTCGGCCAGCGTAAGTGCGCGGTTCTGAATCCCGACTTCGTCGATGCTGCCGTCAAAGTTCGCCCCGCCTGGGTAGAGCTCGCGCCCGCCGATGCGCAGCGTATGGGTTCCAGCACCGAGGACGATCCCGGGCGGACTGATGGTGCTCACGGGCGCGCCGTTGATGTAAGTGGTGACCGTACCATTGCTATACGTGACCGCCACATGCGTCCACGTGTTGAGCGGCGCCGTGCCGCCCGAGTTGACCCAGTACGGAAGCGGCGCGAAGCTGTTGACACCGTTGCCGAACGCCCAGCGGATGCTGCCGTCCGAGAAGCGGGCAATTTCGTACGCCCATTCCTTGCTGATGATGACGCCACCCTCGCTCGGCTGGCCCACGAACGGCGCCGGCCCCGTGCCGGGCCCCGTGGGATAGACCCATGCGGACATCGTCATCTGGTTCGTGATGCGCAGGCTTGGGTCATCGGGCACCAGCACATACTGGTTCCGGGTGCCCGCAGGCAGCGGATTCGAGAAGTTGAAGCCGGGCCCGATCCTGCCCACCGTGTAGCCGGCGCCGCCTTGCAGCGTGCCGTGGTTGCTGCCCACACTGTCGAGAGCGTTGCCGTCGGCGCGCCAGAGGCTGACGGGCCCGCCCGTCAGCGTGACATCGAACGGCGCCGATGTACCGGCCGCGACGACGCCCGCCGCGGCGGCCGTGGCGCGCAGGCGAAGGCCCGTCGCCGGGAGGTTGACCGAGAGGTTGCCGAACGAAGCGATGCCCAACGGGGTGGCATTAACCGTCGTCGTCCCCGACAGCACGACTCCCGCCGGCGGAGCCGGGCACGGATTGGCTGGCTGCAAAGGGTTTGGCGCACCGCAGAGCACGATGGTCACGGGCACGCCGGGCAGCGGCGCACCGGTGTTGTCCCACACGCGCACGAGCACCGGGGACTCGATCGCGTTGTTGATGATCGCGCCCGGCGCCGTATTCGTGGGCTGCTGCAGGAAGAAGAGGTTCGTGCCGGTCGTGGTCACGGCCGGCGGCTCGGTGGCCCCCGGAGGATCCAGCACGTCCACGCCCTGGCCGGAAATGCCGACGGTAGTCACGGTGGTGGGGTTGAACCGCGGGTCGATCGACGCGGTCGTGCCGTCGGGGTTCGTGTAGATGACGTTGTCGAAGCGGTTGTTGTCGTAGACGCGCAGCGTCACGCGGCCGACCTCGCCGGGGTTGAGCCACAGCGTGGCATTTGTCTCCGACGGATCGTTCTGATCGGGTAGGCCCTCGCCGGGCGTGATGAAGTTCGGGCTCGGCACGTTGAACTGAAGGACGTTACGCGTTTCGGTCTTCAGGGTGCAGCCGTCGAGCGCCAGCACCGGCGTCTTGTAGGTCTTGTAGACGACGAGCTGGGTGTTGATGCCCGAGGGGACGCCCGCCGCGGCCAGGAACACGTTCACGTTGAACGCCGACGTGGTGTTGCCGATGTTCGTCACCGTCCACGTCACGTCAGAGACAGTGCCGTTCTCGATGTCCGGATTCTCGATGTCCGGGTTCTCGATATCCGGGTTCTCGATATCCGGATTCTCGATGTCCGGATTGCCGACACCGACGTTCTCGATGTCGGGATTGGCCACCACGATGTTCTCGATATCGGGATTCTCGATGTCTGGATTTTCGATGTCCGGGTTCTCGATGTCGGGGTTCTCGATGTCCGGATTTTCGATATCGGGGTTGTAGACCTCGGCGTTCTCGATGTCCGGATTCTCGATGTCCGGATTCTCGATGTCGGGATTCTCGATGTCAGGGTTCTCGATGTCGGGGTTGAGCACCGTGCGTCCGGCGAGCCCGCCGGCCACGACGCTGCCGCCCAGGCCGCTGATTTCCGCGACGTTGATCGAAAGCTGCGCCTTCGGGTCGGTCGAGGTGGCATACACGGTCCGCGACGCCGTGGAGCGCGCGGGCACGCGCACGTCCACGAAGGTCAGTGGCGCCTGTGAACTGGCGGTGTAGGGCGGCCGCGGGAACTGCTCGAACGAGGCGCGCCCGTTGAGCGGTGCGCCAGCGGGCTGCGCCAGGATCGTCATGCGGAAGGTCTTCGTCACCGTGTCCTGGTTCTGGGCGAACACCACGAAGCCGCGCTGCACGGTAGGCGACAGCGGCTTGGTATTCCCGGGTGAGCCGACCAGCAGCCCGCCGCCGATGCGGGCCGTGTAGATGTTCTGGTTGCGCGAACCGGCGTTGCCGGCGTGGCACACGGCAACCTGCTTCGACGGATCGAACAGGCTGGTCCCGGGCGCCGACCCCTCGACCGTCGGTGGGGTGTAATTGGCCCAGATGCCGTCGAGCGGCGCTCGCACGTCACGGTTGTCGGTCCACACGGCATGGAACACCGGGACATCCGCGCCTGGCGCGGTGTTGAAGGCCCAGCCGCCCCCACCCGTTGGCACGAACGCCGGCGACGGCGCGACGTCGATGTAGTCGCCGATGAAGGGCACGGTGCCCAGCTTGAACATCGGCAGGTTCGGCGGGTTGACCTGAAGCTGCTCCAGGAGGCCGGTGCGGCTACGGTAGCCCATCAGGTAGTCAGAGACGCGCACCGAGGGTGCAAATGACGGCGTGGCTCCGGGCGTGCCGAGCGATGCGCGGATGTCGATCGTCTGGCGCTTGGTGACCAGTCCTTGATCGCTGACGAATGGGCCGAACACGTTGGCCCGCGTCTCTCGCAGGTCGTAGTAGACGAGCATCAGCTTCCCGCCTGCGAAGGTCAGGCTCGGCATCAACTGATGACCGGGAAGAAAGGGGCCGGTGGGCGAATCCTGGGGGTCTTCGACGGTCACAGGGGCCTCGAACGTCGCCGCGTTCAGGGTCGTCGCCACGCGGATGCGGGCGTCGCCGTCGGTGGCACTGCCTCGAGCCCCCCCGAACCCGCGCTCCGACCACGCCACGTAAACGCGGCTCGAGCCGTCGATCGCCATGGCCGGATAGGCATTGGTGCGGAAGCTGTATGGGCTCGTGCCCTGGTCGATCTGGGCGGTGGTCGACGTGACCGGCTGCGGCGTCGGCTGCGCGCGCTTCTTCCGATGCTCGAAGATACGCTCGAGCGCCGCGGTGGGCGAATCGGTGCGCGGCAGCGCCCGGGCCATCCCCGCCGGGCCGAACGCCATCTGGCCCACGGGCAGCCGGGCCACCATCACGGCGTCCGCCATCGGCTCCGCGGGCGTGGCAAATCGCCGGTAGGCCACGAACACGTCGCCGTCTACCGGGTCGATCGAGAGCGTCGCGCCCTGGTTGATGGCGTCGGCCGAACGGCTGACGCGCAGCGGCGCGCTCCAGGTGGCGCCGCAGTCGAGCGAGCGCTTGAGCAGGATCTCGGCGCGCAGCGTCGAAGGCACCGCCTGGGCATCGCCGGTAATCGACGTATACGCCACGTAGATCGCCCCGGCAGGCACGTACTGCAGGCCGGGGTCGACCCACACGACCCCGGAATTACCGGTCTGCCCGCTGTTGCCGCGCAGCCGATGACCGGCCCGCTTCACTTTCCCCCCGGTGGCCACGCCACCCACGACGCAGAAAGGCGCGTTGTTGCGCGGCAGGTCCACCGCCATCCACGGCTTGTCGAGGAACACGGTGCCATTCGAGCTGGCCACCATGCTGGTGCCCAGATATGCGATCGCATCGCCGTTCTCTTTGTTGTTGCGGTCGATGAACCGCGTCAGGAAGATGCCGCTCTTGCCGTTGTCGCCGCGGTCGAAGACCAGCCCGTTGTAGTAGACGAGGCCGTTCGTGCCGGCGCGCACCACCGGGTCGGCCGCCGCCTGGTAGCCCTTGAGGGGCGAGTCCATCCCGGCCGCCGACGTGTCTTGCGGGTAGCCGGGCATGAGCGTGCTCGACCAGCGCTCGCCGCCATCGAACGACTTGTAGACGCTTACCCACGCGTCGCCGGTCTCCACATCGTCGGGGAGTCCCGGCAGATCGACCGTTCGGTAGTCGTTGCTGCCGCCCACCAGGTGGAGAGGGTTTCGGGTGGAAGACGCGATCGTGGGTTCGTTCTGGCGTTGTAGGAACGGGTCGCCGTCGGGCCAGCTCGTTCCGGCCACCATGTTTACGTTCTTGCCTGGAATCTGCGCGAGCAGAGTCGCTCCCGCGGAGAGGGCGAGGCCGATGAATAGTCCGGCGGCCAGACGAAACGCGGGGCGCAGGGGGGACGTCGAAGGGTGCATTCTAAGCTCCAGAAGGATTGGTTCGGCCGCATGACGGGTGGGCCGCCGTATGAGTATGCGCGAAGTGCGACGTAATCACCTCACGCCAGGGGATCATGCAGCCGAGACCGTGCCCGCGCGATTCCCGGAAGGCGTCGTGCGCGGCTCCTAATGCTGAGCTCGCTCGACGGCACGCGACTACGGTGTGGGCAGCGGCGGCATCTTGTCTTTCGGCAGCCGCGGCAACTTCTCATCCCGCATCGCCAGGTGATACACCGCCGCCGCAATCACCATCGCCGACTGCTGCGCATCGTCTTCGATGACGCGCTCGAACGTGTCGAGGTTGGTGTGCCAGGTGTGTGAGTTGTATTCGATCGGATCCTGCGCGACCCCAATGCCCGGCAGGCCCGCCTCGTTGAACGAGGTCGAGTCGGTGCCGCCGCGACGGCGACTCTGCGTGGCGCTGACGCCGAAGAAGCCGTTGTCGGCGAAAGACTTGGTGGCGCCGCTCAGGACGGCGGCGGCCTCAGCGGGACCGAACACCGACATGCCGCGCGCGCGACCCGTGCCCCCGTCGATGTTGAAGTAGCCGGCGAAGTTGGCGTGTTCCGGCTTGGGGTTCTCCACCATGCCGAAGTGCTCCTTCACGTAAGCCTGCGAGCCGAGCAGTCCCTGCTCTTCGCCGCTCCATAGCGCGACGCGAATGGTGCGGCGCGGTTTCACGCCGATGGCGTTGAGAATGCGGATGGCCTCGAGCATGGTCGCGCAGCCAATCGCGTTGTCGGTGGCGCCGGTCGCCGAGTGCCACGAGTCGACGTGGCCGCCGAGCATCACCACTTCCTGTGCCTTGTCGGTGCCGGGGATTTCCGCAATCACGTTGTAGACCGTCGCGCCCTCGGGATAGCTCTTGTTGACGATGTTCATTTCGAGCTCGACGGGGGTGCCATCGGCCATGATGCGTGACAGCCGGCCGTAGTCTTCGTTGCGCATCACGACGGTCGGAACGGCCTTGGTGAGATCGAAGGTGCGGTTGTTGAACGCGCGGATCTGGCCGTGCTCGCGGCCGGCGTCGTTGACGCGACCGGCAGCGCCAGCCGTGACCAGGAACTGATCCAGCTGTTCAGCCACCTGCCCAGCAGGCACGACATTGGGATTGGGAGGGGCGGGAGGACCACCGCCGCCCGGGAAGCCGCCACCGGCGGGCGCCGTGCCGTTGTACTGAGCGCGCACGTCGTTGTCTTCACGGCGCTTCTGCGGCGTGAGAATAGTGACACGCACCTGCGTGACGGCGCCCACCATTACGAACTTGCCTTTGACCTTCGCCGTGTGGTCGGCGAAGAACTTCGTCAGCACCTCTTTGGTCGGCTGGTTCGGCACGATCAACTGCACGGCCTGCGCGGTGACGGGGCCGTTGGTGCCGGGCGTCCACGCCAGCGCCTCGGTGACGAGCGAATCTTTGACCGGCGACGTGACATGCACCGACAGCTTCTCGTTCACCCAGCCTGGGTGGCCGAACGACCACGGCTCGAGGTGCGCGTTCTTCAAGCCCCAGGCGGTCGTTTCTTTCACGACCCAGTCCTGCGCCGCCTTCAGGTTGGGCGACCCGGTCAGGCGCGGACCGTAGACGTCGGTCAGGAAGTGCAGGGTGCGCAGAATCTGGGAGTTGTCCGTCGCTTCGCGGCGAATCTTCCACTGGATGTCGCGATCGATC
>JANLWW010000156.1:0-10973 GCA_031364805.1 Acidobacteriota bacterium
GTCAGGCCACTCCGCCCCCTGATCGATCCACGCTTTGATCGTCGCCACCTGACTGGGTGGCAGCGCGCCAGTCGGCGGCATCTGCGTGCCAAAGGCGTTGCCAATCAACCGCAGATAGAGCCGGCTGCCCGCGCTGTTGCCAGGTCCGATGACCGTCGCGGTGCCACCGCGCAGCGCGTCGCGCCGGCGATCCAGGCGAAACCCGTTCATCTGCTGCGACGGCCCGTGACAGCCGAAACAACTCTGTCGAAAGATCGGCTGAACGTCACGGACAAACTCGATTTTGTCTGGACTGAGCGATGGGCTGACGGGGGGACTCTGGGCGAAATCAACGCGCCCGAACAGGCACGTCGCAGCAACGATGGAGAGAATGACAGGCTTTCGCATACTGCCTCCGGAGCATGAGTCCTCGGCCAGAAACGTGGCGCAACCGGAAACCATAGCACCACGTCACTTGCTTCACAAGCGATCGCGGGCCAACTTGGGGTGATTGGGGACGCAATATTTTCTTCCTCCTGCGAAATCGTCCGTAAACCAATGCGTTGAAGACCGGCGGAATCGAGCACGGGCGCGAAGATCGTCGATTGAAAAGTCCTGGTGCACGCATCGTGTGCCGAGGCCCGTCGGAATTTCGGCAGCCCGCGTGTGCATGACGATCTGATCGACCTCCAAGAGCACGTCAGCCGCAAGCGCGTCGTGGGGCTGACGCAAGAGAAAAATGTTGTCGCTCAGTCGCTGATCGAGCCCTCTGGTCATCGGCATTGACAACAAGCGGCCAATCAGGGAGGCTTCAGCCAAACGTGGAACGACGGGGCAACAATCGAAGATCAATCCGGTACTAGGAGACAAAGATGCGGACTCTACTTTACGGCGCGATCATCAGTCTTGCCGTCGGCATCAATGTGACGGCACAGGCGCAGACGACGGACCCGCAGATGATGGTCCCCATTAATAAATTCCTGGAGGCGTTCAACAAAGGCGACGTGGCCGGTGCCGCTGCCACACATAGCTCCAAAGGTGACGTCGTCATCATCGACGAGGTGCCGCCGTTCACCTGGCGCGGGGCGCAGGCGGTTCAGACCTGGGCCGCTGACCTCGAGGCCGACGCGAAAAAACGCGTGATCACCAATCAGAGCGTCACGCTCAGCGCCGCGACGCGCGTCGAGACGAATGGGGTCAATGCCTACGTCGTAGTGCCTGCCGTGTACAACTTCCAGGAGAAGGGCGTGGCGATGCGAGAGTCGGCGCAGATGACGTTCTCATTGAAGAAGGAAGGCGCCGGCTGGCTGATTTACGGGTGGGCCTGGACCGGGCCCAAACCTCAGAAGGCCGCCGGGAAGACTCAAAAATAACGTCTTTCATTCCCAGGAGCGACACCATGAAGAGCATTCTTGCAACGGCGGCGATCGTGCTGGCGACTGTCGGTGTCGTGACCGCTGCCCAAAGTGCTGAGACCGGAGCCGACGCCGGCGTGTCACAGGCGTTGATCGCGAAAGAAAATCAGTGGGCGGCAGCGTCCAAGGCGAGCAATGGCGACGCGATCGCGCCGATGTTGTCCGAGGAATTTGTGGCGCTCGATTCCGATGGCTCGATGCACAGCAAGGCCGAAATAGTGGCGCGGACGAAGAAGAGTAAATAGACGACGAACGAGATCAGCGATATGAAGGTGATGGTGTATGGGGACTCGGCCATCGTGAGCGGCTCATGGAAAGGTGTTGGCACCGATGCACTCCCGCGAGGAGCTGCGCTTGTAGGCGATGCCTGCACTAGGCCGATCTTTGCCGCATGAGACCCCCTGAACGCCTAGCTGCCAACCCTCGACGGTTCCCGTCGGGGAGGCCAATACTTTTACGCTCTTTTGATACGCGCGTTCGAGTAGAAGCCCGTCGTCGCCGTCGTTGGTGTCAAACCTCGTCGGCCCTTCGCACTGCAGGGTGGCCATCTCGCCGACGATGGTCTTCTGACGCGCTTCCAGCTCGCGCCGCTTGGCGACTAGCGATGCTGGGTCTCGAGAAAGTCGGGCTCAAGATCACCGGACTCGCAGTCGATCGCGATCCTGTCAAGCCAGCATTCGGTTGTCACGTGGACCATGGTGGCGCCGCGCGCCGCCCCAACTTGCGCGCGAGGCACCGCGGCGAGGATCCGGTTTACAACCCCGGCTACCGCGCCGCGCGCAGCATCTGGTCCGTGAGCCCTTCGATAGGGGCGTGATCGTCCGTCAACACCGGTCCGCCGTCGACATCGCCAAGACGACGGATTCGGTCGCTGATATTTCGCATGACGGGTTGAAGATCCGGCGGCGTGCCCCGATCCAGGCGCGACTTCACGATGTCGATGGTGAGAGCCTCCCGAAATCCGAACAGGACGCGTTGATCCCTGAGCGGCATCTCGTACACCGACGAAAACACGCTCCGCATCGTCGCACCGACGGCGCCGGCGATTCGGTCATCGCCGCCGAGCGCGAGCACGTTCACGGCGATGACGCCCGTCGGCCGGAGCCGGTTACGCGCGAGCTCGAAGAATTCACGCGTGACGACATGGAAGGGCGCATAGACACCGCCAGCGAAGATATCGGCCTCGATGACGTCGAATTGTCTGGTCTCGTCCATCAGGAAGCGGCGCGCGTCGCCGATCCGGACGTGCAACCCGCCGCTGCTCGTCACGCCGAAGTACCGATCGGCGACCTGCACGACGAGGGGATCGATCTCCACGGCCGTCACGTTGGTGCCGGGGAACCACCGTCGATAGCCCTGTGCGGTGGTGCCGCCTGCCATGCCGAGAATCAGGATGTCCGAGCGTCCGGCGAGGATCGGCGCAGCATAGAAGGCGTCGTAGTAGAGGCCCGTCAACGCGCGATCGCGCGACTGCACGGAATGGACGCCGAAGCGTTCGTCGTTCAGGAGCAGCAGCCGTTTACCCCCTGATTCCTCGACCAGGACGGTGTTGTAGGCCGACTCGCCGCGAAAGAGCGCCGTGTCGGCGCGACTGCCGCCGAGCGCCGGCGCGAACACCGCGAGCGGGAGCAACAGGAGTGAGGCGCGCCGGCGTGAGAACAATCCAGCCACCGACATTAGGGCCAGCGCAATGATCCACGCACGCAGCGTGGCGCGACTGCCGTATGAAGGAATCAGCCAGAACGCGGTGGAAAACGTCCCGACCAGGCTTCCCGCCGTCGACAGCGCGAACACCCGTCCCGCCATCGTCCCGATGCCGCCTGGCTCCGACACCAGCCTGACCACGAAGGGGGAGATGGATCCGAGAAGCAGCTGAGGGGGACCGAGCAGCACAGTGGCTGCTGCGAGGGGGCCCGAGATCGGACCGAGGGCCGTGCAGAATTCAAGGAGCCGCGATCCGGCGATGAGGACCAGCATCAACCACAATGCTGACGCGGCGAGCGCCCGAGACACCCAGATCGGTTGCGGGCTGCGGTCGGCGAGCCCCCCGCCGAGCAGATAGCCGCAGGCGAGCGCGGCCATGACGACGCCGAGGAGACTGCCCCAGACATAGGTGGACGCGCCGAAGAGAGGCGCAAGCAGGCGGAATCCGAGCAGCTCGAGCGCCATGATCGCTGCCCCCGCGACGAAGAGCGACGCGAGCGGCAGCGACTGGCGCGGTGCGGGCGGCGTTGCGGGGCGGGCGGCGTTCCTTGGCAGCCCGCCGCCCTATCGCCTGGCCATCAGGTCTGGAAGTGACAGGCCCAACTCGTCGGCGACATCGTGGATGGCATCGACGTAGGCCCGCCCTCCGGTGATCGCGTAACTGTTGGCAATGTACGACGCCAGCCGCAGCAGTTCGTCAGATGTAAATGTCGACTCACCCTTCACTTCCAGTTTGGTGAGTCGGATCTTCGTCGCCGGCTGCGTCCCGCCCAGCAGCGCCGTATTGAAGGCGACGAGATACGCGGCGTGCGCGAACTTGTCGTCCGTGCCTTCGGCCGCCCACCGCAGCGTGACGCGCTTCCCGCTGATCGCATCGTCCAGCGTCAGCGTCGCATCGAGTTCGTGTGCCGGCGCCGTCGCCATTTCGGTCACGCCCGCGCGGTAGCGCACCTGCCCCCGTCTTCGATCGTGGTCGACGAAGTCGGTGTCGAGGATTTGTTCTTTGACGCATGGCACGATCGCGTAGGCATCGACCGGCAGTCCGCCCAGGCACACGAACACCGCCAGGGCACGAAGCGCAATTTTCATGTGAATCATCTCCTCTCGGAACGCGTTCGGAAGTCGCGCGAGTGATGGGCAGTCTAGAGATGTTCAGCCTGAGAGTCAAGCGCCTCCACCTGACGAGTCAAAGCTCGTCAGGTGGACGTCGGCACGGATGCCGCGGTACGCTTGACTGGCAGCCGATTCGAGGACGCGCGTCAGCGCAGGCCCGTGATCCACAACGGGCGCGAGTTAGCCGAGCGACGCTGCGCCTGGAGGAGGATCGAACGCTGGCCGAATGGGCGCAATATGTGACCGTGTCACGTGAGGCACGTGACTCGGATGTCGTCAAGAAATGACGGGATCGTGTTCGACGTCTTCGCGCGGCGCCTGGTCGGCTGGAAGGTTTGGCACGCGATGCGGAACGACTTCGTCCTCGACGCGTTCGAACCAGCGCTGCATCACCTCGGCGACGAAATGCCAGCCTGGTCCTCACCCTAGTGATCGTGGGGTGCAGTATCTGTCCACGCGCTCCACGGAGCGCCTGGCGGACGCCGGCATCGCCCCGTCGGTCGGCCGTCGCGGCGATGCGTACGATAATGCGTCGCCGAGTCCGTGATTGGCTATACACGACCGAGGTGATTGGCCGGCGCGATCGGTGGCAGACACTGGAGGCCGTCGAGTTTGCGACGCTCCGGTGGGTGAATTGGTTCAACCATCGGCGCCTGCTCGGCCCGATTGGCACCACCGCCTACTTCCGTTTTCCCACCGCACGGGTCGTCGAGCTTGGCGTGCAGGTCGAGATGTAGTTAGCCTTGCTTCGGATTGGCGGTCAGGTATCCATTTCGCGTCCGAACCCGGTAGTCCGGATGTCTCGTCATGACTCTCAGGCGGTGATACGTTTTGTCGCCGACGTTCTGCGGATAGAACCCGAGCGTGTATTGCTGACGCAGTTCCTGGGCGAACCGCTGCGCAGCCGCTTCCACTTCACGAACCGTTGACGAAACGATGACCGACCCGCCCGTGGGTTCGGCGAGTCGTTGCAGGGACGGCACGTGCACGGCACCTGCTCGCCCCGCCACGTTGATGCCGAGCGCGTAGAGCAGCACTTCGCCTTGGCGCAGCGCCGCCTCAGCCCTGGCGGAAGTGTCGCGCGGCCCGGGTGCTTCGAACGGATCGCCCCTGCCGTCGCGGCTGGCCGCAATGATCGAGTTGTCGATGCCGTCGGTCATGAGCAGCATCGCCCGCTTGCGATGCGGCGTTTCCTTCATGTAGGGCACCATTTCTGCCACGGCCTTGAACAGTTCCGTGCTGCCGGAGGTCGGCATGGCTCTCAGTGAGTTGACGATGCCCGGATGGTACGGCCGCCAGGTGAGCATCGTCCGCCGCGTGCTGTCGAAGGTGGAGATGCTCCACAGGTCGCCGGGTTGCAGCGATTGCCCGAGCGCATCCGCGGCGCGAATCGACGCGGCCATGCGTTCACCGGTCATGCTGCCGCTCGTGTCAATCAAGACGCTGACACTGATCGGCGCGGGCTCGGCGGAGAAGACGGCCACCTCCTGGGGCACCTCTTCGTCGTAGATCAGGAAGTCGTCTTTCGCGAGGCCGCGAACGATCGATCCATCCGGCGCCTGGACGGTGACATCGAGATAGACGACTTCCACGCCAGACTTGAATTGCGGCTGCCGGCCCGCGGCGATCGTCACCGACGCCAGCAGGGCAGTGACGACGAGTGCGTATTTCATCGTGCTCAAGCATACCGGCCTGCCGCGTAACATGCTGAACCCAAAACCGCCTGCATGAGACCGCGCCGGAGCCTGCGGCGTTACACTTGATCCCATGCAGCTTCATGTCGCCCGCCTTTGCCTCGATTGCGACGAGATTCACGACGAGCAGACGTGCCCGGTGTGCGGGTCAGAGTCGTTCGGCTACCTCAGCCGATGGATTCCCGCGCCCGAGCGACGGGCCCGTCCGCGACCGGTAATCACGTCTCCTACCGCGGACACCTATCGCGAATTACTCACGCCTGATCCCGCCCGGTCCGATACCTCGCGATGGTTGCGGCGCGGTGTACTCGGAGTGACGGCAGTGAGTGTGGTCGGCTGGATGTGGCGTCGCAAGGCGGCCGAGACCCAGCGAGAGACGACAGTCGAGGACCAATCCAATGGCCGATCATCGTGACCCGGCCACTCAGAACTCCGCGGACCAGCGTTAGGTCGAGAACTTCGCGAGTTCCATTGACGAGCTTCGCGCAACCTCAGCCATGGCTTCTTCCTGCCGGTACCAATTTCAACTGTTGTCACTCACAACATTCTTGACACGGTTGTGACCGGCCGATACTGTCAATCCTCCTATCAGAGTTGTTCCTTTATGACGATTAGGCCGTGGCTGACGCTGCGCCGTTGTGCTGCATTTGTGGTGGTCGTCGCTACGGCCATGGTGTCTCCCGACCTTGCAAGTCAGGGTCGGCGCGGACGCGGGCCTGTTCTTGTTGATGGCCGTGAGGCTGTCGATGGCGAAGTGCTGGTCCGCTTTCGCAATCCGGCCGCCAGGTTCGAACAAGCCCGCGCAGCGGATGAGGTCGAGGCCGAAGAGGTCGAGGCGCTCGGCCTCGGCACCATGCGCATGCGCGCCAGGCGGCTGCGCACCCCTGCGCTGTTGGCGCGTCTGCGCGCTAATCCCGATGTCGAGTTCGCCGAGCCCAATTACATCATCCGGCTGCAGGCCGTGCCGAACGACCCGGGCTTTGGCAATCTTTGGGGCCTTCTCAACTCGGGCCAGAACTACGGGGGAGCCGGCCTCGCCGGCGCCGATATCGACGCCGCGCTCGCGTGGGACGTCGCCACTGGCACGCGCAACCACGTGGTCGGTGTCGTCGACACCGGCATCGATTACACGCATCCGGACCTCGCCGCCAACATCTGGACGGCGCCAGCGGCGTTTTCGGTCACCATCGGCGGTGTTGTGATCAATTGCGCGGCCGGCACGCACGGTTTCAGTGCGATCACCAACACGTGCGACCCGATGGACGATAACAACCACGGCACGCATGTCGCCGGCACCATCGGCGCCGTCGGCAATGACGGCGTGGGGGTGGTCGGCGTGAACTGGACGGCCAGCATGATGGGCCTGAAGTTCCTTGACTCCACCGGCACCGGCACCACGGCCAACGCGATCAAGGCAATCGAATTTGCGGTGCAGGCCAAGGCGGTGCTCGGCACCGCGGTCGCCAACGTTCGTGTGCTTTCCAACAGCTATAGTGGCAGCGGGTTTTCTCAATCGTTGCTCGACGAAATCAATCGCACCAACAATGCCGACATGTTATTTGTCGCCGCCGCCGGAAACTCCGGTCTGAACATCGATGCGGCGCCGATCTTTCCCGCGTCGTACGCGACGCCGAACCTGATCGCCGTCGCCGCCACTGATAACCTCGATCAGCGCGCGTCGTTCTCGAACTACGGCGCGGCCACCGTGCACCTGGGCGCTCCAGGTGTCGCGATTCTGTCCACCACCATAAACAACACGCACGGTGCGTTCAGCGGAACGTCGATGGCGGCGCCGCATGTGTCCGGGGCCGCCGCGCTGTTGCTCTCGGCCTGCTCGCTGACGACGGCGGGCCTGAAAGCGGCGCTGCTGACGGCGGTCGATCCGATTCCCGCCATGGCGGGCGTGACCACGACCGGCGGTCGACTCAACGTCAACAACGCGATTCGCGTCTGCCCGCCACTCTCGATCAATGTCCCGCTCGTGATCGGACTCACGCAGGCGGCGGCGACGACCAGCCTCACTGGCGCAGGACTAGCGGTTGGGACGGTGAGCACGGTGACCAGTGCCACGGTGGCGGCGGGCAGGGTGATCAGTCAGAGCCCGAACGGTGGCACCAGCGTAGCGCCGGGTACTGCGGTGACCCTGACGGTCTCACTGGGCCCGGCGACCGCCGGCCTCGGCCTTGGCGGCAACCTGGCATTTGGCCCATTACCGGTCGGCACTACCACCGCTCGCACGCTGACGATCAGCAACACAGGGAATGCGATGCTGATAGTGAACGGCATCAGCTATCCAGCGGGCTTCAGCGGCAACTGGACGAGTGGCACGATCGGCGCCGGTGGCTCTCAGGATGTCACCGTAACCTTCGCGCCGACCGCCGTCAGCAGCTACGGCGGGACGGTGACCGTCTCGGGCAATCAGACGAGCGGTACCAATACGATCGCCGCCTCCGGTAGCGGCACGGCACCGTCAGCGTCGACGCCGACGGCGTCATTTGTGGGGATCGATAGCACGACGCAGGGCACGTGGAAGCCCGTGTACGGCGTCGACGGAGCGCGACTGGCAACCTACGCGGCGACGGATCCGGGATTTGCGCAAGTCACCGTTGTGGGGCAACAGCCGTACACCTGGGCGGCCGCGACCACCGCCGTGCCGGCCCTGCAAGAACCGGTGGGGACCGGTCGGGTAGCGGCGACGTGGTATTCGCCGACGAGTTTCATGATCGACGTGAATCTGACGGACGGGTTACGGCACCAAGTGTCACTCTACGCACTCGACTGGGACAGTGGCGGACGCAGCCAACGTATCGAAGTGCTGGACGGGACGACGCAGGCGGTGCTCGACACGCAGATGGTGAGCAGCTTCACCGGCGGACAGTACTGGGTGTGGCAGGTCCGCGGGCATGTGCAGTTCCGGATCTCACGGGTGACCGGACCCAACGCCGTGATCAGCGCGTTGTTCTTCGACGCACCCGACGGAGCTCCGGGCAACGCGCCGCCAACGGTGACACTACAAGGTCCGACGGGCGGGCCGTGGACGGCGCCAGCGGTGGTGGGGTTGAGCGCGACCGCCAATGACAGCGATGGATCGATTAGTCAGGTGCATTTCTACAACGGTGCGAGCCTGATCGGCACCAGCACGAGTACCAGCAATCCCTACACGTTCGACTGGTTGAATGTGCCGGCGGGAACCTACTCGATCACGGCGAAGGCAACCGATGATGGAACCGCAACCACCAGCTCGCTGCCCATGACCCTGACGGTGCAGGCGGCCAATGGCCAGGGGCCGCTCGCTCTGTATGCGGGAACCGATAGCACGACGCAGGGCACGTGGAAGCCGGTATACGGCGTCGACGGAGCGCGACTGGCAACCTACGCGACGACGGATCCGGGATTTGCGCAAGTCACCGTCGCGGGGCAACAGCCGTACACCTGGGCGGCCGCGACCACCGCCGTGCCGGCCCTGCAAGAACCGGTGGGGGCCGGTCGGGTGGCGGCGACGTGGTATTCGCCGACGAGTTTCACGATCGACGTGAATCTGACGGACGGGTTGCGGCACCAGGTGTCACTCTACGGGCTCGACTGGGACAGTGGCGGACGCAGCCAACGTATCGAAGTGCTGGACGGGACGACGCAGGCGGTGCTCGACACGCAGATGGTGGGCAGCTTCACCGGCGGACAGTACTGGGTGTGGCAGGTCCGCGGGCATGTGCAGTTCCGGATCACACGGGTGACCGGACCCAACGCCGTGATCAGCGCGTTGTTCTTCGACGCGTCACCGTGAATCGGCTGAAAGACCGGGAATACGTTTCACCTGTGCCGCGGGTACGCCGTCCTTCCTTCCTCCCGCGAAACCCTCCACCGCACGGTTTGGCGTCGTGTCGAAGCGATGAGTTTCCGGTAACCGAGGACCACTACGAGATTCCTGCCTGACGCTTCAATGCATCGATCGTGCGGACCACGCTAGCGCTGGTCTCGGCGTCAACATCGATGAAACGGACCGCATACCCGAACCCTGGGCGGCGGTAAAGCGTCTCGGCCTTCACGCTGATCCAGCCCTCTTCCGGCAGTTCGATTTTCAGCACGAACCTCGAGCCCTCCTTCTGCTCGTGCGTGGAATTCACGAAGCAGCCGCCGACGCTCAGGTCGTGGATACGCACGGGCATTTCGAGCAGCCCCACCCGAATACCGTCGAAGGGACCCCGCACGCGCTCGTACCGTCGACGCCAACGACCGCCCGTAAATTCGCCGGGCATGGACTCAGACGGTACCAAGAGTTGTCACTTTGCGCATTCCGGTCATTGTGATCACTCAGTCCGGTTCTCGTGATCGCCGATT
The DNA here is from genome assembly GCA_031364805.1 of Acidobacteriota bacterium. Lineage (GTDB taxonomy): Bacteria > Acidobacteriota > Vicinamibacteria > Vicinamibacterales > UBA2999 > 12-FULL-67-14b. Next base: position 10,244 of record JANLWW010000156.1, read on the forward strand.
CTGGGCAAGCTGATCACTCGCGGAGCGAAGCGACGCAGTGGCAGCGCATGAAGGGCTCTCCTCGCATAGAGGACGATATCTTACTTGCTCTTAATGGTTGATCTACAGACGATGAAGACCCTGTGGGAGCGTTGAGGGGGCCGAGAATAGACCAATTACCGACGTTCTGGTGGACGACCGCCCACGCCATAGGCGTCGGCCGGTGGCTGGATCCCCGTCGGCGGGAAGCTCGTGGGGCCGCCTGCAGCTATTTGTGACGGAAGTTTCAGTCGATAGTCACAACATGCCTGACTGGGCCCCGGCGCGTTGGCGCACCGACAAAGATACTGGCAGGGTCCCGTGTCTTTGGTTCGGCGTGAGTGTGCTTTGATGGAACACAAGCACTCCGGCCCGCCATCAGCGACGTTTACAGTGTTTTTACTGAACGAATTCGTTATTTCCCAGCCACCGTTGTCTCTCGACGCTCCACGTTGTGTGCAACAAGGGGACAACGGCCGTTCGAGCGCAAAAGAGCGCATCGCTCGTAACATCCTTTCCATCAACACTTTAGCTGTTGATCTGGTTATGGCCGGTGCATTGCTCACAGTGTAGGGTGACTCCATCCGAATCAATCGCGAGAGGCGCCAGCTAAATGTTGACGGCGTTTCGACGCGCGGACGTGCTGGCTGTAGCGGTCGTCGCGATCGCTGCTGGCGCATTTCTGGGTGTGGCGGGCTGGCCTCAGCCTGAG
>JANLWW010000163.1:0-5958 GCA_031364805.1 Acidobacteriota bacterium
CGGGCCGCCTCGACGTAATCGTTGGCACGCACCGCCTGCTGTCGAAAGATGTCCAGTTCAAGGATCTCGGCCTGCTGGTGGTCGACGAAGAGCAGCGCTTCGGCGTCGCCCACAAGGAACGCATCAAGCAGATGCGCAAGAAGGTCGACGTGCTCACCATGACGGCGACCCCGATTCCGCGCACGCTCAACATGTCGCTTGTCGGCATCCGCGACATGTCGGTCATCGAGACGCCGCCGAAGGATCGTCTGTCGATCCAGACCAACGTGGTGAAGTTTGATTCCGCGGTGATCACGCGTGCCATTCGCGCCGAACTTGCGCGAGGCGGACAGGTGTTCTTCGTCCACAACCGCGTCGAGTCGATCTACTCGATGGGCAACTTGATCCAGCGGCTGGTTCCCGAGGCGCGAGTCGTCGTCGGTCACGGGCAGATGGCGGAAGACACGCTCGAAAAGGCAATGCTCGACTTCATGACCCACAAGTGCGACGTCCTGCTGTCGACCACCATCGTCGAGAACGGCCTCGACATCCCAAACGCGAACACCATCGTGATTAATCGCGCGGATCGCTACGGCCTGTCGCAGCTCTATCAGCTGCGCGGTCGCGTCGGCCGCAGCGACCGAGCGGCGTACGCCTACCTGTTGATTCCGCCCGAAGAGGCGCTGTCGCCGGTGGCGCGCAAGCGGCTGTCGGCGATGAAGGAGTTCAGCGACCTCGGCAGCGGCTTCCGCGTCGCGGCACTCGACCTCGAGATCCGTGGCGCTGGCAACCTGCTCGGCGGCGAGCAAAGCGGAACCATCGACGCGGTCGGCTTCGAGATGTACATGAAGCTGCTCGAAGAGACCATCCGCGAGCTCAAGGGCGAAGACCTGGAAGACGATGTGCGGGCGACGGTCAACCTGAGGGTGGACTTCCGGCTCGACGATCAGTATGTGCCCGACATGAACCAACGCCTGATGATCTATCGGCGAATGGCGGGGGCGCGCAGCGAAGAAGAGATCGCCAGGAACGTGGACGAAGTGCGCGACCGCTACGGTCCGCCGCCCACAGCGGTTCTGAACCTCGCCGACTTCGCGCGCATCCGCGTGCTGGCCGACAACCTAGGAATTGAGACCGTCGACCGCGACGGCCCGCTCGTGGTGTTCAAGTTCCGCGAGAAGGCCAAGGTGGATCCCATGCGGTTGATTGGCATGGTGCAGGAGCGCGCAGACTTGACACTGCTGCCGCCCTTAACAGTGAAGCTCGACCTTCGACCCGCTCCGCCCGCGCGAGTTCCCAAGCCGCCAGGCCCCCAGGCCCCCAAGCCCGTCATTAAGCCCAAGCGGGCGCCAGCATGGTGGGCGGCCCGCGCGACCGCCGGCGAGGTTACCCCGGGCTTCACCAAGGCCGAAATCCTCAAGGCAGCCCCGGAAGACCCCAGGGCGCCAGATGGAGTCTTAGCTAAGGTAACGGAGTTCCTGGAGGACTTACGCGAACCGTAAAAGTGACGTAAAAGTGAAGCAGGTTCACTTTTACGAAAGACGCTAGAATTGTTGAGTCTTATGAAGAAAACAGCAGCCGTGGCGGTCGTTCTCGGAATCGTTCTGGCAAGTTTTGCCACGGTCAGCGCACTCGTTCAAGGGACCATTCTTGAGCAGGTCTTGGTCAAGGTGAACGGAGAGATCGTCACCAAGACTGAGCTCGAGCAGCGACAAATCGCCGCGTTGCGGCAGCGCAATCCCAACCTGCGTCCCGACAGCGACGACGCCTTGCAGAAGGCGCTCCTGGAGGTCACACCCCAGGTCATCGTTGATGCGGTAGACGAACTGCTGATCGTGCAGCGCGGCAAAGAACTCGGCTTCACCATGTCGACCGAGCAGTTCAACAGCATTCTCGAGAACATCAAGAAAGAGAACAAGATCGAAACCGACGAAGCGCTGCAGGCGGCGCTCAAGCAGGAGGGCATGACCATGGCCGACCTGCGCAAGCAGTTGGAGCGCACCTCGCTCGTTCAGAGGGTGCAGCAGCAGGAAGTAATGGCCAAGCTACAGGTGACCGACACCGAGCTGCGGTCGTACTACGACGCGCACCTGGACGAGTTTGCCACCGTGCCGCAAGTTACGCTGCGCGAGATCACCGTCAACGTGCCGACCACCGCCCAGGGCATCAACGTTGCGGTTGATGATGCGGCGAAGGCAAAAGCCGAAGAAGTGCGCGCAAAAATCATCGCCGGCGAGCCGTTCCCTCGACTGGCGGCGGATTACTCAGACTCTGGCTCCAAGGCCAATGGCGGCCTGGTTGGTCCGCTCGCCAAGACCGATCTCTCCGAAGATCTGCAAAAGGCGATTGCGGGCCTCAAGGCAGGCGAAGTAACGCCGGTGTTGAGGACGACGCGTGGGTATCAAATCATCAGGATCGAGACGCTGCAGGACACCACGACCAAGGCGTTCGAAGACGCCAAGTCGGACATCGCCGACAAGATCGCCAATGACAAGCGCAAAGTCGAGTTCGACAAGTTCCTCGATAAGCTGCGCTCCGACGCCATTATCGACTGGAAGAATGACGACCTGAAGAAGGCCTACGACATCGGCGTCAAGACCTTCCGGGGCACGGTCACGCAGTAACGTGGACGCCAGCTGGTTTGCCCTGTGGACCAGGTCGCGGCACGAGAAGCAGGTTCGCGACCAACTGCTGAAGAGATCCGTCGAGGTCTTCCTGCCCACCATTGGCAAGTGGAGCCACTGGAAAGATCGCAAGAAGAAGATCGACTGGCCGCTGTTCCCCGGTTATGTCTTCGCCCGTTTCGTCCCCGACGAGCGCATCGGCGTCCTGAAAGTCGACGGCGTGGTCCAGGTCATCAGTAACAACGGCGTGCTGTCGTCGATCCCCGATGAGGAAATCGAAAGCATCAGGACGCTGGTGGAAAGCGAACTGGCGTACGATCCGGTTCCGCTGATCAAGGAAGGGGATATGGTGAAAGTGACGCACGGCCCGCTCAAGGGCGTGGTCGGACGTCTCGTTCGCAAGGGCGCCCATGCCCGTCTCGTGCTCTCCGTGGACTTGATCGGGCAGGCCGTCGCCGTTGAAGTCGACGCTTCGGACGTCAAGCCGTACTAACCATGAAGATCGGCAACATCGAACTCGACTCGCCCTTTGTCGTCTCGCCGATGGCAGGCATGACCGACACGGCGTTTCGTCGTCTGGTGAAGCGCCAGGGCGGGTGCGGGCTGGTCGTGTCTGAGATGGTCAGCAGCGAGGGACTGGTCCGCGGCATCGATCGCACGCTCGAGTACGCGGAGTACACCGAGGAAGAACGCCCGGTCTCCATCCAGATCTTCGGCGGCGAACCCGCGAAAATGGCGGAAGCGGCGCGCGTCGTCGAAGCCATGGGCGCAAACATTGTTGACGTGAACATGGGCTGCCCGGTCCCCAAAATCGCCAAGCACAACGCCGGCTGCAGCCTCATGCGCGAGCCGCAGCACGCCGCCGAAATCATCGCCGCCATGACCAAGGCCGTGAAGATTCCGGTGACCGTCAAGATGCGCAAGGGATGGGACGACGGCGAGGTTAACGCGCCGGAGTTGGCCAAGCGCGTCGAGGCAGCAGGCGCGGCGGCGATTGCGGTGCACGGGCGTACGGCGAAGCAGAGCTACAGCGGGTTTGCCGATTGGGATGTCGTCGCGGCCATTGCACGCTCCGTGACCATTCCGGTGTTTGGTTCGGGCGATTGCATCGAACCGGAAGACATCGTCACCCGCATGCAGTCTGGCGTCAGCGGCGTGTTTGTCGGGCGCGGTGTGCTGCGCAACCCGTGGATTCTCGCACAGGCTCGCGACCTGATGGCCGGCCGCCCAGCCCGCCAGATCACCGACGAAGAGCGTGGCCGCTTCCTGCTGGATTACATGGAAATGCTGTTGGCGGACGCGAAAGGCGAGCAGGACGGCTTTCGGCACTTAGTGATTCAGTCCACAAGTCCGAAGCCTCAGGCCAGCAAGGAACGCTGGGTGATCAACAAGCTGCGCGCCCTGTGCACGTGGTACACCAAGGGCTTCGAGGGCGGATCGCAGTTTCGCATTGGCGTGAACTCGGCAACGTCGATCGCCGAAGTCGAGGCGCTCGTGGCCAATTTCTTCCTCACGGGAGCTGGCCGCCGTGCTTCCTGAGATTGTCATTGCCGGCCGTAAGGTCGGACCGGCGCACGTCCCGCTCGTGGTCGCCGAAATCGGTATCAACCACGAAGGCAGCCTCGAAGTAGCTCGCGAAATGGTTGATGCCGCATCACGCGCGGGCGTGGAAGTGGTCAAGCACCAGACCCACGTCGTCGATGACGAGATGAGCGGGGCGGCCAAGAAGGTCGTTCCCGGCAACGCCAACGTATCGATCTACCAGATCATGGAACGTTGCGCGCTGTCGGAGGACGATGAGCGGCAGCTCAAGGCCTACGTCGAGGCGAAGGGCATGATCTTCATGAGCACGCCGTTCTCGCGCGCGGCCGCGGAGAGGCTCGAGCGCATGAATGTGCCCGCGTACAAGATCGGCTCCGGCGAGTGCAACAACTACCCGCTTCTGAAGCACATCGCGTCGTTCGGCAAGCCGACGGTGCTCAGCACCGGCATGAATACCATCGAGAGCGTCGCGAAGGCTGTGGCCATCTTCGAACAGGCCGGAACGCCGTGCGCCCTTCTGCATACGACTAACCTGTATCCAACGCCGCCGCATCTGGTCCGGCTGGGAGCCATGGTCGAACTCAGCCGATCCTTTCCGCAAGCAGTGATCGGCCTGTCGGATCACACGACCGACAACATCGCCTGTATTGGCGCCATGGCGCTTGGTGCATCAATCGTCGAGAGGCACTTCACCGATCACATGTATCGTGTCGGTCCCGACATCATCTGCTCAATGGACGAAGTGCATTGCCGCGAGTTGATTGAAGCCGCCAACACGTTGTACGCGGAGCTGGGTGGTAGCAAGGGTCCGGTGAAGGAGGAGCAGGTGACCATGGACTTCGCCTTCGCCACAGTCGTCACGATTCAACCAGTGAAGGCGGGCGAGCCGTTTACCAGTCAGAACCTCTGGGTGAAGCGCCCGGGCACGGGCGCTATTCCGGCAGAACGTTACGAGGATCTGCTGGGCAAGACGGCAAGGCGCGATATTCCAGCCGATACGCACCTTGCTGCGGACGACGTCTAGTCCACGTGCACAAGCCTCGGCGAGAAGGCTGGTCTAACGAATAACAAAGGCGACTGACACTGGCACTTCAGCGGCGTCGGCGAGATTGCCTGCGCTTTTCACCCACACCCCGACGTAGTAACTGCCCGCGACGGCAGGCGTCCAGGCGAACGTATTGTTGGTCGTCCACCCAGTGGCCACGGTCCAGGCCACGCCGTCGTAGATCCACCATTTATATTGGTGAGGGGCCGCACCACCGACTGGCGTGGCCGTCCAAGTAATGGTTGTTCCCGCCGGCTGCACGCTGGTGCGATTGGGCGTGAGCGTCACCGCTGATACTCTCAAACTGGGTGCGCCGATGCTGAACGCGACTTGGTTGCTCGCCTCGGGGGCATCGACAACGTTGCCGGCACTTCTCGCCCAGATTCGAACCTGATAACCCGCGTTGGCGAGCACCGGCGTCCAGGCCAGCGTGCTTTGGCTGGTCCAACCGGTCACATCCGACCAAGCCCCGTCGTAAACTGACCACTTGTACTGATAGGGCGCCGAGCCGCCAGTTGGGGTCGCGGTCCACGTGATGGTGGTGCCCGGCGCTTGCGGCGAGCTGCGGTCGGCCGACAGTGACACCATGCTGATACGCGGCACGGTAGTTCCGCCGATCGTGTACGGGACCGACCGGGCGACGTCGGCGGCATCCACGGAATTGCCGGCGCTCTTCACCCAGACGCCAACCAGATAGTTGCCGCCGGCCGCCGGCGTCCAGGCGAAGGTGTTCGTCGCGGTCCAAGTGCCCTGGACCGCCCAGGCGAC
>JANLWW010000190.1:0-49576 GCA_031364805.1 Acidobacteriota bacterium
ACCAGTGACTACTACGTGCTTGGGTACTATTCGTCGAACCCTGATCCCACCCGGCGGGTCCGCTCAATCGAGGTCAAAGTAGATCGGCCGAACATCACGGTGTCATCGCGCCGGGCGTACTCGGTGAAGACGGCAGGGAAGCCGCCGGCGCCGCCTCCCTTGAAGCTGAAAAAATAGCCAGTCGCTGGTCGCTGGTCGCTGGTCGTTATTCGCCTTTTGGCAACGCCCGCATCCATTCTGACGCCAGTCCGGCGTGCGGTCCGCCTGCAGCGATGTAGGCTTCGGCCGCGGTCCTGAACCGCGTGTGGTCTGCTTGTCCATCTTTGACGATGCGCGCGTAGAGGGCCTGGAGTCGCAGCCACGCGACATCGGCATCGTTTGGAACTTGGATCAGCCGCGCATCCAACACATGAAGTGCCTCTTGGTGGCGGCCCATCGCAAGATGCGTCGCGCCCAGAGCTCGCGCCCACCGGCTGTCGTCGGATCGACCGGCCATCGCGGCGGACACGAGCGCCGACGCGCGGGCGCCGTCCCCGCGCCGGAGGTAGGCATCGATGAGAAACGGCGCAGTCGGCGTCCAGCCTTCATCCATCGCCGACTGCCAGGCGATGATGGCGTCCGCATCGCGAGCCTGTGTCGCGCGAACGGCGCCGGTGAGGAACTGGACGGGGCCGCCGGGGGCTCCCAACGCATAGGCACGCTGGAACTGTGTGAGGGCCGAGGCGTCACCGATCGTGTAGAGGGCGAGCCCGGTCAGCGCCGCTCGCGCGGCTTGTTCGCTCTGGGTGACCACCTCTTCTGCCAGCAGGTCGATGAACTTTCGCCCGGCGGCAAGGTCGAGCGCGCGTCGCAACGCCGGCGACGCGGCCGGCGGCGTTAGACCTTGTACGATTGCGGTCAGCATGGCATCCGCGATTGCGTCGTCACGATGAAATGGACGACCGAGCGAGGGCGCTTCGCCCAGGAGTGATAAGGGTGTGCCCGCGACATTGAACGCCGCATCCGCAATCCGCGTTCGGCCCGCGAGGCGATCGTTCACGGCAATTCTCAGGCGGTAGCTGCCGCGTGGCACGGTCGCCAGGGGTACGCCCATCGCCACCAGCAGCGGATGTCCCACCCGCAGATCGAAGTCCGGCGGCAGGGAGGCCTCGGTGTATGACTGCGGGTTGAGCGACGCCACCGGCACCTCGCGGTCGCCCTCGACGCGAACGATGCGGAAGGTGACGCCGATGTCTGGCTTCCCGGTGCCTGACGGTTGAGCGTTGATGACCTGGAATGCCACGGCCAGTTGCTCGTCCCGGGTGAAGACGTTATCGCGCGCAGGGATGATTTCGGTGACGCCGAGCGTGTACGGATGCGACGACTGCTCGGCGGGCGAGTAGGGTAGGGCACGCGCCGTCAGACCATCGGCAACAATCACGCTGCTTAACGTCAGCTCCGTGGTTGTCGCCGCCGGAAGGGTCAGCGCCCGCTTCACGACATGGATGGTGGTGGCTGGTTTGGCCGCGGCGGGATTCGCCCATGCCACAAACAAGTGGTAATCGCCGGGACCAGCGGTAAATGCGCGGGTAATTTGACGTGTGCCGTCGCTGGCGACCGAGGCGGAGGCGATGTCGAAGTCCTCAAACGGTAGAAGATCGCGCACGGTCGCGGTCTTGCCTTCGAGTTCGGCGCGGCGCTGCTTGTCGCGGAGGTCCTGCTCTTGACGAGCACGCTCGCGTTCCATGGCCATCAACTTCAGATCCATCGAGCCGGTGGAGGGCGTCGACCCTCGGACGCCGATGCCGCCGGCGCCAAAGGCCGGCATCTCGCCGATGGCGATGCCGCGGCCCGGCAGCATCCGCGGGTCGACGCGCTGGCCACCCAGCCAATCGCGAATGGCCGATCGTTCGGTCATGGTGGTGGCCGCTCCGCTGGGCGCAGTGGCTAAGCGGACGTAGAGAAGGACGGGGTTGGCGGGTAACTTCATGTCGCCAGACGGCTCCAGGGCGAAGGCGACGTAGTGCGAGCCGTCGGAGGCGCGCAAAACGTGGGCAGGCCACGACTCGTCCGCGACGGGTGCCTGGTTGCCCGCGGCGTCCACGGCTTGCACGATCGCCTGCAGCAATGTGCGTTGATCTTTCGACAACTGCGGCGGCGCCTGCGCGCTTGCAGTGCTCGCGGTGAAGAGACAAGCGAAGACAACGCCCACCAGTGCAATCGCTGCGTTCATCGTGTCACCCATTGTCATGGTCGAGGTGATGGCGTACACTTCGACCGCATCCCATACATCTAAACTACTTGTTAAGAACAAGTTAAGATCGAATAGCAAAATGCTTATAGAACAACGCTGTCGTGTCCCGTTCATCGGGATCGCGATCGTCCTCTTGGCCAGTCTTTTTCCCACCCTCACCTTAGCCCAGCAAGCAGCACCCCCGACATTCGTCGTCGGCAAGCTGGCTGATGCTGCCGAGGCGCCGGTCATTGATGGCCTGGTGAGTGAAGCGGTGTGGCAGACCGTACAGCCGTACGCCAACTTTACGCAACAGGATCCGGTCGAAGGTGCTGCTGCGAGCGAGAAGACTGAAGTGCGGATGATCGTCGGCCAGGGACACGTTTACCTGAGCATCATCGCGTTCGACAGCGACCCCTCAAAGATCATTGTCTCGCAGGCGCGGCGCGATGCCTCTCTGAGCGAGACCGACTCGGTCGTGATGGTGTTTGACACCTTCAACGACAACCAGAACGCGTTTGTGTTTGGCACCAACCCGCTGGGCATCGAGTACGACGGCCAGGTCGCGCGCGAGGGCCAGAGCAGCGGCGTCTCCTTTGGCACGACCTCCGGTGTCGGCACCCAGCGCGGCGGCATCAGCGCGTTTAATCCCAACTGGGATGGCGACTGGACCGTCCGTGCGCAGATTACCGAACGCGGCTGGGAGGCCGAGCTTGCCATTCCGCTCAAGACGTTGCGTTACCAGACCGGCACCAACAAGACCTGGGGCTTCAACGTGGTGCGCAATATTCGCCACAAGAACGAGCAGGTGTATCTGGCGCCAATCGCGCGCGGCTTCGACATCTACCGGGTCTCGCTCGCCGCGAAGATGTCGGGCCTCGACCTGCCGGCTCGGCGCGACATCAAGCTGATCCCGTACGCGCTCGGATCGGTCAACAAGGACTTCACGCGCACCACTGGGGACAAGGTCGACAAGAAGGGTGATGTCGGTCTCGACTTCAAGTGGGGCATTCGTCCCAACCTGACCTTCGATGCCACTATCAATACCGATTTCGCTCAGGTGGAAGCCGACGAAGAGCAGGTCAACCTCACCCGTTTCGACCTGTTTTTCCCGGAGAAGCGCCCGTTCTTCCTCGAGAACGCCTCGACGTTTCAGTTCGGCCAGCCGCAAAGCATCGATCTGTTTTTCAGCCGCCGCGTCGGTTTGTCGGCGACGGGCGTGCCCATTGACATTCTGGGTGGTGGTCGGCTGAGCGGCAAGGTCGCGGGATGGAACGTCGGGGTCCTGAACATTCAGACCGACGAGGCCGAGAACGCCGCCGGGACCCAGGTCGTCGGGCCGGCGAACAACGTCAGCGTCTTGCGCCTGCAGCGCGAGGTTGGGAGGTCCAGCTACGGTGCGATTTTCGTAAACCGGCAGGGCACCGGCAGCTTCGCGTCTACGGTCGACCATAACCGCGCTTTCGGTCTCGATGCCAACGTGCAACTCTCCGCCAAACAGCGCGTGTCGGCGTTTCTGGCGCGCACCGATTCGACCGGTGCGACCGGGGCCGACTACGCCGGTCGGGCGTTTTACGACTTCACCAACAACCTGTGGCAGGTGGCCGGCGGCTACTCGCAGGTGGGCACTCGCTTCAATCCCGAAGTCGGTTTTCTGCCGCGCCGCGGCTATCGGCGACCGGAGTTCCGCATGTTCTTCACGCCGCAGCCGAAGAAAATCAAGTGGATCCGGCGCGTCACTCCGCACACCAACTACAACGCCTTTTACGGGTTTGACGGCAAGCTCCAGACCTCCCGGTTGCACTTGCATCCGTTCGAGATCCAGCCGCAGCAGGGCGGCCGATTTGGCTGGTTGGTGGACCTGGAAAAAGACAACCCGATCGTGCCATTTCAGGTCTACAACCGCGATGGCAAGCGCGTGCTGATTCCCGCCGGACAGTACTCATGGCACCAGCACGGCTTCGAGTATCTCCATAATCCCAGCGCCCGCGTGACCGGGACCCTTCGCTACAAGATTGGCGGCTACTACGACGGTGACTTCAATTCGTGGGAGATTGCCAGCGACTACCGGATCACGCCGCAGATGACGGCGAGCATCGGGTGGACCCGGCAGGATGTCGACTTGAAATACGGGTCGTTCGTGAACAACCTGGTGCCGATCAAGGCGAACTACTCGTTCACCACGCTGACGAACATCTCGGCGCTGTTGCAGTACAACGGCCAGACCGGGCAATTCTCGTCGAACGTCCGCCTCGCGATGCTCAATCGCAGCGGCACGGGCCTGTTCGTGGTCTTCAACGATCGCCGCGACTTACTGAGTTCGACTGTGGCCGAGACCCTTGGTCGCTCGTTCGTCGTGAAGTACACGCGCCTGGTGGATTTCTAGCTTCGAGTCCAGAGGGCTTGCCAACCGTAGCTCAGGAGAAGCGCAGCAGCAGTCCACCTTCGCGCGGCGCGCTACGGTGGACACCCTTCACGTGGCTTGCCACCCGTAGCTCACGGCAAGTGGCAAGCCTGAGCGAAGGGTGGTGGCCAGGGAGGGAATCGAACCCCCGACACCACGATTTTCAATCGTGTGCTCTACCAACTGAGCTACCTAGCCTGAAGAGAAGCTAGGAGTATATCGCGGAGGCTTTTCGCGGCGCAACCCGCCTGTTGTGTCCGCCCAGGACAAACCACGCGCAAGCGAACCCGACCGCGACACCGGCCAGGATGTCAGTGGGCCAATGAACGCCGATGTAGACCCGTGATATCGCTACCACGGCGGCCAGAGGCCACAGCGCCCACGCCGCCGCCGGGATCACCCTTGCACCGGCCATCGCGCCGGCGACCGCCATGGCGGCATGCCCGGACGGCAACGACGGTGTCGTGGGCTTGGCGTCGAGTACCGGCAGTTGAGCGATGACAGTGAAGGGCCGGGGCCGATCGAAGATCGGCTTGAGGATGGAGTCGTTGAACAAGAAGGTGAAGCCGATGACGAGCAACATCTGCCACGCCGCCGCCCGGCAAGCTGGGAAGACGCTGGCGATCACGGCGAACACCCACCAGATGAATCCGGCGGAGCCGACCGCGCTCGCAAAGATCATCACGTCGTCCAGCCACGGGCGCCGCAGCTGGATGACGTGATGCAGCAGAGACGAATCCAGTGTTACGCTCCGACCGCGGCGGGCTCTGGTTCGCGCGACATGCCGAGGGCCTTGCGAACTTTTTCCTCGATCGTGGTCCGCAGCTCGACGTGTTCCTTGAGGTAGGTCTTGACGTTCTCCCGGCCCTGGCCGAGGCGCTCGCCGCCATAGGCGAACCAGGCGCCACTCTTCTCGATGATCTTGTGCTCGACGGCGATATCGATGAGGTCGCCTTCGCGCGACACACCCTCGCCGTACATGATGTCGAACTCGGCCTCGCGGAACGGCGCGGCCATCTTGTTCTTGACGATCTTGACGCGCGTGCGACCACCGACCACCGCGTCGCCGTCCTTGATGGCGCCAATGCGGCGAATGTCGATGCGGACCGACGAGTAGAACTTGAGCGCCCGGCCACCGGTCGTGGTCTCGGGGTTGCCGAACATCACGCCAATTTTCTCGCGCAACTGGTTGATGAAGATGAGCGACGTCTTCGACTTGGAGACGGCGCCGGTAAGCTTGCGCAGTGCCTGCGACATCAGCCGAGCCTGCAGGCCCATCTGGGCCTCGCCCATGTCGCCCTCGATCTCCGCCTTGGGGACCAGGGCGGCGACCGAGTCAACGACGACGACATCAACGCTGTTGGAACGGATCAGGACCTCGACGATTTCGAGCGCTTGTTCGCCGTTGTCGGGTTGCGACACCAACAGGTTGTCGATGTCGACGCCCAGCTTCTTGGAATACGCGGCATCCAGGGCATGTTCGGCGTCGACGAAAGCGGCCAGGCCGCCGGTCTTTTGCGCTTCGGCGATCACCTGGAGGGCGAGCGTAGTTTTGCCCGATGACTCGGGCCCGAAGATCTCGATGACGCGGCCGCGCGGCACGCCGCCGATACCGAGCGCGTAATCGATGCTGATGGAGCCGGTCGAGATGACGTCCACCGGGCCGACAGCCTTGTTCTGGCCGAGCCGCATGATGGAGCCCTTACCAAACTGCTTTTCAATCTGGCTGACGGCGATGTCGAGTGACTTGAGGCGTTCCTGTCGTTCGTCTATTGGCATGTGCGTGGGGTCCTTTCAGGACAGGATTCATCCTAGAAACGCGCCAAGCGAAAGTCAAGCGTAAATCCGTGCACCTATTGGCAGCTGTGGGTTCATTTTCAACACTTTAGGGGAATCGACCACTTTCGCCTGTTTTCCGGCCTGATCGCAGGAATTGATACGTCCCGGTTTGACCGGCACTGCAGAAACCTCGTACGTTGACGCGATGCCCAGCCCGATCGGACACGCGCTTGGGGGTCTAATTGTCGGGTTGGCCCTTAATCCCCGCACCCTAGGCACCTTAGGCACTCTAGGCCCCCTAGCCACGCTCGCCTGCGCGGCTGTCTTGCCTGACCTCGATTTTCTTTGGGGCCGGCACAACATGGAAACCCACAGCCTGGGAGCGGCCGTGATCGCCGGCCTGGCGACATTGGCCGGCACACGGGGCCGCAATCCGCGGCTGGCGGTCGCCGTGACCCTGGCCTGGTCCACGCACGTGTGGTTTGATTGGTTGGGATCCGATGACACGCCGCCGCTGGGCGTGATGGCGTTGTGGCCGTTGGACTCGACCTTCTATTTCGCGGATGCGTTTGTGTTTGAAGCGATCTCGCGGCGGTATTGGCTGCCGAACTTCGTGTCGCACAACGCGTGGGCCGTGATCAAGGAGAGCTTGATCCTCGGCCCACCGCTCTTGCTGCTTACAGCACTTCGATGGCGAGCGCGACGCCGTTCCCGCCGCCCAGGCACAACGTAGCCACGCCGCGCTTCAGGCCGCGATCCTTCAACGCGTAGATCAGCGTGGTCAGGATGCGCGCTCCCGAGGCGCCGATCGGGTGGCCGAGCGCCACCGCGCCGCCGTTGACGTTGACCTTGGCCGGGTCGATGCCCAGTTCCTGCATCACCGCCACCGCCTGCACCGCGAACGCTTCGTTCAGTTCCATCAGGTCGATGTCGTTCACCGACCAGCCGGCCTTCTTCAGCACCTTGCGTGTGGCTTCGACCGGCGTCATCAGCAACATCTTCGGCGCCAGGCCACTGGTAGCTTGCGCGACGATGCGCGCCAGGGGAGTGGCATTGAGAGCCTTGACCGTCTCGTCGGCCATCACGACAAGCGCGCCGGCGCCATCGTTGACCGGCGGCGCGTTGCCGGCCGTCACGGAGCCGTCCTTCTTGAATGCGGGTTTGAGCTTGCGCAACACCTCGGCTGTGGTATCGGCGCGCACCGACTCGTCGGCCGTGAATCTGATCGGGTCGCCCTTCTTCTGCGGAATCGCGACCGCCAGAATTTCGGCGGCAAACTTGCCGGCGGCCTGAGCGGCTGCCGCCTTCCTGTGACTGTCGGCCGAATACTCGTCTTGCTGATCGCGGGTGACCTTGTAGATGTCGGCGACGGTCTCGCCGGCATTGCCCATGTGCCAGTTCTCGAAAGGGCACCACAAGCCGTCGTGAATCATGAGATCGATCACGCTGCCGTGCCCCATGCGCAGGCCTTCGCGGACCTTGGGGATGATGTACGGACAATTACTCATCGACTCCATGCCGCCCGCCACGGCAATGTCGATGTCGCCGGTCTGAATGCCTTGGTGCGCCAGCATCACGGCCTTGAGGCCCGAGCCGCACACCTTGTTGATGGTGAGCGCGGCGACGTGCTCATGCAGCCCGCCCTTGAGCGCCGCCTGCCGCGCCGGCGCCTGGCCCACGCCGCCCGACACCACGTTGCCCATGATGCACTCGTCCACGACCGCGGGATCGATCCCCGCTCGCGACACCGCCTCACGCACCACCATGGCACCCAGTTCCGGAGCCGTGAAGTCCTTCAGAGTGCCGAGAAATTTTCCAGTGGGGATTCGTACTGCACTAACGATGAATGCGCTTCGCATGATGAGATCCATCTTGCCACAGGCGGGGTTCGCTATTCGCCATTCGCGGTTCGCTATTCGCTAAGGCGAACGGCGAACGGCGAATCGCGACCTAGCGAAATTCCAGCCGCTTGACCAGATTGTCGCCGAGCAGATCGCTCATGCGGATATGAATCAAGGACGTCGACTTGCGGACGGCATCGACCCATGCCTGGGATTCGGCCTTGACATGGAGCGTGCCATCGGGCACCAGCCGGACAGTGGTGGCCTTGGCGATGGCCGGGCCCACGGCCAGGCGCCACGCCAGCGTCACCTTCTCGTCGGTGAGTGGCGCCTTGCGGATGACCGCCGCCACGATCGCGGGCATCACTTTGTTCGCCTGAATCACGCTGCTGAGAATATCATTTGCCCCGAAGGGGAATCACTCTATGCGCAGAACTGTGGCCGGTGTGCTCGGAGCGGTGGTGGTGGCGTCCGTCGGAGTTGCGCAAGTCAGCAGCCAGGCGGCGCCGTGGAACCTGGTGGCGCATGAGATTGCGACCGGACTGCGCGGCGGATACCACGTGACCGCGACCGACATCAATAAAGACGGCCGCGTCGATCTGCTGGCGGTCGCGACTGGTGCCAAAGTGGACCTGGTCTGGTACGAGAATCCCAGCTGGACGCCGCACGTGATGGCCTCCGGGTTCCCGGGCATGATCAACGCCGACGCGTTCGACACCGACGGCGACGGGTATCCCGAGATCGTCCTGCAAAGCGGTTTCAGCACGACGCCCGCCAAGGGCGACGGCGTGATGACCATGTTGACCAAGGGCACCGACGTCAACGCGCCGTGGACCGCGAAGGAATTCGATCGCATGCCGTCGGTGCATCGCGTGCGCTGGATCGATGCTGAAGGTAACGGCAAGAAGATGGTGATCAATGGCCCGCTCGGCGGCGTCAACGGTGTGCCGCCGGACTATAAAGACAAGGTGGCGATCTACGCGTACGCACTGCCCGACCTCAAGCGACAGATCGTCACCGATGCAGACGAGGGCGTGTTGCACGGCCTGCAGGTCGTGGACTGGGACGGCAAGGGCCGCGAGGCCTTGCTTGGTGCCAGCTTCATGGGAATTCATTTGTATCGGTTCATGAACGGCGCCTGGCAACGCACGCGGCTGACCGCCGGTAACCCCGAAGCGTGGCCGAAGAACGGCTCGAGCGACGTGGCGGTATTAAGGACGACGTCGGGGCGTCAACTCGCCGCGATCGAGCCTTGGCACGGCAACCAAGTGGTGATTTACCGCGGCGCCGGCGACAAGTGGGACCAGCGCACGGTGATCGACGACACCCTCAACGATGGTCACACGCTGCAGTCAGGCGATCTCGACGGCGACGGTGTCGACGAAGTCGTCGCGGCATATCGCGGCGGCGGTGGTGGCGTGAACATCTACAAGCTGGCAGCCAATAACACCTGGACGAAGTTCGTGCTGGAAGGGCAGAAGAGCATGGCCGCTGCCGGCTGCGCATTCGCGCACTTGAATGGCGACCAGCGCCTTGATCTCGCGTGCGTCGGTACCTCCACCGCCAACCTGAAGTGGTACGAAAACTTGCCGGCGAAATGAATCTGATTCTCGCGAGCCGATCGCCACGCCGATCGGAACTGTTGGCGGCCGCCGGCATCTCGTTCGAGGTGCTGGCGGCCGACATCGACGAAACTCCACGCGCCAATGAAACGCCAGAGGCCTACGTTGAACGCCTCGCGATCGAGAAGGCCAGCGCCGTGCTCGCCTTGCGGCCAGGGGCCATGGTTCTGGGCGCCGACACGACTGTAGTGATCGACCGCCTGATCCTCGGCAAGCCCGAGAACGAAGCGGAAGCCACCGAGATGTTGCGCCGGCTTCGCGGCCGCGTCCACGACGTGTTCACCGGTGTCGCGGTGGTCGATGCGTCCGGCGTCCGGTCCGCGGTGGAGCGCACGCGAGTGTGGTTCGATCCGATGACAGATGAAGACATCTCGTGGTACGTGGCGAGCGGGGAACCCGTCGACCGAGCAGGTGGGTATGCCATCCAGGGGCTGGCGTCCCGGTTTGTCTCCAGAATTGAGGGCTCGTACACCAACGTTGTGGGGTTGCCCGTGGCGGTGGTCAGTAGTATCCTGAAGGTGGAGAAGCCACTCCGGCTACGTCTTTAATTATGAAGTACAAAGCGGTCAAGATCGGTCTCACGAGCCTGGTTCTCGCCCTGACCTTCGGCGGTCTGCTTTACACGACGATGGCCGAGGGCACCGAGTACTACAAACACGTGGATGAAGTGATGACGCAGCCCGAGCCGTGGTACGGCAAGAAGCTGCAGATGCACGGCTTCGTCGTGCCCGATTCGATCAAGCGCCGGCCCAACAGCCTGGACTACATTTTCCAGGTCCAGAGCAACGGCCACATCGTCAACGCCAGCTACACCGGCGTCGTGCCCGACACGTTCAAGAGCGATTCTGAAGTCGTGCTGAAGGGCGTGCTGTCAGCTGATGGCTTCAAGACGGAGCCCAACGGCGTGATGGCGAAGTGCCCGTCGAAGTACGAAGCCAAACCCGGAGGAGCGACCGCGCCCTCTGGCAAGTACTGAGGAGGCCGGCATGGCCTCACTCGGCGCCCTTCTGCTCTTGCTAGCGTTCGTGACGGCGGCCTACGCGGTCGCGGCATCGGTCGCCGGCGCTCGCCGGCGTAACAACCGCCTGATTGAAAGCGGCGTCGCCGCCTTCTACACGATCGCCGCGCTGATGACCGTTGCCTCCGGTGTCATCATCTACGCCTTTGTCGCCGAAGACTATTCCATCCGCTACGTCCAGCGTTATTCCGACAGCGTGCAGCCGCTCTTCTACAAGATCACCTCCTACTGGGGCGGTCTCGACGGCTCAGTAATGTTCTGGGTGTTCCTGCTGTCGCTGTTCGGCTCGGTCGCGGTCAAGGTCAACCGCGATCGCCATCGCGAGTTGATTCCCTACGTGGTGGCCGTGATCGCATCAGTGGAGATGTTCTTCCTCTTCCTGATGATCATTCACAACAACCCGTTTGCGACCTATCTCACCGAATCGCCTGCCGACGGTCGCGGGCTGAACCCGCTGCTGCAGAATTTCTACATGGCGATTCATCCGCCGACCATGTATCTGGGTTTTGTCGGGCTGACCATTCCGTTTGCGTTCGGCATGGCCGCGTTGATCACGGGCCACCTCGACGATTCGTGGCTCCGTGCCGTGCGCCGCTGGACGATGTTCTCGTGGTTCTTCCTCTCGCTGGGTCTCACGCTCGGAATGATCTGGGCATACGAAGAGCTCGGCTGGGGCGGCTATTGGGGCTGGGATCCGGTCGAGAACGCCGGCATGCTGCCGTGGTTCACGGCGACCGCCTTCCTGCATTCGGTGATGGTGCAAGAGCGCCGCGGCATGTTGCGCGTGTGGAACGTCTCGCTCGTCATCATCACGTTCCTGCTCACCATTGTCGGCACCTTCCTCACGCGTTCTGGCGTCGTGCAGTCGATCCACGCATTCGGTGAGGATCCCGAACTGGCGCGTTACTTCGCCGCCTTCATGATCTTCACGCTCGTCTTCAGCTTCGGCTGGGTGATTTACCGGCTCCCATTGCTGAAGGCGCGACACGAACTCGATTCGTGGATGTCGAAAGAAGCCGCGTTCCTGGCCAACAACTGGGTGCTGTTGTTCGCGGCCATGTTCGTCCTGTTCGCGACATTGTTCCCGACCATCACCGAAGCGATCAACGGCGAGCGCCTGACCGTGGGCCCACCGTTCTTCAATCGCTGGATGGTGCCAATCGGCCTCATCCTGCTGGTACTGACCGGTACCGGGCCGTTGCTGGCGTGGCGCAAGTCCACCATCATGAACCTGAAAGAATCGTTCATGTGGCCGGTCTTGAGCGCGCTCGTGGTGGGCGGTATCGTGGTCGCTATGGGCGTGCGGGTGTGGGGCTCGGGCCTGTGCTTCGCCCTGAGTGCCTACGTGATGACCACGCTGATCCAGGAATTCATCCGTGGCTCGAACGTGCGGCGCGGCATGACCGGCACCGACCGGCTGACCGCGATGATCGGCCTGGTGTCGCGCAACAAGCGCCGTTACGGCGGTTACATCGTGCACGTCGGCATCGTGCTGATCTTCCTCGGTTTCGCCGGCGAGGGCTTTAGCCGCGACCAGCAACTGCTGCTGAAGCCGGGTGAGGAAGCTACGGTGGGCGACTACACGTTGCACCTCGACGCGATTCGCGTCACCGACGATGGCCAGAAGCAGATGGTGACGGGCCACATCACCGTGAAAGACAAGAGCGGCACGGTGATCGAGCAGATGCGGCCGGCGAAGTGGTATTTCCGCAAGCACGAGGAGGAGCCGACCACCGAGGTCGCAATCCGGCGCATGTTCGCCGAGGACCTCTATGTGGTGATGCCGGCGTTCGAGATCGAAGAGCAGACGGCCAGCGTCGAAGTGCATATCAACCCGCTCGTCAACTGGGTGTGGTTCGGCTTCGGTATTCTCGCGATCGGCACCGGCATCGCGCTGCTGCCGGAAACCGCCATGGGTTTCGCGGTAGCGAAACTGCCGGCCGGGGCGCTCACAGCGTCGCTGTTGCTGCTGTCGCTGTTGCTGCCCGCAGCCAAGGTCTTCGCCCAGCATGTCGAGACCGGCCAGGATCCGCGGCTCGAGAAGATCACCTCGCCCGAAGCCAGGGAAGTCGCGCACAAGCTTGCGTGTTGGTGCGGCGGGTGCTCGAAGCTGCCCGTGGGCCAGTGCTCGTGCGGACACTGCGCCGTGGAGCGCGCCAAGATCGACGTCATGCTCAAGGAAGGCAAGAACGAGGGCCAGATTCTGAAGTTCTACGTCGATACTTTCGGCGGCAACCAGATTTTGAGCGAACCGCCCAACAGCGGCTCCGGTCGCGTCGTCTGGCTGATGCCGGTCGTGGTTGGCCTGGGCGGCCTCATGACGGCGGCCTACCTGGCCATGCGATGGTCGTCACGCCAGGCGTCGGTGGTGGGCATGCCAGCGGGGATCGAGAATCCCGAGATGGCCTCGCGGTTGAACGACGAACTGCGCAACCTCGATTAATGTCCAAGCAACTTGCCCAGGACAAACCTGACGGTTTGTCCCCACAGGTTGAAGAGCCCTTTCTGCAGCCGTGGCAATTCTTCCTGCTCGGCGGCATGCTGGCAGCCACCGCCACCGTGATTGTGGCCACCGGCCAGTCGCCGGCCAACATCATCATTCTCAGCCTCACCGTTGTCTCGGTGAGCTTCGTCGGTCTGGGTGCCTATCGCATGCTGTCGCCCCTGGTGTCGCCCGACCTGGATGCGCCCATCATGATCGGCGGCCGGACGCGCGTCGCACTCGAGCGCGAGAAGGCGCTGGTGCTGCGGTCGGTCAAGGAACTCGAGTTCGACTTCGCGATGCGCAAGATGTCGCAGGCCGATTTCGACGAGATGGCCGGTCGCCTGCGCCAGCGCGCGTTGGGCCTGATGCAACAACTGGATGCTGGCGGCGGCTACCGCGAGCAGATCGAGCAGGAAGTGGCGCGTCGTCTCGGCACACCTGAGGCACCTGAGGCACCTGGCGTTTGCGCCTGCGGTACGGCCCATGATCCCGACGCCCGCTTCTGCAAATCCTGCGGAGCGAAGCTGTGAAAGTGAACCTGCTTCACTTTTACGTTTTGCGTAATTGTCTGGCCGTGTCGCTGTTGGCAGTTCCTGCGTTCGCACAAGTTGCCATGCCCGACCCGAGCGCGATCGCCGGGACGCCGTTGCCGGCACCCGAGCTGCCCGATGCCACCGTGACCGTGCGCGTGGTGCGCGAGCGCATGGGAAACAACGTCGCCGGGCAACCGGTGACCCTCAAGGTCGGCGGCGCCTCGCGCACGGGGACCACTGACGACCAGGGCCGAGCGCCGTTCACGGGCATTGCTGCGGGCACGCTGGTGCAAGCCTCGGCCACGGTCGATGGTGAAGTGCTGACGTCGCAGGAGTTCCCGGTGCCTGCCAAGGGCGGTGTGCGAGTGGCGCTGATCGCAGGCATTCAGCGTGCCGCGGAAGCGGAGAAGGCCGCGGCAGCGGCGGCCGCCAAGGAACCGGCCCGGCCCGGGGTCGTCGAGTTTGGACCCGAGTCGCGCATCATCTTCGAGTTCCAGAACGACACGCTCACCGTGTTCTATCTGCTGGAAGTCTTGAACAACGCGCGCACACCGATTGATATCGGCGGTCCCATCCTGATGGAGCTGCCGACCGGCGCATCTGGCGCGTCGATGATGCAGGGGTCGTCGCCGTCGGCATCGATGCGAGCCGACCTGCTGACGATTACCGGTCCGTTCGCGCCCGGCAAGACCCTGGCGCAGGTCGGCTTCTCTCTGCCACAGGCCGGTGCGGCCACCGTGGTCCAGCAGAAATGGCCGGTCGCGCTGGGGCAGTTGTTTGTGGCCGCCGAAAAAGTTGTTGGCATGCAGATGTCGTCGCCCCAGCTGACCGATTCGCGCGAGATGACTTCTGACGGCCAGGTCTTCATCATGGGCACGGGCGGCCGTCTCAACGCCGGCGACACGCTGGTGGTGAACCTGTCGGGCATGCCGGCCCACAGCCTGTGGCCACGCAATGTCGCGCTGGGCGCCGCCGCGCTGGTGTTTGCGGTCGGCGTCTGGATGTCGCTGTCCCCAAAGTCGGCGCGCGCATCTGAAGACGCCAAGCTCGAGACCCGCCGCGAGCGGTTGATGGCCGACGTGGTGGCGCTGGAGCGCAAGAAGCGGCAAAAGCCGTTGTCGACCAGCGACGAGGCCCGCTTGCAGCGGCTGACCTCGGATCTTGAGAAGATCATGGCCGCGCTTGACCTCGCGCCCAATGAACAGCGACTTTGAAACGCTCTCGGTCGTCGACCTGGCGCGGCACTACGGCCGGCGCAAGGCCCTGGCGCAGGTGAGCTTCACGTGTCAGGCAGGCGAAATCATCGGCCTGCTCGGACCAAACGGAGCGGGCAAGTCGACACTCCTGAACATTCTGGCCACGCTGATTAGTCCTTCGCGCGGCCGCGTCGAGTACGGCGCGCGCACCGCGGCCCAGGGCGGCGCCGAGATCCGCGGACGTATCGGCATGCTCGGGCACGACCTGTTTCTCTATCCCGAACTGACGGCGCGGGAAAACCTGGTGTTCTTCGCGCGCCTGTATGGTCTCACTGCCGTCGAGGCTGTCGCGCAAGCGAGCCTGGCGCGCGCCGGACTGGCCGACCGCGGCGACGACCTCGTCTCGGGATTCTCACGAGGCATGCGCCAGCGCGTCGCTCTTGAGCGCGCCCTGTTGCACGATCCACGACTCGTCTTGCTCGACGAACCGTTCACCGGTCTCGATCAGGCGTCCACCGAGGCGCTGGTGTTCCGGCTGCGAGAGCGGCAGCAGGCCGGCTGCATTCTGGTGATTGCGACCCACGACCTCGAGGTCGCTGACGGACTGTTGAGCCGCGCCATCTTCCTGAAAAACGGCCGCATTGTCGGCACCGAAGAAGATAGCCGAGGCTTGAGCGAACGCTACCGGCTTGCCATTCAATGATTGGCAGCTTCTTCAGGGTCGCCTGGCACGTCATGCGCAAGGACCTGACGGTCGAAGTGCGCAGCAAGGAAGTGTTGCTGACGACCTTGTTTTTCGCCGTCTCGGTGGTCCTGGTGTTTTCGTTTGCGATCGTCCGCGAAGGCCGCGCGCCAGATGATGTCGCGGCCGGCATTCTGTGGGTCGCCGTTTCGTTTTCAGGCACCCTGGCGATGGGCCGTACCTTCGAGCGCGAACGCTACAACGACACGCTGCGCGCGCTGCTGCTGGCGCCCGCTGACCGGCCCGCGATCTACACCGGCAAGCTGCTCGGCCTGCTGGTGTTGCTCGCGCTCGTAGAGATCGTGCTGGTGCCGCTGGTTGGGTTGCTATTTAACGCGCCCATTCTGGCGTATCCGGGACGGCTGGCCACGCTGCTGGCATTGGGAACGCTGGGCTTTGCCGCGGTGGGGACGCTGTTCGCCGCCATGCTGGTGCGCGTGCGAAGCCGCGACACCCTGCTGCCGGTCTTGCTCTATCCGATTACTATTCCTGTCATGATTGCCGGCGTCCGCGGCACCGCCGCGCTGTTCCAGGCGACGCCGGATCTGGCGATGGCGCAGTTCTGGATCGGCCTGCTGGTCTTCTGGGACGCCATTTTCATCACGCTGGCCCTGTGGACGTTTGAACCGGTCATGACGGAGTAGAATTTCAGGCAGCTTCAATGAAAACACTGAATCCGCTGTTGATCGGTCTGTCGGCCGTCATGCTCGGCGTTGCGCCGTGGATCATCAACGCAGCCCCCTACGAATCGACGATGGGCCTCGTGCAGAAGATCTTCTATTTTCATTTTCCGTCCGCCATCCTGTTTCTCGTGGCCGCGCTGATCTGCGGCGTGGCCAGCGCGATCTTCCTGTTCGGCAAGAAGGCTTCGGCCGACGGCTGGGCGATTGCGGCGGCAGAACTGGGCCTGGTGTTTGGCAGCCTGACCCTAGTGACCGGTCCGCTGTGGGCGCGCAAGGCGTGGGGCGTCTGGTGGGTATGGGACCCGCGGCTCACCTCGAGCCTGCTGCTGTGGATGATTTTCAGCGCCTACCTGTTGCTGCGGAAGTACGGCGGCCCTGGCTCCGACAAACTGGGTGCCGGCATGGCGCTGTTCGGCATGGCCAACGTCCCGTTCATCTACGTGTCGGTCAACGTGTGGCGCACCCTGCATCCGCAGACGTCGGTCGTGCCGACGTTGCCGACGGACATGGGCATTCCGCTGTGGTTCTGTTTCGCAGCGTTCGCCATGCTGTTCGTGGCGCTGTTGAACCTGCGGGCCCGGCTCGAACACCAGCGGGCGCGTGTTGAGGCTCTGTATCTTGCCGAGGACGAAGCGTGATGCGATTCTACCGAGCGTTCCTGATAATACTGGCGTTGTCGGCGATGGCGCCTGGCGCGATGGCGAGTGCGATGCAGCCGCCACCGCAGAGTGAATTTGTGCCGGTGGAAGACATCCCGCCCGGCGAACAGATTCCGGCCTTCACCATGGTTGGCGCCGCCTACGGCTTCGTCTGGGTGGTGCTGCTTGGCTACGTGTGGTCGATTGCGAGCCGCCTGCAAAAGGTGGAGAGCGAGATCACCGCGCTCGAATCGCGAGGCAAGTAAGTGGACATTGGTGTCCCGACCGCGTCGCACTTCATCTTCATCCCAGGCGTGCTGATCATGGGGGTCGTGATCGGATGGATTCTCGGCTCGCGGGCTGCGCAAGACGCGATGGCGTCGGAACTGCGGAAGCGCGAAGAGCGCGCGCAGCGAAGAGCGAATAGCGAATAACGAGAGCAGCTAGCGGCCGAGCGACAGGCGCTGGGCCAGCACCTCGGGCAGCCCTTCCTCGAGAATTCTCGCCTGCGCCTTCGCGACCGGGTATTCCACGCGATGAATCGTCGCGGTGCGCGCGGCGGTGTCAACCATGGCAAAGCCGGCGCGAGGGTCGCCATCGCGCGGCTGGCCGACCGATCCCGGATTGATCAAGTAACGGTTCGCTTCATCCAAAGTAATCGTCAGCGGGCGCTGCTCGTCGGCAGTCGACAGCCCAAACTGGTCGCGTGACAGGTAGTGACCGACCTGCACGTGGGTGTGGCCGAACAGGCAGAGCGGCCTCCGCGCGGCGTGCATGGCGCGCAAGGCGTCCAGATCATCAAATACGTAGGCATCTTCGTCGAACGGCGTGCCGTGGCAGATCTCGATGAAGTCATCGACGGCCAGGGGTCCCGCCGGCAGGGCCGCCAGCCATTCGCGGTTGGTGGGCGTCAGCGCGTCGTAGGTCCAGCGAATGGCGCTGCGAGCCACGGCGTTGAAGCCCTCGGCGCTTTCAATTCCCGAGCCGACCTTGTCGTGGTTGCCGCGAATCAGGGCCTGCGGCGCCAGCGCCCGCACCCGATCGCAGATCGCGTTGGGGTCGGCGCCGTAGCCCACCAGGTCACCGAGCACGAGCACCGCCTCGTAGCCGAGTGGAGCAGCGGCGGCCATGACGGCTTCATAGGCTTCGAGATTCGCGTGTATGTCGCTGATAACCAGGTAGCGCATTAAGTATTTAGCCAATCTACGATCTGATCGACGAGCCCCTCAACGGAGCCACGTCCCGCGTCCACCCGGAAGTGCGCCTGGCGGTATGCCGTGAGGCGCTGATTATAGAGCTGTTCCATCTCCAGCCGATCGGCAGCCAGCGGACGCCGGCCGTCGAGCGGGATGCGTGACAGCACCGTGGCGAACGGGGCGTCGAGCCAGACCACCGCACCGTCCTTGAGCATCAACTCGCGGTTCGACGGGTCGACGAAGGTGCCGCCACCCGAGGCGATCACCGCGCCGCGTTCCGGCAGCAGGTCGATCAGCACCTGACGCTCGCGGGCGCGGAAGTAGGGCTCGCCGTCCTGCCGGAAAATCGTCGGGATGTCGCGCCGGTCCGCCCGCTCGATGCAGGCGTCGATGTCTTCCACTTTCCAGTCGAGGCGCTTGCCGAGCGCGCGGGCCGCCGTGCTCTTGCCGGCTCCCATGAAGCCGACCAGGTAGACTTTGTCAGCCTTCACGCGCCAGCCTTTGCAGGTCGTCGAAGAAAGCAGGGTAGGACACCGCGACTGCGTCCGCGCCTTCGATCAGAGTGGGGCCGGTGGCGCCGAGGGCGGCGACGGCAAAGGCCATGGCCAGGCGGTGGTCGTGATTGGCGTGCACGGTGCCGCCGGTGAGCCGTGTCCCCGAGCGGACCTGGAAGCCGTCGGGCCGTTCGTCGGCATCCGCTCCCATGGCGCGCAAGCCGGCGACTAGTTCGGCGATGCGGTCGCTTTCCTTGACGCGCAGCTCGCCGGCTCCAGATACCGTGACGCTGCCCCCGAACGTGCCCAGGGTGGCCAGCACGGGCAATTCGTCGATCACCTCAGGCACTTCCTCCGCGGCAATCACGAGGTCGCGCATCGCGCCGTGTCGCACGCGAAGACGCCCGACCGGCTCACCATTCCACTCATCTTCGACCGTGGTGTCCACCTGCGCGCCGAACCGGCGGAGCACGTCCAGTAGCCCGGCACGGCTCGGGTTTAACCCGACATCCGTGATCGTCACGTCCGATCCCGGCAGCGCCGCTGCCGCGACCGCCATGAATGCCGCGGAGGAGATGTCGCCGGGCACGCGCAGCGTCCGTCCCGAGAGGCGCTGGCCGCCGCGCAACGTGATGGTGCGGCCCTGGATCTCCACGGTCGCGCCGAACGCCGCCAGTGCGCGCTCCGTATGATCTCGAGTAGAGGCCGGCTCAATGACGCGGGTCTCGCCGGCCGCCTGCAGGCCCGCCAGCAGCACAGCGGACTTGACCTGGGCGCTCGGAGTGTCCGGTGCGAAGTGGATGCCGGAGAGCGGCCCGCCGTGAATGACGACCGGCGGGCGGTCGCCCGGGCCGGCGGTGACCGTGGCGCCCATTTGGGTAAGGGGACCAATAATTCGCCGCATCGGACGGCGCGACAGTGAAGCATCGCCGATCAGGGTCGAGATGAAGGGGTGAGCGGCAATAACCCCCCCCAGCATCCGCATGGTGCTGCCGGAGTTGCCGCAGTCGAGCGGGCCGACCGGCGCCTGCAGGCCGCGCAGTCCGCGGCCCTGGATGGTGACGATTGGCGGTTCCCCATCGTCTGGAGCGGGTGTTCGTGAGACGATAGCCCCCAGGGACGCCAGGCACGCCAGCGTCGATGCGCAATCAGCGCCGGGCGCATAGTTGGAGACAGTGGAAAGGCCATCGGCAATGGCCGCAAGCAAGGCGTAACGGTGCGAGATGGATTTGTCTCCCGGCACTCGCAGCACGCCGGTGACGGCGTGCGCGGGGGATACGGCAATTCGGTCGGCCATTCGCATCATGTTCAACTATAGCAACTTGACCGGCTTTGAAGCGGTATGGTACTTAAGCACCACATGCCCGCGCGTCAGACCGGTGCGAGTTCCGAGTAGCCCGCACCCCACCCGATGATTCCACCGCACACGGTCCGACTTGAGTTCAACAGCGCGTTCGACATGCTCGACTTCGTGCAGGTCGTCAGCGATCACGTCGGCAAAATGGCCGGCCTCGACGAAGATCAGTTGCACTGGGTCAGCGTGGCGGTGCGCGAGTCGGTGGTCAACGCCATCAAGCATGGCAACAAGAACGACAGCAGCAAGCGCGTGCTGGTCGAGTTCAGCCCGGTGCCGGCCACCGATGTGGGCGAGCTCGTGATTCGGATCGAAGACCAGGGTGAGGGGTTCGTGCCGGAAGAAGTGGCCGACCCCCTGGCGCCCGAGAACATCCTCAAGTCCAGCGGCCGCGGGATCTTCCTCATCCGCAATTTCATGGACGAAACGGTACTCAAGAAGGTGCCCGGCGGCATGGAGATCCGGATGGTCAAGAAGATTGCCAAAGACCTTGGGGCCTGACCCCGCGTTTCTCGCCACGGCCGTCGAGGCCGTGATTCGGGCCGGTGACCTGCAGATTGCCAAGTTCGGCACCGGCGTTCGCGTTGATAAGAAGGGCGCCATCGACCTCGTCACCGAAGTGGACATCGAGGTGGAGCGCATGTTCCGGGCGCTGGTCGCCGAGCGGTTTCCCGAGCACGACGTGCTGGCCGAGGAATTCAACACCCCGCCCACCGGCGCGCGACATCGCTGGGTCTTCGATCCGCTTGATGGCACGACGAACTTTGCGCACGGGGTGCCCATCTTCTGCGCGTCGCTGGCGCTTGAAATCGATGGCGCAGCGGTCGTGGGCGCCGTCTACGACCCGAATCGCAAAGAGCTGTTCACGGCTGAACTAGGTCAGGGGTCGCGGTTGAACGGGCGCCCCCTGCGGGTGTCGGCGAACGCCACCGTGCTCGACTCGATGCTGGTGACCGGCTTTCCGTACCACGTTCAGCAAGACCCTGACGAGTTCCTCAAGGTGTTTGGCCAGGTGCTGCGCCATGCGCGGGCGGTGCGCCGCCTCGGCTCCGCGGCGATCGATATCTGCTGGGTGGCGGCCGGCCGCATGGAAGGGTTCTGGGAAGCAAGCCTGAAGCCGTGGGACACCGCGGCGGCCGCGCTGATTCTGCAGGAAGCCGGCGGCAAGGTGACCGGCATGGATGGCGGAGACTGGCTGCCCGAGCGGCCGGATATTCTCGGCACCAACGGGCTGATTCACGATGAGTGTCTGAAGATTTTGAGGTCTTAGCCCCAAGCCCCCAAGCCCTCACCGTCTTTTGTACAACGCGACGTTCCCGCCTTCGCACACTCGCTCGAACCCGCGCAAGAACTCCGGCCACTGCATCGCCTTCTGATGCAGCATGTCGCCGCCCTCGGCGGCCTCTTCCACCAGCACCCAGCCCGTGAATGCCACCGGACCATAGGCGTACGCCGCCTGCCAGGTGGGACCGCTTCCTTCGTGCAGGAAGTCCGCCAGTTGAAACCCCGCCAGCGAGAGTTCCTGCATGTAGTGGGCCAGTGCGCCCATGCTGGCCATGATGGTGGAGCCGTCGTAAGACTCGCGCAGGCACGCCGTCACCGCCTGGCGGCCGATGCCGTTCTGCCGATCCAGCTGCGCTTCGACGATCATGGGCGCGCTGCGATCGAATGGCAGCGCCTGCAGCGTGATTGCGGCGAACAGGAGGACGGCAATCGGCGCTGCGGCTCGGCGAGTCAGGCCGACGCCGGCGCCCAGGCACGCGGCACACCCGAGAATCAGTGGCACCTCGTAGCGAATGCGAAACGGATGACCCGAGACGAAGGCATAGAAGGGCAGGGCCGCCGACGCCAGGAGCGTCAGCGGAAACAGCAGGCCGCTCAACGAGCGGCGCCGGAGCGATGCGATCAGCAGCACGACGACCGCGATCTCTCCGGCGAGCACCAGTCGCGTGCCCCCAAGAGTGGCAAGGCCGGCCAGAATTTCTTCAGCCACCACCAAGGGCTGGCCCTGCAACGCCGGATCCGGAACGTAGAAGCCGCCGGTGATGAACCATTCGCCGATGCTGGCGAAGCTCATGCCCATGAAGAACAGCACCGCTCCGGCGGGATAACAGGCGAGGCGCGCCATGCTATCGGCGACGCTCGACGGTGGCGTGCCCATTCGCCATTTCACCCAGGCCGCCACCGCCATGGCCGAGCCGACAATGGGCCACGCCTCGTACCGGGTGAGGCACGCGGCGACGATCGTCCAGCCCGCCGCCCGCCGTACCCGCACCTGGCCGGAGAGCGCCCACTCGGCGAGATGCAGCACTACCAGGCCCGAGAGCGCGAACAGCAGGGGCTCGGTCATCGGCGTGCTTTGCAGATACAGCACGTTCGGATTGGCGGCAAAGAGCGCGGCGGCCAGCCCCGCACCCCACGGCGAGCCGGTCACGCGCATGACCAACGCCGCCAGGCAGGCCGCGGTGATGGCAAATGACACCACCGACACGAAGATGGCCGAGGCCCCGGTCTGGTACATCCAGTCGACCTGGACGGGCAGGGCATTGAGGACATGCGGCAACGGGAGCCAGACCGCACCGATCTGCTCCCAACTGGGCGTCAGGCTATCGAGAATGCGCCGGGCGACGACCAGATGCGCCTTGGCGTCGTAATGGCTCAGGGAGAGCCCGGCTGACCAATACACCGCAGCCGCCACTGCGCCCAGCAGGGCGGCCACGGCGCCCAGCGCACGCGAAAGGGGATCGAAAGAGGGCACGGTCTCGCTATATAATGCCTCGTCCTGCTCAATGATTCCTGAGCTTTCCGTCGTCATCCCCGTCCACAACGAGTCGCCCAACATCAAGCCCCTTTATGAGGAGCTGACGCAAACGTTGGGTCGCTACGGGCGCGCCTACGAACTGCTGATCGTAGACGATGGCAGCACGGACGATACGTTTGAGCAGTTGGCATCGCTCCAGGCTCGGGATCCGCGATTGAGGGTGATCCGATTCCGTCGCAACTTTGGCCAGACCGCCGCCTTCGCGGCTGGCATCGCACATGCGCGCGGCCGGTTGGTGGTGACGGCGGACGGCGACCTTCAGAACGATCCCCGCGACATTCCTGCCATGGTCGCGCTAATCGACCAGGGCAACGACATCGTCTGCGGATGGCGCAAGGACCGCAAGGACACGTTCATCACTCGCCGCGTCCCGTCGATCGTCGCCAACAAGCTGATTTCGTGGGCGACTGGCGTGCCGCTGCACGATTACGGCTGTTCGCTGAAGGTGTTCCGCTCCGAGGTCATCAAGCCGCTGCGGCTCTATGGTGAGATGCACCGCTTCCTGCCCGCGATTGCCAGCCAGATCGGCGTCAAGATTGCCGAGATGGAAGTGAATCATCGCGCGAGGAGCGCCGGCGTAACGAAGTACGGGTTGTCGCGCACCATTCGCGTGGTGCTCGACCTGGCAACCGTGAAGTTCCTGCTGAGCTACTCGACGCGTCCGCTGCAGATCTTCGGGCTGATGGGCCTGATCGCGGGTGGCCTGGGTGTGCTCGTCACCGGCTGGCTGGCCTACGTGCGGCTGTTCCTGCACCAAGGCATTGCCGATCGGCCATTGCTGCTGTTTGGCGTGATGCTGATCTTCATTGGCGTGCAGTTGGTGACTTTTGGCTTGCTGGCCGAGGTGATGGCGCGCACGTACTACGAATCCCAGGACAAGCCGACTTACGTGATTCGCGAGGTACGCGAGTCGTCTGATCTGGCTGCGATCGCCCGCTGATGCCGGTCCGTCCCGCGCGTGAGAACGATCCGAGAATTACCGTCATCCAGCAGGAACTGTTCAACGAGCAGCGCTCGCCGGCCGAGAAATACCGCGAGCTGTTCGTCGGCCAGCCGGGCGCCTGGGCGCTGATCAAGTACGAGCTGGCGATGGTGCTGGCGAGTTGGGTGCCCGGCGCGATTGGCCTGGTGCTGCGGTCGAAGCTCTATCCGTTGGTTCTCGGGTCGGTTGGCCGCAATGTGGTGTTCGGCGCCGGGGTCACCCTGCGCCACCCGCACAAGATCCATATCGGTGACAACGTCGTGATCGACGACCTGTGCTGCCTCGATGCCAAGGGCACCGACAACCAGGGCATTCAAATCGGCAGCGGCGTGTTTGTGGGCCGCCACACGATCCTCAGTTGCAAGAACGGCGACATCATCATCGGCGATCGTGCCAACATCGGCTTCAATTGCGAAATTTTTTCAGCCTCGCGTGTCCATGTCGGCAAGGACATTCTGATGGCGGCCTACACCTACCTGGTGGGCGGCGACCATCTCTACGACCGCACGGACATTCCGGTGTTGCAGCAAGGGCGTACCGCCCGCGGCATCGAGGTCGGCGACAGTGTCTGGCTGGGCACCCATGTCGTGGTCACCGACGGTTCGACGATTGGCCGCGATGCCATCATCGGCGCCGGCGCGGTAGTGGTCGGCGCCGTTCCGGAGTTCGCGATTGCGACCGGCATTCCCGCGAAGGTGGTTCGCGACCGCCGAACCGCGAATAGCGAATAGCGAACAGCGAATATGTGCGGCATCGTTGGCATTGTCGATCGCGATCTGAGCCGGCCTGTCGGCGAAGACGAGCTGCAGCGGATGGTGCGGATGCTGCACCACCGTGGCCCCGACGAAGAGGGCAGCATCACCCTGAACGGCGTCGGCCTGGGCATGCGAAGGCTGGCAATTGTCGACCTCGCCACCGGCCAGCAGCCGATTCTCAACGAGACCGGCGACATCAAGATCGTCGCCAATGGCGAGATTTACAACTTCCAGGACTTGCGCGACGAACTCGAGGGCCACGGGCACACCTTCCACTCGCGCCATTCCGACATCGAGGTGCTCGTCCACGCCTACGAGCAGTGGGGCGAGGACTTCTTGCCGCGGCTGCGCGGCATGTTCGCGCTCGCCATCTGGGATGGCCGCACCAAGACCTTGATTGCCGCGCGCGATCGCGCCGGCGAGAAGCCGCTCTACTGGACGCTCACAACGAAGGGCCTGTTGCTGGCCTCCGAGGTGAAAGCGCTGCTCGTGCGCCCGGAAGTGTCGCGCGAGCTCGACCCGATCTCGCTCGACCAGTTCCTGACCTACGAGTACGTGCTGGCGCCGCGCACGATGATCAAGGGCGTCCACAAGATTCCACCAGCCCATTTCCTGCGCTATCGCGACGGCGAGGTGTCGGTGCATCGCTACTGGGATGCCGCCGACGTAGCACTCCGCGAGTGGGATGATCGCGAGGCGGCCGAAGCCCTGCGCGCCGCCCTGCGAAAGGCGGTCGCTGGCCAGTTGATGGCTGACGTGCCGCTCGGCGCGTTTCTGTCTGGGGGCATCGACTCCAGTTCGCTCGTCGCCTTCATGAGCGAGTTCACGTCGCAGCCGGTCAACAGCTTCAGCATCGGCTTCAGCGACGG
The DNA here is from genome assembly GCA_031364805.1 of Acidobacteriota bacterium. Classification (GTDB taxonomy): domain Bacteria; phylum Acidobacteriota; class Vicinamibacteria; order Vicinamibacterales; family UBA2999; genus 12-FULL-67-14b. Next base: position 25,625 of record JANLWW010000190.1, read on the forward strand.
CACCTACAACGAACTGCCCTATGCGCGCGAGGTCGCCGCACTCTTCAAGACCAATCACCGTGAACGCAGCGTCTCGCCCGATCTCGGTGACTTGTTCGAACGCCTGGTGGTGCACCTGGACGAGCCGTTTGCCGACGTCTCGATGTTCCCGACGTTCAGCGTTTCCGAGTTGGCGCGCGAGCACGTCAAGGTGGTGTTGTCGGGTGACGGCGGTGACGAGTTATTCGGCGGCTACGACGCCTACCAGGCGCAGGCGCTGGCCGTCAGGCTTGGTTGGATGGGTGATGCGCTGATGCCGGCGCTGGCTGGTGTCGCGTCCGCGCTGCCACCGACCGGCAAGAAGAAAGGACTCGTCAACAAGCTCAAGCGCTTCAGTGCCGGCGCGACGACGGCGCCGGCCGACCTCGGGCACTATCGCTGGATGGTCTACCTCAACGCGCGGGACAAGGCCCGCTTGTATCGCGGCGGGTTGCGCGACGCGTTGAACGCGACCGACGTCTACGCGCCCGTCCGCGACGCGTTGGCCCGCTTTGGGCAGGATGATCTGCTGAACCGTCAGCTCTACGCCGACCTGAGCCTGTACCTCGCCGACGACATTCTCGTGAAGGTCGATCGCATGAGCATGGCGACGTCGCTTGAAACGCGGGCGCCGTTTCTCGACGGCGACCTGATGGAGCTCGCGTTCTCCATGCCGGGTCACCTGAAGATCCGCAACGGTGAGCGCAAGTGGATCCTGAAGCAGGCCATGCGCGGTATCCTGCCCGACCGCATCCTGTCGCGGCGCAAGGAAGGTTTCAGCATCCCGATGAAGAACTGGCTGCGGCGCGAACTGCAGCCGCTGATGCGCGAACTGCTGTCGCCGGAGCGCGTCGCGCGCCGCGGCTTGTTCGATCCCGTGGTGGTCACCGCCTGGATGGACGCGCACACCGCCGGTAGCGAGAACCATGCGCACACACTGTTCCCGCTCATGGTGTTCGAGCGCTGGGCCACCGCACACTTACGTTAGCCAGAGGACGCAGAGGTCTCTGAGTCCTCTGTGTCCTCTGTGGCCAACGTAAGTACAAAAGAAAAGGCGCACGGTTGACCCGTGCGCCCGTGATCGCCGAAGCTGCGTTTCTACTTCAGGTGCTTGCTGACCAACTTGGTCATTTCGAACATGTTGACCGTGGCCTTGCCACCAAACACCGGCTTCAGTGCGGCGTCAGCCTTGATCATGCGCTTGTTCTTTGCGTCCTGCAGGCCATTCTTCTTGATGTAGGCCCAGAGCTTCTTGGTGACCTCGGTACGCGGAATCGGCTTGCTGCCGACAACTTCCGCCAGAGCGGCGCTCGGCGTCACGGGCTTCATGAACGCGGCGTTCGCTTTACGTGCCGGCGCCTTCGCGGCTTTCTTCTTAGCAGTCTTGGCCATCTGTTCTCCTGGTTAGGCAACCGCTCAACGACAGCGTTTGCAGAGGGGAGGTTACTATAAGTTCGCACTTTTTCCCTATGAAAAGTGTACCGGTTCCCTATGAGGGACCGCCTACTCCCTCGGCAGACGGTAGAACGCCTCGACTTCGGCAACCTCACTCCGCAGGCGCCACTCGTCCCATCCGTGCGCGCGGCCCATGATCGCCGCGGCGTGTTCGAGGGCATCGGAACCCGGGTGGCCGGCCGCCCCAGCCTCGGTCCGGCGAATCACCGCGTCCCCCAGCTTGAGGGCCATTTCGTCGCGCGCGGCATAGAGGATTTCCGCCCCCAACACGTCGCACGACCGCCCGATGGGGCGGGCCAGCGCCGGCACGTCTCGGGCCATTTGCAGCACCCGGTCGTAGCCGGTGCCATAGGTTATGGCGACGCGCCGCAGCGTCTCGGTGCTGATGCCCTCCACGTCCCTCAGCATGACTGCCTTGAGGAAGTTGTCGACGTGGCTCATGCTGCCGCCCAGGAGCGGCGTTTCCGCCGTTCGGCACGCGGGCGGCGTGGCGTGGCCCATCGACCGGAACACCGCGTCGACTGCTTGTTCGGCGGTATACCGGGCGGTGGTGTAGCGCACGCCGAACACCGAGATCAGGCCTGGCAGCCCATGGCGGCCGTGGTCCACCACGAAACTCTCTTTCAGCAGGCGGACGTTAACGCCATCGCCCGACACCATTGGCAGCAGCCCGCGATGAATCAGCCGCACGTCCGCCGTCGTCAGGCCCGCGTGCGGGAACGCCTGGCGGGCGTCCTTCAGGAAGGCCTCGAGGTCCCAGCGCGACACCTTCAGTTGGTCGGGCGAGCCATCGTGGGCGTCGTGGCTGGTACCCAGCAAGGAGACGTCGCGCCACGGCACCAGGAACAGGAAGCGCCCGCCGACCATGCCGCCGCAGGCGTGGGAATTGACTACGTTGCGGGTGATCACGTTCATCGCCCTCGACAGCCGCGGCGGCGGCGCGCCTTGAGCCGCCGCTGGCAGGCCGGTCAGCAGCGACGAGGCCCATGGTCCGGCACAATTCACGACGACCGATCCGCGCAGGTCAAAGGTGTTCCCGGTCAGTCCGTCTTCGGCGTGCACGCCGACGACGCGATCGCCTTCGCGAATGAACCGGTTGGCCTTTACGTAGTTAGCCGCCGTCGCGCCGGCGTCGACCGCCGACAGCAGGAACGACATCGTGACGCGGTCGGTGCTGAGCATCTGGTAGTCGTACCAGACGGCCCCGCCGGTAACGCCTTCCGGGGCCACGACCGGGTTGAGGCGCAGGGTTTCCTCCCTGGAGATGATCTGGCCGTCGGGCAGGTGCGATCGCGGGTCGGCCAGACCATCATTCCGGTCGCGCGCCACCGCGTCGTTGATGGCCAGCGCCACCCGCATCGCCAGCGCCGACCGCTTCGGGTTGCGGGTCGTGGCGACGACAAACGGCATCGGCCGTACCAGGTGGGGGAGGATGCGAGCCAGCGCCCGGCGCTCGCGGATGAACAGGCGCATCTGCGGGAAGTTGAACGACTGGAGCGAGCGCAGGCCCCCGTGGAGCGTCTTGAGGTTGTTGAACGACGTGGCGGCGCCGAAGTCGTCCTTGTCGATAATCGCCACCGCCAGGCCCCGCTGGGCGGCATCCCAGGCGACTGTCACGCCGTAAAAGCCGGCGCCAACCACAATAACGTCAAATTTCGTGTCCGCCAGTCGGCGGAGGTCGCGCGTCATCCGCGGGTCATTGTACGATAGCGGGTCGTGATCAACGAGATTCAACACTACTGGAACCATCGCATCCACGATTTAGAGATGACCGACGAGCCAGTAGGCACTCGCGCGTTCTTCGACGATCTCGACGACTACCGTTACGACAAGCTGCGCTACCTGCCCCAGGTCGTAGACTTCTCTGCGTACAAGGGGCTGCGGTTGCTGGAAGTCGGGTGCGGGATTGGCACCGACCTGGTTCGCTTCGCAACCGGCGGAGCGCGGGTGACAGGCGTGGACCTGGCGCAGACGGCGATCGACCTGGCCCAGAAGAACTTCGCGCTCCACGGACTGGCGGCCGAGGAATTGCGCGTGGCCAACGGCGAAGCGTTGCCATACCCGGACGCGTCATTCGACGTCGTCTACGGCCACGGCGTGGTCCAGTACACCGCCGACGCGGCGCAGATGATTCGCGAGTGCCACCGCGTGCTCAAGCGGGGTGGTACCGGCATCTTCATGGTCTACAACCGCGTGTCATGGTTGAACGCGCTGTCGAAGGTCATGAAGGTGCCGCTCGAGCACGAGGACGCGCCGGTGCTGGTGAAGTACTCGATTGCGGAGTTCAAGGGGCTGCTGGCGCCGTTTGGCGAGGTCAGAATCGTCCCGGAGCGTTTCCCCGTGAAGTCGCGACTGCATGGTGGTTGGAAGGGTGTAGCGTTCAATACCTGCTTCGTCGGCGCGTTCAATGCGTTACCGCGCTCGTGGGTTCGCCCGCTCGGCTGGCACCTGATGGCGTTCTGCCGAAAGGACCGCTAGTGCGATGGCCTCACACCGTAGATCGAGATCGTGCCGTTGCGAAAGAGCAGCGGCAGCAAGTCCGGCAGGGCATCCAGCCGCTGCTCGACACCGGGGTGGGCGTCGTGCTCGGGCGGCCCGACCAGGATGTAGTGAATCCCGGACCGTAACGCTCGCTCGTACGCCGCCAGCGCCGACTCGGCGAAGATCAGGCGCGCTTGCTCGGAGGCCTCCTCATATTTCTTCAGCGGCACCATCGACGTCGGCAGGCCGGCGGCCATGCGCCGCTCTGCGAATGCCGGCAAGTAGGCCCACGTTTCAGCGCCCCTGGCCACCGGATCGACCTGGATCACTTCGTCCGGCCGGGTGTTGAGCCCAATCCAGTGGAACGCCTGCCGATCGTCGGGCGTCAGGCGCAGCGTCCAGCGGAACCCCGGCGCCTCGCGATTGTTCGTGATGTCCTGGGTGTTGTAGATATCGATGACGGTGGTGGGTAACCCCGCCAGTCCGACCAGGGCCAGGGCCGTCCATGCCCTGCGCCGGTTTGGCATCGTGCCGATCTGGTCGAAGACGATTCCTGCCATGACGGTCGCCGACATGAACAGCAAATGGCCGACGCGCCAGCCGACATACACGTCCTGATGGTCGCGGACGTTGATGAAGAAGTAGAACACGACGCAGGCCGCCGCCAGGGCACCGAGTCCGCCGAGATCCTGGCGCTCGGCCCGCAGGATCGTCGCGATCGCCGCGATTGACACGAGCAGCACCGGGCCGAAGCTAAGGGCAGTCACCACCCAGAAACTCTGGGTCGCGACCCGGTTGACGCCGTAGCTGACGATGCTGCCGCTGGCATCGACATACTGCAGGGCGAGGACCAGTCCACTGGCCAGCGCTAGCGGCACCGCGCTGGCGATCGCGTGAGCCATGCCACGCCGCCAATCCTGCTGCCGGACGACCGCTACCGCCTCGAACAGCGCGGCTCCAGCGGTGAACATGACCCCTGCAAACGAGCTGATCACGATTGACAGCCCGAGCAACAGGCCTGCCACTGCCATTGCCACCGGGTCGAACACAATGGTGCGGCGCGATACCGCCAGCACGCCCATCATCCCGGCGGCATAGCCGACCGCGTGGTGCGGTTGATAGAACAGCAGGCGCTGGAGACCGTCAATCGGAATGCCGCGGATATACCAGCGAGTGATGGCGTCGATGTTCAGGTTGGTCAGCTCGTGCGCCGGCACGCCGTGGCGCACGAAATCCAGCCACGCGTAGAGGCCCTCGAAGCTCGATGACACGATCACGAACGCGACGCCCGCCGCGGCCGCCATCGCCCGAACGCCAAAGAGGCGTACCAGGCCATACAGGAACGTGACGAAGAACGCGTCGACGGCCACCGATCGGATCAGCAGTAGCTCGTCGAGCGGGGCCCAGGCGCCGGCGAAGCGGTACTGTGCCGCGGTCAGCAGGTGCGGCATCCAGTAGTAGTGCAAGGTGTCGGAGTGGAAGTACGGGTTGACCGGTAGAAATGCGCCCTTGGCCAGTTCGGCCACCACCGCGCGCCGCCAGACATAGTCGGCAGTAAAGTACGCGCGATAGAACTGCCCATCCGCCGTGATCTCCCCGACGTGCGCAAAGGGCAGCCCGACCACGACTGGCACGATCAGCAGCAAGGCCGCGAGCGCGGCGCGATCGCCGGGCGTGGTGGCCGGCAGTTGCCAGCGCCCTTGCAGCCTGCGGGCCGGAACGACGAGACCGGCGACCAGCAGCGGCGCTGCCAGAGTCACCCAGATACCGCGCCCTCCAGCCGCCCACACACCTGTCAGCGCGAGGCTGCCAAGCGCCTGGCCGAGCAGCGGGCCAAAGGCCAGAGGCACCAGCCACCCGAGCGCCGGACCGGCAACCGCGCGCGCGATCGCAATGCCAGGCAGGATGAAGATGAGCTGACTGCTGACGCCAAACAGCAGCGCGAGCGGTGAGGCCACCGCGACCAGCAACCCCAGGTATGCGACGGCGGCAATTGCGACGGCCGCCCGGCCTTTCGCGAAGCTAGTGGTCTCTATTATCGGAAAATTATGCCCGGTCATCGCAGCTGATACAACCGGATGCCCTGCTCTTCAGCTATCAACACCAGGTCGGGCCGGCGCGCAACCTGGTCGAGTGCCGGCTGCCCAACCCGCTGCACAAATGGCGACATGTGCACGGTGACGTGCGTGACGCCGAGCGTCTTCAGCGTCGTTAACGCCGCGTCGCTGGGGAATCTCTCGAGATCGCGGGCGCGTGCTGTGTAGGTTGGCGGCTCGAACCCGCTGTAGCCGTTGACCAGCCGGCCGAAGTAGCGGGTGTTGCTCAAGACGTACGGGCCATTGCCATTGGCGCGTGGACCTGAATAAAACGGGAACTCGGCGAGGACGACCGGCGACGCTGCTGCAAGCCGGTCGTAGACGGCGGGAATTCCCGGGAAATAGGTAAAGCCGACCGGCGCGCGGAGCGCTTCGATGGTTACCAGTGCCGCCAGCGTCGCCATCACCGCACGGCGCCAGTTCCCTCGCGGAGACCAGCGTTCGATGGTCGCCGCTCCAAAGCCGGCAAGGATCGCGATAGCCACCAGCGCCAGCCATCCCCAGCGCGCCGCGGCGCGCATGCTGGTGAGCAGCGGCAGGTGCGTGTGCAGGAATGCGTACCCGGGAAACGCCGGTCCAAACGAGAAGCACACGCCGACCACCCCGAATGCCACTGCCATGCGGGCTCTTCGATCGCGCCATGCCTGGCCCGATCCCACTGCGACCGCCGCCAGGGCAACTGCGATCACGCCTGGGAACAGCGCCGCACTGCCGTTAACGAACGCGTGGCTCCACCAGTCGTAATGAATCCGCGCCCCGGTCGCGAGGTAATCCTGCCAGCGCGCCGAGTAGCGGGCGACTTCGTCCAGGGATCGCACGAGCCCCTGTTCGGTGCGCACCTGGTAGTACGGCCAGAGGAAGGGGGCCACCATCGTGACGCTGGCCAGCCCGGCGATTGAGAGGCTGCCCAGTATCGATCGTCGCTGGCGGGGCAGCCATTCGTTCCAGCGGACTGCCGCAGCGATCACGAGAGCAAAGGTCGAGAACACCAGGAAGTAGTTCGAACACAGGGCTTGCAGCGTGAATGCACCCGCGAGCCGCCAGCGATCGCGCGTGGCGTTGCGCACCAGGACCCGGTCCATCGCGTAGAGCATGACCGGAAAGAACTGGGCATGCTGGGCCTGGAGGTGTGGGAACCGCATCAGGACATGCGCGTTGAACCCGTATAGCAGGCCGGAGACGAGGCCGGCCCGCCGGCTGCCCGTCCACAGCGTCATCACCTCGGCCATCGCGAATCCCGACAGGGCCAGCCCGAGAATGATCAGGACGTTGTGTGCCAGCACTGGCGAGGCACCGAGCCAGAGTAGTGGCGCGCCGAGCAGGCTTGGCACAAACAAGTGGTCGGCGTAGGCGAGGGTATGTGCTTCGGGGTAGAAAATCGGCGCTTCGAACAACCGCCAAGGCGCGAGTGGCAGGATGTGCGCGGTCCAGGCCACGATCCAGGTGTTCAGCGCGGCATCGTCATTGTCCAGGCGCGAAAGGTGGGACAGGTCACTGGCAAGAGGCCAGGAGTGCGCAATCGCGAGCAGGCCAAACAGGCCGAGCGTCAGCAGCCGATGGCGGTGAACAATCACGTTCGCCGTGGCAGCGCCGTCAGGCGGGCGCGGGAGCTTGCAGCGAAGGTCGGCGGCGCTTTTCCATGGAGGCGCGCACCAGGAAGCGCGCGTACGGCACCACTTGCTTAATGGCCGCCACGTTCATCTGGCACGGGCTGAGGCAGGTCGGGCACTTGTGGTCGCGAATCTCGCGGCGATGCGCCTGGGACGCTTCGCGGAAGTAAATGGTCTCGGCGTCTTCCTGGGTGACGTTGCCCATGATCTCGCTCAGTTCGCAGAAGAACAGGTCGCCGTTGGGGTTCAACATCACGCCCTGGGTCTGGAACGGACAGGGCGCGGTGCGGTGATAACCGTTGGCGATCATGTCCGCGTAGTGCATGTAAATGTAGTTCTGGCCGTCGAGCAGCGGATCCTGCCGCACGCGATCCATGAAGAACTTGCGCATGGTCTGCTCTTCGGCGCCGATCGGCTTCAGGCCGGCTTCGAGCTCGCTGTTGCCGAGCATGGCGTCGGTGAATCGCACCATGTTAAAAACGATGTCGAGTTTTTCCTTCTTCGCCCACGCCAGGATGTTGTCGGCGTCCTCGAGGTTCTTCGAGAAAATCGTTGACGAGATCCCGAAGTTGAACTTGTGGGTCTTCTGCAGTTCCTGCATGGCGGCAATCGTCTTGCCGGCCTTCTCGAAGGCGTTGCGGACGTTGCGCACCGAGCCGTGCATTTCGTTGACGCCGTCGATCGAGACGCGCATCGAGAAGATGATGTTGCGCTCGTTGCACAACTGCACCACCTTGGTCAGCATCGGGATGGCGCGATGGTGCGTGATACCGGTGGTGTTCAGCGTCAGCTTGCGCAGTTTCGGAAACTTGTCGATCATCACGCGACAAATCTCGACCATGTCGTTGCGTGTGGTGGGTTCACCGCCGGATAACGACGCGTTCTCAATGTCCTTCCACAACGGCGAGCTGAACGCTTTTTCGATCTGCTCGAGCGTCATGTCTTCCTTGCGGTTGCCGCGCGTCCAGTTGCTGCACATTTCGCAGCGGGCGTCGCACACAAACGTGCAGTGGAAGATGAACACCGTGGGGTGAAGGGGCGTGTACTTGGCGACCACGCCTCGAACGAGGTCGCGCGGGGCGCTCATCGCCGCTTTGGCGAGATACTTGGCAGCGTAAACCTGAGCCATGCTAAGTACAAGATTCTACAGGATTTCCATCCGATTGGCGACAAACTCCGTGGCCGCCGCGTTTCAGGTGGAGCGGGGCGCTCTGAGCCACAACCACAGCCCAGGTAAGTTACCCGCCAACCCGGTCAACACGACGAGGGTCGACAGTGCAAAAGCCACACTGTCCTCGACCCCGGCCGGACGCAGCAGCCAGACGATGACGCCCTGCGGCAGGCCGAAACCGCTGATCGAAATGGGCAGTAGCAGGATCAGCAGCCCGACTGGCATGAACAGCAAGAAATAGCCAAACGGTACCGTCATGCCGAGGCCCAAGCCGAGCAGGTAGGCCTGCGTAACCCGCAGCAATTGAACGACGAGCGACCACGCCATGACATGGGCCAGCACGCCCCGGCGGTGTCGATAGCGGCTCACCGCGTCGCTGAGACGCAAGACCCGCCGCGTGATCGAGCCTTCATGACGCTCAGCCGGCACCACCCAACGAATCCATTGGTCTGCCCAGAATGCAGCCAGGCAGGCGCCGCCAATGACGACGACGGCGCCCGCCAATCGCCAATCGCTCGGCTCGTCGGGACTCCACGCGATCACGCCGATGATGCCCATCGACACGAGCGAGAGCACTCCAAGGATTCGATCGACGGCGACCGAGGCCAGCGCCTCGCTGCCGGACGTTGATTCCCGAGTCAGGCCGTACGCCCGTGCTGCGTCGGCGCCCACGCCGGCCGGCAGGAAGCTGCCCACAAAGGAACTGATCAGGAACAGGCGAGAGGCGTCGCGCAGGGAAATCGGGATGCCGCTGGCACGCAGGAGCAGGACCCAGCGCAGGATCATCACGGTGCGATCAATGACGACGAGCATGAGGACCGCCGCCAGGTGGGGCAGGCTGACCGCGGCCACGGCCCGCGCCGCCTCAGTCATGTCGATCCGGTTGGCAAGATAGGCCAGGATGGCGGCCGTTAGCGCCAGCCGTACGAGGGTGGATCTCGCGGCGCGACCGAGCAAGTCTTGCAGGCCCGTCACCGCGCCGGCCGCCCCGCGGAGCGGGGCCCAACGAAATAGCCCCGGGCGAAGCGGAGCGCCAGAGTCATCGCGAAGCGTCGCCCGGTTTCCTGGCGACGAACGTCAGGGTCTCGAACAGGTTCTTGCGCACCTTGAACAGCAGGTCTTCGGTGCCGGTGCGTCGCGACAGGGTATTCAGTCCCGGCAAGTTGGTGAACAGGGCAGCGCCCGCGAGCAGATCGCGCGAGATGCCGGTGGCCATGCCAATCGCACGTTCGACGTGAAGAAGCTCGAATCCGCCGTCCACGAGAAGCTGCTTGACGCGCCGCTCGGTCGTCACAAAATTGTGGGTGTAGTCAACGTCCCAGAAAAACGTGCGTTCCTTGAGGTAATCCGGCACGACCACGAAAAACGTTCCACCTGGGCGCAGGGCGCGCAGCGCTTCTGCCGTGAACTGGCGCGCCGAGTCGATGCCGCTCATGTGCTCCAGGACCTGGTCCGCGTAGACGACGTCAGTGCTGGCATCGGCCACGGGGATGGGCGGTGCCCAGGACTCGACCACCGTAAGGCCCTTCGCCCGTAACACTGCGATCAGAATCTCGCTGGCTTCGATCGCGGTGTACTGCCACCCGGCCGTAACCGCCCGCTCTGCGAAGGTGCCGTGCCCCGGTCCCACCTCGACCATGGTTCCCGGGGGTTCCGCGAAGCGATGAAGCAGCCGCAAGCGGTGTTGTTCGATTCGGCCCCGGCGGCCTCCACCGTAGCCGGTCAGCTTCTTTTCCGAGAAGGACTTGTAGAAGGTCGATGCTTCAGCCAAACGACAGGATTGTACAGGAACGGGGAGCGTGGGAAGAGACCACGGCCGCGCTGGTCGCCGAATTTCTCGGGGGTAATTGCAGTTAACCCACGCAGCCGGTTATAGTAAGCGGCAGCATGAACATCTACACCTACCTTGTACGACCTGCCGTTTTCTCGGCCTTCTGCGCCATGACTCTCGCCGCCTGCGAGGGTGGCCTGCCTACGCCAGTTTCGCCATCCGCGACGACCGGCGCAACGGCCGACTTGAATGCAGATGGCTCGAACCTGAAGGCGACCGCGCCAAACGGGGTCTTCCCGCTGGCGGATGCGACCGGCATTCCGGTGGAAGCGATTTTGACCGTTCAGGCCGCGAAGGGCAACTATCTTGTTGCAAATTTCGCCCACCGATTTGAAGTCGCCGACTCCGACAATTTCGGCACCCTCCTCTCAAGCGGCAACGGGGCAGCGGATTCACAAGGCTTGATCCGCTTCTTCACGGCACCCCTGCCCGCCAACAGGAAGGTGTTCTGGCGTAGCCGCGCGGAGCGTGACGACAAGTTCGGGCCGTGGTCCAACGTCATGGCGTTCACCACTATTGGTGCCACCACCACGCCGACCACACCCAGCACGCCGGCCGACCCTAACGCACCGGCAGTTGGGCCGCGCCCGAACGACCCGCCTCCGGGAGTCCGACTCCCGCTGCCGAACGCGCGGCCATTCATTGACGCCATGGCCGGCCAGCTCGGCACGCTCAGCTCCTGCCCGTTCGGCCGGAAGTACTCCAGCAATCCGTGGCTCGACAAGTTGATCGACAACCTGCGCGCCACCGATGCACGCTGGGGCTACAACGGCAAGCCGACGCGCCAGGCTATTCACAACGACGGCATTCCGGTGACCTGCGCGGGCGATGAGATCGCCTATCACTACGGTGCCGGCGAGAGCATGAACTCGCCCAACGTCTACTTGATTGATACGCTCGGCGGTCACTGCGGCCCGACGCCGACCACGACTTACCGCGATTTCACCGGCGAAGAGCCCGGCTTCTGGACGCTGACCCGCACGCCCGCTCGCTAGTCCGCCACCAGGAATCGAATCGACAAGGGCAGGCCACGCGGCCTGCCCTTGTTACGTACGGGGAGTCGAGTCGGCGGACCGGGTCGCGAAGAAGCCGATCAGCAGGAAGGGATAGTACCAATTCACGTAGACGCCCGTGCCGTGGACCTTTGACAACTGCGCGACGATGGCGAGTGAGGCGGTGATCAGCGCGAGTTGCTGGGGCGTGGTCTTCCGGGCCAGAAAGAACATCCCGGCGGCAAAGCCCATGGTCATCAGGAACATCGGCGTGGTCGTGAACTCCCCGGCGATCAATGGCTGGCTGAAGATGGCGCGCACGCCGTCGCGTTGCCCCCAGAAGCCGAACGTGCTTTGCCCGTAGGTGGCGGTCCCCTGATGATGGCCGACCGACTCGCGCACTACGGTTCCCAAAACGCTGTGCCCCTCAATGGGCCGTGATAGTGCCAACACCGGTCCGCCGATCACGAGGGCCGCGAGTATGCACCCGGCAAGAAACCGCCACGCGGCCGGCCGCCGATCCCAGTAGTGCCCAAGCCACGCCGGAAAGAACAGCACCGGATAGAACACAGTGGCGGCGCTGGCCACCAGAAGCGCACCCGCGGCGAACGGACGGGCGAGCGCGGAGAAAGCGAGCAGCGAAACCGCCGCTGGCGCGATATGAGAAATGAACGTGATGCCACCAATGGTTTCGCGAGGGCCACCCACGCCCATGACGTAGGCACTGCCACAGTAGAGCGCGGCGATGCCCCACGCGACCTGGGGGCCGGCCAGCCGCCGGCCGATCAGCACCAGCGACACCAGCCCGAGCAGGTGGAACGATATGGTGGTGAGCTGGCTGGCCAGCGGTGGTGGCAGCAGGTAGGTGGCTCCGGCCTCGAGGTCGCTCCGCGTTGGCTCGCTGCGATTGAGCGGTTGGGGATTGAGCAGGAACTGAAACGGCAGGTGGGCAAGATACAGGATTGGCCCGTAGCCGGCGCCGGCGCTGTTGCTGAGCAACGGGTCGCCGTAGGGGAAGCGGCCCCGTTCGCGGAGCCGTTGCGCGCCCAGGTTGGTGTAGAACCCGGCATCATCCGGCGGCTTCACGAGGCCTATCAGCACGTTGACGCTGAACAGCAACACGGTCAGCGTCACGAGCGCGCCGGCCGGCAAATTAGGACGCCACTCGTGTGCTTGCGGCCGGAGAACCCGCCACACCGCGAGCCCAATCAGCAGCAGGCTCGTCGTCATGATGCCGATGAACACCGCATCCATGACATGGAAATAGGTCGGATCCGCCAGTAGCTCGAAGAACCGCATGACGTTGAAGAGCAGAAGTCCGATCACCAGCAGCGCGAGTAGTTCGAAGTTGCGTCGGGCCAGGGGGCGCGAGAAGTCGAAGGCCACCATCAGTGCCACCAGCACGGCAATCAACAGCACCCCGGACTGAGTGGGGATCACGGTGTCGAGGAACTGCGTCCCGGGCCGGCCCATGAAATCAGCCCAGGTCGTCGACAGCACGGCGCCGGTGCCCGGTGACGCGGGGGGCGGTTGGAACACCGCGTTCTCGAGGTGCCGAGGAATCATGCGGTCACGTTCTGGCGGCGCGAGCCGAACGCTGACTACGATCAGCCCCAGCACCGCGCCCACCAGTACGCCGAACAGCCATGCGTCTCGACGCGTCTCGCTCCGCATTTACCCCACCACCGCGCGGACCGAGGCGATCACCTGATCCAGATCGTGCAGCAGCGTCCGCGTCGGCCGGTAGGCCAGCGCCTCGCGTGCCGCCGTGATGCTGGCGACCGAGTATCGGAGTTCGCCAGCTTGCGCCGGGGCATAGCTCGGTTTCTGGCCAGGCGCCAGGCGTTCGATCAGCATCCTCGCCAGTTCATTCAGCGATGTGCCGTCGCCGGTGCCGAGGTTGTAGGTGCCGGGTTGCCGGCCGGTTGTCGCCGCGGTGCCGGCGACAATGTCATCGACGTGCACGAAGTCGCGCTGTTGCGCGCCGTCGCCGAAGATCGTAATGCCTTCGCCGCGCAACAAGCGGGTCAAGAAGATGGTGATCACGCCGACATAGGGCGTGTAACTCTGCCCCGGACCAAACGTGTTGAAGTAGCGCACGGCGCTAAACGGGATGCCGCGCGTCTCGAGAATCTGTCGCGCCACCCCTTCGGCCGCGAGCTTGCCGATGCCGTACGGCGACAGCGGCTGGGTCGGATGTGATTCGCTGATTGGCGTCGGCGACGGCGCATCCGCATACACCGCCATCGACGAAGCCAACGTAAACCACTTGACCGCCACTGGATCGAGCGCGCGCAGCAGGCGGGCCGTCCCCATGACGTTGGTGTCCAGATCTTCGTAGAAGCGTTCGAAGCTGCCGCGAATGGTCACTTGCGCCGCTAGATGGAACACGCAATCGACCCCGCGAAGGGCGTCGGCCACGGCCGCTTCGTCGCGAAGGTCGCCATGCACGAAGCGGGCGCCGCCGGGGACTACCTCGCGGCGGCCCACGGACAAATTGTCGAGCACCGTGACCTGTTTGCCCTGGGCCAGCAACGCGCGAGAAAGGTGTGACCCGATGAACCCGGCGCCCCCGGTAACAAGGGCGTGCGTCCCGGTCGTCTCGAACGCTGTCACGAGCGACCCTGCACGTGAGCCTGCGCCCCGACATCCGGGCAGTACACAGTGTGCTCGCCGTCCATCACCACCGAGTCGAGGTCAGAGGTTGCGGTCACCGTGACGCCAGGCATGATCACGCTGCGGGAAATCTTGATCGGGTGGGTGATCACCACGCCCTTGCCGATCACGCTGCGAACGATTCGCGTGCCTTCGGGGAGGCTGGCGCTCTCGTCGATCAAGTGCGGCAGGCCGCTGCGCTCGAGCTCGATCAAGTTGATCGCGAGCAGGTCGTCGGGCTTAGTGAGGTTGAGGTCGCGTTCGACGATTGGGTGGTGGTGCACGACGTAGCCGTCGTTGATCAAGATCTGGATGCTGTCGGTGATCTCATACTCGTCGCGCATCGCAGTGCGCGGCGTGCGGCGAATGGCATCGAAGATGTGGGGATCGAACACGTACAAGCCACAGCCCTTCAGCTGGCTGTCGACGTAGCGCGGCTTTTCGATGACCCGTCGCACGCGTCCGGCATCGTCGGCCTGGATCACGAAATTGCGCCGCATCATGGCCGGATCCGGCTCGTACATGCTGACCAGGTTGGCATTGACCTCGCCGGACAGCACTTGATCGCAGAGCGGGCGCAGCGGCGCCTTTAAGTGAAAGTAGATGTCGCCGAGCATCAGCAGGAACGGCACCTGCACGCGTGACTCGAGCGCGCCCACCGCGTGGGCCAGGCCAAGCGTGCTCTCCTGCTCGACGAACCGGATGCGGACGCCGTAGTTCGCGCCGTCGCCGAACGCGCTGGCCACCTGGTAGCCGAGATGGCCGACGACGATGTGAATGTCGGAGATGCCGCTGTCGCGCATCACTTCGATTTGATGAGCGAGCAATGGGCGGTTCAGGATTGGTAGAATCGGCTTGGGGCTGCGCTCCGAAAACGGATACATCCGCGCGCCCTTGCCGGCCGCCAGGATGACGCCGACCATGCGCCCGTCGAGGCTGGTTTCGCTACTCACGTGACGCTCCCGTGAACCTGCAGCGAATCAACTCGCGCATGACGCGCACTGCGTCGAAGGCGCGGATTTTCTTGCCCTCCTCGAACGTGCGCCCGCTGAAGCTGACTGGCACTTCAGCAAAGCGTGCGCCGCGCTGTGCCAGCCGCGCCGTGAACTCCGCCTCGAAGTCGAAGCCGTTCGCCTCGATCCGGAGCCCCTGAATGAGCGAGGCGCGATACATCTTGTAGCAGGTCATCAGGTCGGAAACCTGCACGCCGTAGAGCGCGCGCGCTGCGCCGGTCATGGTCAGGTTGCCCATGCGATTGAGCCAGCGCATGCCTTCGATCGAACCCTTGAAGCGGCTGCCGTAGACGACATCGGCGCGGCCGTCCAGCAGGGGAGCCAGCATCGGGAGGTAATCCTGTGGGTCGTATTCGAGGTCGGCATCCTGGTGCACGAGAATGTCACCGGTGGCGAGAGTCCAGAGATGCTTGATCACACCGCCGCGCCCAACGTTGTCGGGCATCAGGATTACTCTCACACCTGGCAGCGAGAGCCGCGACAGGATCTCTCGCGTGCCGTCACTCGAGCCATCGTCGCCGACGAGAACCTCCATCGCCAGACCTGTCTGGACGCCGACGACGGCATTCAGCAGCCGTTCGATGGTGGCGCGCTCGTTGTAGCAGGGGATGAGAACACTGAGGCTGGCAGGCCGAGGCACCGGTGGATTATATAGGAGTCATCGAGCGAACCGAGGGCGGAGCGGGCCTTTGCCGCAGCGGCCCCGAGGCAAAAGAAAAGGCCGGCCCGAATGGGGCCGGCCTTCTCGGACGATGATCGTTCGATGCTTAGCGGCGCCCTGGACGACGCGTGATGAAGCGTCCGACGGTGCCGGAGTTGATGGTGATGTCGGTCTGATTGACCCAGATGGGGGTGGGGTTGGAACCGCAGTGCCCGCCAATGGTGTCCATGATGTAGACCTGCGTGCTGCCCTCGCTGGGACCGGCGCCGTAGTGGTAGTCAACGATGTCGAGCGACGGGTCATTCGAATTGCCGCGCTTGCCGTTGTAACCCCAGCGCAGGTCGATGGCCTGCAGGGTATCGACCAGCTTGTCCATAAAGGTCCAGGTGCCGCCTTCGGGTTGGCACGAGTGCCGCAGGTCGGCCGCGTTGGCCGCTGCCACCTGAGCCACGACACCAGCCATGTTCGGCAAGGGCAGACGCTGGCCCGAGGGGGGATCTGGCGTGCGGAAACCGTTCGGGTTCGGGCCGCTCGCTGAAGGCGACGTTGGCGCCACGACGACCACGGGAACTGGAGGCGTGAAGTTCGCCCAGATCGACCAGGGTCCGACCAGGTTGCCGAGCACGGCCCGGACACGCCATGAGTAGACCGTGCCTGGCGCGAGTTCCAACTCAACCTTGTGTGCACCGGTATTGCTGCTCTCGCCAACGGTTCGCGTGTAGATGACGTCTGCCGGGGAACTCACTTCAATGGTGTAAGCGAGACCGACGGCGCCGTAGTGGCCAGTGGAGTTTGCCCAGACCAAGGTCGGCGTGCGCGATTCCACGGTCACGCCGTCAATCGGAGCGATGATTGCCGGCGAGGTGACCTTCAGCGTCGAGCCGTCGGCCGCGGCTGCCGTGCTGCCGCCGGTTGTGGCCGAAGGAGTAGTAGGGGTCTCCGGCATGGCCGAACAACCAGCGAGCGCCATCACGAGTACAGAACTCACGCCAAGCAACGAGTACTTAATCTTCAATTTTTGAATCTCCGTGCTTCTCTCGAGCCCTTGCGCATCGCGGCGCTGGGAGACGGGCCTGGAAGCAATCGCCCTAACTTAATACCCCAAGTTTTGCTCAAACGCAAGTTCCGGGCCATTGCCCAGTCAATTAGTCCATGTCGCTGCGACCCTATGCTAAAGTCATCGGGAACGGGTCAGCCCACGACCCCCTTTTTCGGAGCGAAAACAATACGATGCGTAGAATTGCAATGACCTTTGTTGTCGCGTGCCTGATTGCAGCCGCGGCGCGCGATGCCTCGGCGCAGATCAAACCGTGGGAAGACCGTGTCTACATGAACGTCGGGTTCGGCGTGGAATCGGGGGACACGACCTTCGCTGATTCCCGTCCGTTGACCATCTACGAGGAAAACGGGACGGTGAGCGCCGGCAGCACTTACACCTCGGGCAGCCTGTTCGATATTGGCGTGGGCTTCCGGGTCTGGAAGAATCTTTCGGTCGGCGCGGCCTATCACCAGGAGCAGAACACCGCGGACTTTGCGATCACCGGCACCGCGCCGCATCCGATTTTCTTCAACCAGCCACGCAGCTTCACCGCCACTGCCGCCGGTGATCAGTTCCGCACGGAGAAGGCGGTCCACCTGCAGTTTGGCTACATGATTCCGATCACCACGAAGCTCGACGTCAGGGTGTTCGCGGGCCCCTCGTGGTTCCGACTCGAGCAGCCGGTCGTCAGCAACGTAACGGTGTCCGAACAGGGAAGCCCGTTCACGCAGGTGGTCGTGACCTCAACGGTCGAGAGCCGCAAGAAGAGCCCGGTCGGCTACAACACCGGCATCGACGTGTCCTACCTGGTGTGGCAGAACGACTCGGTTCGTCTCGGCGGCGGCGCGTTTGTGCGCTATGCACGCGCGACGGCCGACGTCCTGATGTTACAGAACGAGCAGTCCACAGACATCGGCGGCCTGCAGTTCGGTTTCGGCGGTCGCATCCGCTTCTAGTGCATTCGGCTCCGCCTCGCAACATGCGCGTTGGCGCATTGGTGTTGGCGGCACTGTCCGGTGTTTCGGCCTGGGTGTCACTTGGCACTCAGGCCATTACCAACGCCGCGCATCTCACCCGCATCGCGGCCTTTCCGCCGCTCTGGTTGCTCTTCTTTTTTGCGCTGGTCGCGGTGGCCGGGGCGGCGGCCGCCCGCCTGTCGCTCGCCCGAGCCTGGCCCCTCGCACTGTCCGGTCTCTTGTGGCTCCCGTATCTGCCGTGGGACATACCCGCGGCATTTCTGATTTGGCAGGGCCCAATCGAGACGGCGGTATGGCTGGCGATCGTAGTCGGCCTCTTCGCGCGCTCACCGATTGCGTGGTGGCCAACCCTCGACCACGCCGCACGCGACCCCAGAAAAGCTCCCTGGCTGGCCGGTGCTGTGGTTGCCCTCTGCGCCCTCGCCGGCTTCACCGCCTTGCGCGGTGTTATCCCAAACGGTGATGAGCCCCACTACCTGGCCGTCACCCAAAGCATCCTCCTCGATGGCGATCTCCGCATTGAGAACAACCACGCCCGCGGCGATTACTTGTCGTACTTTGGCGGGCGCTTGAGGCCCGACTACCTGCAGCGGGGCGACGACGGCGAGATCTACTCCGTTCATGCTCCAGGTGTTTCGCTGATGGTGCTACCGGCCTTCGCCGTCGCTGGCTATGCCGGTGTGGTCACCTTCCTGATTGCCGCCGTCGCGCTGGCGGCGGCCTTGACGTGGCACATCGCCTGGCTGCTTTCAGCGAGCGTCGTCGGCGCGTGGGTTGGTTGCGCGGCGGTGTTCCTCACGACACCGTTCTTCTTTCACGAGTTTGCGATTTACCCTGACGCTCCGTCGGCAGTACTGGTGATGGTGCCGATCTGGCTGCTGGTGCGGCTTGAACTGGGGCGCGAGCTGTCGCGATTGGGCCTGTGGGCCGGCGGTGTTGCGCTGGCGGCGCTGCCGTGGTTTCACACCCGCTTCGCCATCATTGCCGCAGTGCTTGGCGTGGTCCTGCTGCTGCGGCTCGCACGCGTTGCCCGGGCGTGGGGCAACCTCGTGGCGCTGTTCACCGTGCCGGTGCTTGCGGCGGTCGCGTGGTTCGGCTACTTCTGGATTATCTGGGGCACCGTCAGTCCCACTGCGCCGTATGGTGAGCAAACCAACTCGGCGGTCGCGAACATCGGCCGCGGTGCAGTCGGCCTGTTGATCGATCAGCAGTTTGGGCTGATCGCCACCGCGCCGATTTACGCGGTGGCTGGCGCCGGCCTGGTGTGGATGGCGGGGCGGCATCGACGGTTAAGTGGCGAGTTGCTCCTGGTAATTGCGCCGTATTTGTTCTCGGCCTCGTCTTACGCGATGTGGTGGGGCGGCAACAGCGCGCCGGCGCGCTTTCTGGTCGCGCTGATGCCGCTGGCCGCGTTGCCGATTGCCTGGTGGTGGAGCCGATTGTGCGAAGACGCCACGCGGGCCGAGCGATCGCGGACGTGGCGGGCGCTGACGCTGGTCATGCTGCTGGTGAGCATCGTGATGGTTCTGCCGCGCGCGTGGGTGGATGGTGGCCGCTTGCTCTACAACAATCGCACCGGCATCGATCTCGTCCTGGATTGGGCCGCCAGGAGTGTTGACCTGCCGCTCGCGTTCCCGAGCGTGCATCGCAGTTCCGCCGCGGGCGCGCTCACCGACGCGATGGTGTGGCTCGGCGCGGGCCTCCTGCTGGCGATTGTGGCGTTCGTGCTGACCGAACGCTCTCGAGCGGGCGCCGGTGCGACGTGGACCGTCGTGACGCTCGCCGGCGCCGTAGCTGCCATGCTGGGATGCTCGGTCGTCTGGGCGATGCACGGCGTCACGGCAGTGACCTCGAGTCGCTCGAGCATCGCCGCGCTCAGCGCCTATTCGCCGTCGTTCCACCGCACGGTCTTGCAACTGATGCCGTTCCAGGCTCTCAGTGCAGGCGACTTCGCCGGAAGGATTGAGTTTGGCACCACCGATCGCCAGGCTTTAGCCACCACCGATCCCGCTCGATTGCGGGCGGCCGGGATCCCCGCCGGCGACTATGCCGTCATCAGCGAGGGGAGTGCGGCACCCCGCGGTGCGATCAGCGTCGTGATCGGGCGCAACGATACGCCGATTGACCAATGGCGCATGGACGAACATGCGTCAGGAGTGACCGGCGTGTCGTTGCGTCTGCCCGTGGCCGTGGCGGCCTTGACGCTGCGGGGTGATGGCACCGATCGAGCCACCTTGCCCGACCTGCGTTTGCGAGCCCTCTCGGTGCGGTCACCAGCGAACGGAGATGGCCGCCCGGCGCTGCGGGCAACACGGTACGGGCGGGCCCGCGTGTTTTTCTTTGATGAGCAAGCGTACCTGGAGCCGGCCGGGTTCTGGACGCGCGCGGGCGGAGCTGCAACCGTGGTGATCGATCTCGATGAGTCGGCGCGGACGCAAGGAGCGCGCTTGTTTCTTCGGGCTGGTGCCGTGGCGACGACGATTGATGTATCAGTGGGGGCATGGCGCCATAGCTGGTCACTGCAGGCCGGTCAGGAAGAACTGATCGCCTTGCCGCCAGCCGATGCGGCCGTCGCCTTGACCCTCCGCTCGGGCGCCGGCTTTCGCCCCTTCGCCATCGATTCCGCCAGCGACGACCTGCGCGAACTGGCGGTGTGGGTGGAACTCCGCTGAGCCGATCCTTGACACTCCCAAGCCCCAGCGGTAGGTTGCCAACGTGAGCTCCGAGTCGAGTCCTGGATTAGTCAACCGCCTGGTCGCTGAACGGGCGGAGGCACACCGGCGTTACAACGAGGCGCTGACCGCCCTCGACCGCGCCATCCAAACCCTTCCCGAATGGCCCGCGCCGCCGCCACTGTATGACGAGCGGATGTTGACTGCCATTAACGTGGCGTCGCTGCCCCTCGATCAGGCACCGCCGGCTCGCGGCTCGTGGTGGCAGCGCGGCATCGCCGACAGCGCCTGGCGGGTGGTGGGCCCGATCTTCGAGCGGCAGTCCGCATTCAACGCGGCCGTCGTCGATCATCTCAATCGCAGCGCCGCCGCACATCGCGAAGTGCGCGCGGCCCTGGCCACCGCGCTACCAGCCACGCGCGCCGGGTTCGAGGGGCTGATCCGCTTCGAATCGTTGCTGCTGCAATTTCTCCAGCAGATCACGCCGCTCGCCGATGCGGGCGACCGGCAGGTTCGCGAGGCGATCGCGAGCTTGCAGGGCGTCGCTGAGGTGGCACAGCGCGCCGCGGTGATGGCCACCCGCGAGATCGAGCGGCTGGGTTCGGCCACGCCGCGTCCGTCGGGGAGCGTCGGACACCCGCCGCAGCCGGCGCCCGCCGCGACCGCGGCCGACACCGACGCCTACAAGTATCTTGGCTTCGAGGATCGCTTCCGCGGATCCGAGGCCGAGATTCGCGCGCGGCTGGTCGGCTACCTGCCTTATTTCGCCGGCGCCTCCAATGTGCTCGACGTCGGCTGCGGTCGGGGCGAATTTCTCGAGCTGTTGAAGGACAACGGCATTTCAGCGCGAGGGCTCGATCTCAATCCCGAAATGGTTGAGGCGTGCCGCGCACGTGGCCTTGAGGCATCAACCGAGGACGCCTTGACGGCACTCCGCGGCCTGGCGGACGAGTCGCTGGGCGGGTTGATCGCGGTCCAGGTGGTCGAGCACTTGAAGCCGGCCTACCTGTCGCAATTACTCCAGACCGCCTTTTTTAAGTTACGGCCCGGTGCCCCGTTGATTCTCGAGACGATCAATCCCGCCTGCTGGGTCGCGTTCTTTGAAAGCTATCTCCGCGACCTCACGCACGAACAGCCGATCCATCCGGACACGTTGCACTTCATGCTGCAAGCAAGTGGCTTTGCGTCAGTGGAGGTGGTCTATCGATCGCCGATCGCCGCCGACGGCCGCTTGCAGCGCGTGGCGCCGCGGCCAGAGCACTTCGGCGAGGTTGCCGATCCCGATACGGCATTGATCTCGGCGTTCAATCACAACGTCGACCGCTTGAACGATCGCCTGTTTACGTTCCAGGACTACGCCGCGATCGCCCGCGTTCCCGATGCCCGGTAGACTCCTGGCTTCCGAGTTCCGCTGCGCCACCCTGGTCGCCCTGTTCTATTCGCTTCTCACGATCGTGCTGGCGTACCCGGTCAGCCTGAACCCGGGGACCATGCTGCTGGCCGACAATCCCGACACGCACCTGTTCTTGTGGACGTTGGCGTGGGACGTCCACGCGTTCACCAGCCAGCCGCTGGCGATCTTTGACGCCAACATCTTCTATCCCCACCACGGCACCCTGGCCTATTCCGAGAACCTCCTCGGCAGCGCACTGATGGCCGCCCCGGTGATCTGGCTCACCGGTAACCTGGTGCTCGCGATCAACCTGGTCCAACTCGCAACGTGCGTGCTGTGTGGGCTGGGTGCCTTCCTGCTGGCACGCCGGCTCGGGATCAGCTACGCCGGCGCAGTGCTCTGCGGGATCGTATTTCTCGCCGCGCCACCACGGTTCTTCCGCATCGGGCAATTGCACCTGACCGCCGTGCAATGGGTGCCGTTTACATTGGCGTACGTGCATACGTATCTGGATCACGGCCGCAAGCGTGATCTGCGGGTCGCGGTGGCGTGTTTCACCTTGCAGGTCTTGACCAGCGGCCACGGCGCCGTGTTTCTGATTGTCGCGGTTGCGGTGGTCGTGCTGTATCGAACGCTGCTGGGAGAATCAATTTCGCTCTGGACGCGGATACGTGACCTGGGTGTCCCCGGGCTGCTGCTGATGGCCCCGATCGTTGCCTTGATTGCCCCCTACCGATCGGCGCAGGCCGACGTCGGCCTCAAACGATCGCTCGAGAACTGGCTACCGACGCCGGCCAGTTACCTGGCATCGCCGTCGCACGCGCACCACTACCTGCGCGCGTGGTTGACCGACACCGACTTCAATCAAACTGCAAGTGCCTGGCTCTTTCCGGGACTCACTGTACTGATCTTCGCGTTGGCCGCAATCGTATCGAGACCGCGCCAGGGTATCGTCGATTGGCGCGCGCGCTTGAGGCAACAGCCCGCGGTGATCTACTTCGTGCTGCTCGTGGTGTCGGTTGCGATGTTCCTGCCACCACCGGCGAGCTTGTGGCCGTGGCTCTACGCTTGGCCTGGGTTCAACTTCATCAGGGTTCCGTCGCGCTTCATGATTCTCGCGATGCTGGCCCTCGCAGTACTGACCGGCGTGGGTTTCGATCGGGTCGCCGCACGGTGGCGAGCCACAGCACGAAGCGTGGCAGCACTGGCCGTTGGCACGCTGTTGCTCGTCGAGTATGCGAGCATGCCGCTCGCCTACGTTCCCTACGCGATCGACGTGCCAGCGATCGATCGGTGGCTGAACACCTTGCCCAAGCCATTCGCGATCGCCGAAGTCCCGATGCCGAGTCCAGGCGACATGGGCGCGTACGAGCGCCATCACACCATGGCCATGCTGCACGCGACGGCCCATTGGCAACCGACCATTCACGGCTATAGCGGAATCAGGCCGGCGCTTCACGAGCGCCTCTACCGGGAACTCACGGCGTTTCCCGATGCGACCAGCCTGGCGAGCCTGCGGGAAGTAGGAGTGACCTACGTGGTGGTCCACGGCGAACAATATCCCGCTGAGCGCCGGGCCGAGATAGCCGAACGCTATCGGCGGTTCGCCGACCACTTGCAGTTGGAACGCACAGAGGGAGAAGACCGCGTCTATCGAATCCTGGCCGCGCCGCCGCGGCGCACGCCGTAGGCGGCGTTGGCGCGGCGTGGCGGTTGCGATAGGATCAGAAGCTGATTGTGTTGCAAGAATTCATAAGGTTCGGTGTCAACAGTTCGATGGTGAAGCGCCTGGTTCTGGCCACGCTGCTCGGGGCCGTCGCGGTCGGTTGTTCTGGCCCGACCACTCCGACCGCTCCCACGCCCCCCCCGCCTCCGCCCCCGCCTCCTG